>NZ_CP097349.1:636250-1272500 GCF_023516215.1 Cytobacillus pseudoceanisediminis | reverse complement strand
AGCCGGACCATAGCCGCATCTGCTTATTAATCGAGTTCGAAATAGGCATGGACTCCAGCCATTTAGCCAAAGACGGACAGACCTGCGATAAGTATTCCTGGCATTTTCTGCAAAATAATTTTTCCGAAATACTAAGTTATTATTTAATGGATAGTAAAGAAGATATCCTTTCGCCTCTGACACTTGATCAATTTCTGCTGATTAAAGTTATGAATAAAGATGAACCCCAAGACCTTTTTATCAAAAGATTAGAACATAAGATTCAAAGATTACTTCGTTATTTAGAGAAAGAAAAGAATTGTACAGCGAACATTTCCATCGGCAGCGCCAATAAAGGAGCGCTTGGAATAAAAGTTTCCTATCAAGCAGCTTTACAAGCATTAACTGCTGGAAAACAATCAAACCGCTCTCCAAAAATTTTCTACTATAATGATTGGAACATTATATTTGAACTGTTGGGAAATGGCTTAAATCAATATGTAAATGAGAGATTAAAGGAAAAATTGGAAGCTTTCATTAATCATGTAAATTTTCGCACCCTCGCTCAAACCTTCATGGCTTATTGCAAATGCAACATGAATATGAGCGAAACTGCACGAATGCTGTTTCTCCATCGAAACTCACTTGTATACCGCATGGAAAAAATCAATGAACTTACCAGCCTGGATATCTCAAGGTTTGATCACTGTATGCTGTTATTTTTCGCGATAAAAAACTCAGGCATATCTGCAGCAAGGCTGCAGGAAACAAAGAATCCCCTGGTACCGGGGCATGCTGAAGATGCGGCCCTCTCCTCCAAATAGTTTCACTATTAAATCAAAAAAGCAGCAAATAATTTTTGCCGCTTTTTTCATTCTTTGTCATTAACTTTAAAATACCTTGTGCATGACTAAGCTAGACGCTCTTTCAATTTCTTGCAGATATAATCGCCAACTTGCTCTGTCGTCGCTGTACCTCCCAGGTCCGGAGTCAGCACTTCCTTTTCTTGTAAAACATCTTCCATGGCATCAACTATGACTTTTGCTGATTCTTTCTGGCCCAAGTGATCAAGCATCATACTTGTACACCAGATAGATGCAAGCGGATTTGCTATTCCTTTACCGGCTATATCCGGTGCCGAACCATGAACAGGTTCAAACATCGATGGATATTTCTTTTCAGGATTGATATTGGCAGAAGGGGCAATGCCCAAGCCTCCCACAATGGCTGCCCCCAGATCTGTTAAAATATCACCAAATAAATTGGACGCAACCACAACATCCATGGTCTCTGGCTTGCTGATAAAAAAAGCTGCAAGCGCATCAATATGGACAGTATCGCTTTTAATTTGTGGATACTCATGATTAATCCGTTCTACATATTCGTCCCAAAATGGCATCGTGTGGTTTATGCCGTTTGACTTTGTAGCTGCTGTTACATGCTTCTTTTTGCCTTTCTTATCAGCAAGATCAAACGCATATCTCAGAACCCTTTCTACTCCCTTGCGCGTAAACACACTGGTTTGCATCGCCATATCGAGATCTGTTCCTTCGTACATCCTGCCTCCGATACTGGAATATTCTCCTTCATTATTTTCTCTAATGACAATGAAGTCGAGCTGTTCAGATGTTTTTCCCGCTAACGGAGAGTCAAGGCCCTTTAAGAGCTTCACCGGACGCAGGTTGATATATTGTTCAAAGTGACGCCTGATCGGCAGCAATAAGCCCCAAAGCGATACATGGTCGGGCACTCCCGGGTAACCGACTGCTCCCAGGAAAATAGAATCAAAGTCTTTCAATTGTTCCAGGCCATCTTCCGGCATCATTTTGCCATGGTTCGCGTAATATTCACAGCTCCAATCAAACTCTTTATAAGTTAAAGAGAAGCCGCCATGCAGATTGCATATCGCATCTAACACTTTCTTCCCTTCCCGTACAACATCCACTCCGATGCCATCACCAGGAATCAGGGCGATTGAATAATGATTCATGCTAAGGCTCCTATTCTATAATTTTTGAAATTAAAACTTCAGGATTCGCAATATATTCAGGTCTCTTTCCATTAAGTACTTTAATTACATTTTTGGCAACGGTAACAGATGTAATGAAATTGCACTCAGCCGTTGTACCGCCTACATGCGGTGTAAGCACCACATTTGGCAATGAAAGAAGCGGAAGATCTTTGGACGGAGGCTCAGGATCAAATACATCCAATCCAGCGCCGGCGATTCTTCCATCTCTTAATGCTTCATATAGATCATGCTGATTTATAACCGCACCCCGGGCTGTATTGATTAAATAAGCGGAGGGCTTCATGATCGAGAACAGTTTATGATCAATTGAATGCCTTGTTGATTCATTTAAGGGAATATGCAGAGATACAAAATCTGATTCTTCGAACACTTCTTTCATATTTGTATGAATTCGAATGCCCAGTTTCTCTGCCAGCCCATGTTTATCAGGTTTATATTCCCTCACCCAGGCTGTTACATCCATTTCTAAGCCAAGCTTTAAACGTTTAGCGACTTCCTGCGCAATATTGCCAAAGCCAATCAGACCCGCTTTTTTGCCTTTCAGTTCCTGAGGGATGAGATAATTTCGTGAATTGTAATCTCCTTGCCTCATCTTCTCATTAAGCGGGATAACCGACTTAGCCAGTGCCATAACAAGCATGACTGCATGTTCAGCAGTCGAAACTTTATTGACAGACGGTGCATGAAGGATAGGGATCCCCTTTTGCGATGCGTAATCCACATCAATGTTATCAAGCCCTACTCCTGCACCAGAAATGACTTTTAAGTGAGGATTTGCATCAATGACTTCTTTAGTAATTCGAGCAGGGGCTCTCAAAACAATACCTTCCACTTCCTTCACCATCTCACATAAATGGTCAAGACTGTAATTGTCTGTTTGAATTACATCTCCACCTTCACGCAGAAGCTTTTCTCCTTCTGAATGATACATCGGAAGGATTTGCAAAATTCTCGGTCTGCCCATGTAATTGTCCCTCCAGCAATTTAAACTCGTAAATTTTCAACAATCGTGGCAATTCCTTGACCGCCGCCAATACAAGCAGTGATTAAACCATAGCGGCCGCCTCTTCTTTCGAGCTCATTCATTATTTTGACAGTCAAAATGGCTCCTGTTCCTCCAATAGGATGTCCTAAAGCAATAGCACCGCCATTTACATTTAATTTACTTCTTTCTATATTGAGTTCCTTGACAACAGCCAGTGCTTGAGCAGCAAAGGCTTCATTCAGCTCTATTAGGTCAATGTCCTCAAGAGTCAGCCCTGCAAGCTTAAGCGCCTTCATAACAGCTGGCACTGGCCCAATCCCCATTATTTCCGGTGAGACTCCGGCAGCCGCTTGTGCAGCAACCCTCAAACGCGGTCTAAGGCCTTTCCTTAATGCTTCGTCCTCGGCCATCATCACCAATGCTGCAGCTCCATCGTTGCGTCCGCTCGCATTTCCAGCCGTGACACTGCCGCCCTGCTTAAACACAGGCTTTAAAGATCCAAGCTTTTCAAGACTCGTTAAGCGGGGATGCTCATCCGTATCAAATATAATCTTTTCTTTTTTCAATTTCACTTCATATGGAATAATTTCGTCTTTAAACTTCCCTTGCTGAATAGCGGCTGTAGCCTTTTGCTGACTTTCAAGGGCAAATTCATCCTGTTCTTCTCTGCTGAGATTATATTTTTCAGCGAGGTTCTCAGCTGTCAGTCCCATTGTCAGGTTACCGTATACTTCAATCGGCTGTGCCCTTGGCTGGCTTTCTGTATTCGGGTCTACGATTTCTGCATTTCCTGCACCATACCCATATCTTGCTTTTCTTAAATAATATGGAGCAGTACTCATGCTTTCCCCGCCGCCAGCAAGAACAATGTCAGATAATCCGCACTGAATCTGCTGTGCTGCGTTATTTATCGCCTGCAATCCTGAGCCGCACTGGCGGTGAACGGTATATCCCGGCACCTCGACAGGAAGTCCGGCTCTTAAAGCTGCCAGCCTGGCTAAATTGGGGACATCTGAACTTTGTTTCGCATGCCCCCAAACCACTTCATCCACTTCTGAACCATCCAGCTGGCTTCTTTGAAGCGCTTCTCTCATAACTCTTTCTGAAAGAAAATCAACCTCTATATCCTTCAGTGTACCGCCCATTCGTCCTATGGCAGTTCGAACACCATCAATTATAACTGCGTTTCTCATCATTTCCCCCTGTTAGATGTGAAGTAATCTCTAAACGAATAGGCTTATCGACTGTTCACAGGCAATTTTTTATGAAACTCCCGGTCCAGTTCGCTGGCAATAATATTTTTTTGAATTTGGCTTGTGCCTTCATAAATTTTTGTGATTCTCGCGTCCCGGTAAAAACGTTCAATTGGATAATCCTTCATATAGCCTATGCCGCCGTGTATTTGAACAGCTAAATCGGCCACACGATTATATACCTCAGATCCATATAACTTTGCCATGGCTGCCTCTTTGACAACCCGCTTTCCCTGGTCAGCCATCCAGGCGACCCGATAAGTCATGGAACGGAGCACTTCAATTTCCAAAGCCATGTCTGAAAGCATATGCTGAACAGCTTGCTGTTCAAAGATCGGTTTGCCGAACTGTTCTCGCTGCATGGCATAGCTCATGCTGAGTTCAAGCAGCTTTTCACATGAGCCAAGGTTTCTTGCTGCAAGCCCAGCTCTGCCATTTGCGAGAATTTTAAGTGCGTTCACATATCCTCTGCCTTCTTCTCCAAGAACATTTTCTTCAGGCACCTCACAATTTTCAAAGAACAGTTCAGCTGAATGGGAACCGCGAAGGCCCATCTTCCGTTCCACTGCACCAACAATAAATCCGGGAAAGTCTTTTTCCACAATAAATGAAGTGATTCCTTTTGCCCCTTTGCTCGGATCGGTGACAGCCATCACAGTAAAAACATTTCCGCAGACAGCATTGGTAATATAATGTTTAGAACCGTTTAATATATATTTATCTCCCTTTTTTCTCCCTTCGTCTTCAAATTCGACGCATTTGAACCTGCACTCGGCTCAGTTAGCGCAAATGCACCAATCCATTCACCGCTTGCCATTTTAGGAAGATATTTTACCTTTTGTTCTTTCGTCCCCAGCTCGACAATTCCCGCCGTACCGATGCCTGTATGGGCGCCGATTAACGTGGTGTATCCATTATGGGTTTTACCCAGTTCTTCATAAATGGCGCATTTCCCAACCCAGTTTAGCCCTAATCCGCCATATTCCTCAGGAATACTTAATCCAAATAGTCCCATTTCCTTGGAACTCTCAACGATATGGTTTGGGATTTCATCATTCTCCTCTATTTCCATCGCTACCCGCTCTACTTCTCCTTGTACATAGTCTCCAACTGCTTTTTTTAGAAGCTGAATGTCCTCTGAAAATGAAAAATCCATCACTCTTTCCCCCTAATTGCATTCTTGGTTATTTACCTTTAAATTGTGGTGTTCTTTTCTCCAAAAAGGCTTGTGTTCCTTCCAGTTTATCTTCCGATCCGATTAATATGGTCTGGGCAAGCTTTTCCAAATAAAGCGCAGTTTCCATTTCCATGTCTGCCCCGCGATTAACGGCTGCCTTTGCCATTCTTACTGCGAGAGGCCCTTTTAAACTTATTCTTCTGGCATATTCCTTTGCTGTATCCATAAGTTCCTCTAGCGGAACGGCTTTGCTGATCAAATTGAATCTTTCAGCTTCTGCTGCAGTGATAACATCACCAGTTAAGATCAATTCCATAGCTTTGCCTCTTCCAATAATTCTGGACAGTCGCTGCGTACCGCCGGCACCTGGCATAATTCCTAATCCCACCTCGGGCAGCCCAAGCTTAGCATTTAAAGAAGCTACACGAATATCACAGGCAAGCGCAAGCTCCATTCCACCTCCCAGAGCAAAACCATTTATTGCTGCAATAGTCGGCTTTTCATAGTCCTCAATTTTCCGGTAAGTTGCTGTCATATTAGGCTTGAGAGCATCAATCATGGTCCTTTTGTTTAACTGGCTTATGTCTGCACCAGCTGCAAAAGATTTTTCACCAGCACCTGTAAAAATGATGACACGGATGTTTTTATCGTCTCTAAATACATCCAGTGCTGATTCTATTTCCAGCAGGGTATCTGTATTTAAGGCATTCCTCAATTCAGGACGATTAATAATAATAAAACCAATACCTTCTTCTTCACGAACCAAAATATTATTAAAATCCATATTTAGCACCTTTCTATTAAACAGGCATTTTCTTTAGATTTTCTGATATGATGAAAGCTGCATCTGTCATTCTTCTTATTTCATCAATAGTGCTGTTTTCAGATAATTCCTCGAGATACAGTTCTCCATTGTTCACTTTGAATACAGCTTTTTCTGTCACAATCATTTCCGCTTTACGAATTCCGCTGGTTGGATAAGTTAGGGTATTAACAATTTTCGGAAGATGATCTTTGGTTAAATGGGTAATAGCGACAATAATTTTTTTGCACTCGCCACTAAATCCATGGCACCGCCTACTCCCAGAATATCCTGACCTGGGACTGCCCAGTTCGCGATTTCTCCCGATCCGTTCACTTGGAGTGCACCTAAAACTGCAACATCAATATGCCCGCCGCGAATCATGACAAAAGAGTCGGAACTTGAAAAGATAGAGGCGCCTATTCCCAATGAGATCGGGTGTTTGCTGGCACTGATCAGGTCCATATCTATTTCTTCCTTAGGCGGAGTAGGCCCCATTCCCAGTAACCCGTTTTCTGATTGCAGATACACCTTGCTTTCAGGCCTTAAATAGTTCTGTATTAAGGTGGGGATTCCTACACCGAGATTGACAACAGAGCCTTCCGGGAGCTCCATGGCAATTCTTTTTGCAATCCTCACTTTATCTGTATCCAGTTTCTTGCCTGCCACGCTCAACAAATTCACCCCCTATTTTTTCATAGCGATCATTCAGCACGACCATATCAACAAAGGAATGCGGGGTAACTATCTTTTCAGGATCAAGCGTACCTGCTTCGACTATTTCATCCACTTCGGCAATTACAAGCTTGGCAGCTGTTGCCATCATTGGGTTAAAATTCCGGGCTGTTTTTGAATAAATGAGGTTTCCAAGTGTATCCGCTTTTTCAGCTTTAATAAGAGCTGCATTTGCTTTTAAACCTCTTATGAAGATATATCTTTCCCCATCAAAGGTCCGTTCTTCTTTCCCCTCTGCCAGCTTGGTTCCGACAGCCGTTTTAGTATAAAAGCCGGCAATACCCGCCCCGCCTGCACGAATTGCTTCAGCAAGAGTTCCCTGAGGAATGAGTTCAATCTCCAGCTCGCCGTTTTTCCAGGCTTTTACAGCATCGCGATTCGATGTAAAATAAGACCCGACTGCCTTTTTAATATGCTTAGAGATTAATAGTTTTCCTAAGCCTCTTCCTGCTTCTCCTAAGTTATTGCTGATGATCGTTAATTCACGGGCGTGATCTGTTTCGGTAATTGTGTCTATCAGCGTAAACGGAGTTCCACAAAGACCGAAACCGCCTACTAGTACACTGTCTCCCCGCTGAATAAACTGAACGGCTTCTTCGGCTGTGACAAGTTTTTCACAGTTTTTAGTGTTGTTCATGATACCGGCCTCCAATCTTGCACAACGCTAGACTTCATATTTGTAAAATCCGCGTCCTGATTTGCGCCCGAGTCTTCCGGCTTTAACATATTTAATAAGGAGCGGACATGGACGATATTTTTCACCTAATGTCTTATGCAAATACTCCATGTTTCTCAGTCTCGTATCCAATCCAACCAAATCTGCCAGCGCCAAGGGACCCATGGGATGATTCAGGCCAAGCTTCATTGCTTTATCAATATCCTCTGCAGAGGCTACACCCTCCATCAGAAGATTCATAGCCTCATTGCCGATCAGACAGTTCATCCGGCTGGTAACAAATCCAGGAAACTCGTTTATCTCGACTGTCTCCTTGTTAAGCTTCCTGCCTATTTCTTTTGCTTTTTCTACGGTCTCATCCGATGTCTGCAGACCTCTAATAATTTCAATAAGCTTCATTTTGTGAACAGGGTTAAAAAAGTGCATGGCAATACATTTTTCCGATCTGGATGTTTGTGCGGCAATTTCTGTTGGGCTCATGGTGGAAGTGTTGGTTGCGAGAATCGTACGTTCCGGACAATATTGATCAAGCTGTTTAAAAATATCGATCTTTAACTCCATCATTTCGAAAACAGCTTCTATAACTACATCTGCATTTTCAGCAGCCGATTTTAAATCTGTTGTAAATTCTAAGCTGCTGAGAGCAGCTGTTACCTGATCATGGTTCAAGTAGCCTTTTTCAGCACTTTTACTCATTTCAGATTCAATATATTTTTTAGCCTTATCCAGATTCTCTTCGCTCACGTCATGTAAAAAGACGTGAAATCCTCCAAGAGCTGCTGCATAAGCGATTCCTCTGCCCATAACACCGGAACCGACAACTGTTAAAGTTTCCATACTAAATTGCTCCTTTTGCAAGATTATGGTGGTTTCTCTCATTATTCTTTTTGTTTTATATTAAAAAAAGGAGTTTAAAAACTTCTTAAACTCCTCTTCTCTCCTAATACCAAATTAATAGTTATCTATCTGCGCTCTCTGGAGCTTACCGCTGTAATCCACGTAAATCGATTTCCATTCCGTATAAACATCCAGTGATGCTACCCCAGAATCTCGATGGCCATTGCCCGTTCCTTTCGTTCCTCCAAATGGAAGGTGAATTTCTGCTCCGGTAGTTCCTGCATTCACGTAAACAATACCAGTATCCAAATCTCTCATAGCTTCAAAAGCCTGATTGACATTTTGTGTATAAATAGCGCTGGAAAGACCGAATTCTACCATATTATTAATTTCAATGGCTTCTTCCATACTTTGAATTGGAATTATGGAAACGACTGGCCCAAAAATTTCTTCCATGGCGATTCTCATATTTGGCATTACATCTGTAAAAATAGTCGGCAGGTAGTAGTTGCCTTCTTTCAGATCCTCATCATCAGCAATTTTTCCGCCCGCAAGCAGCTTTGCTCCCTCTTCCTGGCCTATTTTTACATACTCGTCTATTCTTTCAAGGGAAGAACGATTTATGACCGGTCCAACTTTAACTGTTTCATCCAGCCCATTGCCAAGCTTCAATTCTCCAATGCGATCCAGCAGCTTTCCTTCAAGTTTTTCTTTTACATCGTTGTGCACAAGGACACGGCTTGTAGCGGTACATCTTTGGCCGCTGGTACCAAAAGCCCCCCAAAGAATTCCTTCTACAGCAAGATCAAGATCTGCATCCTCCAGCACGGTGATGGCATTCTTTCCGCCCATTTCAAGAGAAGTTCGCTTTAATAAAGCTCCTGCTTTTCCATTAATATCTCTGCCGACTTCATTCGATCCTGTAAAAGAAATTAAATCGATGTCCGGATGTTCAACCATTGCATTTCCAACAACACTTCCCGACCCATGCACAAGGTTAATTAAGCCTTTCGGAAGACCTGCCTCTTCATAAATTTTCACAAATTCAGCTGCAAGGATTGGAGTTTCAGTTGCCGGCTTCCATACTAGAGCATTTCCTGTTACAAGAGCAGGAAGCGACTTCCATGAAGCAATTGCAATCGGGAAATTCCAAGGAGTGATCAATCCTGCCACTCCAACAGGAACCCTGACACTCATGGCAAATTTATTGCGAAGCTCGGACGGAACTGTATCTCCAAACATTCTGCGTCCTTCTCCTGCCATGTAGTACGCCATATCAATAGCTTCCTGTACTTCTCCTCGTCCTTCGTCAATCACTTTTCCCATTTCACTGGTAAGGATTTGGGCCAAGGCTTCCTTTCTTTCTTTCAATAAAAAAGCAACATGATAGAGAATTTCAGCACGTTCAGGGGCTGGCACTAATCGCCAGGATTTCTGCGCGGTTTTCGCTGCTGCAACAGCTCTATCAACATCTTCTTTTGCAGACTGTGTTACTTCAGCAAGAACTTCACCTGTTGCTGGGTTTAATACAGGAGCAACTTTCCCAGTTGACGATTCACACCATTCACCATTAATAAAATTTAATACTTTCTTCATTTAAAAGACCTCCATTAGTTAGTAATTATCCTATTACAATTTTTAATTTCTCTTTAATTCGATTAACTGCTTCATATAATCGATCATTGGGCACAGACAGAGAGACTCGGAAATACCCTTCTCCAGAGGGCCCGAAAGCATTGCCAGGAGTAAGAATGACACCCGTCTGTTCCATAACGCTGGAAACAAATTCGGCAGAAGTGTATCCCTTAGGCACTGGAGCCCATATGAAGAAGCTTCCTTTTGGCGGATCTACTTCAATCCCAATCTGGCTCAGACCGTCGAGCATCGCATTCATCCGCTCTTTATATATAGCGTTATGCTTTGCAATACACGTTTGATCACTGTTTAAAGCAAAGGCTGCTGCCTTTTGGATGGAAGTTAGCTGACCTGTATCCGTATTGCTTTTATACACCGAAAGCGCTTTAATTATGTTTTTGTTTCCAACCACATAGCCTATTCTAAATCCTGTCATGTTATAGGTTTTAGATAAAGAGCCAAACTCTACAGCAATGTTTCTGGCTCCTTGCGCTTGAAGAATGCTAGGTGCTTTATAGGAATCAAAAGTGACCATATTATAGGCAGAATCATGCGCAATCGGAATTTGATGGCTATGCGCAAATTCAACCGCTTCTTCAAAGAATTCAATATCCACTGTAGCTGAAGTCGGGTTTCCCGGATAATTCAAAAACATTAACCTTGCCTGCTTCAAAATTTCATCAGGTATGGCATTCAGATCTGGCTTAAAATTATTTTCCCTGGACATTGGCATGTTATGATACCGTCCATTTGCCAGCAGTGTGGCCATTCGGTAAACGGGATAACTTGGATCCGGGATAAGCACATATTCACCGGGATCCACAAGAGTTGGGACCAGATGGGCTATCCCCTCTTTAGATCCGATTAAGGCAAGAACTTCTGTTTCAGGATCCAGCCTTACTTGATACTGCCTCCAATAGAAATCAGCTACCGCCTGCTTGAACTCCATACATCCTACAAAACTGGGATACTTTAAATTGGCGGGATCCTGTGACTCTTGTATAAATTTCTCAAGAATATGATTTGGAGTTGGCAAATCCGGATCTCCTATCCCCAAATCAATGATATCGATACCCGCTCTTTTCATAGCTTCTTTCTTTGTATTAATCTCTGCAAATAAATAGGGAGGTATTTGCCCTATTCTATCTGATGAAAAATTCAAATGCTCACCATCCTGACCAATAAATTTTCGTAAATTCTGAAAATTAAATATTCATACTATTAATTTAAAGGATTTATTAACAAATCACTATGGTTGATTTGTACAAAAAAATATCCTATTTTCCAATAGATTCCGTACGTTTTTTACAAAATTATGCTTTTTTAAAAGAATAAAAATCTTATAATAAAAGGGATTTTTTACTTTCAACCTTTAAACACACATGGAAGTTTCCTGTGATTATTGAAGTGGTGGAAGAAATAAATGAAAAAAAGAAAAAGAATGTCTGGGACATTCTTTCATCTTCTGAAGATTTTCGAACTTTATCTTTCCGTCGATTCCCCGATTTAAACGCCAATCGAGGCTGTATACCCCATACAATTAGTGCAAAAGAAACCGCCTGCAAAAACGTGTTCATCACGGCTAGCCGCTCATTTTAGACCTTCTTGATAACCGCTATGATTAAGGCAGAAGATAATTCCTAAAACAGGCGTTAAGTAAATGCTTATGAAGATGAATATCGATAGTAAAGCATCCTGCCTCTTGTAGCCATAAGCAAAAGAAAATAAAGCCTTTTTACTTTGGACCTTGGTAAACTACTTGAAATAAATGTAAATCAGGGTCGTTGCAAGCGGCAGGAACAGAAATTTGTGATTGTGTCAACCCATCCTGATTTTGATCCCAATAAGCATCAGGCACAGGTGATACTCCTTCGAATTCCTTCTCAATACTGTTTTTTACAGTAATAAAATAATAGGCATCCCATATATAGTAGGCAACAATGACTCTTTTTACCCACCAGTATAATAAAAATCAGAAGCAGTGTAATGAAAAAGCCTGTGTATGGTTCCATTTAGAAAAGCCCCCAAAAACGATCTTTCTATTTATAATTTCTCTATTTTTAACACATTTATTTGTGCCGGGAAGGATTCCAGTATTTCTGTGTACCAGATTTTCACCATATCTCCACTCTTTATTCCACTCAAAACAGCATTATTCAATTTATACACAGATTTATAATTTCCTATTAATTCATTGACGGATTGTGTTTCTGCATCTGCCAACGTAAATCCTTTATCTTCAATAAGCAGTATGATATTTTCTTTCATAACGATTGTTCCTTCCAAAGTTGCCGCTCCCTCATTAACCTGAGCCTGCTGACTTAATATCCCTATCAGCCAAAGCAATAACAATACTATTATTAAGATAAAAATGGCTGCTGCTCTTTTCATTGTTCTATTCTCTCCAACCGTGTTTTCATACATCATTCTTGATTATCCAGAAAAAGAATACTCTAAGGAAAAGACAGAATTACTCTCCTGAAGACATCCATTTGCTTCCATTACTTTTCTCATGGCACCATTATTGGCCCGGGTTACCCCGAGATATGTTTCAGCTTTAAAATCATGCTGCAATCTATGGAGTCCAATTAAATGCAGGTTCTTACCATACCCTTTACCCTTAAAATCAGGGTGGATGCCGATCCAAAACATCCTTCCTTCCCGATCCCGGCCAGGTTCCAAATGAGGAAAAACGACTCCTGCCGGTTCAGAATGAACCGTATAAACCGTAAACATTTTATCTGCTTGTTCAGGGAGCTCTGTTTTCATGCTCTTTAAAAATTTCTCAGTTTGTTCATAAGTAAAATTCATAACCTCAGATAAGAAAGTAATGGAACTTTTGTTAAGGCGCGGCCAAACTTCATAAGGAGGGACCTTTTTATTCTCACATTCTGCAAACTGCTTTTTAAAAATAAGTCTTTCACCAATCACTTTCATTTTTCCTCGAGTGACAACTAATTTATCCAAAATTCCTTGAGGGCACTCAATCTTTACTTTTTCAATTCTGCTCTTATCCAGGGTAAGAAGCCTATTTATTAAATAATCTACTTTATTAGGACTTCTTAGTTCATCTTGAAAGATTTCCAAAATAATTTCGGAATCACTTTTTATACTGTGTACACCTTCTGCTTTCAGGTCTTTTAATAGTTCCTCCATAGTAATCACCTCCACTTAAGAGATAAAGAAAATGGCCATTGAATAAATTCCAAGGCCATTTGGTGTCTTATCCTTATTCCATTACAGATGCCGAGCAGTAACCGAACGTTCACATTCCAAAATTCCTCCTGGCGGTCCTTCATACAGGACTTCACCGCCTCCAGCACCTCCATCCGGACCCAAGTCAACGATCCAATCACTTTTGCGGATAACATCCAGATTATGTTCAATGACTATAACGGTATTGCCCTTTTCCACCAATTTATTAATGATTTCCAGAATATTAGCGACATCGGACATATGCAATCCAGTAGTTGGTTCATCAAGTATATAAATGTTTCCTTTAGTATTCAGTTCCTTTGCAAGCTTAAGCCTTTGACATTCGCCACCTGACAAGGTGGTCAGAGGCTGTCCCAATGTCAAATAGCCAAGACCGACAGTTTCCAGTGCTTTGAGTTTTTTCTGAATATCTTTTGCATCAAAGAACTCTACAGCATCCGCTACAGACATCTCCATGATTTCAACAATATTTTTTCCCTTATATAGGTATTGGAGCACGTCCTGCCTAAAACGGCTTCCATAACATTCGCTGCATTCGACTTCCATTGTATCCATAAAGGATAAATTGATTTCAACCGTTCCAGTGCCTCCGCATGACGGACAGCCCCCGGTCGAATTATAGCTGAATAATCCGCTCTCCACTCCATTGGCATCTGAAAAAGACTTGCGAATCGAATTCATAATGCCAGTGAAAGTTGCCGGATTGGACCGTATGTTCGCGTGGACCGGGCTTTGATCAATACGGATTGCCTCCGGAAAATCTTTCGCAAACACTTCGTTCACAAGTGTGCTTTTCCGGAACCAGCTACACCTGTAATAACAGTAAAAATCCCTTTTGGAACTGAAAGACTCACATTCTTCAAATTGTGAAGGGTGCTTTTCCTGCTTTCCATAAACTCGGAAACCGGTCTCGGATTGGCGTTGATCTCTGCACTTCGGTTTAAATAATTGGCAGTCAATGTGTCAGAAGATAAGAAATCCTGATAACTGCCGGTATACATAATCTCTCCCCCGTGTGTTCCGGCTTGAGGCCCAACATCAACAATATGATCGGCTATTTGGATGACATCAGGATCATGCTCCACAACTAGTACTGTATTGCCCCTGTCACGCAGCCGAACCAGCAATTCATTTAACCGGTGGACATCCCGCGGATGCAGGCCGGTGCTGGGTTCATCAAATATGTACATAAGACCGGTTAAGTTACTGGATAAATATTTGACCATTTTCACCCTTTGGGATTCACCGCCCGATAGTGTTGGCGTTTCCCTTGTCAAATCCATATAGCCGAGCCCAATGTCACAAAGGTTTTCCAATCGTTCCATGATCCCGTCAGCGATTGGCTTAGCTTCCGGTGATGTAACCTGTGGAAGGGTTTCGATTAGCTGATCCAATTGCATGGACGTCAAGTCAAAAATGGAATAGCCTTTGATTGTGGATGAAAGCACCTTCTCATTGTAGCGTTTTCCTCCGCAGGAAGGGCATTCCGTCATGGTGCTGAAGTTCTTCAGGAGCTTCTCGCCTGATTTTGAAGTCTCTTTGTCCCTCTTCACATGCTGCCGCATAAATTTGACTGCCAGGCCCTCATAGGTTGCATTCATATCATTATTCATATAACTGACTGTTACTTTTTGCGGCTCTGCATAGACAAGCTTATTAAATTCTTCTTCTGTATAATCATTAATTTTCTTATCAATATCGAAGAATCCGGATTCCGCATACGCTTTCCATTGCCATGTTCCAGGTCCAAACCCCGGAAGCAGAATAGCTCCTTCATTTAAGCTTTTTCCTTATCAAGAGCAGCATCAAGATTTAGCGTAATAATTCTCCCAATCCCTTCACATTTCGGGCACATGCCGCTGGGATCATTAAATGAATATGCGTTGCTGTAACCTAAATGAGGTTCTGCAAACCGGGAGAATAACAGGCGAAGAAGAGGATTAATATCTGTAGCGGTTCCAAGTGTGGATCGGGCATTTCCGCCGAGCCGTTTTTGATCGACTACAACGGCAGTAGAAAGATTGTTGATTTCATCTGCTTCCGGACGGCTATATTTCGGAAGAAAAAGCCGCTGAAAACTGCTGTACGTCTCATTTAACTGGCGGCCTGCCTCCTGGGCAATCGTATCAAACACGATAGATGATTTGCCTGAACCGGAGACACCTGTAAATATTGTGATCTTTCCTTTTGGAATCTTCAGATCAATATTTTTCAGGTTGTTAACTCTGGCATTGAAAATTTCGATGAATTCCTGCTTCACACAATCAGCTCCTTTTGAAATCAATTTTCTTATGTATGAAATATGCGCGGAGAACAATCATACCAATAATGAAAATCAAATTGCAACAATATTCTCTAATTCATTTAAAGTTTTTGGGGAAAACGGTCCTTTCCATAAACTCAGGCCACTGCTGCCGGTAATTGATAGATTATATAGAAGGAATGACAACAGCCCTGCAAGCTTTCTCATAAAACTCAATTGGCCCTGCTCCACCAATAATTGCATATTCATATCCTATTTCTTTCATATCTCTTAAGCAGTGATGAAGCAATGCATTTCCTACGCCTTTAACCCTGCTGGTTTTTACTACACCCATAGGGCCGAAATATCCCTTTTTGTTCCGGTAGACATCAAATGCTACGAATCCAATTATTTCATCATTTTGATTAAGCGCAATATAAATGGAAGGCTTCTCTTGCTGGAATCCGCTGCGGATCGTATAAGACCATTCCTTGGAGAAATGCTCTTCAACAAAGTTTCCCAGTATAATTTGATCATCTTTTTTTGCTTTACGAATAGTCTGGAAGTTTAACCTGGGGAAGGTATATCTGCCAAGGTGAGCGATCATGTCCCTGGAGGTTGTACCAAGGGTTAAAATGGTATGCTTATCTTCTTCAGATAAATGGTGTTTTATGGAGGAGTCTGTTAATAAAGCTTTAAGAAGATGACCTTCGTTAACATAAACCTGATTATACCTTTTCATATACTTAAAGGCAGATTCAAAAACCTGCACTACTTCTTTTGTAACAGTCATGCTAAAAAATTCGCTTTGCGTTTTGCCATTTATATTCCCAGTCAAATCACTTAAAGAAAGTTTATTCAAATTGATTTTCAAAGAAATTTCACCCAGTGCTCCTGTCTTTTCTTCCAGGCATGCGATAAACAGATGAACTGGATGGAGCACTTTTTGTTCTGAAAAGCTGGCTTCCCGTTCGGCATTTTTCATGATTATTTTCATCCTATCCGTAAAGTTTGCTGTACTTCTCAGAACAATCACCCCTTTTAAAACCCTTTTTCAGCTTCCGGACACCACTTCATATTCAACCCAAAATAAAAAATTCCTGCCACTTTATTTATAAAAGATTTAAAAAGCTGAATCCATACACTGCACCCACAGCAAAAATGATAGTCCAGAGTGCCAAACTTATGGTCATCCACCTTATCACTCCCGATTTTGATGCCCCAAATGCCAGAGCAATAATGGCCGCAATATCGGTTCCAACAATGATTGGAGCTAATAATGCTAATCCCGGGATCCCGTATTTTTGCCAAATCTCCTTTGACCGCCTTTCTTTTCTTGTTGGTTCTGTAATGCCCTTTTTTAATTTCCTTGCCTGCCGCAAGCTTTCAACCTGTTTAAAGAAGGCACCGAGCAAAAGGATTAACAGAAGATTTCCCGTAAATGCAGTGAGACTGACTCCGATAGGCGATAGTCCCCAAAGAATCCCAAGAGGGACAATAATTGATACATCCATCCAGGGTGCTGCCGCAAGCAAAAATAATACTGTATATTGCATGTATATAGGTGCATCTTGTGCCCATTCCAGCATATCTCTTCCCTCCCATGAAAAATCCAGCTTACTCTTACATTATGAAAAAAAGCATACAATCACCATCGCAATACCTTACAATCCCCCTTGGATGTGACAATTTTGTCACTTTATTCCACCTGACTTTATCGAAGTATTCCTTTTACTCAAAGGATGCTGTTAGTACTTAAAAGTGACGCCCGTTGTCAAAATTTTGATTTCACCAAAAATAGAAGGAGGTATAAAGAATTCAGATAACGAAGTAAACAGGTAAGGAGGTGAAAAAACGATGACTCTCCTTTTTTACAAAGCGATGGAGGCGTTTAAGAAGGATGCTGAACGTCTGGAAAAAGAAAAGCTTCAAAAGGAAAAGTCGAATGAGAAAAAATCAAAATAATGAGTTACTCTTTCATTCCCCATGGGGGGATTTTTTTGAAATATAACACAGATACAGTTTTCCCCAAATGATAAACAACGGACTGCCGACATTAAAATATGCGTCCCTGCATTGCAGAAACGCATAATTCTTTCCTTTTCCAGCCTGAATATTCCTAGTGATTAACTCTTGTTTTTTCTGTCTCCATCAAAATATTTTCATCAACCCTTCGATATATTTCTTCCAATTGATCTTTATCTTTTAGGATATTTTTCATGTTTTCTTCTACTAGTTTATGAAATGTTTTCTTTTTCATTAATGCCATCCTTTCTAAGCTTGCCGCCATACTCAGCAGGTTTCCTTTAACATCAAAGCTTCAGAGACAAACTTTTTTATTTCCTCTTCGTCTTCCGGTTCCGGATTGAACTCTATCCTCAGGGGACTGCCGACAACTGTTCCCCCTTGTTCTTCTATAAGTTTTTGAAGGTGATCAAGGGCGCCGCAAAATTCAGGGTAGGAGGTATCTCCTGATCCAAAGATGGCAAAGGGATGATTTTCGAGATCCAGCTGTTCGATTTCTTCAATGACATCGAGACATTCATCAGGATAGTCCCCATCTCCCCATGTATACAATCCAATAAAAGTAAGATCATAGTTTAGTAGTTCAGCAGCACTTTGAACACTCATAAAATCTTCTAAATCCACATCATGATTTTGATCCTTCAGCTCCCCTGCGATTATGTCCGCAATGGCTTCTGTGTTCCCCGACATACTTGCATAAAATACGCCAATTTTCATTCCTCTTCACTCCTATCAATGAATTAATGCTGTTGGGTTATATCTGTGGGTGATCCATTTACTTTCTCTATGTGAACAGATAAAAAGCTGGTCTTTAAAGCCCGCACCCCTGAATCCATGTCCAGCTACGGTTTCAATGGGAATCAGGTACATGCTTTTCTTATGGACTTCGTAGATTCTTGAAAAACCGTCTTCATCCTGACTTGTCGTGGCATATACTTTTTCATTCGCCTCAAAAATATCCAGGAAAGCTCTTTCTGAGATAGGCTGCTGGCATACACTCCACCTATTTGTAAATGGATTCAGAATCTCAATCGTTCCCATACCGGACCTAGCGTTTCCCTTTGCAATGATGAGAAGGTCATTTTCATTTCTATAAATGGAGGAAATCATTGAATGCTTTTCTTTTTTTATGAGCTGTAATTCCCCGCTTCCAACATAATATCTCCATACCCCTCCATTCTGGGAGTTGATTTGTGTTCCAATATAAATGCTCCCCTGATGATATAGCAGAGATCGGATAAGGGGCTTTTGGGACATATTTTGAAATGGACTTAAGACAGACCAATCAGAACCAAAATTAGTTGATATGTATAAGCTGCTGCCGCCATGAGTTACGATATATCCCATCTGGTTTCCTGTAATATCCCACAGCCGCCGGGCGGTTGGGAATGAGGTCTGATTCCATTTTTTTCGCTGCAGATCGTATCGGATAATTGTGCCATTGTCACCGATTCCGAATATGAAATGACCTAATTGCACAAGTTTGTATATATTTTGTGTTAACCCATACTGAAGGAACCAGTCTCCATCCTCAAAGGAATAAATGCCCGCCTGCTTTACTGCTACTATGAAAGGAAGATTTGGGGTTGATAGCACTGCTGTGGAGCCCTTATCAAACATGTTCCATCTCCTCATTTTTCACTATCCATTCATAGGCAGATTCGGCAAATTGCTGACACTCAAGAATCTGCTCATCTGTTTCAGGGTTAAGTTCTATTTTTAACCCTTGCTGAAAAACATTGGCTCCTCTTTCACTCAATTTGTCAGCAAGCGTATCCACTGCTGCACAAAATTTTGGATAAGCATGATCACCAGAACCAAAGCATGCAGCATGTATTCCTGTTAAATCGTGATCATTCAATTCTTCAAAAAAATCCTCAGCTTCATAAGGAAGATCGCCATCCCCCCATGTATAAGCACCAATGAAAATACAGTCATAGGCAAGGATACTATGAATATCTGTCAAATCCAGGCTATCCATATACACTTCACATCCTTTAGATTCAAGAACTTTTTCAGAATGGATGCCATATCTTCTGTATTTCCTGACATACTTAAATATCCAATGAAAGCCTTCATTTCACAGCCTCCTAATTGATAATGATTTTCAATTATTATTAAATTGATCATAAGTGATAATGATTATCAATGTCAATGAATATTTTAATTTTGTGACCTTTTTCCTGATTAATGTGATAAAAAAAGCAAAGGGAAAAAATATGTACTGCATAATGAGTTAACTTAGCAGTTGTAAATAAGCTTGATCTTCGAAGGAGCAGAAAAGCTGTATAAAAAATAGAATAGATGCACAACTTATGCCTGATTCATTAAAAAGACATGAGGTGTGCATGGATGGAGTGGTTTGGCAAAAGTCATAAGTATTACAATTTTGAAATGTTTTCAGCCAGTCATCTTGTTACATTGGCAATCTTTTTTTGGTTTCATCCGCCATTTTTCTATACCGGAAAAAGCTGAATGGTGCTGGATGGAGAAGGTTTGAAGTTGGATCAGCCATTTCCTTAATAATGGTCGAGATATCGAATCACGTATGGATGTTAGAGAATGGAGTCTGGAAATTTGGACGATCCATGCCATTGGAATTGTGTAATATTGGACTTATTTTATGTATCCTTTTACTCATGACCAGGAAAAAGATTATTTTTGAACTATTATTTTTTATTGCGATATTGGGTGCTACTCAAGCTATACTTACTCCAGCTTTAACATACGACTTTCCTCACTTTCGCTTTTTTCACTTTTTCTATGCACACATGATGGTTGTATGGGCAGCCTTATATTTTTTGTGGGCTAGAAATTACTATCCATCATTTCAATCGGTCATAAAGCTAATTGTATTTATCAATTTGCTCTTGCCGGTGATCCTCCTGATTAACAACCAAACGAAAGGAAATTATTGGTTTTTGCGTCATAAACCTGAAACCCCAAGTTTCTTTGACGTATTGGGTCCCTATCCATGGTATATCTTCTCTTTGGAGAGCTTACTGCTGATTCTGAGCTTAATCGCATGGTTTATCTTACGAAAACGGGAAAATAGTCATAAAGGACGTTCTCATTTTTAATAAACTGGGCTGATTTTAGCCAATAAGAAAAGCTGCCAGCAGATGGCTGCTTTTCTTTACAAAACCTCGTGCGGAATTATTCTTCTATTCCCCAATCCAGCTTTAAAATAGCCTTTAAGTTATTCACTTGCCCGGCTCCATTTTCTCCGCAATTTTATGCTCAAGACGAGCCTTCAGAGCTTCATTTTTCTCATAGCATTCTTCTCCTAAAGCAGTAAGCTCAATACACTTCTCTTTTTTGTTATTCTCGACATTATGAACGTCGACAGGCCTTTTGCAGCAAGATTCTTTATAAACTTATGTATCGCCTGTCTGGAAATCTCAACATTCCTTGTCACATACGAGATGGTTGGCTTTTTTGTATATCCGGGCCATACCATTCAGAATTTGAAATATATATATCGCTCTGATCATTCCATGCTTTCTCAGCTATTTTTCGGATTAAACTATGCCGCTCACTGATTAAATTTATCAGATCTAAATTCTGCAATTCAGAGTTTGAAGTCAACTAATTCACTCCAATCCTTATCTTATCTTCGTCCCTACTATATAAAAACTGGTGGGTGGTATTAATTTGGCTGCCACTTATGGCTTTGCTTCAATACCAGTAACAGGTCAGGGGAGGATGATAAGGTTTGGTAGAAGGAACATATCCTTGCATCAAAAAGAAAAGGCAATTAACAAACGGCCAGTTTTCGTGCGTGGAAATTTTCTATATGCATATTGGGATATAGAAACGGAATAAAGATAAATAAAGCTAACGCTCAGATACGTTAGCTTTATTCCTGTTTTACTCATTTTAGATGGCCTTGGCTATGTAATATTCCAATTCCTCTTTCAGGCTGCAGGTTTCGCTCAGCTTTCTGCTATTCTCCGCAAAAGAGTCCTTGTCCCCCGCTTCAAGATCCTGATCAATTTTATATTGCAGATAATTGATTTTCAGGTCTATATCTAACTGTGATGATATGCATTCACTCATGAAATATCTCTCAATATCCTCTATAGCCATGTAAAACGCCTGCTGTCCATTAATCACCACAAGCGCATACCATCCCAGCATTGTAGATTTACGCTCAGGAGTGACCTCAATTAGATCTCCTTTTTGAAAATGCAGTATATTCACATGATCAGCATCCGGACAAAAGCAATCGATTTGATGATCAAAATGATCTATTGCGATATAAAACTCACTCATTTCTCAACCCTCCTACATGTCATATTCAGCTGCCTCGTTAATATCCAAACCGCAGCAAGGGCATTGGGCTTCGTTATTATCATCAGATTCAGTATCCGCCATATAACCGCACCAGCCGCAAATGTGATGTTTAATCGACTTATATCCCTCCCTCAGAGTAGATTCTTATTATGTAAACCAATTGAGTGATAATGATTATCATTAATAAAATTTATTTTAAGTGAAAATGATTATCATTGTCAAGGAAATCGGAGAAGTTATGATAATTTAGTTTTATGGTTTTTTTGGCGACCGTTTTTACTTGAACCTCCGTATTTTGGTAGCCATAGACTTCTTATGGCGACCGTTTTCACTTGAACCTCCGTATTTTGGTCGTCATAGACTTATTATGTCTACCGTTTTCACTTGGACCTCCGAGGTTTCTTAGACATGAATCTCAAATGACGTACATTTTTCTTTGAACCAACAAAGCAGCGTCGTCATAATCTTATATGGCGACTTTGCGCTATGAATATTTGTTCTTTCGCCTCCATGCTTTCCACATGCATTTCAAAAAAACACCCCCGTTCACGATTCCGTCACAATCCCTCAAAAAACCCCCTGTCCTTCCCCACCCTTCATTTGTATTTAGAAGGTGAAAGGGTGGTGCATTTATATGAATATAAAATCAGGCAGAATTGAGCATTTTGAAGGATATTCCCAGTTTAAAAATCTTAAGGAGTTTAATGCTCATGTGGAGATGTGGCTTTCGGTGCATAAGGAAGAGTTCTCAAAGGGTGAGCTAGTTGGTTTAAAGAGGCTGGTTCGTTTTGCTGCGAAAATTCCTGGAGTCTCCAATGCTAAGATCGGGACCGTTTTAAAAGCCATTCACGACGAATATAACGGCAGTGGCATTTCCCGATCCACTTTTAAAAGGATGATTGCCAAAGCTTTAGAGTTAGGGATTATCACTGTCCTTGAAACTGAGAGAAAAAACGGGTCCCAGTCGAGTAATTTGTATGTTTTTAATCGTTTTCCCAAGAGTGAACCACCTAAAAAAGAAAAATTGAACCACCCTAATAAAACTATTAATCTTTCTAAAGCTAATAAAAATCAAAAGATAAATAAACGTAACGATACCGTCCTCGATCACACCTATACAAATGATCGTGTACCAGAATCATTCACCAGCACTGTAAAATACTTTTTTCCGGAAGCAAAGCAAATTGAGGAGTTTTGGAGAATGGCATCCACTGCAGCATATAAAAACAATTGTGACCAAAATTTGAACGCTGTTTTGGCTACAGCCATCCATTCGTTTAAGCAGCTGATCGGGAAGATGAAAACCCGCGCAATTACTAATCCTGTCGCTTATTTCTATGGAATCTTGACTAAGAAATTTGAAGAAATGTACTTTGAGGATTTGTTTAAAATGGGATTTTCAGCTGAAGAAAATGACTTCTTCATGAATTTTTTTACAAATAATAAAAAACAGCTAACTCCCGGTTTTTCGTGAGTTAGACCCCTTAACTACGGACTTAGACCCCTTAACTCCAGAGTTAGAGGGGTTAACTGACTCATCTGGCACTTTTTCTAGATTCGCCAAAATAATGTTTACACGCTATGTTTGAGCTACCCGGGAATACTTAGAGAGCGCGCTTTCCTTGAAGGGACCGTATTCATGGAGAGTTTTGAACAGTTAGCAGCCCAATATGAGACGATGATTCATAAAATTATGCATAGCCTGAACATCTATAAAAACAAAGAGGAATTCTACCAGCTGGGATTAATTACACTCTGGGAGGCGTGGAAAAATCATGACCCTGAAAAAGGGACCTTGCTTTCCTATGCTTACAGTATGATAAAAGGAAAAATCATGAACGAATTAACCAATCAAAATAAACAAAGCCAGCAATATTTCTATCCGAAAGATGAATTCTGGGAACTTATTGAAGACCCCTCCCCATTCCCCGCCATAGATCATACACACGAGATGCTTAAAAGATGCAGACTCCTATCTGCCAATCAACTGAAATGGCTGCAGTATACCTTATGTGATCAAATGTCTGTCAAGGAAATAGCTGAAAAAGAACAAGTCACCCCGTCAGCAGTCAAAAACTGGCGGCATGGTGCCCGTGAGAAGCTAAGAATTATAATGGAAAATAATCGCTTTTTTGAAGATTAATTTATTTTACCCTGTCCTTATCACCCCGCAATACGTATATAGAGGGTGAAAGGAGGTGAACAAAGATGGCACAAGCAATTATCACTGATTCTAAACTTCGTCTAGTGTTTGAAACAGGACTTAACGAGCAGGGCAAGCCAATTCACAAATCCAAAACCTACAGCAGCGTAAAACAATCGGCAACAGCAGACCAGCTTTTCTCAGTGGGACAAGCGATTTCTGGACTATGCAGCTATCCATTGGCTGAAATGAACAGAAATGACAGCTTCGAAATCCTGGGCTAATTCATTCTATTAAAATACAAAAAAATTAAAGGAGGGAATTATAATGGCTAAAACATTAGAAATGACCTTTTTGTCAGAACTGGGCAAGCCAACGAAATTATCCGTCGATAACCCCATCGAGCCGATTGATCCTGCAGCTGTGAAGGCAGCTATGGAACAAATCATTGCTGCCAACGCTTTTGACGGCAATGGCGGTGACTTGATTACAGCGGATAGTGTCAGGCTGGTTGAGCGTAATGTAACTGATTATGAATTAATTTAAGGTGCAGTGGCCGGATTCTTTGGAACCCGGCCATTTTTAAAATGCTTATTGTAAATTCACAAGAAAGGAGCAGCTGCCATGGAACAGATGATTACATTGATCAGCGAACTCGGCTTCCCGATCGTTGTCACGTTTTTTTGCTGAACCGGATCGAAGCGAAACTTGATGTTGTGGTTTCTTCCATTCAGGGATTGCCGGATCGATTGAAGGAATAGGAAAAAGAGATAAGCTGCCACAAAAACAGTATGGCAGCTTCTGCTTATTAATTTCACTTTACTCCTGCTTCCAAGCCTTTTCTTAATGGATCATAAGGTGTTAGATCTATTTCCATCTCCCTTTTCAAAGCAAGATCTGCAGCCAAGGTGCCCACATAAGGTCCCATTGTAAGCCCTGATGCCCCTAATCCTGTTGCGATAACCAGCCCCTCTGCAGCTGGAACCGTACCCAGCAGCGGCAAAATATCAGGTCCAGCCGGACGGAAGCCAATTCTTACCTCTTTTAGTGTGCTTTCAGCTAATCCTGGTGCCACTGTTAATGCTTCATCCAGAACTTCTTTCACACCTGCCGCTGTAAGTCGATAGTCGAACCCGGATCCCGTTTCCCTGGTAGCTCCAACCACCACTTTGGAATGATCGAAAGCCACTAAGTAGTGTGAGCTTTGCGGAAGGACAACCGGCCAGCTGGAGGTGTCCATACTGCCTATTTCCAGATGGGCAATTTGCCCACGCTGAGGCTCGACTTTAAGATCAATGCCTAACGGGTTAAGTAAGTCTTTAGCCCATGCACCGGCAGTAACGATAACTGCATCGGCAGCAATGACTTCCCCGTTCACTATTACTCCTGTAACCTTATTATTTTGAAATACAAGATCACCTTCACCTTCAATTATTGCTGCACCATGTTTTTTTGCACCATTTAGCATGGCGTCTCTTAACAGCCTCCCATCGAGCCTGGCTGCTCCTGTAACATGGATAGCCTGCAGATCCTCACGGAGCGGCGGATAAAGTTCCCGGGCTTCCTCTGCTGTTAATCTCGTAATCTCTCCAACCTCAGGGGTTTCAGCTTTTTTGCCGAACACTTTGCTCGATCGCATCCAGTTCATCAGAACTGCTGCTGACTGCCAGAGCTCCTACCATTCCATATCCAAAATCCTCTTCGCCATCTTGTTTAAGGTTCGCTATTAAAGATGGATAATAAAGAGCGCCTCGTTTTGCAATGGTGTACCAGTCTTTGTGATCTGCTCGGGAAATCCACGGGCAAATGATTCCTGCGCCTGCTGCAGTTGCCTGTCCCTGATGTGCCTTATCAATAATAACTACCTCTGCACCTTCCCTTGTGAGGTGATAGGCTGCACTTGCACCTGTAATTCCTGAGCCTATGACTGCTATTTTCATGGTTGAACTCCCCCTTTTAATCCGCAAAACTTTTCCCATTCAAATAATAATCCGCCTCTAAAAAGGCTGAAAATGCAACTTCTACCTCCGGCACTCCAAGCGACCGAACATATTTCGAAATAATCCCGGCAAATTGGTTTTGAATTGCTTTGCCCCTGTCAAACCACTTAACTTCTATAAATGGATATGCTGGAACTTCATTTTTATCAAACACAAAAGTTGAATTCAAAACTTCCAATGTAAAGTTATCTTCTCCACACTCACAAAGCCGAGCCAGGTCTTTCACCAGCTGGGTACTGATTTCCTTCGTCTGATCCACTGAAATTCCTCTTATATACAAATGCGGCATCCTATTTCCTCCAATCTTGTTTACATAATGTTTTTCCTGACAACCTTATTAAAAAAGTTATAATATTATAACTTAATACTATTTTCTTTAACCAAATCTGCTTAAAGAATACCTTTCGATCGGAATCGAAGTTTCCCCTTCTGTGATTAACTCTGTTATAAGAGTACCAATTAAAGGAGATAGTGTTACTCCGCTATGGGTGGCGGCTACATAAAGGCTTTCATGGCCTGGTACTTTACCAAGAATCGGAAAGCCGTCTTCAGGCATTGCCCGAATTCCGGAAAAGGCGCGGACAATTTTAGCTTTTCTTAATCCGGGTACATATCGGACTGCCATATTGGCTGTTTCCTGAATCACATCAAGCGTTGTTGCCCGATTAAAGCCTGCTTCTTCCATTGAATAGCCCATCAGAACTTCCCCATTGTTTGCCTGCCTTAATCCGCTGATTGTAAAATTTAAGAAAGGCTTCAATGGTTCAGACACCAGGATCTGCCCCCTTAATTGATTAACAGGAATCTTAACTCCAATCATGTCACCGATTTCTCTCGACCAGGTTCCGCCAGCCAGAATAAGGTTTTTACATTTAAACGCACCCTTATCTGAGACTACTAAATATGTTCCATCCTGCTTTTTAATCTCAGTTACCTTATTATAAGCAGAATAGCGGACGCCATTTCTTTTAGCTGCTCTCATATACATATCAATAAGGCGGAATGGATTGACATTGCCATCAATAGAGCTGTAGGTAGCCCCGGCTACTTCCGGATTCATATAGGGTTCTTTTTCGAGAACTTCTTCCCTGGATAAGACTTTGATTTTGATGCCGATTTTTCGATAAGATTCCGCGAGCTTCTGTGCTTTTTCACGATCACTTTCATTGAAAAAAGGCGAAAGTCCGCCTGTCCGTTTGTATTCTACGTCTCCAATCTTTTTAGACAGATAAGGATAGAGTTCCGCACTGTACATACTAAATTCCGCATACCAGGAAGGAGTTTTATTATGTACCCATACCCAGGCCTGGGTGGATCCGGAGGTGCCTGACATGGGGTATTTTTTATCAAGCACAAGCACGCCTTCTTTGTATCGCTCAGAAAGGTGGTAAGCAATTCCGCTGCCCACTACACCCCCTCCAATAACAATCGTTTCATAATTTGTTTCCAATTACCTCACCTTCCCTTCTTCAATTTCCACCTCATCCAGAACAGACTTGACGGCACTAAAGGATGTACTGTTCGTTCCCAGTGTTTCAAGCTTAATAGGGGAAAGCGGCATTCTCATCCTCGGCAGGGGAATCTCTGAAGGTGACAGCCCAGTCTGCTGGTGAATAATTTCTGCCACCATGCTGGTGCAGATTTTAGCCTGGCAAGGACCCATTCCGCAGCGGGTAATCCTCTTAACATCATCAAAGGTCCTTCCTCCATTGCTGATAACCTCTTCCACTTCCTCACAGCTGATTTCTTCACATCTGCAGATGATCGTCGTTTTATCCAACTAATTCACCTTCTTCTCTCTTTTCCTATCTAGGAGATAAATTGATCTTTCAGTACCGGGCTTGTAAAGTTCTCGAGATGTTTAACTCTTCCGCTGTACACTTCTTTGTACTCCAATAATCCGAGTTCTTTCCAAAGTGCCTCTCTCATCTCATTTGCCTCTGCCGGGCTGATTGTTTGCAGTTCTTCACTTACACTGATGCCGGCAATCATTCCTGTTAAAAGCAACGCACCCTGAGTGCTAATGCCAGCCGCATTCCCAGCTATGAATACATCCTCCCTGTCGGTTTGGAATGTATTACTATATTGCGGGACCCAGCCGCCCAGCTCCTCTTGAAAGCCAAAGGAACACCCCAGCTGGTAAAAAACATCCAGTATGGGCATCCTGCCTCCATCCATGCAAATGAGGTCCACATTCAGGGTAATGACTTCGTCTGGCATCTCAATATCAATCTGTTCCACCTGCCCATTTCCTCTTGCTTCTTTTATAAAACTATTAAAATAAAAAGGAATTCCATTCCGTAACAGTTCACTTACTTTTTCCTGCTCTTTTGCTGAAGCTTCACTTTGTTTTTCTATGATCGCTTTCACCCGAGTGCCGACAGCCATTAGCTGCATTGCCGTTTCCATGGCAAAATCACTTGAGCCCACAATAACAGCTTCTCTCCCAGGCAACACAAAATCACGATTGATCAATGTCTGTGCAGCACCGATTGTCATAATCCCCGGCATTGTCCATTTTGGAAATGCCACAGCCTTTTCAGCCGCTCCGGAAGCCACAATAATCTTTTTTGCTTTTATAGGGAATACATTTTCTTCATCGGTAATTCCGGCACTTCCATCTGCGTAAAATCCAACCACACGGTGTTTCAGGAGCGGCCTCACATTAAAATCCTTAATCTGCTCGATTAGTTTATTTGCCAATTCAAAGCCACGCATGGGTTCATATACAGAAGGAAGCGGACGCATCTCTTGAGTCTGCTGGTTTAGCTGCCCGCCGAGTTTGGAAGTTTCGTCAACTATTGTTACATCCAGTCCCCTTGATGCCGTCTCAATTGCTGCTGATAGACCTGCAGGACCGCCTCCAATGATCAGTACATCAGTCTTCATCAAACTCCCTCCTTACCTCGGGGTCATCCATATTCGGGTATATTCGCATGCCTTCTTCAACTTCTGTCATGCAGCTCCGTACATGATCCTCACCATCAATCGTCATATAGCAGCTGCAGCATCTCCCGCGCGAGCAGAATAATCCTCTGGATTGGACCAGCTTTCTGCTGACACCCAATTTTTAATTCCATTTGCCATTAAGGCGGCAGCGACCGATTGCTGCGTATAGGCCTGATATGGCTGATCATTGAAATAAATGGTTACAGGCTTGAGAAGCTGCCTGCTTAGAACGGGATGTTTCTCAATGTGCATAAAGACCTCTCCTATCTAATTTTTCGAGGAAAACACTTTCCCTACACCAAGCACTCTTTCAATTACAAGCATTAATACAACAGTGAATAGAATCATAATGCTTGATACGGATGTAATAATCGGATCATATTGATATTGCATGTATGTGTAGATCCGCACTGGCAGTGTCACAACGTCGGTGCTGACAATGAATAAAGCAACTGTTAAATCATCAAATGAAGTAATAAAGGCAAAAATGGCGCCTGCTATCACGCCTGATTTAATGATTGGCAGTGTGATTTGAAAGAAGACTTTCATCGGTCCTGCACCAAGGTTCAGGGCCGCTTGTTCGATAGAACGGTCAAAGCCTACAAGGCTTGCAACAACCAGGCGCATCACAAATGGAACCGTTAAGATGATGTGACCCAAAATCAATGCAAGCGGGCTCGCAGCTAAGCCAATCCATGAGTAAAACTGCAAGAGAGCCACACCAAACACAACAGATGGAATCAAGAGAGGCGAACCCACTAATTGAACAATCGCTGTCTTCCCTTTAAATTGGCGCCGGACGACCGCAAGTGAAGCCAAAGTGCCAATGGCGGTGGAAATAATTGCGGTTCCGAACGCCACAATAATGCTCAGTGTAAAGGACTGCATAAATTCCGGATGTTCAATTAATTCTGTGTACCATCTGAGGGTCAGGCCTTCTGGAGGGAATACAATGTATTCGGTAGTTGTTAAGGAAGAAAGCAATACAACCAAGATTGGCGCCAGAAGGAAAATATACACCAGTAAACAAGCAAAGTTAAAGAAATACTTGGGCAGCTTCCTGCTCATTGTATGGCCACTCCTTTCTCAGACCTGGCAAGGATTTTGCTGTATGCGATGATGGTAATGGTGGCAATCAGGATTAGCAGGAAGCCAATTGCGCCTCCATACGGCCAGTTCAGCATGACAGCTACCTGTTCATACGTTAAATAGGACATAACCTTCACCTGCGGGCCGCCAAGAATAGCCGGTGTAACAAATGAGCTGACACTTAAGCTGAACACCATAACAGAACCGGCGAAAACGCCTGGCAAGGTTAACGGCAGCAAAATGGAAAAGAAAGTTCTGAAGGAGCTGGCCCCAAGATTCTGCGAGGCTCTGATGACAGAAGGGTCTATTTTTTCAAGAGATCCCATGATGCTCAGCACCATGTACGGGAAAAGAACATGCACCATCCCGATGACCACACTCAGTTCGGTATATAAGAGGGTTAAAGGCTGATCAATCCAGCCCAGCTTTAATAGAGTATTATTAACAACACCATTGTTGGATAAAAGAATCACCCAGCCGTAGCAGCGTATAACCATGCTGATCAGAAGCGGGGAAAGCACAAGAAGGGTTAAATAATTCCTGGTTCTTCCTTTTGCTCTGGAAATCTGAAAAGCTACGGGATAAGAAATGATGATGGTAATCAAAGTCGTTAAAAGAGCAATTTTCACAGTGCGCCAGACCACTCCAAGGTAAAAAGGATCTGACATGAACTTGATGTAGTTCTGAAGTGTCCACTCATTTCCCACTCCGGTGCTTGCATCAAAATTTTTAAAGCTTGTAATAAATAAGAAAAACAATGGCAGCAAAAAGAAGAAAATGAAGATCCCCAGCGTCGGAAGTAAAAGCAGCCACGTATCAAGCCGTTTTTTATTCAAATTCTTTTTCTTTTGCTGAAGCAATAAGTCATGTTCCGTTCCGATTCCGGCTTGCATGTGAGTCACCTCGCCATTCTGGAAGGCAGCAGGTCTTCAGGGTTCCAATACGTGTAGACACTGTTTCCTTCTTTAATTTCGGTGGGATTTAAAACGGTATTGGAAATATCTGCAATCAGATGCCGGTCATGTACCTTCAGAATGTACCGTGTCTTGGCTCCGAGGAACATTTTCCTTTCCACCTTGGTTTGAAAAGCCTCATTTCTATCATTTGATTGTGCTAAGGCGATTTGGATTTTTTCCGGCCGTATGAAAAAGTGAACTTCGGAATTCTTTACAGATGGAACTGAAACGATCTGTTCATTCCCAAAAAAGTGCATTTTGCATTTCTTATTTTCATAGGTTTCCAGGACTTTCCCCTGAATGTGGTTGACTTCCCCTATGAACTGAGACACGAAATCAGTCTTTGGATGGTTATATATAGATGCCGGATCATCTACCTGTTCAATCCGGCCCTCATACATGACCGCGATTCGGTCCGATATGGCCAATGCTTCCTCCTGGTCATGTGTGACAAATATCGTTGTAATCCCCACCTGCTTTTGGATATCCACTATTTCTTCACGCATTTCCTGGCGCAGCTTTGCATCAAGATTGCTGAGTGGTTCATCAAGGAGTAGCACCTTCGGTTTAATGACCAGGGCCCTTGCCAATGAAACACGCTGCTGCTGTCCCCCGGATAATTCCTTTGGATAGCGTTTTTCATAGCCAGCCAGACGTACCATTTCCAATGCTTCCAGAACCCTTTTGTTTATTTCATTTTTTGGCACTTTACGCAGCTTAAGTCCATAGGCGACATTATCAAAAACCGTCATGTGCGGAAACAAAGCATAATTTTGGAACACCATGCCCATTTCTCTTTTATTGGGAGGAAGCAGGTGAACGGGTTTGCCGTCCACCTCAATCTTCCCGCCATCCACCTCCAGAAATCCGGCGATCATATTCAGTGTTGTCGTTTTTCCGCAGCCCGAAGGTCCCAAAAAGGAGACCAGTTCCCCTTTTTGGATGCCAAGGCTGAGCTTTTTAACCACTTCTGTTTTATTAAATGTCTTGACCACGTTTTCCAGGCTTAAGTAACTCATTCGTTTCCCCTCTCTTTTAATGGGCTACTTCGATTTCTTTATTGGCCCGTTCTGTCCACTCTGCTCGTTTTGCATTTACAGCTTCCCAGTCGACTTTGATCAATTTGGCAATCTCCTCTTCCCCATAAGCCACTTTATCGACAATGTCACCTTCAAGCTTTACATTCTTATTAACAGGGCCGTCAAACAAGGAGTTCGCAAATAGAAGCTGAGCTTCTTCATCCAGAACAAAATTGACAAATTCCTGTGCAAGATCCCCGTTTGGAGCATCCTTCACCACACTGACGGTTGCCATCAACGCTGGAGCCCCTTCTTCCGGAATGACATACTCAATCGGGAATCCGCTATCCTGAAGGGTAAATACCCGGCTGCTTCCCCATGCACTTGCGACTGTCTGCCCTTGAAGGAAGTAATTTGAAACGTCAGCTGTTTTATCAAAAGTGATCGCGTTTTTGGCAATTTCCTTCATCTTTTCAAAGCCTGGTTCAATGTTTTCTTCATCTCCGCCATTGGCAATCGCCGTCATGAGCAGGAAATGAACCCCATACGTATTGGCAATGGAAGGGAGTACGAGTTTTCCTTTAAACTTCGGGTCGGCCAAATCATTCCAGGAAGTCGGCGGTTCCCAGCCATTCTGTTCGAAGACATCCTTGTTATAAGCCAAGCCGGTTGAGATGATTCCGAATCCAACGCCGACATTATCCTTGTCTTTTGCAATATCATAGACATTTGCCAGATTCGTAACAACACTCTCATCCAATGGCGCCAGCAATCCAAACGCCTTTGCCTGAGCTTGAGGACCATCATCAAGGAAAGCTACATCAATCTGAGGATTATCCTTTTGAGCCTGAAGCTTAGATAAGGTATCAACAGAGCTTCCCGTAATATATTTCACCTTTACGCCATGCTCTTTCTCAAACTTTGGGATCAAGTCCTCCTTCATTTTTTGCTCATAGCTTCCTCCATAAGCCGCTAATACAAGTGTCTTTTCATCACTTTTTCCTGATCCTTCATCTGCAGAGCTTCCAGTTTGGCCGCTGCATCCTGCAGCCGTGACAAGCAATAAACAAAGCAATACAATTAAATAAGCTTTCTTTTTCAACTCATTTCCCCCTCGTTTATTTTTGCTTTTGTGAACTTAAGGAGCTGTTCTAAGATGAAGACTTGATAAAAGCGATACCCCCTTTTAAATTTGGATCAATCTATTTAAAGAGATTGATTTATATATAAAATATAAAGATATAATATTATAACTTTATATCTTTTATATTTATAAAATGTCCTTTTGTATTTCAGCATTTTTTTACAATTGAACCTCTGTATAATAAACCTCTTTATCACTGCGGATATAGAATTTGGAGAACTCAATGATGTCTTCTTGCTTTGTGTATGTAGTACGCTCCCACTCAAATACTGGGGTCCCCGGTTCCACATGAAGCAGCTTAGCCTGATGATCAGGAAGAATATATGGCCGGATAAATACCCTGGCTCGTTTTAGTGCTATATGGAATCTATTTTTTAAGATGTTAAAAATTAAGTCGTTATTGATCATTTCAGGTGTAAGCCCCTGACATTTATCCGCCGGAAGATAGGTATATTCCAATGCAAGAGGATCATTGTTTTCCACTTTTAATCTCTCAATTTTGATCACCTCATCCTCAGGATCAATCCTTAACTTCTGGGCAATTTCAGAACCCGCTGTTTCATATTTAAAGCTGAGCATTTCATGTGGATGTTCCTGTTCCGCACCGGAAAGCGAAATGATGGAATTAAGGTCCTGCTCTTTTGCAGATCCGGATACAAAGGTTCCCTTGCCTCGCTGTCTGAAGAGATAACCTTTATTCACAAGCTCAATCACAGCTCTTTTAACAGTAATGGTGCTGACATCGAATCGATCGGACAGCTCCTGCTCAGTCGGCAGCTGGCTCCCCACCTCCCATTGGCCTGAAATGATCTTCTCTTCCAGAATCTGCTCTACTTGTCTATAAAGAGGTATATGTAGACTCTTATCTATCTGCATTTATGTATCTCCCTTGAAAGAATATAATGTTATAACTTTATATTATTTTATAATTTATCTGTTTTTTAGATAGTTGTCAATATTTTTTGAAAATTAAATATTTAGAACGAGTATTTAATTTAAACAGCATTGTTCAGTTCAATCTTACTGGAATCTGATTAATCCAGTTTTAAAAATTTCCTTGTTTCGACGCTCTTCCTTATGATTAACGCCCCTTCTGATGGCTGGCTCCGGGGTTTCGGCTTTATTCCCTGTGATTAACTCCCAGTTTGTTGGCTTGCTATGGGAATTCGTCGTTATTCCCTTTGGTTAACTCCCAGTTTGTTGGCTGCCTCTGGGATTTCGCCTTTATTCCGTTTGATTAACTCCCAGTTTGTGGCTGGCTTCGAGTTTTCGTCGTTATTCCCTATGATTAACTCCCAGTTTGTTGGCTGGCTCCGGGATTTCGGCTTTATTCCCTTTGATTAACTCCCATTTTGATGGTTGGTTCTGGGATTTCGTCGTTATTCCCTTTGGTTAACTCCCATTTCGTCGGCTGGTTCTGGGATTTCGGCTTTATTATAGAAGATCACTTCACCTTTGCCACCTGATGAAGACTGAATTTATGGACTTTATGAATTTTGGGCTTCATAAGCTCTCTATGGCGACCATTTCCTCGGCACCTCATCCATTTTGGGCTTCATGAGCACTACATGACGACCATTTTCTTATCACTCCACCTATTTTGGGCTTCATGAGCACTACATGGCTACCATTTCCTCGGCACCTCATCCGTTTTGGGCTTCATAAGCTCGCCATGGTGACCTTTTCCTCCACTCTCCAATCATTTCGGGCTTCATGAGCACTACATGGCTACCATTTCCTCATCACTCCATCCATTTTGGGCTTCATAAGCCCTCCATGAAACCTATTTTCCTGACTGTCCACCAACTTTGCCCGTCATGCACAACCAAAACTGGCTACCTTTACCCCAGTAAAATCTTAGTAAAATTTCATTGCCGCACCCCACCCCACCGAAGAACTCCAAAAAATAAGGCTGCCGAATCATTTCAGCAGCCTCTAATCCAATTTATTATTTCAATGCTTCATACTGTTTCAGTACTTCTATAGCAAGCTCGCTTGAATCTTCAAGTCCGCATACTTCTTTCAGCACGTTTGGCACTCCGTTTTCTTGAATCATCTCCTGTAGCTTTACTGCTTCCTCGTCTTCCCTGTTATCAAACATTAGTGCCGCAGCAATGGCTTTAGCCAGGTTTGTGTAAGATAAGCCTGCTTTTTGTGCCTGCAGGGCCGGACGAACCAGTCTGTCTTCAGGGCCAAGCTTCCTAATCGGCGAGCGTCCTACTCGTGTAACACCGTCATTCAGGTGGGCATTTTGGAACCGGCCGATAATTTTATCAATATACTTCTGATGGTCCTCCGGATTCAGATTATATCGATTAATCAAATAGGCACCTGTTTCTCGGAGTGTTGCCTGAACCTGCTTATAAATTTCTTCATCTGCAAGTGTCTGGTCGATGGTTTCTTTTCCGCCCAGGTATCCGAAATAAGCAATAACGGCATGTCCTGTGTTAACCGTGAACAGCTTTCTTTCGATAAATGGAGCAAGCTCCGGAACAATTTTCATTCCTTCGATATGCGGAATATCTTCAGTCACCTCCACCACCCATTCATGGTACGGTTCAACAAGAACATCCAGTGATCCCTGATTGTTCTGGATTGGGACAATTCGGTCTACGGCGGAGTTTAAGAAAGATACAAACGCCAGATTTACATCTCTGTCAAGATGCTCCATAATGTAGCCTTTTAATAGGTCAGTCGCAGAGATCTGGTTTTCACATGCAATGACATAAAGCTTTTCGTTAATTCCTGCAGCTGCTCTTGCAGCCAGGCCTTTTGCAATTAATGGGGCAATCCGCGGAAGGATATTAGGGCCAATCGCTGTTGTTAAGAAGTCAGCCTGCTTAATGGCCTCTATCACTTCTTTCTCCTGTTTCAGATTATTCAATCCTGAAACATTTTCAATTGTCATGGATTCCTGTTCATCTGCAGCCAGCAGCACTTGATAATGCTTTTCTTCGTTCAGCTGATTAATGATTTCGTCGGCAATATCAACAAAAGTTACATGGTAGCCTGACTGTGAAAATAGGGCTCCGATAAAACCTCTTCCTATGTTCCCTGCTCCAAAATGCACTGCTTGTTTCATCAAATCATTCCTTTACTGATTTATTTTAAAATGGGACTGCAGGTATTCTGTAAAAATCGATTCCAGCTTCTTGTAAATCATGTCTTCATTGGCTGAAGAAAAAATTAGAATCGCTTCCTCTGTCTCAATGATATTTGTGCTGATTAAGCTTAATATCTCCTGCTCTCTTCTGCTTAGCTCGAACGGTGCCAGCATGAGCAGAAGGTTTTTTAGAATAACATCTCTCCCGTCCATCCCCTTTACCATGCATGGCTCAGGGAGGTGGGCAATCTGAAAAATAAGTTTATGGACATTTTTACTGCGGGCATGAAAGAGTGCCATATTGGTTTCAGGTATGCCAAGCCCGCCTTTTTGTTCCCGCTCCCTTAATGATTGCAGGACATCCTCAGCATTCGTCAGCAAATTATCTCCTTCGGCATTCCCAAGCATTTTCTTAAGAATCTGCTCCTGGCTTTCTCCTCCATCCATCCGGTAAAAACGAAAGTTATGAACAAGAGACTCGATGCTCTCCTGGATATCTCTTACTTCCTCAAGCATTGCGGATAATGAAAGGTTTCTCTGTTCAGCCTGTTTAAACCCTTCCTCCGGCTGATATTCTTTTCCTTTTGTCAGGCTTTCAATATTGTTTTGCAAGTAGTTTTTTATGGTAAGAATATTTTCATCGCTTAAGAGCGGATTCACCAATATGTACTCAGCATTTATAAAAGGAAGTCTGACTGTAGAAAGGATTAAATCATATTCTTTCAGATCAGCACCCTCTGAAATTTCTTTCATCGACTTGATTTCGATCACATCAATTTCAGCTGCTTCTTTTTCAGCCTGCTCTTTAGCATCTTGGATGTTCCGATGCCTGTCGGACAAATGACAAGCGCCTTAATGGAAAGATTCTCTTCCTGCATGACCAGGGCTGAGCCAAAATGAAGGACGATGAACGCGATCTCGTCATCGGAAAATTGATCAATATCAGTAAATTCCTCTTCAAGACTTTTTTTACAGCCATGAACAGAACCGGATATTTACGCATAATTTCTTCTTTAAGCGGGTTATAGGATTCCATATTCTGTTTCATGCGGAATATGGATGGCTCCATGTGGGCCAGCAGTCCCTGAAATAAGGAAAAATCCCTGGTCAAATCCACATGCAGCTGTTCCGAAACAGATTTAATCACGTTCTTGATCATTTGGGCGAGCAGAATGCTGTCATATGGAAAAGCCTCGGCTCCGCTTAATTTGGTCCCTTTAAGTATTCGTGCGAGGTATAGGATATCCTCTTCTGAAAAACTGCAGTCAAATTTTTGTTCCAGCTTGCTTGTTATCTGCTGCATCAAACCGTATTCAACAATAACTTCCTTTTCAGGAAGGGTATCATTCTGATCCACAAAAAGCTGTTTTAGGGTCCTCTGCAGAGAAATGCTTACATGCAGCACAACCTCCAGGTATCCGCTATCAGCAAACCGGGCAGGTGCACCAGAAAAAACAGTCTGAACAATGCTGTTCACTTGGAAAAAATTATCCGGTTCAAAGTAATGAAGAATCCTTTCTTCACCAAGCTTTCCTTTTTCCAGCAAAAATAGTTTCTCAATTAATTCTTCATGAAAATATTGAAGGAAAAAATGCGCAAGTGCTCTTCGTTTGTTGGCTTCTGATCCGTGAAGCTCTACACCGACTCCCCGTTTTCTCGTCAGCTGCACCTGGAATACAGATAGCCATTCAGCAAGTTCATCCAGATAGGCTGATAGGGTTGCCGTGCTGATGCCAAGGTAGCTTGCCAGAACCTGAGTCTTGTATAAGTCTTCTTCAAGAATGGCTATAAGAAGGCGCAGCTTCTTTTCCTGAGGAGGCTGGTCGATCGGTTCACTGCTGGTCAAATGCTGGATCAGCCGGAAAATCTGCTCATTTTTCCCTTCAATCGCAAGGCCCTGGTTTAAATTGCGGGTTAACTTTAATTCGAACTCACTGACGATTTTCTCCACTGCCTTTAAATCCCTCTGAATCGTCCTCGCACTGACATTTAACGAAGAGGCAATCGACAATGCCGTGTGTTTACCCGATGTTTTTATAATCAATTCAATAATGGCTTTTTCCCTCGATGTAATATACATGAGATCAGCTCATTTCTAAAATTAGTGACAAAAACACTGAATAGAAAAGCGCAGAATGACGCTTTTCTATTCGGAAATAGCTTTAGTTTTATTTTTTGCCGATAATATCCATAATGGTCTGGACAGATTCAGCCGCTGCCAATTTTTCGATATTATCCATGTCAGAACATGTTACCGCGATTCCTGACAGGATTTCAAGATGTGTGCCGTCTTTGCCTGCAATTCCGAAGATCAGACGGACCTTTTCGCCATCGAAATCAACACCATTTGGCACCTGGATAACTGTAAAGCCGGATTTGATCACAGCTTTTTTGGCTTCTTCGGTTCCATGCGGGATCGCTACATCATTTCCCATGTATGTGGAAGTGATATTATCACGTTCAATCATCGCTTCAATATAGCTTTCTTCCACATAGCCTGCATCGACAAGCACTCTTCCTGCAAAGCGGATAGCTTCTTCCTTATCAGCAAACTCCTTGTTCAGGAAAATATTTTCCGGACGCAATAAATCGTCATCATGAGCCATTTCTTCATCCACGATGTCAGGAACATTTTCTTCAGCATCTTCAACGATTTCGTGCAGTTCCGAGTTAGCCGGGAACTGAAGCGCGCTGATCAGCTTATCATACTCCGGGCTTGACAGGAAGTTATCAACCGATACATGGAATGCATTCGGCACTTTCTGGCGTGCCCTTGGTGTCAGTTCTTCCTGTGTAATGACGATTTCAGCATCTGATGGGAGATTGGAAATCGCTGTATTCGTAACAGCAATGTCCATGCCCGCCTCCTTCACCTTTTTGCGGAGAAGTGATGCACCCATGGCACTTGAGCCCATTCCTGCATCACAGGCAAAATAGATTTTGGATACATTATCGGGCATTGCAGCCTGACCGCCTTCAAACACGTTGGATACAGAGCTTTTCTTGCCTTTCATTTCCTGCATCTTTTTCGCAGCTTCTTCAATATCTTCTTCACCCTGCTTGCCTGTTTTCATAATAAATGCAGACACGATGAATGAAACAGCAGCAGCCACAAGAACACCTGCGAAGTTTGCAATATACGCACTTGCATGATGAGGCGTCACAGCCGTGATGGCGATAATGCTGCCCGGTGAAGAAGGAGCGAATAATCCGCCGCCTAAAAGAACCAGTGTGAACACACCGCTCATTCCGCCCAGGATGACAGCAATAATGAGCATAGGACGCATTAAGATGTACGGGAAATAAATTTCATGAATCCCGCCGAAGAAGTGAATGATTCCGGCACCAGGAGCAGATTTCTTTGCATTGCCTTTTCCAAAGAACATATAAGCAAGCAGGACACCAATACCAGGTCCAGGGTTTGCTTCAAGCAGGAACAGGATGGATTGTCCTGTTTCTTTTACCTGTTCAACGCCGATTGGCGAAAGAACACCATGGTTGATGGCATTGTTCAAGAATAATACTTTTGCCGGTTCAATTAAGATGCTTGTCAGCGGCAGAAGTCCTGTGCCAATCAGCCAGTCAACTCCAGCTACAAGCCAGCCGGTAAATACATCAACAGCAGGACCCACTCCCAGGAATGCAAGGATGGCAACAATTGCACCAAGAATTCCTGCAGAGAAGTTGTTCACGAGCATTTCGAAGCCTGCACGCACCCTGCCTTCGATCATCTGGTCGAACTTCTTAATCACATAGCCGCCAAGAGGACCAATAACCATGGCGCCTAGGAACATAGGAATTTCCGCGCCTGCGATGACCCCCATAGTCGCGATGGCACCAACAACGGCACCGCGCTGATCATGTACAAGCTTCCCTCCGGTATAACCAATTAGAAGCGGAAGCAAGTACTTAACCATTGGATCGACCATTTTGGCAAGGCTTTCATTTGGGAAGAAGCCAGTAGGTATAAATAAAGCTGTAATAAGACCCCATGCTATAAAAGCAGAGATATTCGGCATAACCATAGAGCTCAGAAAATTACCGAACTTCTGTACAGCTACTTTAAGATTAGATTGAGCCATGTACACTCATCCTTTCACAATATAGTACTTTATTATTAATGGTAAAGTACAAATGGGCTATACTCAACAAAGGAGAAACCTAACTTTGTCGCGCCATGGGTGACAAAACTGCGGTTTCTCATTTAGCAGCTGACTGTTCCTGATTCCAGTCCCTTCGCTTACTGGTCCACATCTATAGTCGTACTGGCCATAACGGGTTTGCCGCTGATACTTCGACTAGTGCCAAAAAAGTCCAGGATTATTTATCTTTTTTAGAGTAAAATTTGCTAAAAAAGAAGAGGTATTCAGCGTCTTCCCAGAAGAAATTTTTCATTCATTAAACTTATAGCTGTTGAAATTTAAAATCTGAACATTCACCTGAATGTCAGTAAGAGAGTTTTCATCCAAATAAAAATTACCATGTTTTTTTAATTCCGCAAATTTCTCTGGACGCATACGAAACCATTTCTCACCGGCATTAAGATAGTCAATTTTTCTTTCTACCCCATCCAAATAAAGGGATCGCAGTTTTGTTTTTATTTTCTCTTCCACCAAGCTTCTCAATCGATCAGGAGAAATGTCCTCTACTCTTTCCAGTAAATCAGCACGTATGGATAAAACAATGGAGAATTTCGGGGAAGGGGCATTTTCCTCATACTTAAATTTCAGCTCCGGACTTTCCAGCTTTACGGCTGCAGCCAATTTACCATCTTCTTCGACTCTTTCATCTAAAGCTATATAATTTTCCATTATCCAGTTAAGAAATAAAGAATCCTCAAATGCAAGTTCCTTTATATATTTCTTGTTTTGAAAAACGGTATAACCATCAAAATATAATACCGGGTAATCCTTTTCTGCTTTCCAGCCTGATTTATTAATTTTAACGGAGGGCAGTTTCGCTGCATTCATCGGTTCATAATATTCCCGCAGAAACTTCATTAAAGGTACGGGCCGAATTTCATTTTGGGCAACCTCGTAAAAATCCTTTTTAAATAAAACAGTATATATAGCTGGATAATTAAACAGAGCATTAATATTAAAAACCTCTTCAATGGATTCGTCTGTTGTCACGATATGAAGTGTAGGACGAATAGAACGATTCCTCCCAACCTCCTCCACCACCTCCTTAAATTTGTGCTGAACGATCCGTTTGGAGATGACTAGAGTCTTTACATGGCCAAAGAATAAGGGAGGTTCGGATAATTTGTACAGCTTCCTTACAGCTAAATTTAACGTTTCCCCTTTCGCCGAAGCCACAAATATAGGGACTGGCTCAGCTGTCTTTCCGCCTTCCTGCTTAGCGACATTTAAAAAATTCAGCCCTTGGAGATAGACTGTATATTCATCTTTTTCTTCATCATAATCCATCCCGATTGATACAATATAGGTTAAATCCTGTATATTTTTGATGCCGGCACAACCTGAAAGCAAAATACAGGATGCGGCAATCATCAGTATTACGTTCCTTGCCATTATTTATCCCCCTCGTTGGATCTTCAGGGCTAGTTGCCGAGGCACGGGATTTATAAAATTGCACAGGCAGCATCAGAAATGCCTTTACACTTTCCCTCCAGCTTATTGGGGCTATGGATGAAAGATAAGGAACGCCAAACGAAGATAGTGTCGATAAATATAAAACAGTGAGAATATAGCATACGATAACACCGAACAAGCCTAAAAAAGTACTCACGATGATAACGATAAATCTAACAATGGTAATGGCGGAACTAAGGGACTGATTCACTAGGGTAAAAGACGAAATATACGTAATGGCCGAAACCACGAGCATGGTTGGAGAGGTTAATCCGGCCCTTATGGCGGCATCACCGACAATTAAACCGCCCAATACTGCCACTGTCTGTCCAATGGCTCTAGGCAGCCTGATTCCAGCTTCATTAAAAAGCTCAAACAAAAGAAGTATGATAAACATTTCAATCGGCGCACTCAAAGGCAGGCCAAATCGGGACACGGAGATAGTGGCAACCATCAGGTAAGGAATCTGTTCAATATTAAAGGCGGAAAATGCAATCCATACCCCTGGAAGGAAACCGGATACCGTTATCCCAATCATCCTGATGATTCTTTCCAGACTTACAAACGCATAATTGATGTAATGGTCTTCAGGTGATTTAGTCTGCAACAATAAACTGACCGGGGCAAAGGTAACGGTGGGGTTTCCTTCCACCAGAATGGCAAACCGGCCCTGATTCAGTGCCTGAACGATAAAATCCGGACGGCCTGTATAATCAAGACTGGGGAATATCGAAAAAGGGCGGTCCCTTATTAAGGAGTCGAGTTCATGGATACTGGTCAAGATATCGAGCTCAACCTTCCCCATTCGTTTGTGGATTTCCTGCAGAACACGCTGATCAATAATATCTTCTATATACATGAGTGCCACTTTCGTTTTGCTCCGTTTTCCAATGGTATATTTTTCAACACATAAAGTGCTGGTATTGAGCCTTCTGCGTATTAAAGATATGTTTGTTTGCAGATCTTCAACAAACCCATCCTTTGGGCCTCTAATGGAAGTCTCAAGTGCAGACTCTTCAGGCTGCCGTTTTGGAAGGTTTGCTGCTTTTATACTCAACAAGTGCTGATCAGCCAGGAACAGGAAATTCCCCTCAAAAAGCAATAAAGACAAGTCATCAATTGATTTTTCCGTTACCAGGTCAGCTTGGAATAAAGTCCTGAGCTTATCTTTTGCAGTTCCGTCCTTTTCAGCAGCAAGCTTTGGCAAGATATATTGATCCAAATATTTGGTATCGGCCAAAGTATCGAAATAGAAAATTTCCAACTCATCTTTTTCAGCAGCATGGACATTGCTTACAAAATCCCCGCTTTTGGAAAACTGCTGTTTTAACTTCTCTGCTTTTATGCAGCCATTCTCTTTATGTTGAGGATTGGACTTTGGAATTCTTGTTCTTGCCATGGTTTTCATCCCTTTTCTTCAAAACTAATATAATCAAAGCTGACAAAAGGATATACAACAGAAAAAACACCATGCTGACCGGCAGATAATACTTATAGATAACCTGATAAAAGGTATAAGTTTCAATCTTTATACTCATTAGCCCAAACAAGATGAGGTATAAAGAAAAGACCAACTTCGGATTTAATCGATAATGTTTCTTTTTAGCTGGAAAAAATGCGCCTGCTAAATACATAAATAATCCGATTCTGATTAATGCCCCGCTTAGCCACTGATATAAAGCGAGAAAGTCCAGATGAGAGATATACTCTCCAATGCTTAATACCCTCCATTGTTCATGGGCAGGGTAAAGAAATTTAGTCGCTTCTTCAGGTCCAAATTCCATGATCGAGGCTGTGAGCGGCCCTAAAATTAATCCTGCCAGAAGCGTCAAAAGAATAACAAGATGCTTAAACTTAAAGGCTTGTTGTGAATACGGCTGCAGTAATATGATGATATAAACCTCAAACAATCCCGAAAGAGTATAGAGAATACCATACATGAGCGGCTCTGCTCCGTCTGCAAGCAACGGGAACAATAGGCCGGGGTCCTTCAATCTAGTATTTGTAACGGAAATGAATACGCCGTAAAGCATAACAAGCGGAAGCAGTATGCCGCTTGATATAGCCATATATTTCACACCGGAAAGTGTCATAATCATGCATACCAGTATTAAAATTATATTAATCATAAGGACAGAAGCATCTGCCAGAAAATACGCATTCAGCCAAATCATTAAATCCCTGAATGTTATATAGGAGCCCGTAATTAAAAAAAGAATCACAGGAACCGATAAGAGCACGGAAAATGTCCGTCCGAGACGCTTTCTCACCATGAAAAAGAAGCCTTCATCAGATGAGTTTTTTAGTATGTAGTAAATAAGCCATATGAAAAACAGTGAAATCGGATAGGCTGCAATAACACTCAGCCAGCTATCTCTTCCGGCAGCTGTCAATAAATTAGGAATCAATATTACATGGTTTAGCAAGCCTGTTGACAGGATGATTAATAAATATAGTTGTTTGGGTATTAGAACCTTTACTAAATTCTTCATAAAATTCTCCAGCTTTATATTTATTAAATATACTTACCAGACAAGAGTAATTTATGTAATGAGATTCTAATCCAAATTAAAGAGGGATGAAACGAAAGCGAATGTGCCCTGACCGCTTTTGTTTTATCCCTTTTCTTTTAATTTCCTTGCTGATGCTCTTCCTCAGCAGCCATGGCATCTGCTTTCGTCTGATGCACCGTCCCAAACGGATGCTGCGGCGGGGAATAGATAGAGTATAGCTTAAGAGGTTTGCTGCCTGTATTGATGACGTTATGGTATTTTCCTGCAGGGATGATGATGGCAAAATCGTCTGCTACTTTACGCTGGAAATCTAATTGATCCTTGCTATCTCCCATCTGGACGATTCCCTCCCCTCTTCAATTCTTAAGAATTGATCAAGTTCAGGATGAATTTCCAGTCCGATATCCTCTCCTGCATTTATGCTCATCAATGTCAGCTGCAAATGCTGTCCTGTCCAAATCGCCGTCCGGAAAGTGTTATTTTGTTTTGTCGCTTCCTCAATATCAACGACAAATGACTGAGGGCCATAATCGGTAATCCGGTCATTTAGTGTAACAAGGCGTGCTGCATTTTCCTGTTCCCCTGTCATAGCCCAAATGAACACATTTTGAACCTGAGGAAGCTGAGAAAGTGCGGAACCGCGCTGATTCTCCTGGAAGCCCTCCATTTCCAATTGATAAGCCCTCTGCAGGCCATCCCGATAATGATCAATGGTTACTTCGCCAATTTGATACTCCGGCTGTGTTCCTGTTAAATTGTAATAAAGATTGCAAAAATGGGTTAAATGGACTTTCTTTCCTTCAATAGCCTGAATAATATTTTGTTTATGCTCTTCATTAGGGGCTTGTTCTGCAAGCTGCGTGTATAGCTCAAGTACCGAAGCTTCCCTTTTGACCCCTTCAAGGACCGTTTCACAAAGCTGCTGAAAATGATCCTGATTGCTTCTTAACATGTTGTCAGTATGGAATACAGGTGCATTTACTAAAGGGTAATATGGATAGGAATACGCATTAGGATGATACAATACATGTCATTCCCTTCACAGATTTATCAACACATCATATGCCCATAAGAAAAGAAGGTACGTTGATTTTTCAAGTTGGGCGGCTAATTAAAAAGAACCAGCCTTTTCCTTATTGAACTGTGCCCCGATTTACGGACAGTTTAAAAAGCGCCTATGCGGCTAGTAAATGGCCCCGGTTTTGCTCCGGGGTCATTTTATTTAAGCCCCATTGATAACGATGCTGGTTATATTCCTCAATCACTCGATCCACTTCTTTTCTAACATCTCCTAAATTATCTAATGATTTATACTCTGCTAAATCCTTAAAGTGCCCAAAGAAACTTTCCATTGGTGCGTTATCCCAACAGTTTCCCTTTCGGGACATCGATTGTATTAAGCCAAGTTCTTTTACTTTGCTTTGGAATTGGGGATGGGTATAGTGGAAACCTTGGTCAGAGTGCAGTATGGCTTCTGGATGAAAATGATCGCCAACAGCTTGTTTTAACTTTTTAAGCGTCTTATATACAATATCCATTTCTAACGAAGTGGATAGATGATAAGCGACAATTTCTTTGGTAGCTCCATCTTTTACGCAGGATAAGTATGCTTTTTGTCCCTTTCCGAAATAGAGATAAGTAATGTCAGTAAGCAGGACTTTTCCTGGTTCTTCTTGATTAAATTCTCGGTTAAGGAGGTTGGGACAAGATCGATGCTCATGGGTTGCCTTAGCCATTTTACGATAAGGATTGGCTTTCCTTACTTTTGTTACAAGATTATATTTTGCCATCAGACGCCTAATCTTTTTGTGGTTCATTACCGATGAATAATCATTCTCCATAATCATTTTGATCTTGAGGACACCTACTTTTTCTTTTTTACTTATGAATATTTCTCGAATTAACTCTATATCCAATTGATCCTTCTCGTCACGTTGTGCCCGTAATTGTGCTGCCTTCAGCCAATCATAGTAGCCACTTCGACTTACGCCTGCCAGTTCACACAGGTAGGAAACAGATTTTTTCAACTGATATGTTCTGATGGTTTTCTCAATTAAAGAAAACTTCTCAGCTGCCGTTAGAATCGTTTCTTCATCAACGCCTGCCTTTCTAGTTCTTCCAGCTTTTTTAAGAAGTCATTCTCTGCCTCAAGGAATTTAATCCTTGCCTCAGCCTTCCTTAGTTTCTCCTCAATGGAAAGTTGTTTAGAAGAAGGACGTCCAGTGCTCCCTTTACCTCGACGTTCCGTAAGGAAACCTTCCTCCCCGAACCTTTCGAATGTTTCTCTCCAACGCTTAAGACAACGTTTTGGCTGTTCCTTGCCAATCATTTCGAGATCAAAGCCTTGTTCAATAAAGATTTGCGATGGTGTTTTCCCACTTTTGTACTCCGCCACTGCTTTTATCTTAAATTCAGAACTATAGGAGATTGACCTCTCAGAAGCCCTCAAAACATTAGGATTCTTTTCAAGCTCTTTCATTTGGAATTCATTATAGATATTCTTACTCATAAAAAATCCTCCGCCTTATTCATTAAAACTATTGAAACACAAAAAACCCCAGAAAGGGGCACTTTTTTATCAGTGTCCACTATCTAGGGTATAGTTCATATAAGGAGAGACTGGTTCTTTTTGATTTTATTGTTTTTTAGGAATTTCACAACCGTCATCATCACAGATCATACCGTCATGATCATTTAAAACAGTAATCTCATCCTCTGCAATAATCTTCTGCAGAGCCTGAACAAACATCTCAGTTGGCTGTGCTCCGTTAAGTGCATACTTTTTATTAATAAGGAAGAATGGAACCCCGGTGATGCGGTATTGCTGTGCCAGCTGCTCATCTGCACGGACTTCTTTTGCAAACTCATTGCCAGCAAGCATTTTTTCAGCTTCCTCTCGGTTCAGGCCAACTTCTTCGGCTAATTCTGCTAAAGCAGCATGATCCCCTATATGAATGGAATCTGTAAAATAAGCCCGGAGCAGCCTGTCAGTCATTTCTTTCATTAGTCCTTTCGCTTTCGCAAACATCGTCAGACGGTGAGCATCAAACGTGTTAGTGAGAACGACGGTATCAATGTTGAATTCAAGCCCGGCATTTCTCGCCATCTGCACCATGTTTTGCGTGTTGGCTTTCGCCTGTTCAATCGTCATCCCATATTTCTTGGATAACTTTTCGTACATATTATCCTTTATATCCCGTTCAGCAGTCGGGTCCAGTTCAAAGCAGCGATAAGTCACTTCAATTGGATGATTAATCTGTTTAATGGCATCCTCCAGATGCCTTTTGCCAATATAGCAAAACGGTCAAGCGAAGTCAGTCCACATTTCAATATGCATATTGTATTCCTCCAATACTGTATATTCCTCTTTAGTATAGTAGGTGCCATTTTATTTTACACGGAAAAAGCTTAAGGGGACGATTTGGGATTGACACCGGTATTAAGTTGTACATTGTCATTTTGCCCGTTATTGATTCTGAATAACTTCCAGAACGCCCTTTTCGTCGTTATTCATTACGATTAACTACCATTTCTTTTGGAGCACAGCTTTTTTCGTCGTTATTCATTACGATTAACTACCATTCCTTATGGGGCACAGCCTTTTTCGTCGTTATTCATTACGATTAACTACCATTTCTTTTGGAGCACTGCCCTTTTCGTCGTTATTCACCTTCCACTCATGAGATCGCCAGCCCATCCCCAGGCGTAATCAGCAGCGATTCTCATTTTGGATGATCCGTACGTCTGCGTAGAATTTCTTCATTAATTCCGTATGTCTCTTCGGGTCAGTTTAGGTTCTCAATAACTTCGCGTTTATCACCATAAGCGCAACTAGTTCTGCCAGCGTAATTGTTTTTGTCTCCATCGAAAAAAATTCAAATTGCTAGTTCTCGCTGTTCTCCACCCTTTTCAAATTCTTCATGCAAGTGGAATACAATAAATCAAAAAAGGCTAGAAAAGAATACGCTCCTCCCCCAACCTTCAGCGATTATCTATTTGCCAGTTCATCATGGTCTGCCGGATGCGGCGGCTCCTCGAACCAGCCGTTTTTTATCAGGATGTTTGCACCATCTTCAGCAAAATTAGCGATTTCACCAGACAAGCGAATGTAATTAATCGAAATATCTTTTCGTGCAGTTGCAGCTGCACTTGTGGCATAAATCCCTGCACTAAGAGCAATGAGGGATGTCGTCATAAACATCATTAGCTTATCTGAAAAGGGCGGGACAGTGGAATCCGTTACTTCCATATCCCAAGACATACTAACAGGCAAATAACTTTCTTCGAGCATCCCGGCAAATACTTTTGTATGTTTGGCAGCTATGTCCCTGCCCCTTACCATGAATTGGCCAACTTCCTTCGATTGGGCGACCTGGCTAAATCCCACCATAATCGTTTTTCCCATGGCATTCCTTTTCAAATTCATATAGATATTTGTAATTTCAATAACGTTCGGCGGCCTTTTATCTCCAAACATACCACCCATGAATTTTTTGCTTTCAACAAAGCTGGTTTCTTTCACTGGAATGACAAGAGGGGATCTCATATACAAGCCTCTGTTCAGCAACATTTTTTTAGCTTTGTTTCATATTCATTAATTTCCATCAAACAATTGTTAAAGTATTCCTGAATATCAGACCGGACGGATAGTGTTTTGGACAGCGCATAAAAATTAACAGCAAACATGGCAATATTGTAGAAGAAATGCAGGGAAAAATTTTCCGAAAACAGCTGTGGAGCATCTTCTCTTACATCCTCTTCAGCTTTAAATCCATGTGGCACGGATAACCCTTCGTTTTCAAAAAAACCGGTCAGTTTCTGTAAATGTGTTTCAGTCAATTGAATACTATCCTGAAGCATGGACTGTAGTTCCTGATCTTCAATCGCATTTAAAAAGTATGTGAAAATACAATTACACATGCTGCTGTTCAAATAAGCCGACCATAATTGCGCTATTTCAGCTGCAGTTAATTCCGTGTTTTGTTTATCACTCATTGGCTGCACGTCCCTCTTTTTATTTTATTATTTCCAAAGTGCTGAAATAAAAATGAATTTTTTATAAAATAGGGATCATCATGCTGGATCTTTTCATCATTCATAACGGATTAAATGATGGGGCATCCTATGAATGGGAGGTGTATCTTTTGATCGTTTATCACGGTTCCATAAGGAAATTTGACCACTTTCATAAAGAGCAGACTATGCAAAAAGCAATGAAAGAGATCGATACGCTTGGCATATGGCTTTCATCAGACTTTGAATCTGCGAAGTCCTTTGCCATTGGAACAGAAACGGTTATCGAAAAATCGGACACTGAGTTCTGGGAAGATGGTTTGCCGAAAGTGGTTGAATATGACAAACAGGTGCTGGGATTTGTTTATAAAGTGTATATAGATGAACCAATATTAAAGGACTTCGATTCCTTTGAACATTTTATGGATGAACGGGACCCCTTTTGTGACTATGCAAGCGCAAAAAAGACACCTTACCTGGAAAGATAAGGCGATCTTACTGAATAAAGATGAAGCCAATTCAGAATTTCGCAAAAGTCTTGCGAAGCAAGGCTACGATGGAATTGCCGTACCAAAAATGGCCATTGAAGCCGGTGATACGGATATGTATTGCATTTTTTCGGATGATCTTCTGCAGATTGCCGATGTCTTTTCAGTGGAATAATTTAGAATGTTTCTTTCAGCCAGGAAATCACCTGATCAAGTTCCTCCTTTGCCGTATATCTTCCAAGGCTGAATCTGACAGCACCCATTCCAACATATTCAGGAACCTTCATTTCCCTCAAAACAGGGGACAATTCCACTATGCCTGAATGGCAGGCTGACCCTGTAGAGGCAGCGAGCTGTGGAATGGCGGATAAAATGTCCTGTCCAACCCGATTGACAAAACTTACATTCAGGGTATTCGGCAGCCGTTTTTCTTCGTGGCCGTTAAGGACAACCTCATCACCAAATGCCTCCTGCAATTGAACCCAAAAATAATTCGTTAAGTCAGCGAGCTTCCGGTCCCAGGCCTGCTCCTGAGCCAGCTCACAGGCTTTTCCGAGCCCGGCTGCAAGCATCGTGTTCTCTGTTCCTGCTCGCAATCCAAACTCGTGTCCGGCTCCATGAATCAGCGGCTCAAGCTCTAAGCCTTTTCTGATATATAAGGCGCCAATTCCTTTAGGGGCATACAATTTATGGCCCGCTATAGTGAGCATATCCACATTCAGGTGATTGACATCAATAGGTACCTTGCCTGCGGATTGAGATGCATCGGTATGAAAAGCGATCCTGTGTCTTCTGGCAATTTCCCCTATTTCATCGATCGGCTGAAGGGTCCCCACTTCATTGTTTGAATGCATGACGGTGATCAGGATTGTATCTTCCCGAATGGCATCTTCAATTGCCTCAGGAGAAACCATCCCATATGCATCTACATCCACCATGGTGATTTCAGCACCCAGGCGCTCCAGAAATTTCAGGGGCTCTACAATGGCAGGATGCTCGATTTTTGACGTAATGATGTGTTTGCCTTTATATTGATGCTTGAAATAATAACCCTTTAATGCCAAATTATTCGCTTCACTTCCGCCGCTTGTAAAAATAACCTCTTCCGGCAAACATGACAACAAGCCAGCTACCTGTTTCCTGGCAATCACCAGCTTCTCTTTTACCGGATGCCCAGCCCAATGATGGGCGGAAGGATTCCCGTAATAGCCCGTCAGAAGCGGATTCATAACATCTAAAACCTCCGGTGCCAAAGGTGTGCTTGCATTGTAATCGAGATAGACTTTGTTCATTCCCTCTCCCCCTCTCCTTAAGAATATCAAAATCATAAAATAGAGGAAATAGAGCTGTTTCAGACATGGGAAAAGGGATGCCGGCGAACCCCTAAATACACTTAACAAAAACTTTACAGGCCAATTATATTCTATTAATAAAGGACACGTAGAATAAAACTATGCTTACCAATCGAAAGGAGCTGGCGGAATGCTTGAGAAACTGTTCAGATTAGTGGTCCTGACGATTTTTTGTACGCTGTTCCCGTAAGTTGTTATCCTAAAAATTCAGCTTCAAGCACTTCTTCTTTTACCTCTCCATCAAAATATACTCTATACGCCCTTGCATCAGGTCTTGAACTGACAATCCTCAGAATATCCTGGTCTATTTAGTGAATGGCGGCTCCATCATCTGCTGCGATACCAGCTTTGATTTTGTTTTCAGACATTAATCGATGATAGGAAGGCCTTCTATTTAATTCACCATCATAATGAGGACAATTGCTGCCTTTTAAAATCCTAAACATTTTAAGGGATCCAGCTTTTCATCGCCAAAGGAATCTGTAACGCCTTCTTCAAACCAGCATAAAGAGCCGGCGCTTATGCCAGCCAGAATAATCCCTTGATTCCATGCTTTTTTAAGCAAAGCATCTAATCCCCATTCCTTCCACAAAGCAACGAGATTTTTCGTGCAGCCTCCGCCAACATAAATAATATCTTTTTCCATTATAAATCCTTCTATATCTCTGGCTGGCGGTTTAAATAAAGATAAATGGGATGGCTGACAGGGCATTTTTTCAAAAAAATGATAGAATCTGTTTGTATATTGGTCGGAATCACCGCTTGCAGTAGGGACAAAACAGATACTGGGAACTGGTTTGCCAGATTGTTTAAGTATATACGCATCTAATAATGGATTGTCGGGCTCCATAGAAAACCCTCCGCCTCCGAGAGCAATAATTTGTTTCATCTTTCTACACCTCTTAATTTATCAGCGCTTTCAACCCCTTTATCACTTTTTCTCCATCACAGCAAAGTAATTTTCTTCTCCATCCGCAAAGTTAAAAACCCGGCCGGCAGGCATGTCTACCATTTCTCCAACGGTAATATTCTTGTTTGAAAAGTCACTATACAGTTGTTCAATATTTTCCGTGAAGAACATCAGTGAAGGGGTGCCCAGGTTTAATCCCGGAGACATCTTCTCTACCCACTCCTTATTGTGGAGAATGATGCTCGTTTCCGCCTCCTTTGATGGCGCCACTTCAATCCATCTCATTCCCTGGCCATTATCTTCTTCGGCTATTACCTGAAACCCGGCTTTTTCAGTCCAAAAATTCACTGCATCATCCTGATTGTTTACGTATAGCATTATTTGTCCGACTTGTTTAATCATGTTCTCATCCTCCTATCGTTATTTCATATTATACAATTCTGAAAATTAAATCAATTAAAAAAAGAGCTCTGCCCCAGGACAAAGCTCTCCTCCTTTAGTAATAGTAAGGATATGGCGGATACGGGTATGGCGGGTATGGATAGTAAGGATATCCAAATCCTGGTCCAGGTGCCAGCAATGCTCCTGTCGCCAGCCCCCTAAAAATCCAAGCCCCAGTCCAAATCCTGGTCCTCCAAAGCCGAATCCAGGCCGGCCAAACCCAAAGCCTGGTCTCCCGAATCCAAAACCCGGCCGAATACGGTATTCAGGGAAATACATGCTATTTTGCGGAACATACTCCTGTGTCGCAGGCATGTGCTGATATTGATAATCCAAACAGAACTCCTCCTCTGTATTTGTCTACAGTAAAGGATATGCGTCAGATGCCTATGGGGTATGGGCCCCTGCCCTTAATGCGTAAACAATCTTCATTTAGTAGTTAAGTAACCACACCTCTATGAATGATCTGCCATATCAATAATTAAATTGATATAAAAAGAGGGATACTATTGACTAGAAGAAAACAAATTCCTTGTCTATTTCCCGGCTACAGATGGTGCGGTCCCGGCTGCAGCGGACCAGACGGCCCTATTAATGGCGTGGATGCCTGCTGCAGGGTCCATGATAAATGCTGGGCAAGCGGGAGATCTAAATGCTGCTGTGACCAGGAATTCCTTAAGTGCCTTAAGCCAAAGACAAACTGGCCCGGCGAAGAAGGAACAATTGCAACGATCATTTATATTTATATGAAAATCCAAACCGATTTTACCTGCAGCCGGTTTCGGAGAAGAAGACTTTATTAAAAAGCGGCGTTAGCCGCTTTTTTAATGGCCACTTTATTGCTTTATAAAATGGCTTCGATTAAACTCAAGTTGTGTTATCTGAATTATATAAAAACTAAAACCATGGAGGAACTATGAAACTAGGAGCATTTTCAGTAAGTTTAACTGTTAAAGACATTAATAAGTCAAAAGAATTTTACGAAAAACTTGGTTTTGAGGCATTAGGCGGGGATATTGCGCAAAATTGGCTGATCTTAAAGAATGAAAACTGTGTGATAGGTCTATTCCAAGGCATGTTCGAAAAAAACATCCTTACATTTAACCCTGGCTGGAACCAAAACGCAGAAAATTTAGAGGGATTCACTGACATTCGGGAGCTACAAAAGCAGCTGAAGGAACAAGGGATTCAAATTATTAACGAAGCAGATGAGTCAGGCGCCGGCCCTGCAAGTTTCACACTCGAAGATCCGGATGGCAACGCTATTCTTTTCGACCAGCACAGGTAGAATTCTGCTTACATAAAGATAGAAACAGCAGTGTCAATTGACACTGCTGTTTTAGCTCAGAACCATTACAACCGTTCATTTCCCCGTTTAAAGTTCCCCGTTATCTTCGCCATGATTAACTGCCTGCTCTTTTCATCTTCAGCATCATTCATTTTTTTAGAAACTTCTCTGCATCTTTTCCTTTTAGAATTTTCACTTGTTTTCCATTATAATCAAGAAATACTGTGTTATTCTTATTTTGCCGAAAACGAAATGGTTCATCATTCAAACGATTTCTTTTATCAATTTGATCCATTTTCTGCCTCCTTGCTTAACCAAACTATAATATAGAATACTCAACAGGAAAACAGAATTTTATAAATTTACACTAAAGGGATTAGAGAATATTCTATATGCACTTCAGTAAAATAAAATGTATATAATAAACCCATTGAAGAAATGGAGATCATGTCTATGAGCATCATTTTAGCTCTGCTTGCCGCAGTATTTGCATCTTTCACAGCCATCCTCGCAAAAATTGGCATTGAAAAAGTAGATTCCAACCTGGCTACTGCAGTCCGGACGATTGTAGTGGTCATCATGGCTTATCTTATGGTTGTTATTACGGGAGAAACGGAAAGCATCTTGACTATTTCTGTAAAATCGTACATATTTCTCATTCTTTCAGGCCTGACAACCGGCCTATCATGGATTTGTTTCTTTAAAGCCATTCAGATCGGCGATGTGTCAAAAGTAGTTCCCATTGATAAGTCGAGTGTCGTCTTAACCATCCTGTTATCATTTATTATTCTAAGGGAACCCGCCACAGCATTAGTTGTTTCAGGGGAGTCATTATCTCCATTGGAACCTTTGTTTTAATCGGAAAAGACAGAAAAAAGACTTCAAAAAAGAAAGTATTCAATACAAAATCGTATATTTTCCTGGCGATAATGTCTGCGGTATTTGCTGCAGCCACCAATATTTTAGCAAAGATAGGAATTGAAGACGTCGACTCCAATGTGGCTACTTTCATCCGGACAGTGGTCATCATTATTTTCGCCTGGGGGATTGTGTTTTTTCAGCGGACCTTTAAGGATCTTAAAAAAATCTCCAAAAAGTCTTATCTATTTCTTTTCCTCTCAGGAGCCGCAACCGGATTATCCTGGCTGTGCTATTTCGGCGCTCTGGCCATCGGCAAGGTTAGTGTGGTTAACCCCATTGATAAGTTCAGTGTTGTGCTTACAATGATATTAAGTTTCATCATTTTAAAAGAAAAACCGACGTTAAATACAATTGCAGGCGCAATTCTGATTACGATCGGGACGGCACTGCTTATTATCTAGGCGATAATTAAAGTTAAATACATAAAAAAACGGCTTTAATCCTGAGATTAAGCCGTTTTTTTATGATTTTGCATGGAGATTGGGCTTTCCGCAGCCGTTTTTCAGAGCTATATAAGCATTATTGACGTCCTAGTGAAATTTACGTGCGGATAGACCAAATTTACTTTCGGATAAAATATTTTATTTGCACATAACCCTATTTTACTTATGGATAAAACGATTTATTTGCGCATAGCCAATTTCATCATTCTCCTATCCAAAAGCCTGCGAAGCAATAGCATATAAGGATTTGTTCCTCTGCGGCATAGCTGCTGAATTTTTTATCATGACTGGTGGAGTATTTGATTTAACAAAACCGCTTCGCTCCAAATAGGACATAAAATCAGTTCTTCCCTCTGGAACATCAATTCGCAGCTTCCCTTTATGATGTAAAGCCAATTTTTCTACGATTAGAGCAGCAGTTTCTGAATCCGGAGCCGCAATAGGTCCGAGTATTAAATTGACTGGCCCCTGTATGGATAGTCCATATCCAATGATTTCTCCATTATTATTCTTAACAACCAGACATTGTTTGGACTGGCTGATTCGATTGCGGAGAAAAACACTTCGCTTATCCCCAAAGGCAGCCCCGTCCAAATCAACAAGTTTGGTTAAATCAGACTGATTGAAGTCTTCTATGAAAACTCCATCATGATCCAGTAAATTTTCAGGGACAAATTTATCACAAAGAAATTTGCTTATATAATCCACTGTTGTAAAGCCCATTTTTTCATAAAGGGGCTGTCCTTCCTTCGTTGCAATCAGCATTACCGTCCTATCCGCAGTAATACTTTCAGCACATTTCCGGACTGCTTCCATAGCCAGCCCTAATCCCCTGAATTCTTCATGGACAATAACCATGCCAATCGACGCCAGTTTAGTATCATAGGGGATTATTGCTGAGCTTGAAACAATTCTCCCTGCAGAATTCTTATGTCCGAAAACTCTCCCAGATTCCAAAAGTGTTCTAACTTCATTTTCATCATAATCCCATCCAACCGATGCCGATAAATCTATTAGACCGGGAATATCATATTGATTTAGTTCTCCTAACTCTGCTATCATTCGCTTCTCCCTCTTAGTCTTTTGTTTTTTCACCCTAATTAGTATTAAATACCCTTTATACAAAATCCTTCTTACTGTACACATCCCTTTAATGTACTTTGTAAAACGGCCGGTCCCAGACGATTGGTCCTGGAATTGGACAGCCTCAAGCTTACGATCGTTTCAGCAGATAATTCTGCTGAGATTTCATCAAATTTCCCCACCCAAGGCGAACCGCCAAACCAGCTTGGCTGATCTTCCTTAATGGGATACATTTTAAATCTCCAGCTTATTACACCAGGAATTTGAGCAAATCCTTCATATTGATCATAATCCCCAAATGCTGAAGGCTGAGGCATCCAATCAGCGTATATACCGACAGCGGTTCGTTCTCTTACAGGACTTCCTGGCTGATCCGTATATGGTTTCTTTACCTTTGCAATTAAAGCTGTGCCGCTAATATTGGGGACTTCATTTACCGGCTCAAGTACTATGCTACAGGGATAAGTCAGGGATTGGGCATATGCCGAACTATAAGATACAAAAAGTGCGATGAATAAAATCAGGAAAATTTTATTTTTCATATTATTCCCTCCATTTCAAACTAAGTCTTCCCTCCCCTCTTTTATAAAATTCCGCACGAACCTTTACTTATCTAATAATAGCATTTATAATACAACTGTATTTTATCTTTAAGGAGGATTATTAAAAAATGACACACGCAATGAGACTTCGATTCCCAGCTTTGAACCAGTAATTGAATACGTTCAAAGGCTCTGCTTGTGTATGCAGAGTAAATGGGATCAGTCTGTCCTTTTTTAATAATCTTCAATTTATATGGAATAGCGTCAATTTGTTATTTCATATTCTGCCAAACGAAATTGGCAATTTGAGAAAGGCATGATTTTACTGCCTTTCTCTTTTTTTATCTGTTAAACTCTTCCAAAAAACAGGAAGGTTTATTTGCTGACGGCTCTGATCAGCCCAAACCAAATTAGGATGGGTCTTCTTCCCTTTACTCTGAATCACAGGCAGATGCCTGTGATTTTTTTTGTTGAAAGGAAGAGAAAACATGGTAAATCAAAAAATCGCTGCAAAGTTTAAGACTTTCAGTACTTCTCTAAAATGCCCGCTCTGTCAGGAATCATTAGATCTTGTTCAATATAAAAGCCTCTTATGTCCGAACAGGCATACCTATGATATTTCAAAGCATGGATATGTGAACATGCTGAATCATTCTGCCAAGAGCAGGTACAGCAAAACTTTATATAAAGCAAGAGAGAAAATCATCATGGAAAGTGAACTGTTTGATCCTCTTCATGACAAAATTTCAGCCGTCATTCATGACTATTTCGCACATTCCAGCACTCCATCCTTAATGCTTGATGCAGGGTGCGGTGAAGGTTCACACCTGAAAAAGATATTAGAGAAATCCGGGATTGGAACGATGACAGGTGTTGGTGTGGATATCTCGAAAGCCGGGATTGAACAGGCTGCGAAAAATTACAAAAATGAACTATGGCTTGTAGGGGATCTGGCTAAACCTCCTTTAGCAGATCAGTCCTTCAATATGATTCTGAATCTCTTCTCTCCTTCAAATTACAGGGAATTCAAGAGAATTTTGACCTCAAAAGGGATCATCATAAAGGCGGTCCCGCGGAGTGGGCATTTAAAGGAAATGCGGAATTCCTTTTATGGAAGCAATGAAAATAATTTATATAAAAATGATGAGGTCGTTTCCCTTTTTAGAAAGCATTTTACTCTAACTGACACGATTCATGTGACGGATGTAAGAAAAATGGACGAAAGCAAACTTCCGTATTTAGTCAGGATGTCTCCCCTTTCCTGGGATTCCAATCAGGCTGCCATTCATTCTTTTATTGGCAGGAACAGCGGTCATGTAACGTTAGATGCAGATATCCTGATCGGTATAAACAAATAAGAAATGAGGTTTTATGATGGAAAAAGTATGTTTTGAATTAGAAAATATAGAAGTCTCTTATTTAGATAGATTGGTATTGAATATTCCTCGGCTGGCCATTCATCAATTCGACCGCATTGGCATTGTAGGAAAAAACGGGGCAGGAAAAAGCACTCTCCTAAAGCTGATGTCCGGTCAGATACACCCTGACCAGGGAATTGTGAACCGCTTGGCCGATTTTGCTTATTTCGATCAGCTCGCCGCTCCAGAGGCAAGTGATATTGACCCTGGTCTCGCAGGGAAATTATCGATACCTAAGATCGATATGAATCATCTGAGCGGCGGTGAACAAACAAAGCTGAAGCTTGCTGGAATCTTTTCAAACTACTATGAAGGATTATTGATTGATGAACCTACTACCCATCTCGACAGAGAAGGGATCAAGTTTTTCATTGAAGAATTGACCTATTATTATGGAGCACTGGTCATTGTCAGTCATGACCGATATATATTGGATAAGCTTGTCACAAAGATTTGGGAAATTGAACATGGATGCGTGACAGAGTATACCGGAAATTATTCGGACTACAAGGCTCAAAAAGAGCTTAAGCGAACACAGCAGCTGGAACAGCATGAAAAATATCTGAAAGAGAAGTCTCGGCTATTAAAAGCGGCAGAAGAAAAAATGAAAAAGGCAGACAAAATAACGCAAGCCAGCGGACATATCTCAAAAAAAGAAACAAAGGCGAAAGCAAACAAAATGTTTATGACGAAGTCAAAAGAAACAAGCCAAAAAGCCGTCCAGCGGGCAGCCAAAGCTATTGAGCAGCGGGTGCAGAAGCTTGAAGCTGTTGAAGCGCCCAAAGAAGATCCGACCATCCACTTTCATCAGCACCCCGCTCTTGAAATGCATAATAAGTATCCCATTATGGGTGAGAGGATTACGCTGAAAGCAGGAGACCGAACACTTATTAAGGAAGCGAACTTCCAATTTCCGCTTGGAAAAATCATCGCAATTACTGGGAAAAATGGCTCCGGAAAAACAACACTGCTAAAAGCTATCTTCGATCGCGGCGAGGGAACGATTCTTTCTCCGAAAGCAGTTATAGGCGCTTATGAACAAATGGATTACCAATTTGAGAAAAGTAAGCCTGTTTTTGAATTTATGAAAGAAACAAGCGATTACGATGAAAGCAAGATTCGTTCTGTCCTCCATTCTATGAGCTTTACAGGTAATGATCTGAAAAAGGATGTCTGCCGCTTAAGCGGCGGGGAAGCGATCCGTCTCGTGCTTTGCCAGCTGTTCCTCGGCAGATATAATGTCCTGATATTAGATGAACCGACGAATTTTCTGGACGTTTATTGCATTGAAGCCCTTGAACGATTTTTAAAAGCATATGAGGGTACCGTCCTCCTGGTATCTCATGATAAAGTATTTATGGATCGGGTCGCTGACTGTGTATATGCCATTGAAGAACAGCAGCTGGTTTTAAAGCATTACGAATAAAAAAATGGACCCTATCAGCCTATGGCGGATGGGTCCATTGTCCATTTTCACAACCTTCGGGCTCCAATATATAATAATTGTCAAAAAATAAGACAAACTAAGGAAAAAGCGATTAGACGCGGGGGTTTCCAGAATGGGCATTTTCGGAAAAAAATTGGACGGGAGCTTAAATAGCGCTGAACTTTCAGCACTTTGGCATCAGTATATGGGCGATAGTATGGCTATTTGTGTTTACAAATATTTCATTAATGTTGTTACGGATAAAAAAATCAAATCCATTTTGGAGGACTCACTGCTAAGATCAGAAAACCATACCAGCCAGATCACAGCTTATTTAAGAAATTCAAATTTTCAACACCCCATTGGCTTTACAGAAAATGATGTGAACCTTGAAGCCCCGCGTCTATTTTCAGATCAATGCCTGCTATTTTACTCTAAATTGATGACGGCTCATGGCTTAACAGCTTATAGCTTAGCACTGACAAATATTGACCGAAAAGACCTGCAGGACTATTTCTTAGAATGTATCGTCAGTGCCAAAGAGTTATATCAGAGAATCACTGGATTATCCAAGACCTACCCAAACTTCACAACCGTACCGGCTGTTCCTCCATCAAAGAAGATAGAATTTACTGATACAACAGGCATGCTTTCGAATTTAGCAGGTGAAAAAAGACCACTTAACATTTCGGAAATCAGCAGCGTTTTCTATAATTCAATGAAAACAGGATTAGTCAGGACACTAAGCTTAGCTTTTGCACAAGTGGCAGAGTATGATGACGTACGCAAGTTCATGGCAAAAAACGCTGAATTAGCAGGAAAAGATGCTGATAGTCTTGACACCATTTTGCGGCAGGATTATCTGCCTGTACCTTTTAAATGGGATGCAGAAATCACAGAATCAACAGTTAGTCCATTTTCTGACAAATTGATGATGTTTCATGCGGCGTTTTTAGTAAATACAGCTCTCTCGTATTATGGAGCTGGTGCAGGTTCAAGCCTTAGATCGGATCTCAATGTAACCTATCAAAAAGTATCACTTCATGCTGCTCAGGCAGGTGCCCTTTGCTATAAAATTTTGGTTAAGCATAGATGGCTTGAACAACAGCCGCAATCCGTGAATAGAAACGCCTAAACGATCTTCAATTCGAAAAACTTTCACCAAAAAAATTTTTTATTCTTTGGATAAAGCTGCAACCGCTTCTATCTCAACTAATTGGCCGCTATAACCTAAAACGGTTACACCGGACAATGTACTTGGAACATCATGTGAGCCGAATTCTTCTCTAACTGCCTGCCAGGCTGTCACCAAATCTGCCTGGTCTGAGGATGCGACGAGAACTCTTGTATAAGCCACATTCTTTAATTCTGCCCCGCATTCCTTTAATGCTGACTTCAAGTTCTCGACACAAAGCTTGGCCTGTTCTTCATATCCGCTTTGCTCAGGCACTTTTCCAGTGGCATCAAGCGGGCAGGCTCCCGCCATAAAAAATAGGTCCATTCCGGAAGGAACATGAGATGCATATGCATAATCAACTGACGGTAATTTCGATGAACGGATTAAGGAGATATTTTTAGTCATTTCAGTATTCCTTTCTATTGACGGTACCTATTTTAATTCCGCATTTATGCAATTTTTTCCTCTTTCAGTTAAACTGTTTTTAATAGTTTCTCTAAAAAGGCGGGTGGCAATGTGGGTTTAAAACGGTTGTTAAAAATGATTTTAGCCTATTCTCTTTTTATAATAATGATTGGATGCTCAACTAACGCTGGGGAAGAAGCTGAATTCCCTCCATCGATGAATGCAGTTGCCGAAGTGAACGGGACAGATTATCAAATGGAAAAAGGAAATGAACAGTGGGTTAGAAAAAAAGGGCTAGAGACGGAAACTATGACAACAGATCACGCATCACCGAATCAAATGGCAGATCATCTAACACCTATTATGATGAAACCAGACCAAAAAGTTAGGATTAAGATTGAAGATCAACCAGTTATTAAAGTGTACTTATGGAATGAAACAGGAAAAGAAAAAGAAATAAAGCTTGAGAATCATCAAATTACTGTACCTTCAAGTAAAGGCAGCTATATTTATGAAGTCTTAGCAGAATGGCCGAATGGAAAAGTCTCTTATACATTTTCAGCAGAAGTCCAGTGAGGGAAACCATTATTATGGCTTCCTTCACTGATCTGCTGACCTTAGTCTTTCATGATTCTTTTCTCTTTCAGCACCTCCACAGCAATATTCTTAGCCTCCGTACCTGTTCCATCAATATTCACCGAAAACACCCATGTCTCCTTCTCTGTTTCAATAAAACCAACGTACCAGCCCAGTCCCATGTCAGACAGCCTTGACCCTGTTTTACCATGCAGGATGAACTGATCCTGCTCGTCCTGAATCATCATTCGTTTAACTGTCTTTTGGTTCTTTTGTGAAAAAGGCAATTCTTCTTCAACCAATTTTTCGATAAAATCAGCTTGCTCTGCTGCGGAAATTTTCAGGCTGCTGTCCAGCCAAAAGGCATCGATTCCTCTTGATATGTCCTGGTTTCCGTACTGGATGTTTGATACGTATTCCTGCATCTTCTTTTCACCAATCGTTCTCGCCAGGTCCTGATAAAACCAGATAGCTGATTCCCTCATGGCAGAAGCAAGCGAATGATCCCGGTTCCAGCTTTCGAATTCCCGTTCCACTCCATCCCACCTTTTCACTTCGTATTCATCTCTTACAGCGGCAGTTTCCAGTCCGATTAGGGCATTGGCGACTTTAAAGGTTGATTCAGGCGTCAGTCTCTCTTTGCTCCTCTCCTTGTTGTAGACATAAACCTTGTCATTCTTAAGACTTTTGAGAACCATAGTGCCCTCTGTTCCTGCAAAAGCTTCTTCAATGTGCAGATCCTTTGTGTTTTCTTTTCCCCCTAATGCCCCAGCACCTGTACCCGTCAGCAGCAATAACACGGAAAGGGCAGCAATACCTGCTCTTCTCATCCACTTCATCTTTTCTTCCTCCTTCATATAAAATAGGATTTCTGTCATGATGTCAGCTCTTGTATTTGTCCCTTATACTATAAACAGCATGATGGATACAGAAAAGAACAGTTTTGGCCATCTGTACCCATACAAATTCAACGAGCGGAGTGTTTTTATGGGCAATAAATATGATGAACTCATAGAAGAAATTCAATCAAGACTAGATGATGAACGCTTGAAAGCCGGAGGAAAGCTCCCTTCCATTCGCAGGTTTGCCAAAGAATTTAACTGCAGCATTAACACAGTAATGAGAGCTTACAGTGAATTGGAAAAGGCACATCTCATCTACTCTGTGCCAAAAAGCGGCTATTTTGCGGTTGGTACTGATATGCCAAAAAAACAAAAACCTATGATCATTGACTTTGTCTCAGCAGGACCGGATAAAAGCAAGATGCCCTACCGTGATTATCAGCATTGTATGAATCAGGCAATTGAGCTATATAAAGAGGAAATGTTTCAGTATTCCCATCCCCTCGGTTTGCCGAGTCTTCGGCATCAGCTTTCAGCTCAGCTTCAGGATCTGCAGGTTTTCGCCCCGGCTGAAAGAATTGCGGTGGTATCCGGCTCCCAGCAGGCTCTGGATCTCTTGGTCTCACTCCCTTTTCCTAATAATAAAACAGAGATCTGCACAGAACAGCCAACCCACTTCAGTTTCATAGATTCCATCACTTCCCGCGGCTTGAAGCCTATTGGCATAGAGGTAAATCAGAAAGGCATTGACCTCAATTACTTAGAAAAGATATTCAGAGAGAGAAACATCAAGTTTTTCTACACTGTTTCCAGATTTCAAAACCCTACAGGCTGCAGCTACTCCAACCAGGAAAAAAAGGATATGGTCGAGCTCGCTCAGAAATATGATGTCTACATAGTGGAGGATGACTATATGGGTGATCTTGATACAAGAAAAAAGGCAGATCCCATGTTTGCCTATGATCCTTCCGGAAGAGTCATTTACACAAAAAGCTTTTCGAAAGTTTTGCTGCCAGGGCTGCGATTAGGATTGGCAGTTCTTCCAGAAGCCTTAATGAAAAGTTTTACACAGGCCAAATTTGCAGCGGACGTCCATACACCCGTCCTCACACAAGGGGCACTTGAGATTTACTTAAGCAGCGGTATGTTCAAAGCCCATATTGAAAAACTCCGGCGGCAATACAAGAAGAAGGGTACCATTCTCCAAAAAGCATACCTGGAGCATTTGCCTCCCAATACTTCATTTACTGGCGGGGATTCGGGATTCTATTCGACAGTTGTTCTTCCGGGCAGAATGAAGGCGAAGAATCTTGTAAAGCATCTTCAAAAGAAAAATGTATTGGTTCAGGATGCTGCACCAATGTATCTTCCAGAATATCTAAAGGAAAATAGAATTCGATTGAGTGTCTCTCAGGTGGAGGACCGGATAATTGCAGTTGGTGTGAAGAAGATCGGGGATGGGATTCGTGCGTTAGCTCATTCTTATTTCTAAAAGATATGGACTGACCCCCGCCACCCAAGATGACATGACACCCGCTTAACAAACATATCTATAATAATGGGGTTCCTATATCCATAAAAGGAGATGGTTCGATTGAATCCTTATTATTATCCATATTATCGGACAACAAGCTGGGGAGATATTTTAACACTGCTGCAGCAAAGTTTATATGCTGAAGAAATGGTTTGTTCCATGAGTTCTGAGCTTTTTCATATTCCTGAGACCAAAGATTTAAAAGGAAATGCAGAAATGCACAAGCATCTGGTTCCGGCTTCGTATCACCGCGTGACCACTGTCGGCTGTGCCCGCAGACTTGTGAATGGAGAGCAGCGGCAATCGATAATCGCTACATTGGCGGCCTGCATCGTAAATGCGGAAAATGAGGATAAAAAGGTGCGTGAAGGGCTAAATACGATGGAGGAAAATGCAGGTCCTGAATATAAGGCGTTTATTAGCCTGATCATCAGATGGCAGAACCAGGCAGAAAATTATCTATCTCAAGCAAAAGCAGCATTGCGTACGATGGGTGTTACTTTTCCTTCCGCTGGAAGCGGCCCGGAAAATGGAGAATATAATCTTTATTAAGATGGATTCCACCAGTTCAGTGTCAAGAGCCGCAATACCATTATGAGGTAAATTTGAGAAGGTATAGAAAGCTCAGGAGAACTGAGCTTTCTAAAGTATCAGCAAAGTTTCTACTGTTTTAAAGCAACTCCATTATCCATACTCACAACAGCCTTCCGTTTCCCCCTCAGCCAGGCAAACACAATTGCCGCAATAAGCGTAAACCCTAAATATCCCATCAAAGGATAAACCGTTCCCACCAGCGTAATAAAGCCTGCAAAACTGGCTCCAAACGCTGCCGCACCAAATAATACAGCAAAAAGATTAAATTTAGGATTTTCCCTTTTCACGATCCTGGCCGTGAAGGCATACAGCATACCAACAGCGGTATTGTAAATCATGCCCAGCAATACAACGAACATCAATAATCCAAATACAGGTGAAATTTCATTGGCAAGAGCAAGAATCGGCATGTCAGAGCCATCCACAACATTCATTTTGACAAGCATGGCTGCATTGATTATTAAGATAAGAATTCCCAAACCTACACCGCCAAGGATGCCCCCATTCCTGCCTGCTTTTCATCTTTAGTGGTTCCGCCCATGACAGCAAGCATTGCAGCACCGGCCGCAATATTGTATGAAACATATAATAGTCCGCCCATAAACCAGTTGGAAGCGGCTGGGGTTTGGCTTTCTGCCAGTTTCTGTACTTCAGAGAAATTAATCCCCATCGTGCTTAGGGCATAACCGCCAATGACAATCACCATTACTAAGAGAAATGGTGTAACCAGGCTGATAATGGAAATCACTTTTTGGATATTCAGACAAACGGTCAGGATCGTTAATATAGCCATAATGACATTGCCGGCCATGCTCGGGATTCCGAACTGCTCTTCAAAAATGGATCCCGATCCGGCAAGCATGACAGCGGCCACACCGAAAAGGAAGAAGGTAATAATGAAATCGACGGCTATCCCTAAATACCTGCCGCAAATATGGTAAATGACATCTTTATGGGAATCTGTCTGCAGACGGCTTCCAAGCTGTGTTAAGTTCATCCCCAGAAAAGCAAAGAAAATGGTCGCCAGAATGGCACCGCCTATCCCCATCCAGCCAAAGCTGGTAAAAAACTGCAAAATTTCCTGGCCTGAAGCAAAACCCGCTCCGACTATGACCCCGATAAAAGCACCGGCAATCTGAATACTCTTTTTCATTCTGATCCCCCTTTTAGATATTTGAATTTTTCGACAACTCCTCTTAAAAGAGAAAGAGAGAATTCTCTCTCCCTTAAGAAAAGCTCTTTTCAAAAACAGTAAACTGTTTAATGGTTTCATAACTTGGCTCATATCCAAGGCCAGGTTTTCCTGGAACCTTGATCATTCCATCTTCGACAGTTACTTCAGGGTCAATCAGATCCTTCTCCCAATAGCGGGATGATGCGGCTGTGTCCCCTGGCATGATAAAATTGGAAAGTGTGGTTAAGGCAATATTGTGTGCTCTGCCGATCCCGGATTCCAGCATGCCTCCGCACCATACTGGAATGCCCCGTTCCTGGCAGAGATCATGAATTTTCTTCGATTCTGTCAGCCCGCCGACCCGGCCGATTTTGATATTAATAATTTTGCAGCTTCCCAGCTCAATCGCCTTGCGCGCATCTTCATAGGAATGAATGCTTTCATCGAGGCAGACAGGCGTTATGAGTTCTCTCTGCAGAACGGCATGATCAATAATATCATCTGATGCCAGCGCCTGCTCGATCATCATTAAATCAAATTCATCCAGCTGCTTTAAAAGATTGATATCTTCAAGGGTGTATGCTGAGTTTGCATCAGCCATAAGCGCTACATCCGGGAAATGCTTTCTCACTTCCCTCATGACTTCAACATCCCAGCCTGGCTTGATTTTCACTTTGATGCGCTTATAGCCTTCCTTTACATATTCATCAATGAGGTTCAGCAGTTCATCAATACTATCCTGAATCCCGATGCTAATGCCCACCTCGATCTCATTCGCTGTACCGCCAAGAGCCTTTGCAAGCGGAATTCCCTTTTGCTTGGCATATAACTCCCAAACCGCCCCTTCGAATGCTGATTTCGCCATATTGTTTTTCCGTATGTAGGAGAGAGTTTCCGAAACTTCATCTGGATGCTGCATTTCTTTGTTTAATAGATTCGGAATAATGAAATCTTCAAGCATATGCCAGTTCGTTTTCAGCGTTTCTTCGTTATACCATGGTGAATGAAAGGCAACAGATTCTCCCCAGCCGCTCACACCATTTTCATCCTTGGCTTCCAGCAAGAGAAATTCCTTATCCTGAAACGTGCCGAAGCTTGTTGTAAATGGAGCTTTCATTCTCATTTTCATATGCCGCAATACGACTTCTGTCACTTTCATATTCATTCCCGCCTTTTCCTGTTAGTTGAGTTTAAGCTGATTCCTCTGAACTAATACATAGTAATGCACAGGGCCTTCCAGCCCTTTTTGAAATCCTGCCAAAGCGTACCCCTTAGAAAATAACTCCTGAAAAATCCTTCTTGTTTTAAAGCGCCAATCGATCGCAAGCTCGAAATTCTTATTTTTAATCATCTGGAAGTTTGCCGGAATCGGAACAAGCACTGGACCTTCCGCAGCATCCCATTCAGTATTTAATAAAACAGGAAAGTCGTCCTCTGATACTCCCCATGTGCGTCCGCTGTTTCAATGCCTACTGGCTCCTCCACATGCGAACTGGTAATCCACCATTCTGCCTTTAAACGGTCTGTCGGCAGCCCATGATTCAGGCTATCATCCATATCTCCGTAGCAATTCTCCACATAAGTGGAGCAAACCGCATTCAGCTTGGAAAGATTCAAGTAAGCATTCCGGCTTTCCAGCGGATCAAAAGTCCAGGTGATCAGGTCATAGCCCATACCTGAAGCCAGTTCTTTTTGCTTCTGCTTCAATAATGCCCCCAGTCCCTTATCCTGGTGGTCAGGGTGAATGCCCAGCATATGGGAGCATAAATAGCCTTTTCCCTTGTGGAAACCTGGAAATCCGTAGCTGAATCCCACAAGGTTATCCTCTATAAATGCCCCGAGCAGCAGCCCTCCGTTCTGGGCAGCTGTGATGGTTTGATGAACCGGAAGGGGATCCATATTCCAGATTGTCTTCTCCAGCCTTTGTATAAGATCCATATCGGATGCTGTCTTTAATACCCGTAAATCCATTGTCACAGCAGCCATCTTCACTCCTCCTTTTCCAAAGTGGCCATTACGGCTTTGGCCAGTATTTCCATTCCCGAGTAAATCGCTTCCCGATTGAACGTCATGTCCGGATGATGCAGCCCCGGCTTTAAATCACAGCCCAATCCAAGCATCGTGGCCTTTATATTCGGCTTCTTGAGAGTATAAAAATGGAAGTCTTCCCCGCCCGAAGTCACGATTGGTTCCCTTAATTGGCCAGCTCCCAGGACATCAACTATTGCCATCTCCAGATACTTCTGAGCTTCTTCATCTACTTCAGCTGCTGCCACATTCGCTTTCATCTCAAGGCTGATCTTGACTCCATACAGCTTGGATAAATACTCAGTGATCGTTTCTATTTTTTCTCCCAGTGCAGTAATGATTTCATTTGTTTGTGCCCTCAGATCCAGGCTGAAGGACGCTTTTCCCGGAATGATATTGCCTGAGTCACTGCCGGCATGGAATTTGGTCATCTTGGCCGTATGCGGAACCATCGGATCCAAATGAATATTTTTAATTTCATGAATGAATGAAGCACCGATCTCGATGGCATTCTGCCCAAGGTGCGGGCGGGCTCCATGGGCATCTTCCCCGATAATTTCCCCGGTCAGAAACCTTGCAGCGCCATGGTAAATGGCTGCAGACGCTTCTCCATCTCTTATTTCCTGGATTGGCCTCAGATGTACACCGTACAGGTAATCCACATCATCCAGCACGCCATGCTCAATCATTTTCAAGGCACCAGTGCCCTTTTCTTCAGCCGGCTGGAAGATGAATTTCAGTTTGCCTTTTTTGGGGAAGCCAGCCTTTTGAAGCAGCAGCATGGCCCCAACCCCCATTGTCATGTGGGCATCATGTCCGCACGAATGATTGGCCTGAAACTTGCCGTCCACTTCCTGCCAAAGTGCGTCCATATCCGCTCTCAGCGCGACGCATGGACTCCTTCCCCCACTTCAACAACCAAACCAGGGCAATCCCCAAACAGCTGAACCTGAAAACCCCGGCTTTCCAGGAATTTCCGCAAGTACTCTGTGGTCTTATATTCCCTCCAGCTTACTTCCGGGTTTTCGTGCAAATGATTAAAAACCATATCCAATGCAGGTTTAATCTGTTCAATAATTTCCTTCAATCCATCTTCCCTCCCGGCTGAATAAAAAAATGTTCACTATCCAGCTTTTCATATTGCTCTTTCCTTTTTTGAAATCGGTCACCATCTTGAATCGACACACCCGCAATCACCGCATTCAGAAAGGAAAAGAGTGCTGGCGCAGCATCAATCGTCGATTTTTCCGATGAATGGATTTGAAAAAGCAAGTCGGCATGCTCTTTAATCGGTGCGATTGCTGAATCCGTGATGCCAATTACAAATGCACCCTGCTTTTTCGCCAGTTCCGCCATTTTAATCGTATCTTTCATGTAGCGGTCGAATGAAATCGCAATAAACGTCGCTTCTTTATCCATTTCAGTGATCGTCAGCAGCAGATCATCCGTATCCGGCCGGATCAGCTTCGCATTTCCCCTTACCACCCCAAGGGTAAAAGAAAGCCAGCTTGATGCCGCAAAGGAAGACCGCAGACCTGTAACATATATTTTTTTGTTTTGATCAAACGCTCCACTAAAACATCAAAATCGTCCTGACTTATATTCTGAATCGTTTCTCTGATATGGAGACAATCCTTTTCCATCACACTCGCAAGGAACTCCGGCTTTTCTGCCAGTTCCACCTTGCTGGTAAAATACTGACCCAGTGTGCTATTCGCCTTCAATAGCTGTTCCCTTACCATCTTCTGCAGCTCCGAATAGCCGGAAAGCTGAATCGAATAGCAGAATCGGATGACTGTCGTTTCGCTTACCCCGATTCTCTTGCCAATCTCACCCGCTGACTTCACAGCAAAATCCTTAGGGTGATCCAGTAAATACTTAGCGGCCTTCTGCTGCCCTTTGGAGAGGTTATTAAACTCTTTTTCGATCACTTCTTTTAATACCATTTAGACTCACCTTAATATTATGAAGTTTAAGCTGAATTTTTTAAATTTATGAAGTCTGAACTTCGTTTTAACTAAACTATCATATATTTCTTTGTAAAACAATAATAATTCTGAAAATTTTTTAATTAAAAATGACACCCTTATATCGGATGCCAATTTCTCTTTTTATATACATGATTATTCTATAATCCCCGATTGAACAGCATTCACTTTTGCTTCAATCTTTATTTCCATTTGACTATACTGCTCTTTCCATTCCTTACGATTAAAATCAGAGCGCTGCCTTGCCTTTTCCCCGATGCCAAGGGGATCTGTATCCAGTTCCTGAAACCTCTTGATCATTTTCTCTGCTCTCTCAGTTATTTCTTTTTCCACTGCTTTTTCAATTCTCTCAATCGTTTTCTTGTCTGTAAGATCTAAATTAACCCCTTCCATCGCTCTGCCGTTTACTTTCACCTTAAAAGTGGCTATATATTTCCCATTCCTCTTGTCCACCCTTATTTTAGGTTTTGATGACAGGTTTTCGAGACTTACATCTTCTCCCCGCTAAGTTCTACTTCAAATTGTCCCCGCCGGAATTTTTCATAAAGGATTTTAAAGATATAGGCATCACCAAAGCTGATTGTATCAACTAGCTTATCTTCTTTAAAAATTCCCATTCCGCTTACTTTCAAATGCTTACCCTGTTTCTCAATTAAAGGTAAAAATGGGTCGGCATCTTTGCTGTAATAGTGAACAAGAAAACGGTGTAAATTTATCTCAGGAATAGTCGCCTCAAGATTCTGTTCCACCACATCGATTAAATACTGTGATACAGAATCACTTTGCGAGTAATTTGAATCAATAATGTCTTTCGCCTTCTCTTTCGATACTACAAGCAGCAATTTCCGGCCAATACTGGGGTTTCTCTGCAGACTGTCTATTTGTTTTTCAATCCCATGCTCTGCGAGCTCCTTATTGAAAATGACTAATCCCACCCTGCCAACGACTATGGGCCTTGCAGCTTCCGCCTGAATCTTTTGCCTGATCCGTTTACTTGTCTTGCCTGTTGCAGAAAAAACCTCATTCACCGGTAAAGACTGTTCACCTGGAGGTATATTGGAAGAGCCTGCTGTTCCTTCAAATTCCTCACCATTAACATAATCATAGCCAATGGTCTGCACTAATTGGATATCCTCCAATACCTTTGGACTTGGAGTACAGCCTGCAAGGAGGATTGTAATCAAGGAACAGCATAAATAGTTTTTAGCATTCATCCTTTTTTCACCTTCATGATGATATATTGTAAGACCAGCAAGCATGGTAAGTAAAAGTAGATAGTATATAAACCCATTTGGGAAACAGCTTTCTGCAGCACATCAATTTGCTGTCTATCCGTTAGAAGAATGCTGATGAAAAACAGCAATAGGCAAAAGATCCTCAAGGCATTTCTTTGAGTGACAGGAAACAGCCGATTCAACCCCCGGCTGGCACACCAGAGGCCGATGCAGATATTCGGCAGAATGGTAAAAAACCATACGGAAATTCCTATGTATTCGAACCTCTCCACAATGATTAAGTCCACGATTTTCCATAGTGTGAGTGTAGCCCAAATGGTGCCTTTCAACTGTTCCTGGTTGAAGTATACAAACGTAACAAAAGCAGTCAGCAGATAAATAAATATGCTGAATAGCACGCCGAAGTATGCCCACTTTTCAGATTTCGGACCATCTTTTATAAAAGGATAAAACATAAATAAGGTCTCAAACCCGAGAAAATTAAGGGTCATTTCTTTTGAAGCTTTAAATAATTGTGCAGGAGAGGCATTCAGGATTGGCAGAAGATTACCATAATCGGCATACTGTAAAGGATAAAACTTCACCAATAATAATGGCAACCCGTATAAAATCCCTAAATAACTTACCCCTGTTACAACCCGAAAACCTCCTGTGACATAGGAATAGGATAAAAAAATGATAATGAGTACGAATATCCATTCGGAGACTTCGGGAAATACCCATACCTGGAGCACTTCCACATATGATCTAAGTACAACCAATGCAAAAGCAAAGAAGTATAAGGAAAATAGAAAGCTGAAAAAACCGCCGATCCATTTTCCCATAATATCAGCATGTATGGCTACGATGTCGTTGTTTCCCTTGTTTAAGATGCGATAGGAAACCCATATCAATCCAATAATGGAGGCGCCGGATGTTAAGATTGCGATCCAGGAACTATAGCCGGCCGACTGGACAATAACTCTTTCGAAACCTAGGATACCAACGCCTATTTGCATAGCATGTATTAAATAAAATACAAAATAGGGCGATACCATTTTATCCTCTTTAGGCAATGGAAACATCAACTAGCCTCCTTTATCGGAACATATTTACACCAATTAATCTTCTATATCTGTTTTGGATTTCTCGTGCTTTTTGGGCTGAAAACGAGTTCGTACAGGAGATCTGACCTGCAATGGCCGCTTCGTTTGCATGAAAAACGGGAGGCGGAAGAGTGAATCCCTTAAGTCAGCCAGCCGTAATGGATAGACGGGTGCCAGATATGGGCGTCCCAGAGAAGACATTTTAAGTAAATGGCTCAAAATGTATGAGAAACAAAAGGTAACTCCCAGAAGTCCCCATAACTGGGCAGTGATTAAGAAAGGAAAGCGGATTAAGCGGATAGTATTGCCCATTTGATAGACAGGCGTTGTAAAAGAAGCCAGGGCTGCAAGCGCCACGATGATCAGCAGCACATTACTGGTCAGACCAGCCTGTACAGCAGCAGTCCCGATTACAATACCGCCTACGATACCAATCGTCTGACCGATTTTTGTCGGCAGCCTTGCCCCAGCCTCACGCAATAGCTCAATGGTCAATTCCAGAATAATCGCTTCCAGTATCGGCGGGAACGGGATGCCGCTTCTTGAAGCGATGAGCGGATTAAGCAGGTTTTCCGGAATCATTTCGTAATGATACGTGAGCACGGCAACATAAAGAGATGTCGACAAAACGGAAAAGAATACCGCAAACAAGCGGACCAGCCGAAAAATGGAGGCAATATGCCAGGATAGATAGTAATCTTCAAATGCAGAAAAAACTCTACCAGAGTTGTAGGACCTGTTAATGCATGCGGTGAGCCATCAACAAGAATCGTTATTTTCCCTTCAGAGAGCACACTCGCTACCCGGTCCGGCCTTTCCGTATCAATTAATTGAGGAAAGGGAGACTTATGATTATCAGATATGATCTGGTTAATAAAAGAGCTGTCCACAATTTGATCAAATTGAATATCATTCAGGCGCTGCAGGATCGTATTCACATTTTCTTCGTCAGTAACTCCTTTAATATAAAGAACAGCCACCCTAGTTTTTGTCAGGCTTCCAATCTTTACTTCTTCCACGATGAGATCAGGAATAGGCAGCCTCTTCCTGACCAGATTGATGTTAGCATCAATTGATTCGACAAAAGCTTCCTTAGGCCCCACAACACTGTACTCTACTTCCGGCATACTGACGGGTCTCTTCTCAAGCGATACAGCAGAAATAACCAGAGCCTCCTGCAGTGAACCTTTTACTTCAATAACAATACAGCCTGTCAGCAATTTATCCCTTATTTCATGAACATTATCTATAATTTCAGTATTATCAATGGGAATAGCCTGCTGAAGATCAAAAAGGGTATTGCTCTTATTTTCATTGATATAAGGCAAGACATATTGATGCAAAATATTAATTTCTACAATTGTCTGGTAATAATGAATATAAAATGGGCTGGATTCTGAATATCTATAGGAAACAAAATCTGTTGATTCTTTACATCGATGAAGGAGTTCATCAATCCGCAATTCATGCTCACTATTTTCATTCTTCTTTTGTTTATTGTCCCTATTAAACCTTTTTAATTTTGATTTAAAAAAACCCACCGTGCACTCCTCCAAAACTTAACAAATCGTAGTTTTAGTATGTGCGGGCGGGTTTTTATTATTCTATTTCAATATGTTAGCTCAATTTTTACTTTTAGCGCTTTGAAAATCAATTATCCCATTTAATAAAGATTTACAATACGTTTTTTAAAGGTGCCTACAAGCCTTAAATCCTTTAGACTTTCTGCAGCTATTATGCTGACAAATAGTCATTAAAGTATTACATTTGACCGTTACTTCGTTTCACGGTGCAATGTATGCTTCTTTAAACGGGGAGAATATTTCATTAATTCGATCCGGCCAGGATGGTTCCGCTTATTTTTAGTGGTAATGTAATTCCTGTCCCCTGACTCTGTACAAGCTAATGTAATCTTTACTCTCATATTAATTTCCTCCTATTAACTTCTTAAATGCTTTGAACAATTCTTTCAGCCGCCTGACGCGCGCCTGAAATATTTCGGGCAATCGGCCCAATCTCCAGTTCTGCAAGAGGCCCTGTTACATATAGATGCCGGCACCATTCAAGGGATTGATTCACAATCGGGTATCCGCATTTTGCACATGGAAGGCCAAACGTTTCAATGGCTTTCTCAAGCCAGCTTCCGCCAGGCCTGGATGGCCTGAACCCGGTTGCAAAAACAATTGACTGCACCTTGACTTCCTGTGTGTCCACGGAAAGAATCAGTTCCTTGTTTTCTCCTTGCTTCACGGAAGTAATCTCTCCGTCTGCCACCTTGATCGTTTGTTCATTTTCAAGCTTCCTAAGCTTGTGAAATAACTCTGAGGGCAGCGATCCCCGGTTTCTTGCCTTTTTAATAACTTCTCTGCGTTCGGAATAATCGGTGATTCGCTGGTAGCTTTTTTGATATTTAGGTCCCAGCCAGCCCGGATCACTGTCAAAATCACAAACCTTAAAGGGATGCCTTTTTATTAAAGTGACTTGACCTGAATAGAGTGCCGAAAGCTTGATGACTGTATGGGCGGCTGTAATGCCTCCTCCAATGACAGCAACAGGCATCCTCAATTTTGAAAAATCTGCAGAATCATCAAAGATGTGAAACATCACATGCCATTCTTGCTTAATAGAATCTGCCCATTCGGGTACATGCAGCTGATCGTTTATGCTTAATGCGAGTACGACTCTTTTTGCCTTTAGACGTTCTTCTCCGGCTGTATTTACAATCCAATAATTGTCCTCCCTATCGAGACCATTTACATATCCCTGATGCCAGCTGGCCCCTAATCCAAGATCATGGAGAAGAGTCTGACTGTGCTCATTAAACATTTCCAGGGATGGTCTTTTATAGACCCCATAGAACTCACTTTTCTTCCATTGGTGCTTTGCTGCGTAGCTTCTTAAGCTGAATGGATCGACATCAAGGTGATGTACAAAAGGTGAGCGCAGAAATTTCATGCCAATCCGATCCGTACTTGTAGTCCACTTAAATAATGGCCTTACATGTGGATCAATAATGCGCAGCTTATCAGTTGATACCTTATTATTTTTTACTAAGAAGGCTGCAATGGTACTGCCCTGAATGCCGCCTCCTACAACGATCCAATCATAGACCATATGAGCCTCCTGATGCAGGTTTTAATACGGAATCATTACGATTTAAAGAATAAATTTTTTTACGACTTACTTTCGTTTAAGGAGAAATAAAAATATTTAACTTTATTTCTTTTCTTTCTTGCCCGGACACTGTCTGTTAATTCGACCCATGTGACATGTTTCAATTTATTTTCAAGCAGCCTGTTAATTTTGTCTTCAATTTCATGCATGGTCATCATCAGCTGTCCAAATGAAAGGTTAAAATGTGCTGCCGCCTGCCTATGAGGTGAATGCTTCACAAGAAGAGCCATAAATTCTTCAGAAGTCGAAGCCTTTTGAGCCAGCTCTTCTTCCAGACCAACGACAAATTCATAAATCTCTTTTTGCTCAGGAGGTAGTGACTTTACAATCTCTCTTGAGACCATTTCCATAAGATGTGAATTCATATCTTTCACCTCATCTCGCCAAGTGGAGAAACAATTTACTTGCTCTTCATGTTATATCTCTTCATAAATCGTTCAGCACGTCCGCCGCGATCCGTGAACTTCTGAACTCCAGTATAAAACGGATGTGTATCTGAGCTTACTTCAACTTTAATCAATGGGTATGTGTTTTCATCTTCCCACTCGATTGTTTCATTTGCAGTCTTTGTTGATCCTGTCAAAAATTTAAAGCCGCTGTTCATATCCATGAATACTACTTTATGATATTCCGGATGAATATTTACCTTCATTTTCATTACCTCCGCATTTTATTTTACCAGCTGGATTTCTTTACTCCCGGAACTTGCCCTTTGTGCGCATATTCCCGGAAAGCAATTCGGGACATTTTAAATTTGCGAAGATATCCCCGCGGTCTGCCCGTAACCTGGCAGCGGTTTTTCAGCCGTGTCGGTGATGAGTCTCTTGGCAGTTTCCTTAGAGCCTCATAATCCCCTTTTTCTTTTAGTTCCTTTCGTAATTCTGCATACTTTAATACAAGCTCCTGCCGTTTGATTTCCTTTGCTATCTTAGATTTTTTTGCCAAGGTATGTCACTCCTTTCTGATGAAAATCGTAATTATTACGATTTGAATATTGTTATTTAATCACAAAAATTTTGATATTGCAACACATGTAACTTCAGATTACCCTTTGGACTGTTATTAGTATGAATAAAAAACGCAATCCCCATATAGATTGCGTTTCTTAATTTTTATTGCTCGATATCCCTCTTATTAAACCCTATAAACCCCGCTAACGCCAGTCCCCCAGCAATTAAACACAATAGAAGCAGCGGAATAATTGAGAATTCCTCAATCGGTGCCTGCGGAACATGGCCAAAAGGAGAAATACTGCCGATCCAGTCAGAGAATTGAAATAAACCTCCTAAATACAGCACAATAAATGAATATAAAACATATAGCCAAATAAAACCCGTGAATTTTGGCAGAAATCCAATCAGAAAGACGGCCAGGCTAATCATGACCAGCATTGCTGGATAATAAGATAATGCTGCCCCAAAGATCATTCCAAAGGATAAACCGCCTTCAACCACAGCAGTCCCGGCAGACCATAATCCGAGTGCTGCCAGCGATATCATGAAAAATCCATTAATGACAGATATAACGAAATAACTCCCTAACAGTTTTGTCCGTGAAACGGCTCTGCTCAAAAGATGAACAATTCGTTCCTTTTTCTCTTCACCTCGAAGTTTATTCATGGCCATCACTGGAGGAATAGTTGCCATCAGTGAGATGACAATCATCAGCATTGGAATGAATTGTTCTACTAATGTTACCCCCTCTGTTGGCTTAAGGAGCTGCTTCATGGCTTCATTATCTGAGAAAAATGATTCCAGATCCCCTAATACTGAACCGTAAGAAGCCCCCAGCACAAACATGCCTATTGCCCATGAAATGATTCCGGTCCGCTGCAACCTTAACGCAAGGCCGATTGGACTCTGCAAAAAAAGGGATGCATATTTTTTCCCGGCCTGGATGGCAAAAATCCGCGATCAAGATCCCGAATAGCGTTCAAATAATTCGCGATGGCAAAAAGAACCATGGCGGCAGCAATCATTAAGACAATAGGCCACCAATTATTAGAATCATAGACTTCTGCTTTGGTTACCCATGCAAGCGGCGAAAGCCAGGATAATGATTCATTGCTGATATCTGTGATTGCCCTAAAAAGATAAGAAATAAGAAGCACGGCTATCGAATAGCCGATTGTTCCCCGTGAACTATCTGAAGCCTGAGCAAATACAGCTGTTACACCTGCGAAAAATAGACCCGCCGCCCCTAATGCAGCACCATAAAGCAATGACCCTTCCAGATTCATGCTTTCAATTCCCAGGGCATAAAGGCCGAATCCATTAATCAAAGCCAATCCGATGCAAGCTGCCGATACTACAAGCAATGATGCATTTAAATAGGATAGACGCCCTACAGGCAGCGAACGGAGCAATTCCAGCCGCCCATCCTCTTCATCAGCCCTGGTATGCCGGGCAACCAGCAGGATGCTCATTAAACCGGTCACAGCAGCTGTCATTAAAAGCATTTGATGGGCTGTCATGACACCAATCGTATAGTTGCTTAAATCCGCGGGGCCAGTCATGGCAGTCATCGCCGGGTTGGCCATTGTTTGTGCCATAGCATCCCTTTCCTGCTGAGAATTGTATAATCCCTTAAAGGCTGCTGGAACGATTATCGTAAAAAAGGTTAGTGCCAGCACCCATATTGGGATACGCAAACGGTCCAGCCTGAATATAAATTTTGAAAGGAAAGCGGTTTTTGCTAAATGATTGCCTGCCATCAGCGGACACCTCCTGTATCCTTTTCCCCTTCATAATGACGCATAAATAAATCCTCTAATGTTGGCGGGGCACTTTCCAGCCTGATGATGCCAAATTGACTTATATGCCTGATGACTGCATCCATTTGCATCGTATCAACCTGAAACGACATCCCATGTTCACTTTCCTGAATGTCATGAATGCCTGGCATATCAAGTAATCCTGTAATCGGCATGCTTGTGTCAACGAGGACTTGTGTCCGTGTAAGGTGGCGAAGCTCATTTAAGGTTCCCGACTCAATAATCCTGCCTTGACGGATAATGCTTACCCGGTCGCACAGCTTTTCTACCTCTGATAATATATGGCTGGACAGGAGAACACTCTTTCCTTGTCTCTTAACTTCCATCACACATTCCTGAAAAACCTTTTCCATCAATGGATCCAGGCCTGATGTCGGCTCATCCAGAATGAACAGGTCTGCATCAGAGGAAAAGGCCGCAACCAGAGCAACTTTTTGCCTGTTTCCTTTAGAGTAGGTTCTGCACTTTTTGGATGGATCCAAATCAAATTTCTCTATTAACTCCTCACGTTTCGCCTTATTCGCAGTGCCATTTAATTTTATAAATAAATCAATGACCTCTCCCCCTGTTAAGTTCGGCCAAAGATTCACGTCACCAGGCACATATGCCACCCTCTTATGAATGTCGACAGCATCCTGCCAGGCGTCCTTGTTAAAAAGCTTTACTTCTCCGCCTGTTGCCTTTAGTATCCCCAATAAAACCCGAATGGTGGTGGATTTTCCTGCCCCATTTGGGCCGATGAACCCCAGTATCTCACCTGCATTTAACTCGAGATTTACCCCATTCAGTGCCGTAAACTTGCCGAATTTTTTTGTTAGGTTGGTTACTTTTAAAAGGCTCATGGTCATTCCTCCCCATTTTTATAAAAACAGCGCTTTAGAATTTCCTTATAACTGTCCCATTCGTTAATCAGCTCGATACCGATATCCTCAAATGACTTGATTTTCGTGATTTGCAGCTCCGCGAAACCAGTCATTGTCCAATTAAGGATATTTATCGCCTGTTCAGGTTCTATATCCTCCCGTAGCTTTGACCAGTCGATGTTTTCGTAGATTCTTTTCATGCCATCTTTTTGAATGTTTGCCAGCAGTTGATTTATATCAGATTTTACTTCCTGAGCATCTTCTTCAAGCAGGGATTTTAAGAAATCAAATACTAGGGGATACTTCTTTTGAATGTTTAATTTAATGAACCCTACCTGGCTGATTCTTTCAAAAATGTCCCTTTCATTCATATCTATTTCAACATAGATTTGTTCAATGATGTTTATTGCATTCTGAATCAAAAAGAAATACAAATCCTTTTTATTGCTGAAATAGTTGAACAATGAGCCTTTGCTTATTTGTGCATCCTTTACTATTTCATTTGTAGATGCCTTCTCAAAGCCGCTCTTTACAAATTCCTTCATGGCTGCATTGATGATTCGTTCCTGTTTTTCGCTTTTCAAGCTGTAAAAAGTAGTATTAATTATATTCCACTCCTTTCACCAAAATGACCAAAGTGGTCATTTTTAACATAACAAAAAATGACCATATTGGTCAATGTTTTTTTCATATAATAAATTCTTCATTTAACGTTTTATCTAATGATACAGGGGGATACATTTTATATGGAGGTGATAGAGGTGACTTTGCTTTTCTATAAAGCAATGGAGGCATTCAAGAAGGACGCAGAAAGGCAGAAACAAGAGAACCAGCAAACTGAAAGCTGCAATTTGAAGAAAAAGAATTAACACATGGCTCAGCAGTCATACTCTGTCATCCTTTATGGATGATTTTTTTGAAGTTTGAATCCATAAATGAATGCGAGAAATATGACTTGATCCAAATATTCATTGACGCTGCAGGTCAGTAAATCAAATTCTGATATGACTTAAAGAGAATTCAATGGTGCTTTGTCTCAATGCTTCTATTCATTTTGATGTTTCAGACCTTTGTTAACGCTCAGGTATAGTTATAATTTCCACCGATACAGAACGCAGAAAATACCGGAGTATGCAAGGACGAAAGGTAAAACCCCTTCATTCCGGTTTTTCCTGTGCAATCCTTTAAACACACCATTTTAGTGATGGCATTGTTTTCAGGATGAACCGAAATTACCATCAAATAATAAAAAAAATCGCAGTCCTTTTATTTATGGGATGCTCATATATCAGTTCCTAGGAGACCCTGGCGGATAATAGTAAGGAGGAACCTTAATCCAGCTTCTTTTCCTCATTAAATCCTTTAATGAGGCACCAAATTTCATTTTCTCCAGCATGCAGTGGGTAAACAGCGAACTTACATCATTTCTTATAGACTGAGCGGCTGCTGTCGAACAATGAACAATGGCAGCCACAGTTTTAATGCTTAAGCCGTTCATAATTTCATCATCCGTCAGTTTAGTTCCCAAAGGAACTGAATTAGGCTCTGAATCCGGTCGTTCTTCACTCGTTGGAGGCAAATGGATCCCTTCTTTTTTCATAAAGTCTTTAAATCTCTGTCCTTGAACATCACATTGCTTCAAGCTTTCTTTCAGGATTTTGACCACATCATCATCTGTTGTCGTATTCAAGCCTGTCTGAATATATACACTTGCTTCATCCATGATTGTGAGGTAAAGCCAGCAGCTCATGACTTCCCCTACGTGAAGAGGGCTTTTTGGTTCATTATCTAAATTTACCTGTAAATAATCTTTTATTGTTTCGATTATAGTAGTCATTATGTACCTCCAATTGAGTAATATCAGCTTGAAGATAAGCCTCTTAAAGCCATGGTTTAGGTAGTGTATTATTGTTTGACTCAACCACTTTTTAGTATTTTCACTTATTTAAGATCAGCTAGCCTTTTAACAGCACGGAGAATCCACGCTGTTACATTTACTGAAGGCAACGAAACTCGATGACTGCAGGAAGAGATGTTGATTACGAGGATAATTTGCCCTGGATTATTAGGGTTTATGCTGAAGTCTGGTTTAAATCTTGAATAGTTGCTTATGCATTGTTACCAATCTCCATAAAAGCTCGGGTTTCCAAAAGTTGCATGAAACTATTTTTTTCCGTTTAAACTACAATCAGCTGAGCCTATAAAATAAAAGGGATTGATTTTGATGGAAGAACAGAAAGTTACAAAACCCTTAAATAAGTTACTGCAGGGTCAATATATGGGAATACATTCTTATGAAGAATTTATTAAAAACCTTGATGACGCTTCCCCGCTTCGCTCTAGATTCATTATGATCCAAAAGGATCTAAAGCATCATGCAGAGCTGCTATCAGAACGAATTCAGGAGCTGCACGGAACACCGGCTACCAGCGAAGGAGTTATTGGCAAAATTGAACAATTCATCAGTCAGATATTCGATCACCCACAAGGTGAAAAGGATATCTTAAAGCATGCCATTAAAGGAGAAAATCTTTACGGAATTTAAATGACGGAGAAGTTAGTCCGGGATAAGCTGGATGAAAAAAGCATGAGTCTTGTTCATCAAATATTAGATAAGCAAAGAGAGCATGTGGATTATTTAAAATCTGAATTGCACTGATGCATGATATAGAATAAGCACGATGCAAGTTGTAGATGAAACAATTTTTCGTGTCTTGCTGCAAACCCTTCAACTGTTCGCGTTTTTACCTGTCATCATGTTAAAATCACATCCTTTGCAGTTCTCATATTAGTTAAATTGTTCGATCTATGGATCTCACTGACCAGTGATTCCTTGATATTCCTCATAATTTTGTAATTAAAAATGCCTGCCAAGTGTTAAACCTGGCAGGCATTTCTCTTTGACCTTATCTGCAGCCATTGATGCTTACAGACCAAAACAATTAGACATTTCACACACACTTTGATAAGCTTGACTATCTGAAAAAATTACTGTTATTCTATTTTCGTTGAAGCAGGCAGCTGCATGGCATCATTATGGATTTTCAGCGGGAAAACCGCTCATTTATACTAAAATTTGTCTTTATTTCCTCTGGAGGTTAATTTTGAAAAACATCCCACTCAAAAAATTCTATTTATATATCATATTGGCATTTTGCATTGCTGCCTCCGTTCTATTTGTTCAAAACAATGACTCATTCTATGAACGAACCATCGCTGAAGTTAAAGCGGTTAAAACTCATCAAGCTGAAGAAGTAACGGATATTTACGATAATGAAGACCGCATTTATGAACAGCAGATAGTGGCAGAAATAACGAATGGCGAAGAAAAAGGGCAGCAAATCCACTTATCAAATCAGTTTTCTAAATCCAAAGCATACGATTATGAAATTCAGACAGGACAAAAGTTATTTGTGTCCATAAAGGAAAAAAGCAGGTGCTGCAGAACTAAGCGGAGATATCCTAGATCTGAAGCGCGACCATTACATACTCTTGACAGGATGGATCCTTATCCTGATACTGCTCTTTGTCGGAAAAAAACAAGGTCTCTTTTCCATAATCAGCCTGGCAGTTAATGCCGTGCTGCTTTCCTATGCATTGGATGTATATCTGAAAAATCCGGAAATAAGCCTGCTGCTGATCTGCTGTGTGGCAGTCATTTTATTTACCGTTACCTCCCTTCTGCTCGTAAATGGCTTCAACGAAAAAACATATGCTGCGATTATTGCAACGCTAGCGGCTACATTCTTATCATTATTGGTCACTTATCTGGTCATATGGTTAACTGGCGGGAAGGGGCTAAGATACGAAGAGCTCCAGTTTATAACCAGGCCCTATCAGATGGTTTTCTTAGCCGGTTTATTTATCGGCTCGTTGGGGGCGGTTATGGATGTAGCCATTACCATGTCATCTTCACTGTTTAGTTTGTATGAAAAAAATAACAGCATTCCAGTGCAGGCTCTTAAACGCTCTGGAATGGAAGTAGGCAAAGACATTATGGGCACCATGACGAATATCTTGTTTTTCGCCTATATCAGCGGCTCCATTCCGATGCTTATTCTGTATATAAAAAATGACTCCCCGCTCGGATTCAGCCTATCCATGAACCTTTCACTGGAATTAGCCCGGGCACTTGCCGGAGGAATTGGGATTGTAATCACGATTCCGATTGGGTTGTATACGACGATATACTTCATTAATAGAAAGAGGGCCCAAAGATGAACGCCATCCTATTACTGTCAGCCATATTATTTATTCTGATGACCCTTATCGGCGGAAAAAAGGAGCGAGATCATTTTTTGCGATCTTCCTCAATTTCGGTGTGATTATTTTCGTCCTCTTCTTTATGAACGATCCAAACATCAATCCAATTATCGTTACATTATTCGCATGTGCACTAATTGGCTGTATCAATCTATTTTTTATAAATGAAGTGAACATTAAGACGAAAACCGCATTTCTGTCTTCGATCATTACTACAGTAGTTCTCATTGTGTTCATTGTCATCATTGCAGATAAGGCAAATATTCAGGGATTTGGTGAAGAGGAAATAGAAGAGTTGAGCATATTTTCCCTTTATATTGGGGTTGATTTTGTTAAAGTGGCTGCATCTGTCATCATCATGAGTACAATCGGCGCCATAACAGATGCTGCCATGGCCATCTCTTCGCCAATGAGGGAAATTCATTATCATCATCCGGACATTAGCAGAAAAGACTTGTTCCAAGCTGGCATCAGCATCGGTAAGGATATTCTCGGAACAAGCACCAACACATTATTTTTCGCCTTCTTTGGCGGATATTTAGCACTTCTGGTATGGTTTAAAGACCTATCCTATTCACCAGGTGAAATTATCAATTCAAAGATTTTCAGCGGTGAGATGATTACGATCTTCTGTGCAGGAATTGGTGTTACGATGGTCATTCCTGTCACTTCGTGGATTACTGCAATGTATTTAGTGAAAAGAGGAAATACATCCGATAGCACTGAATAGCTTTGAAAACACTGCTGCAGCCTTTTAAGGCTGCAGTAAAATAAATGATTCATACTTATTTCTATTGCTTATACATTATTGCTTTTTATGTATCAGCATCTTCCTATTAGTTACAAGCGGAGGCTGTTCCAGCCATTTTTCCTTTACCACGATATCAAAGGTATCCTTTGCATAAAGCATGACTTCTGCAATAATTTTACTGTATTGAGATGTTAGATCAGTTCTCATGGACACTGACATGGCATGTGAAATTAAGCTAATGTCTACGGAATTTAAAACATTGATCATTGAAAAAATAAGTTTGTCTGAAAAAGGTGCCACCATGGATTCTGTTACTTCCATTCCGACGGTCACGGTTCCAAGAAGCTCTTCTTCCATTAATAAGTTATTGAAAATGGATATCTGTTTTTCGCTGAGCGTTTTTCCTTTCAAAATATGTTTTTTCAATTCTTTGTCTTTTACTACTTGAGCAAACGCAAGCATGATGAGAACTGAAAAATAATTCCGCTCGATGTTAAAAAATATTTCCGATAATTCTATTGCATTCAAGGGACGTTTTGCACCTATAATTCCCGACAGAAATGAATCCTTTTGAACAAATTCAATTTCTTTGGGATAGTTCATTTTTGGCGGGCGATCATAAATACCCTTACCCAGCATCATCTTGACTGCTTTGCCAAACATTTCTGTAGAGGTATGTATACACTCTGTAAAAAAATCCAGTACATCCAGCCGAACATTATTTGAAGCAGTATAGCTGAAGTTAATCATTCCCAATCGATTCATCATATAAATATAGCTTAAGGTGAACACATCATTGAATAATGGCGGGGCTGACAAATTGACATCCCCTTCGGAAAAGGCAGCCGGTACCGGAAAATTTTCTGAGAGAAAAATTTTTTTGATCTTATCTATTCTTCCTTGCGAAATTTGCAATGACTCTTTTGCTAATGGAATGATTTCCTCATCTTGGAGGTGGTGTAAAAAATACTGGAGAAAACAGGAACCCATGCTTTCTTGTAAATAAACCCCCCAAAGGCCTCCAATTTCTGTGCAAGTCAGTTCAATATTTACCTTCTTATTCCCGTATTCCACAAATGACCCCCCACCATGTTTTAGTAGGTTTATTATTCCAAAAAGATTAACAAAAAAATCTATCTTTTCATGAAGTAATATATTCCATAGTTAAACAAAACCAATCCCTTTGCATGAAAAAACAAGCTGCTAATTTGCAGCTTGTTCTATAGTTACTAAGATGAAAATCCCTTGAATGATAAACTTCAGATCTTAACTAAATTTACAAAAAGTCTTTTTAGGATAATTTCCTTATTTTACATTTATTGGTATTTAATTTTAGATATCGTCAATACTAATATGAGAAAAATGAGGTGAACTTATGCACTGCATCCTTGTTATCCTGGTCATTATCTTTGCTTATTTTAAAGGTGACTGGCACAATTGGGAAAGATATTATCCTTCCATGCTATACATTTCCGTAGCATCCTTCATTTATGAATTTATATCACACAGCCATTTTCACTTATGGGAACTTGAAAAAGGCATTTTAAATCTGATGGGTGTTCATCTATTGCATAACATCCTAATTAACCCTTTAATTGGATTTATGTTCTTATCTAATATCCCCAGCAGCCTAAAAAAGCAAATTTTCTATTATGCAAAATGGATTGTCTTATTTTGGGCGGCTGAATGGCTGGCAAACCGATTTAGTTTTATATCCTACCATAATGGATGGAATATTTGGTGGTCATTTTTATTTGTAATCATTATGTTTCCAATGATTCATTTACACTATGTCCATAAACTTCGTGCATTATTTCTTTCGGTTATTATTGCAGCTATTTATTTATATTTATTTGATTATCTATAAATACACATCGGGATGCCAGCCAAATACATACAACCTTAAAAAACACATTCTCAGAACCGTTTTAAAGGTGATCAGCAGCTTCCCCTGTGGAATTTTTTCCCTTAACCTGCTTTAACGTCGCCACTATAAGAAAGCTGACGATCACTAATAAAAGCCATGAACTCACCTTCCCCAAATGAACGAGGCTCCATGCATCGGCCTGATTGGGGTATTCCCAGGCCCCAAAGAATGTTGCGATATTTTCCGCTATCCATATAAAGAATCCGATAAGCACAAAAGAAAGTGCAAGCGGCATACGGTATTGGATTCCTCCTACCTCGTAACTGACCCAGGATCTCCAAAAACAATCAGAACCATTCCAGACAGCCACCATCGGATATCGATCCAATAATGGTGAGTGAAAAAATTCAAATAAATCGCAGCAGCAAGAGGTACTACTGCCAGGAATGGCGGCCACTTAATCAAGTCAACCTTCAGCCTTCTCCACGCCTGGCAGAGATAACTTGCTACACTGGCATACATGAAACCGCTGTATAAAGGAACTCCAAACACTTTGGTATAGCCATCCTCCGGATAAGCCCATGAGCCCATATGGACCTTAAATAGTTCAAGTGCAAGGCCAATAATATGGAACAAAGTGATAACCTTCAATTCATCCTTCGTTTCAAGCCCCGACCGCACCATGAACCACTGCATCAGGAGACAAATAATCAGCAGCCAGTCATATCTCGGCAGAATGGGCATCGGCAGGAATTTGGTTAAAGCTAAAGAAGCAAAAATAACAACAGGAAATAAGCAGGACAATGCCTGCTCCCAGCCAAAACGAAAGAGCTGTTTCAGTGACCGAATCGAACGTGGCTCCTCTTTCCGAATAGTCAAATGCATCTTTAATCCCCCACCTGTATCATTAATCTTCCTTATCATTGCGGTATTCCAGGATATCACCAGGCTGGCAGTCCAAAGCTTTACAAATGGCCTCCAGAGTTGAAAACCTTATCGCCTTCGCCTTTCCATTTTTCAAAATAGAGAGGTTTGCCATTGTGATTCCTACCCTTTCTGAGAGTTCTGTTACACTCATTTTCCTTTTTGCCAGCATCACATCAACATTTATAATAATAGCCATGTTCTCACCTCAGACCGTTAAATCATTTTCTGATTTTATATCAATTGCCTCTTGCAAAAGCTTTTGCAGAACAGCCGCAAAGACTGCTATAACCATTGAAGCAAAAGGAACCAGCAAGCCAACGAAGATGACACCCGGGGCATCGTCTATTTCTGCAAAAATATAGAAAATCGGCAGTACCAGCACATGTAATCCGGCGATGGTGATGGCACAATATTTAATTTTCTTTAAAGCTGTGACAGATAAATCTGAGAAAGCCTTATTTTCGTCAATATAGCGCAAAAGTTTGAAAGCCTGATACAGCGCAAAGTAAAAAGGAATCGTCGAAGCATAAAACACGATGTAAACCAATATTTAAGGAAAGCAAACTTCGGCAGCATTTCACCTGCAACTTTCCCCAGCTCAGGCACCAAAAAAATACATAGAACTAAAATTGGGACTCCTAATAGAAAAACGGCTATTTTTAAGAACAATGTTGTTACTTTTTCCATAAAAAACACCTCACTTCTTATTTTCAGTTTGATTTTAATACAATATTTATCGTTTTGCAATAAATAATTAGTGTTTTTTATTATATTTTTATTGAAATGTAACCTACTCATTGAATCAAACAAATTAAAATAGAGCATTTCTTATTTCAAAATGCTCTATTACCAATATTCTCTGATTGCTCAGCAGGTCCTGAGAAAGAGTAGTCTGCAGATGGAATTTATAATTGATTACGGGTTTGGTTAGGTTCATATTATCCAGCGGCCATTTGTTGCATTGCCAACTTGCTAGATAAATGATGGAATGTTGGTCTACCTTTCTTTTTCAGTTCCCATTAGAAAAGAAGTAACTTTCATTCGTAATGAAAATGATAACAGCATGTTCAGGCACTTAAGTTCCCTGGAATGGAAATGGGAAAAGATTTAGCTTTCATCGAATGATAAAGGTCTAAAAGATTTAAAAACGAAATTTACCGCTTTCTCCCATAAAAATATTAGTTCATTTATTAAAACCGATAGTTCCTGACATTAAATCAAATATCATTCTCACTGCACATACATACAGTTAAGGGCAAATATAGATATTGATATATGAGGGAAAGGAGATGGGATATGAAAGGAGAAAACACGCTGGAATATCCAAGATGAACGATTCATGCAGCGGATTTTTCGGAACTGAATTGGCTATATGTGCTGTTTAATACAATGGAAGAACCAGTCAGGGGCAGACCGGGAAGGCGGATTGATTCCTTCACTTGCGAAAGAAATAAAATGGCTTAATGAACATACCATGCAGATCCGTTTGCATGTAACTAATTTTCATTATGGTCAGCAGCTTTCCGCTGCAAATGTCAAATATAGCTTTGATGAGGTGCAAAAATGGGATGCTCCTCACCCGCCCGGCACCTGGATGAATTTTCCTGAAGGCACAACCTGCACGATCATTAACAGCAATACCCTTCTGTTTGAATTTCCTCAGGCTGACGGCTATTCATCCATAATGAATCAAATGCAGGTATAACTGTCCATTCAAAATTCTCTTTAAGCTGATTCCCATAAGAAGTCCAGGAAAAACACATAACATGGGAAACCACATAGTCCCAAGAGTGATTTCCAAATCTTTACTTTTGATGGGACCAAGAGCCCTGCTGTTATAAATGCCGCTGATCAGACAAATGGGAGTTACGAGAAGTTTTTTCTCCTCCTCAGCCTGCCTCTTTAACGCATCCCATATGGCAAAAAAGTATAAACCTGGATAGAGCATCAGCCATTGATAATTAGTCAGAACAATTGCTTCCTGTATTTTTCCGTGAAAGCTTAAACGAATTACTTCATTGAAATTGGAATTGATATGGTCAGTACTACCAAGACAATAAAGAGAGTTCTTTTATAAAGCTTGCCATGCAAAACTTGTGCAAAACGATACTCCATAAAAGACTTTCAATGACTTTATCCTGTTTTATGATCATGTGGCTGGATTCATTTTCTCTTTGCCAATTCTTCATGATCGGTCGCAATGGGCGGCTGCTCCATCCATTCATTTTTGATTAATAAATTGATGCCATCTTCAGCTAATACTCCCATCTCAGCAATCATTCGCGCGTAGCTCGCTGATAAGTCCCTCCTCTGGCACATGGACAATGCCTCACCATAATATCCTATGGCAGATGAAAGCAGTGCTGCTATATGTGTCATTATCAGTTTGTCAGAAAAGGGTGGAACAGTTGAATCGGTTACTTCTGTTTCAAGAGTTTTCGGTATGTTTAAATTATCTTCTTCCAACATTGATGAGAGGATCTCAAAGTGTTTATGGCAGAGATGTCTGCTTCTTTCCATATATTTTCGTACCTCTTTTGATTGAGCCACTTGACTAAAGCCCAGTTCCAGAACAATTTTCGCCATTGTCTTTTGCATATTCATATATGTACCGCTAATTTCAACTGCGCTAATTGGTCTGCGTTTTCCAAGCCACCCTGTTAAATATTTTTTCTCTTCCAAAAAGTCAACAGACTGATGATTATTAAAAACCGGCGGCTTACTCAGAATCCCTTTGTTCAGCAAGACATTAGATGCCCGATCGACCAGTTTAAGAGTTTCCCCTATCACTTGCATCATGTATTGCCTCTGGTCTTCGCGAATGGCGTTTCCCATTGCACCGGCATATCTTGTTAGCCCATGAATGGACATGATATGAATATAAATGATCATAAATGTATCGGTAAACAATGGCGGAGCTTCCAGATTGACATCTTCATCCGTAAATCCAATAGGTATTGGATATTTTTCTTCTGTCAGAAATTCCTTTACTTTTTGGAGATGCCGTTCAGATAAATCAAGTGCATAGATAAGGACATCCTTGATGTCTTCATCCTTGACATGATGAACAAAATAACGCAGTATGCAGTGAGATAAGCTGTCATTCATATATTGTGACCAGAGGGTAGCTAATTCAGGTGCCGTAATTTTTGTATGGTGATTAAATGAATCCTTGTCCATTTTGATTGCCTCCCGTTATTTTCTTGGATTAGTGTTACCTTTTGTCAGCTATTTATTTAAAATAATGAAGATCAAGAAAATAAAAGGAGACCATTTCTAATAAAAATGATCTCCTTTTTGTTTAATATGAAATCCTGGCCAGGAGGTTAACATTGTTATCCAAGCTTGCTCAGCCTCTCGATCGTACTTGCCAGTAAAGCCGTTCGCTTCGGGAACGTTTTTAAATCGATATACTCATCTGTTTCACTGTGGGAAAATTCTCCGAGCGGTCCCATGCCGTCCACAGTTGGGACGCCTTCAGTGGATGTATACGCTGCATCCGAACCTCCACCGGTGCTGACTTCCCTAATAGACATTCCAAGTTCTTCCCCTGCTGCCTTTATTTCCTCAATCAATTTGTCCGTTCCTGCGACTTTTTCCATTGGCGGCCTTCCAATTTTACCTGATAAGCTGGTTTCTGTTCCCTGCACTTCTTCCTCCTCTGCAATTTCTGTGATTTTTGCAGTAATCTCCTTTGCCTGTTCCATGTTCTTCACTCGAACATCCACTTGCGCTTCTGCATCCGGGGCGACGGTATTGGAAGAGATGCCGCCGTCAATTAAGCCAACATTGACCGATAAGCCCCTCTCGTAATCATTTAAATCATGAAGTTTAACCACTTTATGCGCCAGTTCATCGATGGCGCTTCGTCCTCTTTCGGGTTCAACCCCGGCATGGGCACTTCTTCCTTTAACATCAAAGATAAATCTGCCAATTCCCTTTCTTTCTGTAACTATGCCGTCATCAGGCCTGCCGGATTCAACTACAAGTGAGAATTTCTTTCCTCTCGCCGTTAATTTTCACTACCGGCTTAAAAAACTCCCTAATAAGCACTCATTTCCCAAACTGCTCAGGCAGAATACTATTTAAACACCTCCTCCGAAAAATGAAAAACCCAACTCAAACCCCTTGAGTTGGATTTTTTACCTTTGTGGAGAACCTGGAGTATAGTAATATGGCGGCACTTTAAGCCATCCTCTTTTCCTCATCAATGTTTTTACAGTTGCCCCTATTGCTGTCCATTCTAAAAAGAATTCAGTCCACATGAGGCCTAAATCATTACGGATAGCGTCTGCCTGTCCTTTTGCGCATGCTTGTGAACATGTAACTAATTTAAAGGCGACGCCATTTGCAATTTCATCATCCGTTAACTTAACACCTAAAGGAACATCTTTCGGGTTTGAATTTGGCTTTGAAGAAGTTACATCAGGTAAAGGAATTCCTTCGTTTTTCATAAAATTGCCTACCCTTTTCACCTGTGCTTCACATACCTTTACTATATCTGTCAACATTTCCCGTACTTCATCATCAGCAGTTGTGTTTAATCCCATTTCTTCGTACCGGATAAATTCTTCAACTAAAGTTACATACTTCCATAGGTCTCCAACTTCAATCACATGTAAGAGAGATTTAGGTTCATTTGTATTATCAAATGAAATTCTGAGCATATTAAAAATTGCTTCTAACGCGTTAGGCATCTTTTTACCTCCTCATTATATATGTTGTGTAGAGGCGGAAAGAAAATACAAGGATTTACATGCACTTGTTATATATTAAGCGAAACTCTCCCTATTTACAGCAAACAGAGGGATCTATAGATGCAATTTGTAACTCCTGATTCTTAAAAGAGTGGCATAATTGATTTACCATTTGAAAATAATTAGAAAAAGATAGGGTGAATTATATGGCGTTTGAAGAGGGACTGGCAAAATCTGAAAAAGCATATGAACAGTTTACGGAGATAAGCGCTGCATTCGCGGATATCGTTAAGAACGATTTTATTACAACATGGCAATGGTGGGTTGGACTTGCTTTGTTTATCATTCCCTGGCTGGTATGGATTAAGTACAGGAAAAAGGACAGCACCGGGCGTCTTCTCTTAGCTGGTTTATTAATTATTATTTTATCCCTTACAATCGATCTGGCAGCATTATCCTTGGGGTTATGGTCCTATCCTTTGATCATTATTCCTCTGGCACCTTTTCTATTTTTGCCGTATCACTTTTCCTTAGCACCAGTCGGAATAATGTTTGCTCTCCAGATAAAGCCGCAAATGAATAGCTTGTTAAAAGGAATTCTTTTCTCTGCCATTGCAGCTTTTGGAGGGATGAATTTCTTTAACGCCATTGATTTTTATAATCCAAAAAGCTGGTCTACTTTATATGATTTTGTCATTTTCCTCACACTTTACTATGCCGGATATTGGATAACGAGAATGGAGAGTTTACATAGGCTGGATGAGATAAAATCGGAAGGAAAGTAAAATGAAATAAATAAAAGACTTTCTTAATTATCGGAAAGTCTTTTCTGCATCCAAAGTGTACTTTTTATCTCATAAAATCAATTTAGAATGGCCGAATCACTTCCGATTTTGCTGTGATTGTCGCCTCTCTTTTCCCAAATGAAGAAAGGCTGCACGCAATCAGGAATTGGGCAGAGTAGTAAGTTGTCATGATGAAAACATCTGAATAAAAAACGCCTGAAACAAACATATTCCAAGACAGAATGGAGTCCGAGATCACAAACAAAAGGCTCCCGGCAATGGCCCATTTGCTGCCGGTCAGGATGGCTGATAAAGCCATTATTGAAATGACCAACATGTAGGCAATAACCGACATCACCAGCATCCCATTTCCCTCAGCAGCTAAGGATGCAATCAGCTGGCGGCCAATGAGCCAGGAATATAAACCAATCGGGATTATGGCAGCCAGCCGCAGATTAGTGATATGCGCCATTTTCAGGAATCCAGTCAAATAGAACAGATGGCCAACCAGGAAAGCCCCAAGTCCGGCAACAAATGACACGGCAATGAATCCATCCCCGAGCATGCAGAAAAATAAGCCTATAATGACTAAACGCAATGCCGGCGAAGGACTGGCAGGGAGCTTACGGAATGCATTAATAATAATTAGTGCCATAGGAATCAGCTTGAAGACGACCTTAATTGCCAGGGGCTCTTGAGGAATAATGAAAATATACAAGAAAGCCATCAGTCCTATTAAAATAGGAATCAGCAGATTTTTCAATACTATTCATCTCCCTGGTACGAATGTAATTACCCCTTTAATTAACAGGTTTTAAACCCGATCTAGCTTTTTAAAAGGCTTTGGCGGTAATTCAACACGGATTTCATCACCTGGTTTCACTTCTCCGCCCTCCAAAACAACTCCCATTATTCCAGCTTTTCTTATTAAGTTTCCTCCTCCATCCTGGTCAATAACAGCCTTTAAAAGACCAGGTTGAAAATGATCGATCTGAGCACAAGGATTCCGTAATCCAGTTACCTGAATAACGGCAGATGTCCCAATAAATAAAACACTGTCAGCAGGCAGTTCAAGAAGATTGATTCCGGCAGTTGTAATATTTTCACCCATTTGGCCAGGTTCAATATGGAAACGGTCTGCTAACTCCTCAAATAACTCACTGTGGATTAAATGAACCTGTCTTAGATTCGGCTGGTCAGGGTTTTGTGCCACTCTTGACCGGTGTTTAATCGTTGAACCAAAATGGGCATCCCCTTCGATCCCAAAACCCTTCACCAGTTTTATGATATTTTGATTTTTTTACTGAAAGTGTGCTTTTTGCTTATACTTACCGCTTTGACTGTACCCACAAGTGAATATTTCTTAATTTCATCCTTCATTTATTCCACACAGCCTTCCTTTTCTTTAGACTCCTGTTACTAATTATTCCATAAAGATTTTTTTAGTCCTTCCCCCTAGGCCATAATGTTCGACATTGTTTGATTAGCGATAAGTAAAAAATAATGAGTCTTTCCTCAATGTCCTTATAAAATCACACATATTAAAATAAGAAATTAGGAAATATAGAAGTAGATAACACGTATCTAAAAGGGGTTAATTCGCCGTGGAGGAAAACCGGATAAAAGACTTCGATCAGATTGTCAAAATGGGTAAAGAGGGACAAAAAGCTTTAAATGATTACTGGGTGGAATACAGCATTTACAATTCCTTTGAATATTGGTTTATGGTTATGCTTTTTATTGTTCCTTTAATAGTGTTATTTTTCAAAATTGATAAAAGAAAATTATTTTTCATGGGGTTTTATGGTTATAGTATTCATATGCTATTTGGCTATATCGACTTGTATAATAAAAACTCCGGAGTGCTGAATTATCCTTTTCCTATGATTCCAGCCGTTCCAGGTATTTCCCTTGACTCCAGTTTCGTTCCTGTCACATTTATGCTTGTTTATCAATGGACATTGAATCATAAAAAAATTACTATGTTTATACTGTGCTGACTTCTGCCGTTTTAGCCTTTGTTTTTAAGCCTCTTCTTATAGGTCTCGGTCTATTCAAGCTATATGGAAGCACAAACTATTTTTTCTTTTTATATGTTACCTAATCGTCATTATATTAGCTAAGGTGATTACGGACGTTTTCTTATGGACAGAGCGCAAATTTAATAACCATCATCATGGATAATTTAAATCATAGTGTTCTTTTATTATTAATTCCGGTTGTGTATTAATACCAGATGCGTTTCTGAGACTTTGCATGGAGTAAGATTTACATCAGCAATATACATAAAAAATGCTGCCGTAATGGCAGCATGAATTTTATTATGGGATATAGTAAGGCAGTATGCAAAAAAACATTAACCTTCTAACTTAGTTAAGTTCCGATTATTCTTTAATCGATCCAATATCTTAATAAACCCAACAAAACCTCTAATAGTGAATAAGGTAAAATTCACACTGCCAAAGGTATGGAAAATGGACCATTTCCTCCACTTAAATAGTCTGGTGTTTTTCTCAAAATACCATTGGGCGATGCTCATTGGGACACTGAATATCAAACTTTTGAGAAAGATATTTCTTAATTTGTCATTGTAAGAAATCTTAACCCAAATCACACTTAAAAGCGGGAAAAACAAAATATCATAAATTACGTTGGTTTTAAAAATTTTTGAAAAAGGGCGGACCGGATATTCAACTCTTTTCGTTCCAACAACATAGGCATCAACAAGAGTGGCAAGAACGCCTTTCGAGAAAAAGACAACTAAAGTCTCCCTCATTTTTTTCCCTTTAAACAAAAATGGAACTGAAAAAATGCACAATCCGAGAAGCAGGTTCAATAATTTTTTCTCCATTGAGAATCAGCCTTTCTATTACAGATAGTACTAAATTCACCCATTTTGAATTTATTTATTCTTGAACCTGTTAATTCTAAGCATTTTATAAAAAATAAAGCTGCCATTTGGCAGCCGGATCAATTATCTTATAGGAATTATTCATTTTAATGATGGTGATGATGCTCATAGCCATGTTCTTCTGCATACTTACGGAAATTTTCCAGATCCTGCATTCCTGTCGAAGTGCCGTCAAGGGCCTGATTCATACGCTCTAGCAGCACTGTTCTCAACTTTGGATGGTATCCGAAGTATTCAGCAATATCTATGGATATATGAGGATAGCTTGCTTTAAACTGTTCGGCCATTTTGTTCATTCTTTCCATTAAAATGCCGGTAAATAAGAAATATGGCAGCATGATGATCTTTTTGGCGCCCAGTTTAATGCAGCGCTCCATCCCATCCTTGACGGTTGGGGTTGTAACCCCCATGAAGGCACATTCAACAGCAGATACATTTAACTTTTCCCACAGCAATCTGCTGATCTTATAAAAATCAGCATTGGCATATGGATCGCTGCCGCCCCGTCCGATTAATAAAATAGCCGTATCTTCATGTGTTTGATTTACATCAAAGCCGGTTTCGGCAAGTCTTGTTTTTAATATTTCAAGGACTTCCTCATGAACCCCTATCGTCTGGCCATAGGTGAACTGAATATCCGGGAAATGCTCTTTGGCATGTTCAATTTCTGCCGGAATGTGCAGTTTGGAGTGTCCGGCATGCAATAGGATGATGGGAATGACATGGATTTCATCTGCCCCTTTTTCAACACAAAGCTGAATTCCGTCTTCAATATTGGGGGATGCAAATTCCAAGAAGCAGGTTTCTACCAGAAGGGCTGGGTCAATGCAGTCTCTCATTTGCCCGACGAATTGGCGGACCTCGTTATTCCCTGCCTCCATCCTGCTGCCATGCCCGACAAATAAGACAGCTTTTTTCATTGTTCCTTTTCCTTTCTTGTATTTATCAATTCCTTTTATGCGGTTTTCATTGCGTTTACGTTCGCCGTGTTCCATGGAGTATATGATTGCATCTTCTTTCACTGCTTCTTGAACAATGCCGCGGGCTGTTTCTTCTTGCTGGACTGAATACCAGGTTCCTTTTGGGTAATCAATGACGACGCATTTGTCTTTGCAGCGGCCATTGCAGCGTGTACGGGATGTATGAATATGCTCGTCTAAACGGTTTTTTCGGATTTCATCGCGTATTTGCTGTGTGACTTCTTCTGCGCCTGCTCCCATACAGGTTGCGCCGTTGCAGATGAGCAGGTGACGCTGCATTTGTGTTAGGTTCCAGGTTGTCATTAGGTGACCTCCCTCTATTTATTTTGTTTCTCAATCTTGTAAGTTTGGATAGGCTTAGTATTAAGCCCGTTGATTTCCGCTGCGGGCACTTGTTTTCCGCGGGGCGTGCGGTGAGTCTCCTCGGCGCATGCGCCTGCGGGGTCTCACCTGTCCCGCTGCTCCCACAGGAGTTAAGTGCCCTCCGCTCCAATCAACTCAGCGAATAAATCTATTTTGAAATCTAAACCCCCACTGACAACCTAATTTTTGAAAGCTTCCGGATAAAAACCTTTTGCCAAAACCTCAAGCGCTTCCCCAACACGAACTCCTTCAGATGCTGCTGATAAAGGCAGGATGACAAAGCGTTCGTTTTGGACGGCAGGTGTCTGGCTTAAGGCCGGATCTTTTTTTAGGAATTCTATTTTTTGTTCTGCAGTTGTTGATCCATAATCTATCACTACTATTACATCAGGCTGGCGTTCAACTGCATCTTCTTTTGAGACAGTCGCCCAATTTCCTTTTACATCCCCGAAGACATTGTGGCCGCCTGCCATTGTGACAAGTGTGTTCATGAAGTTTTGTGTGGCGGTGAATACATCTGTTTCGCCGCTGTCGTAAACCAGGACATCCAGCGGCTCTTTTACTTTGGGCAATTGTGATGTAATGGCTTCAATCTCTTGGTTCATTTGGGCAATTAGTTTTTCACCGCGTTCTTCTACCCGGAAAATGCTTGCGATATTGCGGATGTCACCATAGATATCTTCCAGGGTGGGTGCCACTTTAACAGATGAAGATTGTAAGTAGCTATTAATGCCTAATTTCTTTAGTTCTTCACGTGTTGCAATGTTTTTCTCATTGAAGGCACTTTCCCAGCCGCCATATAGAAAGTCTGCTTCTTCTGATATGACTTGTTCTTTTGATGGATACTGTTCTGCTAATACTGGAACTTTGTCGTATGCCTCCTGTAGTGGCTCATAAATCTCGTTATCTAAAAATGCTGTACCAGCCATTGAATCTTCTAAACCAAGTGCCAGCATGATTTCAGTCACATGCTGATTTAATGATATAGCACGCTTTGGCGCTTCTTCGTATTCATTCACAAACCCTTCATTTTCAATAACCACTTTCTCCGTCTGCTCCGCTTGTTCATTTTTCACCTTTGCTGTATTTGCCTTTTCGCTTGAGCATGCGGACAATAATAATACGGCCGCTAAGACCAGAAAAGCCCAAATTCTGCTGATTTTCATGTATATAGGTCCCTCGATTCCATTTAATCGTTTGTGTAAAAAAATAAATGAATCTTTTTGGTAAATGGGTTTTTCGAAACACCAGCCTGCATATGGAAGACTTCTCTTAATGTCTCTTCTGTAAGGACTTGCTCAGGTGTCCCTGACATATAAAGAGCTCCATCGTTCATGACAAGGAGTTCATCGCAATACCCGGCTGCCAGATTTAAATCATGAAGGGCAGCCACAATGGTGATAGGCAGATCCTTCACTAAATCCATTAATTGATATTGATGTTCAATATCCAGATGATTGGTCGGTTCATCCAGAATTAATATGTTTGCCTGCTGTGCCAGGGCGCGAGCGAGCATCACCCTTTTTTCTCGCCGCCGGATAAATGGCTGAATGTGCGGTTTTCCAGGTGAAGCACATTCGCGAGCATCATGCTTTCTTCCACAATGGCAAAGTCGTCCCGGTTATCAGCGGCAAGCCATTTTTTGTACGGCGTCCGTCCCATCATGACTAAATCTTTTACCGTAAAATCAAAGAGCACCGGTGTTTCCTGACTGACAACAGCTAACTCCTGAGCAAGCTTTTTCTGAGAGATATCGAGAATATCTTTTTCATATAACGTCACGAAACCGCTCGTTTGTTTTAAATGACGATAAATGATTTTTAGCATCGTAGATTTTCCGCTGCCATTCGGCCCAATGATGCCAACGAATTTCCCCAGTTCCACAGAAAAAGAGATATTATTTAAAATTTGCTTGTCCGGCACTGAAAAGGACATATTTTTGACCTGGATCATCCTTATTCACCGTCCCCAAAAGAATATTGCTTTCGCCTAAGCATCCAGATAAAGAATGGGCTTCCGCAAATAGCGGTTATAATCCCGATTGGCATTTCTTCAGGCGCCAGCACTATACGTGCACCCATATCGGCCCAAACTAAGAAAATGGCACCCATTAGGGCGCTTATCGGGAGAACCATTTTGTAATTAGACCCAGCCATCATCCGCACGATGTGAGGGATAATCAGCCCGACAAAGCCAATGCTTCCGCTGACCGCGACGACCACACCGGTCAGAAGGGATACAAAGAGAATGATAAATATACGAAACCGGTCCAGATTAACACCAAGTGTCGCTGCCGTTTCCTCTCCAAGCAATAAAGCATTAAGCTGCCGATAATTCATAAGCAGCAGAATAAAAACAAGCAGCATTGAAAAAAATGGGATGCCAAGATTGGACCATTTCGCGCCTGCCAGACTGCCGAGCATCCAATGCATGACCGCTTGAATGCCGCCCTGCTGCTTGGACATCATCAGCATAAAATTGGTAATGGCGGATAACACCATCGAAACCGCAATCCCTGCCAAAAGCAGACGAATGACCGATAGGCGTCCATTGACACGTGCTAGGAAAAACACAATCATGACCGCAAGGATAGCCCCTAAGAATGCGGCCAAGGATATGGCATACTCCCCCAAAATGCTGAATGCACCAAGTAAAATGACAGATGCAGCTCCAACGGATGCTCCGGAAGATACTCCGAGAATATAAGGATCTGCTATCGAGTTTTTCACTAATGCTTGAATGGCTGCGCCGCAAATGGCCAGGGAAGCACCTACTATGGCCGCAAGTACAATACGAGGGAATCGTATATCCCAAATAATAACCGTTTGTGCCTTGGAAGCATCTGTTTCTGTGAATACACCCAGCTTGGAGAATAGCACTTCCCCAATAAGGCGCGGGGTAATATCCACAGATCCTACCATCACGGCAAAAGTCATGGAAGCAAGCAGCCCCGCGGCCAGTGCAGCCATCAGTAATGTAAATCGTGCACTAGTCATATATGCTTTACAGGCTCCCAGCTGATGATTGCTGCATGGAAAGGGTAACGGTACACATACTGGCCATCCTCTTTGGAAATAAACCGTTCCAAGGATGCTTCCACATGTGCTTGCTCAAACCGGGGAGATAAGATTTTCTTGCTCTGGGCACTAATTAACTGCTGCCATGTATCATAACGATCCTCCCGCTCAAGCTTTATCATTTCACAATCTGCATAAATGTCTAGCTGGTACAGCATGTTGACGATCATGATATAATCCCGGCGCGGGTATTTAATGTCATAGCCAAACTGCTCATCCAATAGGACGTAATGAGGCTGAATAGGCCCTGTTGTTAAGCCGATAATGGCACGCTTTTTTGCCAGCATGTTCATTTTCTTCAGCGCTTCATTCATTTCATACATCCGATAAAAGCAGTTCACCCCCACCACGACATCGTGCGGCTCCAATTGTGCTTCTTCCCATTTGCTGTGGACAAACTGGATAGGCCCATCCTCTTCAAAGTACTGCTTTAAGTATGCGAGCACACTCTTTGAACCATCGACCAGCGTTAAGCTTCTGACATCCTGGCTGAGCGGAAATGTATAGTTGCCCCATCCCGGACCTAATTCAATACAGGTAGAGTCTTTCGTGATGTGCGGCCTCATTTTTTCGTAAATCTTTTTGGCATACTCATCTGTCTGCTTGTATCTTTTTTCTTCATGGACTGCATCCAAAAGGCTTCTTCCAGCTCATCATCAACCATTCGCTCCGGCATCCTGCCATGCCAGTCCAGCATGCCTTCCTTCCAGAGCTTATCAAAATCGTATTGCAAAGGGGATTCTTTAATCATTGAAATTCTCCTCAATTTCTAATACCTAAATAGATACAGCGTCCTAAATTCTCGGGCTGGCTGCTTAAAACTCCAGCCCCTTCATGGCTTTAACATCCTGTTCGGCATAATAATGCTTGGTGGCATCGATGGTTGACACTAAATCGGCTAATTCGAGAATGGCAGGATGTGCGGAACGCCCTGTGATAACCAGATGCATCTTTTTTGGACGGTTTTGAATGGCGTCTACCACCTCGGATAACGGCAGCACATCGTCAATTGGAAACCGTGTGATGGCCAAGGCATTATTCAGTTCGTCGAGCACTAATACATCTGTTGTTTCATCTTTTAGTTCATGTTTTACCGTCTGCCATGCGATCGCAAGTGCTTGTCGATGCTCCTCCGGTGTTTTTGTCCATGTAAACCCGATTCCTAATTGAACAGTTTCAACACCAAGTTTTCTTAGTGCCAGCTGTTCACCATATGTACGTTCCGGTGATTTAATAAATTGATAGTATTTAACCTTCATGCCGCGGCCAATGGCCCTTAATGCGACACCAAGCGAGGCGGTTGTTTTTCCTTTGCCATCGCCTGTATAAACTAACAGCATCCCTTTTTGTGCCATACAACATTCCTCCTTAAAGCCAGGTTGTCTTTTCAGCAAATGGTGTACGCTTTTTCTCGGAGGCAATTTCTTCTGCCGGATAGCCGATGCATAGCGTCCCCACTAATTGCTCCTCGTCAGATGCACCGATAAAATCATGCAGTGCGGTATCATGCACCAAACCAACGCCTCTTGTACGCCATACCATGCCTAACCCCAGCTGTTCGGCCATCAGCCACATCGACATGATGGCACTGCTTACAGCAAAGACATTATCTTTTGTCGCTCCTTCATCTCCTTCAACAATGGCGGATGTCACGACTATGATCAAGGGCGTGTTCGTGATGGCTTTCATGGAACTCTCCACTAAATTCGGCTTCGCGGGAAAGCGCTTTTGCAAGTAATCAAGTGCCACCTGCTCGTAGCGTTTTAAGCTTTCTCCCTGTAATACATAGAAATGCCATGGTTCACGCATACGGTCATTTGGTGCATAGGTGGCTGCTGCTAATAATGTCTCGATTTTGTCTCGTTCTACTTCGCGCGATTCAAAGTTTCGAATCGCACGGCGTTTTTTCAAGGCTTCTAACATAATTCATGCTCCTTTTCTCTAAACCAGGCAATTTGATTCCGTACTCCAACCACATCTCCAACCAATATCATCGATGGATTCGAGATGCCATGAATCTGGATATCCTCTGCAATCGTTTCAAGTGTCCCTGTAATCGTCCGCTGATTGGCAGTTGTGCCCCATTCAATCACAGCGGCAGGGGTTGTTCGGCTTTTGCCATTGGCAATTAAGCTTTTCGTAATGTGAGCAATATTGCCAATGCTCATATAAAAGGCGACCGTATCAATTTGAGCAAGCGCAGACCATTTTAAAAAGTCCTGCTCCTTTTCAGCGCGGCCATGGCCTGTCACAATGGCAAAACTTGCCGCATGATCACGGTGTGTCACAGGAATCCCTGCATATGCAGGCGCAGCAATCCCGGCGGTTATACCAGGAACAATTTCAAAGGGAATACCCGCTTCCCGCAAAATGGCCGCTTCTTCAGCACCGCGTCCAAATACAAAAGGGTCACCGCCCTTTAAGCGCAGCACCTGCCTCCCCAGGTTTGCCTGATCCACCAGCACCCGATGAATTTCTTCCTGAATCAATCCATGCCTTCCCGGCTCTTTCCCGCAGTAAATCAGCTCTGCATCTTCTTTTGCATGTGTTAAAATTTCCGCATTCACCAGACGGTCATATAAAATCACATCAGCCTCCTGAATGCACTCCAATCCGCGAATCGTCAGCAGTTTAGGGTCACCTGGTCCAGCTCCAACAATATAGACAAATCCGCTCATTGCTCTTCTCCTAAACGCTTAAGCAGCAAGGCTTCACATTTTTGCATATCGCCTTGCTCCACCCACTCCAAAACTTGAGGATCCAAAAGCTCTGCCAAAAGCTGCTTTTTTCATCCCCCGTAAACTTCACTAAGATTCGCTGACGGGCTTCCTTTAAAAAAGATACATACTGCGCATAATGCTCTCCATATTCCTCTGCTAATTCTGACTTCACTTTGCGGGTCAGACCGGGGCTTGCGCCAGATGTTGATACGGTCAAAACGAATTCACCGCGTCGGACAACTGCGGGATTAATGAAATCAATACGGCCCTTTGCATCTGCACGGCTGAGCAGCTGCCAATGCTGTGCTGCTTCTTCCACTGCATTGTTTACTTCTTCGTCGTTTGTTACGGCAAAGATCAGGGCCGCGTCATCTAAATCAGCCGGTTCGAACGATTTTTCTTTCCATGTCACAAGTCCTTCATGGATATACTGCTCTAATTTTTCAGTAACCACCGGGCTGATCACAGTAACTTGCGCTTTCGTTGGCAGGAGTGCTTCTGCCTTCTGGCGTGCCACATGTCCACCACCGACAATGACCACCTTTTTATAGTCAAGATTCATTAATAACGGGAAATAATTCATGTTCTGCCTCCAAACAAGCTGCCAGCCAATTTTTCACAAGCTGGGGATTCGATGCAAAATGAAAGTGTGTATAGCCGGCTACAAGATTATCAGTTAAATAGCCTTCCCGCTGAGAGCGGAAGCGGCCTTTGCTAAAGTAAGCCGGTGATGAAAGCTCTCCTTCATATGATGAGTAATGGAATTCATGCCCTTTTGCCTGCTCTCCTTCATTCATCAGGAAGTTGCCCGGAACACCTGTAATTTCCCGATATCCGAGTGCAGCCAATTTATCCTGCATCCTCACCCGGCCCGGAATCACACCGATCATCGGGAATGCCTGTCCTTTTCGATCCGCAATTTCTTCTGTTAAATACATAAAACCGCCGCATTCTGCCAATGTTGGAAGTCCCCGCTCCAGCGCGGCCTTGATGGAAAGCTTCGCTGCTTCATTTTTTGCCAAAGTTTCAGCAAACTCTTCAGGAAAACCGCCGCCTATATAGAGCCCTTGCGCTTTTTCGGGAACCTCTTCATTTTGCAATGGAGAGAAGAAATCCAATGTGGCACCATGGGCACGGAGCAATTCTAAGTTTTCTTCATAGTAAAAATTAAAGGCCGCATCTCTGGCAACCGCAATATGTACTTCCTGTCTTTCCGGCTGTGCATCAAAAATCGAAGAGGAAACCGCCAGGACTTGGGCTTTCGTTAGTTCCAGAAGCTGATCAATATCGACTGTTTCTTCAATCGCTTCTGCCAGACTGTCAAAATAGGAATCTAAATCACCGCGTTCTATGGCCGGCACCAGCCCCAAATGACGGCTTGGCATCTTGGCTACAGCTCCTTTCGGGAGATAGCCAATGACAGGAATTCCGCATTCTTGTTCAATCGCTGTTTTGACAATGTCAAAATGGCTTCTGCTTCCTAATTGATTGGCAATGACACCGACGATATGGGAGTTTTCATCAAGCATTTGAAAACCTTTTACAATCGCCGCCGCACTTCTTGCCATACTTGCGGCATTGACAATTAAAATGACGGGGCTGCTTGTAATCTCGCTAATATGGGCTGCAGACCCTTCATTTGATAATGGGGATTTGCCATCATAGAATCCCATCACCCCTTCTATAATCGCTGCATCTGCATCATTGCTCGCTCTTGAGACAATGGCGCGGACGGTATCATGGTCCATCATGAAACTATCAATATTCCGGGAAGGGCGTTTCGTGACAGCTGAATGATACGTCGGGTCAATGTAATCAGGACCGCATTTAAAACCCTGTACGTTTAACCCGCGCTTCATCAGCGCACGCATAATACCGATGGTGAACGTTGTTTTTCCGACACCGCTTCCTGTTCCTGCCAGAACAAATCGATTCATCCTCTTCCCTCCTCAAAGTGGACGCGTGCAATGCTGATGGTCACATTGCCGCTTTTCTTTTTCTCCAGCAGCAATTCCTTCGCATTCGCATACCTCATGGACGCCGGTTCACTGACCCCATACGCGCCTGTATATTTGAAGACGGTGTCCGACGGATTCTGCATCGGAGTCTCATTCAGCTCTTCAGGTGTGTATGTAACAAACGGCCAGTTATATTTAGATGTTAATTCAAGCAGGCCAGCCTCGTTTTTCTTTAGATTAATAGACGCAACGGCTTTCACACTTTTCTTGCTCAACTTCATTTCTGCCAATGTTTCATCAATGACTTGTTCAATCTCAGCCATTGATGTTCCGCGATTGCAGCCTATGCCGAGAACAATTGATTTTGGACGGTACAGGACCCCGTTTTCAAGCAGCACCTCTTCATGCGGTTCCATAAGGCGATCTGTAATAAGCAGTGCGGCTTGCGGCTTTGCCTTGATGGCTTCCTCTATTGATGGATATATCTTTAGATTTTCCGGCAATTCCCGATCATACGTCCACCAGTTCTTTTCCCCGGCTTCCTGCACGATCGCCACATGTTCTTCATTGACAACCGATGCACTGACAGGTGTTAATTTTTCTTCGCTATCCCACACCCACCCAAATTGGGCTCCAAATAAATCGACGGGAATTGTTTTTTGAACATCTGATGCGGTGGTCACAACGGGCGCCGCCTCAATCGCATGGGCAAATTCATGTGTTAATGCATTGGCACCGCCAATATGGCCGGATAAAACGCTGATGACATACTGGCCTTTATCATCAACCACCAGCACGGCAGGGTCCTTCTTTTTATCGATCAGAAGCGGGGCAATCATGCGGACGACAGCACCAAGGGAAATGATGCAGATAATCCCTTTATACTGCTGGAATAATGCGGGCAATAATAGGCGGACCGTGCCATCAAATAACTGAATTTGCCGTATTTCTTCATCGCCCTGTTCGAATTTTTTCATATAATAAAGGTCTGCATACGGGAATTTTTCCGTATAGCTTCTTGCATGCGCAACCCCATGCTTTGTAATGGCAACAAGTGCATAGGGTTTGCGCTTTTCGATTACCGGAATTTCACCTTCGCGCAAACTAATCATTCGCCGTCACACCTTTGCGGAAGCCATGTGTGAATGTTTTGTCATATAGCTTCGATCGGTATTCTTTTTCATGGATATGCGGGTCCAATGCCCAGCCTGCCAGAATCATCGCATGCTTGCGGATGCCGTTGACACGCATCGCTTCGTCCAGCTCAGACAGTGTGGTGCGGACAATTTTCTGATCCGGCCACGAAGCACGCTGCACAACTGCAACTGGTGTATTGTCTGCCCATCCGGCTGCCTGCAGTTCCTTTGTGATTTTCTTTGTTAGGGTCGCACTTAGAAACATTGCGATTGTACAGTGATGGCTGGCCAATGCCTGTAATTTTTCACGCTCCGGCACTGGTGTCCGCCCTTCTGCCCTTGTTAATATAAGAGTTTGCGTTAAATCCGGAATGGTCAGCTCTGCCCCTACTGCCGCTGCGGAGGCAAAAACAGAACTGACGCCTGGTACTACTTCACAGCTGATATCGTGCTGTTTCAATAGCGCCACTTGCTCCATCGTTGCCCCGTACATGGCCGGGTCGCCTGTATGCAGACGTACAACCGTTTTACCAGCATTGACTCGTTCAGCAATGCAATCCACCATTTCTTCAAGATGCATCCCGGCAGTGCGGATAATCTCTGCCGACTCCTTGGCTTCCGCCACTAATGTCTCGCTGACAAGAGAGTCGGTATACATGACAACATCAGCCTTATTTAATAGCTTTAAGCCTTTTACCGTAATTAAATCGGGATCTCCAGGTCCCGCTCCGATAATCCAAATTTTTTTCATTTGCGCACCACCATACATGACAAGTAATTTAACTCAGCTCCTCGGAGCTCATGGACATTCCATATGACCTCTTCGTCAGATGTAACCTTTGTTACAACATGTGTTTTGTCCAGTAAATCCATTTCTTCCAATAGATTCAGCATATCGTCCAATACTTTCGCTACTTTAATGAAGACAATCGCATCATGAGTTTCAATCACCCGCCGCATTTCCTCCATATTCCCTGTTGCCGGAATCATCGCGACATGGTCATCACCATCAGCCAGGGCAATTCCCAAGCGATTAACAGAACCATTAAAGGACGAGATGCCAGCTACCGTTTCAATCGGAACTTCAGGATGCATTGTCTGCATCAGCTTCATTAAATGGATAAATGTGCTGAACAGCATCGGATCCCCTTCCGTCACGAATGCCACATCTTTTCCCTGAGACAGAAAGCCATAAATAGCTTTTGCGGATTTTGTCCACTCAGCCCTTAATGTCTCTTCGTCTTTTGTCATTGGAAAAACCAAACCAAGCATTTCTTTTTCTTCGGGATTTATATACATGTCTACAATGCGATGGGCGTAGGATTTACTGCCTCTTAATTTTTTGGGATAAGCAATGACCGGGCTTTCCTGCAATTTGCGGAATGCTTTTACCGTGATTAATTCCGGATCTCCCGGCCCGACTCCTAATCCATATAAAGTTCCGATTGTCATTTAGTTCTTTCCTTTCTTTGCAGTCACAATAAAAATGGGATTTAACGGTTCGAAGCGTGTTAAATGCAGGATTGGCTTGCTTTTTGAAATCTGTGCCTGCAATACGGATACTTCACAGCCCATATTTTTCAAATGCTTCATCGCTTCTGCGAGATTTTCGATTGTGGCAATATTCATCACGAGCCGGCCATTCGGCTGCAGCCTTGAAAGGCATGATTGCAATAAAAGCTCCATATTCCCGCCATTTCCGCCAATAAAAATCGCATTCGGATCAGGAAATTCATCCAGCCTCTCAGGCGCCTTTCCAAGGACGGCCGTGAAATCTGTCCGATGTTTTAATTGATTTTCCAGGCAATTCTCCAGGTCGCCCTCATTCTTTTCAATCGCATACACGGCCCCTTCCCGGGCTATTTTCGCTGCCTCAATCGCAACGGAGCCTGTACAGGTTCCAATATCCCAGACGATGCTGTTTTCCTTTAGCTTCAGCTCCTGAATACAAAGAGTCCTGATCTCCTTTTTCGTAATCAAGCCTTTATCCGGCTTTCTCTGTACGAACCTATCATCCGGAATTCCCAGTGAGGCGCGCTCTACTGCCACACGCTGCTTTAAAATCACCACATTTAATGGATAAAAAGACGATTGCTCCATTTCATCCAAAGTGAAAAAGCGGCAGCGCTCATCTTCCCCCTGCAGGTTTTCAGCAACAAAGGCATCATACTCCGTCATGCCGAACTTCTTTAAATACGTTGAAATGGCCTGCGGAGTATTTTTTTCGTCTGTTAAAATAGCAATCTTTTTCCGCCCGTCGATTCTTTGGGCAAAGCCCTTTATAGAACGGCCATGCAGGCTGACAATATACGCATCCTGCCAGCTTTCCTGCATTTTCGAAAAAGCGAGCTGAACAGAGCTTGTATAAGGATAAATCTCCAATGGAAGCTTTTTCGCCAATACACCGCCAAGCCCGTAAAACAGCGGATCACCTGATACCAAAATAACTGTATTGCGTTTTTCTTGCTGCAGGTCAGCCGTTAATGCCGACAAGCCGCCTTTGATTACTTTTTCTCTCCAGTAAATTCCGGGAAGAATTGCAAATGACGTTCCCCGCCGACCAGGACATCACATTCATGAATCCAGTCTATGTATGGGGGAGCAATCCTTCTGCGCCATTATCCCCGATACCAATCATCTTCATCCAATTTGTCAATATTCTCAGCCTTTCCTAGACAGCTTCCATTCATGGCATACAGAGTTGTCGATACTTTGATGCTTGCGTTCATATGATTCAGTGCATAATAGCAGCAGTTTCGGCAAAGGGATTCAAAGAATGCTTCGTTTCCCTGAAGGATTTCACCAACCTGTGATGCCGTATTTGCCTGTAAAATGTCCTGCTGAATTTCCTCACTGACACCCACTTTATTGGCCATACCTGCTAAAAATTCGAAACTGACTGGTGCACTTTTCGAGTGGACCATCATAACTCCCTGTGCAACTTTTGAAAATTTCCCCATCATCCCTACAAGAGAGACTTTGGGAAACTTCTTCCTTGCTATATTCTTTAAAGTAAAACCGACAAAATCGCCCATCTCGATAAAGGCTTCTTCCGGCAAATGCGGATATTGCTTCATGGCAAATTTTTCACTGCGTCCGCCTGTTGTAATGACTAAATGCTCACATCCTGCTTCTTTTGCGACATTGATCGCCTGAGCGATACTTGCCATATAGGCGGAACTGGAAAATGGCACCACCGTTCCCCGTGTACCTAAAATCGAGATACCTCCAATAATGCCTAATCGGCCATTCAATGTTTTTTCTGCAATTTCTACACCGTCCGGAACCGAAATGACTACTTCAATGCCCCGATTTACTTTATATTTATCCATTGCTTCCTGGACGACACCATGGATCATTTTTCGCGGCACAGGGTTAATCGCTGCCTGCCCGACCGCTACTGGCAACCCTGCTTTCGTGACTCGTCCTACACCGATTCCGCCATCTAAATGGATGCCTTCTTCCTTGGCATAAGTCACTGTACTTTGAATTCGTGCCTGATGTGTGGCGTCCGGGTCGTCCCCTGCGTCTTTGATCGTTTCGCACATGACCCGGCCATCTGACCGATCAAATGCCGTCACTTTAAAAGTGGCAAACTGGCCAACTGGCAGATAAATCGTAACTTCATTTGGCACCTCTCCGGTCACTAGTGCCTGCAGTGCTGCCTTTGTCATGGCTGCGGCACAGGCACCTGTCGTGTAGCCGTGCCGCATTTGGGATGGATCTTTTTTATTTCGCTGCTTTTGCCCGTTCATCCGCCATTATCGAAATGGCATTCAGCGCAGCGACCGTCACTGTACTGCCACCCTTTCTCCCTGCATTCGTAATAAATGGGATCCCTTCAAGCACGGCCAGCTCGGCTTTGGACTCTGCCGCTGATACAAAGCCGACTGGCATGCCAATAATCAAGTCTGGTTTCGCGAGCCCTTCTTTCACTAGACGAATCAATTCCAGGAGCGCTGTTGGCGCATTGCCGATGGCATAGATTCCTCCTTCATGCAGACTCACAGCTTTTTGCATGGAAATGATCGCACGTGTTGTTCCCTGGGCCTTCGCTTCCTTTGCAACATCTTCATCCGCAATATAGCAATGCAGGTCCCCGCCATGCTTTTGGAATCGCTTGCGTCCTGACCCGCTTTCAATCATTTGTACATCTGCCACGACATGACGGCCCGCTAAAATGGATTGAACACCTGCTTCAATAGCATCCCGTGTAAAAATCATGCTTCTGCCCAGCTCGAAATCTGCCGAGGCATGGATGACACGCCGAACCACCAGCCACTGCTCGTCTGTAAATGGATGCTCGCCCATCTCCTCTTTAATAATTGCGAAGCTGTGATCATAAATTTTATCCGGATCTACCGTTACCGGTACAAATGTTGTATTAAAGTTCATGTTTGCCATGTGTAAAGCCCTCCCAATCTTTGAATCACTTCTTCGAAAGAAGTGCAGAAGTTTTCATATACGAGCGGTGGCCGCTTAATCAAAATAACAGGAATCCCCAATTCCAGAGCAGCGGTCATTTTTTCATCCACCGATCCCACTTTGCCGCTTTCTTTTGTAATCATCAGGGTCACTTCATATTGCTCACAAAGAGCTTTGTTTAATGACTCAGAAAATGGCCCCTGAATCGCAATAATATCCTTTTGTTTAACCCCAAGCTTTTGGCATTTTTCCATATTTCCCATGTTTGGAAGCATCCTGCATACAAGCCGGATATCATCACGCATTAAATATTTTGTGAAGATTTCCAGCGTTTTGCTGCCGGTTGTCAGCATAATCGTTCCTTTATGCGATTGAGCCAATTTTGCTGCTTCCTCATAACTTTCGGCTTCAGTTATGAGCGGTGAGGTAAACTGTTCATTTGGCCTTTCGTAACGTATGTAAGGAATGCTGCATGCTTTGGCTGCTGCCATTGCCGTTTTTGACGCTTCGTCCGCATAAGGGTGACTTGCGTCAATCACAGTGGTCATCTCTTGCATCTGAATTAATTCAATCATGTCATTTTCTGACAGCCGTCCCACTTTATAAGCAATGCCTTCAGCCTTCAAACTGTCAGCTGCCGATTCTGTGACAACGGTTGCCAATAAGGGATAACCTTGATTTTTCAATTGAATAGCTAATGCTCTCGCATCACTTGTGCCTGCTAAAAATAAAATCATAAGATCCCCCTAATCCCCGCATGGTGCCGGCTCGACTTCGATCTTGGAGCTCATATCCTGATAGGTAAAATACTGAATTTTTTCACACGCTTAAAATATTTAAAAAGCCGTTCATTTGGATGCGCATTTTCTTTGTATTCTTCGATAATCTCCTTTAATAACGGCACCAGCTGATCGGGCTCAATTCCCTCTGCCACCGGCTGGGCAGCATGGGCTGTACGGCCAACCGGCTTTGCCCCGATAAATAGATCAAACTTCTTCTTGCGGTAAACTATGCCGATATCATCAAATACGGCCCGATAACAGGCCATACCGCAGCCGTTAAAACCAATATGCAGTTCCTTTGGAAGCTTTAACCCCCCAGTTCAGCTGCAATTTCCTCTGCATATGGAATGGATTCTGCTTTCTCCCCGTAGCAAAAATCGCAGGCTTTTACATTTAGAACATCGCCCACTGGCATGACTGTAAGTTGATTTTGTTCGAGTTTTTCCACAATCGACTGAGGCCGTCCAGTTGGAATCTTGATTAAAAATCGGTGATCCGGTGTATATTCCATGGTGCCTTTCTCGCCAACAGCTTCTGCCAATACGCGCATTTGGTCTGGTGTAATAAATTTATTGGCAACCCCAGGCGTTACTGCAAATTCAAAAATATCTTCGATTGGCTGCTGCACCAAATGTGTTTGGTCAATCCCCGATTTCGTTGCCATCGATAAAGCCTTTAAAGCCATATCCATTGAGCTGGCTTCTTGTTTTCTTCTCTGGATCTGCTCGTAGCCGGCCTGTGCTTCCCCGGTTTCCTGATTTAATGCCCATGGCTCCGCTTCCTTTTTTAAACGCTGATGCGGCTTTAAGCTTTGCTTCTCTTCACCGAGCGTATACTTTCTCTGATATCCGCGAGGCGTAATGATTTTATTGTCATAAAAGAAAGTGGAGGAATTCCCGATCACAACCGTTGTCAGCATGCCTATATCGTGATCAAGCATTTCCGCCAGTGTAGTCAGAATGACATTCTGATTCTCGCGGTAAGCACTTTTCACAAGACCCACTGGTGTATCAGGAGAACGATATTTTAATAGAATCCTTTGTGCCTCGACAATCTGCCGTGTCCTTCTGCCGCTTTTCGGGTTATATAATGCGATGACAAAATCCGCCATCCCGGCTGCTTCAATGCGCTTTTCGATCACAGTCCAGGGTGTTAAATGATCACTCAGACTGATGGTGCAGGAGTCATGCATGACAGGTGCCCCCAGTAAACTCGCACATGAATTAATCGCAGAGATGCCCGGAACAATTTCCACTTCGATTCCTTCTTCTTCCGTCCAGCCCATTTCGATCAGCACTTCATACACTAAGCCAGCCATGCCGTATACACCCGAGTCACCGCTCGATATCACGGAAACAATATGGCCGGCTTCCGCTCTTTTCACTGCATCCTGCGCACGGGATACCTCCTCAGTCATCCCCGTGCTCACAATGGAACTTGCTGTAACGAATGGCATGATCAGATCTACGTAAGTTTTGTAGCCAATAATGCAATCACTCTGCTGCAGCGCATCCACAGCCCGTTTCGTTATATGCTCACGATCGCCCGGACCGAAGCCGACAACAAAGATTTTTCCCTTCTTCATAGGTAACCTCCAATTAAGAAAAGCATATGCGCCTTGCCTGCTGCCGTGCTGCTCTTAGCAGGCGCCCTGCGCCGGACATTTCTCAAAATTCATTGCTTCTTGCCAAATAAAAAATGCCTGCACTCCTTTTCAAAGGAATACAGGCATATGAAATGACAGTATAAAAATTAGCATACTGAAACTCAAAAACAATTGATCATAATTGTCCCGCCTATACTTCTCCCTCCGAAAAGCAAGTGTCGTTTAAATAAGCAGGTTTCCTGACTTAAGCTTCTTCTTACTCTTACACCTTCCCGATTTCTCAGTGGCATTGTAATTTCATCAGCTTTTACAGTAGCGGGGGCTGTACCAGACTTTCACTGGTTTCCCTTTTACCTCACCAAAGTGAGCACTTATTCAAATTGATATATTAATTTTTTACTAATATAACATATAATGACCAATTTTGGCATATTATTTTTTTCTTAATTTTTTAAATGCTATGTTAATGCCTTTGACTTTTAGATATAGGAATTGGTAAAAAGAACTTATATCTGCTATTCAGGAGTTAATTTTTGCTGGGATATAATTTACAAAGTTAGTACAAATAGATATTGTTTAATTTATTTAAAATGACCGATTGTCCCTTTGACATTATTAAAATCATGCCGTTTATACTGGACCATAGATACAATACCAAGAATTGGTCCAATCGCTAAACAGGCAAAGACCCATTCCCAGCCAACTAACCTCTGTATAATAGGGATTAAATTTATAGAAAATATAGTGATCAGGAAACCAATGCACATTTGAAAAGTCAAAGCTGTTCCTACATACTCAACTTCTGCAACTTCTGAAACTGCGGCAGAAAACTGGGCAGAATCAGCGATGACAGACATTCCCCAAATGATAGAAAGGAGAAGAGTTAACCAAATATATTGACCAAAAGTAAAGCCAATCAAGATACAGCAAATGGCACTGATACACATAGAAATAATCGTTAGATTTGCTCTTCCAATTTTATCTGAGACTAGCCCGCCTACTACACAGCCAATCCCCCTGCAATTCCGATAATAATAAAAGAGGACAATGCAATGAACCAGGGAGGAATCCCTGGAGAATAGCTTGTAAAACTAGCAGTCAAAAAGATGGGAATCCACGTCCACATCGCATACAATTCCCACATATGCCCAAAATAACCGTAGTTCGCAAGCATTACTGGTTTATTCGAAACTACCTTTTTTATTAATTTAAAAGAGAAAGGTAATTTTTTCGTTGTTACTGGAGCATCTGTTAAAACCCAATTGACAATTACAGCTGCCAGGAGAGCCAATATTGAACTGCAAATAATCACTAATTGCCAATTTAAAGAAGAAGAGAATATAACAATAAAATGTGGCAAAGAGGACCCTAGAGTTAAGGCGGCTATTAAGATACCAACTGCAAGCCCGCGTTTTTTCGGAAACCATTGAGATAATATTTTAACAGCTGTCGGGTATACACCAGCGAGTGATACACCGGTTAATATCCTAAGCAGAATACCGAAAAAAGCCTGATCTGCCAATAAAAGCAAGGCATTCAATAGCGCACCCAGAAACGCTGAAACGGCAAGAACCTTTCGGGGATTAAAACGATCTGCTATCCCAAAATATGAACTAACTAATGCACCCATTACAAAGCCAATTGGGACAGAAGCAGACAGCCATGCTTCTGAGCTGGAGCTAAGATTCCATACTTGAATCAGTTCAGGGGCTATAACAGAAGCACTAAACCACAAGCTTAATGCGCATAATTCAGCTAATCCAATCCATCCTAACGCTCTCCATGAACCTGGAATCATAATATCCCTCTTTCAAATAAAGCATAGTATTGGAGCTATATTGAAAATGTGAAACATAACTTTTTTATCCTCTCAACAATATGAAACTGCGTTATACCTGCTCTCTATTGGACGTCACAAAGTCAGCATCTCTTAAATAAATCCATACATTGTCAACCTATTTTATGAATGTTTTTATATTTTCTTTCCCCCAATCGTACATCATTAAAATAACCGGCATTAAGCTTTGCCCTAATTCTGTTAATGAATATTCCACTCTAGGCGGGACTTCCGGGAAAACTTTCCGATGAACTATCCCATCTTCCTCTAATTCTCTAATCTGAGTTGTCAATACCTTGTGGGTGATTTTTGGAAACAGACGCTTAATTTCACTGAATCGTAAAGTCCCTTCAGTTCCTAAATAGTATATAATCGTTATTTTCCACTTGCCGCTAATAAGGGATAATGTCAATTCTTTTTCACAATTAAATTCTCTATTTTCAATTTTCTTCCTCACTTCGCTCCGCAAGTCATCCATAATATCCCCTCCACTTCCCTGCAGTCTAAAAGTATCCTTTTAGTAACCTTCTCACAAAAAAGTGCGTTCTTCCATAAAAAAGGATTATTTTTTAGAATATATTCAAGATAGAGAAAATTGAGATTTTGGTTTTTTATAAAATTAGGGTGGAGCATCCTAAAAAACACTCTATCTATACGATAACCAACTCACTATTTAAATAGAATGGAGGATGCAAGAATGGCAGGAAACAGAGCAGTAATCTACAGGGGTGCAGGACGGGTAGCCGTGGAAGATATTAGCTATCCGGATTTGATTCTAAGAGACGGACCCGGAGTAAATCCTTTAAATGTCGGCCGTAAGTGTGAACATGGGGTAATTCTAAAAGTCATTACGACCAATATTTGCGGAAGCGATCAGCATATGGTTCGCGGCCGGACGACTGCTCCTGAGGGACTCGTTCTCGGCCATGAAATCACGGGTGAAGTCATTGAGGTTGGACGCGATGTTGAATTTATCAAAAAAGGAGATCTTGTATCCGTTCCATTTAATATTGCTTGTGGCCGCTGCCGCAGTTGTAAAGAACGCAACACGCATATTTGTGAGAACATTAACCCGGATCGTCCCGGATCCGCTTATGGTTATGTAGATATGGGCGGATGGATTGGAGGCCAATCCGAGTATGTAATGGTACCCTATGCAGACTTCCAATTACTGAAATTTCCAGATAAAGAACAAGCCATGGAGAAAATTCTTGACTTAACGATGCTTTCCGATATCTTTCCAACCGGTTATCATGGTGCGGTAAGCGCTGGCGTGAAGCCCGGTTCTACAGTATATGTTGCTGGAGCTGGACCAGTCGGCTTGGCTGCTGCCCATTCTGCTCAACTTCTTGGTGCCTCTGTCGTTATCGTTGGTGATTTGAATAGCGAGCGACTTGCCCAAGCCAGAAGTTTCGGCTGTGAAACGGTTAACCTAAAAGAACATCCAAATCTGGGGGAACAAATTGAACAAATTTTAGGAATTCCAGAAGTGGATTGCGCAATTGACTGTGTAGGCTTTGAAGCCCACGGACATGGTGCTGGAGCAGGTGAAGCTCCAGCAGCTGTATTAAACTCGATAATGGAAGTAACACGTGCCGGAGGACGGCTGGGTATACCAGGTCTATATGTTACTGGTGATCCGGGTGCGATCGATAATGATGCGAAAAGCGGAACATTGAAGGTCCGTTTGGGGCTCGGCTGGGCAAAAGCACATACCTTTGTGACTGGTCAAACACCCGTTATGAACTATCACCGTGACTTAATGATGGCTATTCTAAACGAAAAAGCACAAATCGCCAAAGCTGTAAATGCAACGTTGATTTCATTAGACCAGGCACCAGCAGCATATACCGAATTTGATCAGGGTGCTTCCAAGAAATTTGTTATTGACCCTCACGGGATATTTAATAAATAAAGTCTGTCAGAAGCATTCACTAAAAAATTTGAGTGAGCAAATTTTGAGGCAAAAAGTATTCTGTATGTGAACAAAACGCTTGAAAAAATATGATACCGGTAATCTAACCATAAAAGATTAGGAGGTTCATTAAGATGAGCAAAATCACATTAGATTTAGCTAAGCAAATTATTGCAGGTGCTGAAGAATAAGCAAAAAGAATTGGGGTTTCCATGGTTATCTCCGTAGTGGATGAGGGTGGAAATCTAATTGCTGTTCACCGAATGGATGATGCCTGGTTAGCCAGCATCGAAATTGCCCAAAATAAAGCCTGGACGCCTTGTCGTTTTTGGCGGAGGAATCCCTCTGGTCAATGATGGAAAAGTGGCAGGCGCCGTGGGAGTCAGCGGCAGTACCGCTCCCCATGATATCTCCAGGTTGCAGAGGCTGCTGTTCAAGTATTTAACAACAAGTTTTCTCAATAATAATTTTCTGGTTAATTGTTATTTTTTTTGACAAATTAATTTCAAGCATTTAATGGGAATAAGTTATACCACATGTTTTTTAGCCAAATGAACATGTGGTATTTACTTTTACAGCAAATTCTCATTATCAGATGAGTGCTATGAAATCAACTCGTTTGAAAGTAAGTGTTTATTCGAATAGGTAATTATGAAAACTACAATATCCCTCTATAATTCTAATAAACCGGACAGCCATCATGGTCATCCGGTTAATTCATTTAGATACTTAGAAACTTACAAATGTTTAAGATTGCCTTCACGCACCAATCTCATTATTGGAACGAACTTTATCTGTCTTTCGATTTTTGAAGTAATAGAATATATAGCTGACAAGCAGGAATCCTATTCCGATAAGCAGTCCTGCCAGCTGAGTTGGATCAAAGGCCAGGAATACTAGAATAGAGACACAGAATATAATACAAATCAGAGGGATGATTGGGTAGAATGGGACTTTGTATTTTAGATCCTCTACCTTTCCGCCTGCTTTTATATATTTACGCCGGAACATGAATTGAGAGAGCGCGATTCCCATCCATGATATGGTAACAGAAATACCAGCAATGGACATTAATAATACAAACACGGTTTCAGCAGCAAACACGCTTGTGAGTAATGATAAAAGTGAAAATATCATGGTGAATACTAGAGCAGTGAACGGCACCTTCCGTTTTGAGAGTTTTCCAAAAACTTTTGGTGCCATTCCATCATGAGCCATCGCCCAAAGTAAGCGGGTCGAAGCATAAATACAAGAGTTTCCTACAGATAAAATAGCTGTTAAGATAACAAAATTCATGATATCAGGGGCAAATGGAATTCCAGCCAGGTCCATTAAGGTTACAAACGGGCTTTCTAATATTCCGAGCTCTTGTGTTGGAAATATGGCGGATAATATAATAATAGAAGCAATATAAAAAATGATGATTCTAAATATGACATTTCGAATCGCACGAGGAATATTCTTTTGAGGCTCCTCGCTCTCTCCGGCCGCAATCCCGATTAATTCAGATCCCTGATAGGAAAATATAACATTCATCATCGTTACAAACACGATGGCGATTCCAGCAGGGAAAAGGCCTTTAGGAGCTAAATGTTCCATATATGGCGCCGGCCTGTCCGCCAGTGGTATGATGCCCAGGATGGCACTGAAGCCTATAATAATAAAGAAGATCACAGCTACAACTTTAATGCCGGAAAACCAATATTCCGCCTCAGCAAAGCCCCTTGTTGTTAAGGCATTGAGTGCGAATAAAAGAAGGATGAATATTGCACACCATACCCATACGGAGATATCCGGAAACCAGCGTTTCATCAAAATTCCGGCAGCCGTAAATTCTACTCCAGCTGTGGTTGCCGATCCAATGAAATACATCCAGCCTAATGAGAAACCAGCCGAAGGACTAATGAATTTACTGGCATAGGTCTGGAACGATCCCGTAACTGGCATGTACACAGCAAGCTCCCCCAGGCAAACCATGACAAGATACAAAATGACCCCACCGAATAAATACCCGATTAAAGCCCCTCCTGCCCCCGCTTGATTGATCGTGTAGCCGGCGTTTAAAAACAATCCGGTCCCGATTACTCCACCCAAAGAAAGCATAAACAAATGACGGCGCTTCATCGACCGGTTTAATTGATTCTTCTGACCATCTTGCTCTACCATCTAGATCACATCCCTTTATTAGATTGGCATCAGGCACATTAAGCTTGCGCGAATTGTCCACCTGAATGGACAAAATCGCCATTTTGTCAACTAGTTGCGCCTGACACCATTAGATGCTTTTTTGCCAGCATTTTGACCATCCCTTCTACAAGGGCAGGTACTTCTTCGAACGCGCTTTTGATGTGAAGTCGTTCGGTTCGTTTGTGAGCGTCTTTTCCGAATGGGCCTACGTTTAGTACCGGTGCCTGGAGCTTTGTCATTTCATCGAATGGAATACTGTAGCTGCTGCACCAAACCGGCGTGTTTTCTTTAAATACGATCCAGCCGTCACCAGCATCCTGATAATTGACGTAGCTTAAATCGCTAATCCCATTAAAATAGTGTACTTGGTTAACAGGCAGTCCAAACTTTTCAAAGCCTTGTTGTTTAACGTATTCGATGCATTCTGCGACCAGCTCATCCTCAGAGGAATTGACTGCCGGATAATAAGGCGGTGCATAAAGCAGAACGATTGCGGGTGTCAGCTCCTGACACTTAATGATTAACGCATCAGCAATTCGGATAGATTTCTCCCGGTCATCCCATTCCGCTTTTTTCTGTACGTAGTCTTTGATGCCCGCAACAAAAGCTGCACCAAATTTTCGAATAGCATGCTTTTCCAGTTCTTCATAGCGCAGCACACGCACCTCACCTACGGGAGATACATTCTGTTCACTGCAGATTTCTTTATAGGCTTCATTGCAGATATGAGCTGCTTTTAGCGCTACCTTTTCGAATATATCCATGATTTCACCGGCATTCCGTTTCATTAAAAATACATTGTACAAAGCCGCTGAACGATAAGGTGTTTGCGCGGAATACTCCAGACGAAGATCCTTTTGCTGCAGTGTCACCGGAAGCGGAGTCTGCTCTCCCTTCTCTGATTCCTGCAGCGCTGTATTCCACTCCATTCTTTGTGTTAAAAACGAGGCAATATAAGGCGCTGTTATACCGCTGAGCGGTTCCCCCACATGCGTTTCTTTTCCATAAAAGAGTGCGGCCGGCATGATTTTACCAATAGAGCCTGAATACACATAATAGTTTCTGTCACCCGGTTCCTGCGTAAATACCGGTTCCCCATTCAAGAAAAGCTTATAGGTGAGCTGATGTTTTTCCTTCAATTCTAAAAGTTTCTGAACAGCTGCCCGCATTCCGGATGAATTCACTTCTTCGTCAGGAACCGTCAGCAAAATTAGATTAATAGGCCAGCGTTCAACAGTAGCTTTTTCTAATAATCCCATATGCATGACAAGCCCCATTTTCATATCCATCGTGCCCCTGCCAAATAAGAACTCTCCCGAGAGAAGATCCTGCCTGGCTTCTTCCGGAAGCTCATCTGCCCTGGAATGAAGCAATTTCGTCAATTCCTCCGGGAGATGCGCGTACTCCTGAAGATCGCCATATTCTTCGGTATTTACTGTATCAAAATGGCTGATTAACACGATCGTTTCCGTGGCATCAGGGTGTTTATATAAAGCGGTTACAAACCGACGGCCTAAATCGGCATCATGGAGCCCCAAGTGATCAGGATTCTCCCGAAAATAGGTCAACTCCTTGAGCTTCGCTGTCACCTTAAAAGAAAATTCACGCTCTCCCTCCGTAAGTGTCATGCTTTTCCAGCTTACTACTTCACACAATAACCTGCGCAATGCATCTGGGGTTCCCCACCTTAGCTGTGTCATAACTAAACGCTCCTTCTATGCGAAATAAAACGACCCTTTTTTAACTATTTATTAAAAACGCAGTGACAAACAGCTTAAACCGCCATCAAGTTTACGGAACTCAGATGTATCAAGTTCAATCGTCTGGAATCCCGCCTCATTAATTTTTTGCTTTGTTTGCGGGTAGCCGGACGGGACGATGATATAGTCATTGACGCGAATGCAATTTGCTGCATATTCCTCTTCAGGAGGAACAATAATTTTTTGATAGGTATTGAAATCCGGGTGGTTGACAAATTCTCCTGCAGCGACAATCGTTTGGTTGCCTAAATAAGCTATTCCAGTTTTCAGGTGGAAGAATTTCTGTAATGGAACGATGGTAGCATTATAGTCTTGGGATTTTAATATTTGTTTAAGCTGCTCGGCGCCTTCCTGGTTTGTCCGGGAAGAAATTCCGATGTAAAAATGATCTTCGATTTGTAAAACATCGCCTCCGTCAAGTGTTCCAGGCGCTTTAATATAGTAGATCTTATCAAAGAAGGATTTGACTGCCGGCTCTATTTCGTGAATTTCGCCATTTCTTTTTTCCGCACCAGGGTTGGAAATAACTGCGAACTCTGCAGTTAAAACAGCTGTATCTTCTACAAAGGTAGAATCCGGAAATTGATCATTTCTTGGAAGCACAGTTACTTCTGTACCGCATGCTTTAAGTGCTTCAATATAGGCATCATGCTGCTCTAATGCTTTTTCTAAAATAGGTGTTCCAAGGTCAGATGTTGTTAATCCATTGATAAAAGTTGAACCGGGTCTTTTTACAATTGTGTTATGAAACATTTTTGCAGCTTGTGCTGATTTTGATGCTGATTCTCTTAACATGTATTATTCCTCCATCATTTCTCTGATTTGTAAGCTTTGGTTAAACACGTTCCACAGGACATGTGAGGCATGTTGGCCCGCCAGTGCCTAAATATGAAATTTCATTACCTTCATATTCATAGACAGTCGCTCCTGCATCCAATAGTCCCTGTTTGGTTTGAGGATTTCCGGAAACAATTACACAAATGCGCGGTGCAACAGCCAGTACATTACAGCCGAGCCGCCGGTATTCATCGTCCGGTACTTCAACAAGCTGGAAGCCGCGTTCCAGAAGCATCTGTCTTAGAAATACCGGCATAAGCCGTGAATATACCACTGCAAGATTTTCATCCACGATGCTTATAAATGACATAAGGTGAAGACACTCCTCTTCTCCTTGATCGTGCGGGAGCTGGACAACTATACATTCATCAACTATATCCTTTGTCATTTCTTTAATTTGGCGAATCGCCTCATCGTTTGTTCGATAACCGCGTCCAATTAATAAAGTGCGGTCATCCAGCCAAACAAGATCTCCCCCGTCAGCTATTGCATCACCAGTTAATTCTCCCAGAATGGGGATATTTTTTTCCTGTAAAAATTCTTTATAAATTCCTGCTTCAGGCTGACGTAATTTTTTCCCTGATTTTAAAATCATTGCGCCTTTTTTCGTAAATTTAACGGGATCATGGGCATAAAGCGAATCCAGCCCCACCTTTTCTGAAACCGGCAGAAATTTAATATGGCCGACATGCTTCTTGATTATGGATAGAAATTGTTCGTATTCCTTCTGGGCTTTCATATAATTCGGCTCACTGATATAGTTAAACTTTTTCCACTCACTTCTTAAATGCTCCTGGCTGATAAAGGCTTCTTTTGGATGCTTTACAATGACAGTGTTTAGCTTTTTGTACATCGAAGTCACCAATTGGCTTAACCTCCTTTTTCCACATATCGGAATAGATTTCCTCTGACAGGAAAACTTATAATATGATATTATAGTGATAGATTCTCCATGTCAATATATTTTGAATTTACTGAATAATTTATTTCAGTACACTTATGCAAATTAAAAGGAATGGAAGGATAAAAGATGCAGACAATCGATCGTGCCATGCAGGTAATCAAGGTTTTGTCTAAAAATGATACAAGAATGTGGATTTCCATTACAGATTTATCAAAGGAATGCGACTTGCCTGTCAGTACACTTCATCGGCTCCTGCAATCCATGAAGCAGCACGGGCTTATTCAGCAGGATCCAGATTTGAAACTATATTCTATGGGCAACACCTGGTTAGAATATGGACTTAAAATGTATGACACCTTTGATTTTGTTGGACTGATTCGCCCAGAGATGGAAAAATTAATGCATGAGGTGGAGGAGAGTGTGTATTTTAGCAAGCCAATTGGATTAGAATCACTAGTGGTTGAAAGAATTGATTGTCTCAACAATCCTATTCGAATTAATGATCAGCTGGGGATCCGAATTCCATTGAATATTGGGGCGGCCAACAAAGTGCTGTTAGCTAATATGCCAAACTCAGAGACTGTTAAAGTTGTTAATTCCTTAGTCCCGTCTGAGGATAGAGATTCGTTTATTAAACTATTAAGCAAAGTGAAAAGGCAGGGTTATGGGGAGAGTCATGGCGAACAAACGCCTGGAACCTCTTCTGTCGCTGCGCCTATTTTCGATCACGCCAATGAACTCCTGGGAGCCATAAGCATCGGATATGTTAATTTCAATATCACAGAAGAAAGACAAAACTGCTTAATCGAAAAAGTAATCGAATACGGCTTGCGAATTTCCAATAAATTAGGGAGTTAATACTTAGGGAATTAAAAAAGACTTCATCATAACAACTATTAGGTAGAATATTGCCCATGACAATTAATAAACGCAAGGTTACAATTTCCTTCAAATGCATGTGTGATTTTTTAAAATTTCACAAAAACAAACGGGAGTGTGTCCTCAAGTGCGTCAAAGCTGAAATTCAGATGTTTCGCACACTCTCGTATAATCAGAATTAAAACCAAATGTTTAATTTAAAAAAGGAAAATTGCTACTCCATTACCATACTCCTAAATAATAATCATAAAAAAAGCGAATTACTTCGCTGCAGTTTGTAGACAAAAAGAGTTCGGAATAGTCTCATTCCGAACTCTTTTTTTGATTTTTTGTAGGACTTCAAGTAGTTACAGAGAATTGCAGACCTCTCCGAGGTTATCATTTAGGCCATTTCTGGACCTTGCCAAGTCCAGTTGGCCATTTTCTTCAAATTCATGGCAGCGAAAGTAAGCATCGCCTGCATCGACATTTTTTTAAGTCCCCTGAGGGTTGTCCAACGCATGCCATGCTTTTCTTTTGCATCTGCGAATACTCGTTCAATTGTTTCTTTGCGTTTTTCATAGATCGGTTTGACGTCTTGATGGTGGCGAAGATGATCTGCTTCTTCCACATGTTCCTCCCACACATGACGTTGAATCAGTTTTTGATGTGCTTGACTCTGTGTGCATTGAGACAAGAAAGGGCATCCAGCACAAATTCGAGGATCTGATTTATATTGACGATAGCCTTCCTTTGTAGTTGTAGTATATTTTAATATCTCACCAGTTGGGCAAATGTAACAGTCAAAATGCTCATCATAAACATACTCATGTTTTCTGAAGAAACCCTCTTTTGTGCGAGGTCGTGTGTAAGGTAAAGCAGGTGTGATGTCGTTTTTCAATAAGTAGCTCGTGATAGCAGGTGTTTTATAGGCTGCGTCTGCCGCAACAGCTTTTGGTTTACTAACTTTCTCAATGACTTGTTCTACCAATGGCTCTAAAATATGACTATCATGCGTGTTACCAGGGGTTACAATTGCGCCTAACACGAAGCCGTTGCGGTCTGCAGCCGCATGGAAAGAATAAGCGAACTGTTTTGTACGCTCATCTTTTACATAGTAGCCACTCTCTGGATCTGTTGTACTTTCCTTGATTTCTTTGTATTCTTCTTTATCAAACTTATCAGGTGGAAACGGCTTTTTTCCATGATCCTCGCGGTCTTGGTTAATCTCCTCTTGAAGGCGTTCTTGATAAGCACGGGTTTCTTTTCGAACAACTTTCTTTTCAAATTTGCGTTTATTTGCACTCGCTTTTACATGAGTAGAATCTACAAAAACGTGTTCAGCACTAATTAAATTCTTTTCAGCTGCGGTTTTTAAGATTCGGTAAAATATTTGTTCAAAGAGATCGGTGTCTTTAAATCGGCGCTCATAATTTTTACCGAAAGTTGAGAAGTGAGGAACTTTATCGTGAAAGCCATATCCTAAAAACCATCGATAAGCCATATTCGTTTTCAATTCTTCAATTGTTTGACGCATGGAGCGAATACCGAAGGTATATTGAATAAATGTGAGTTTAATTAATATTACAGGGTCAATACTTGGGCGGCCTTTTTCTGAATACTTATCTTTTACCAAGTCATAGATGAATGAGAAATTAATCGCCGCTTCAATTTTGCGGACCAAATGGTCCGCCGGTACAAGTTCGTCTAAAGCAACCATTTCAATTTGATCCCGTTGAATTGGATTATGTTTTGAAAGCATTTAAATCACCTCAAGCATTGTATTACTTCTATTTTAAAATAAAAAAGACTGCAGACAAGCACGATTTTCATCGAGTTTGTCGACAGTCTGAAGCGAATTACTTCGCTGTTTAATCAGTAGGAAAATATGTTATGCTCCTTTTATAAAAGACAACTTTTTATCATTTTCGATCCCGGTTGAATATTTGTTCGTCACTAATGTATAGACGTCTTTGGACATCAACAATTTCATTAAATACAATGCTGATTGTATCGTCTTTTCCAATAGTTCCAGATAATCCCCATTAAGTTGGTTCACGATTTTAGTCACTTGACTTATTGAGCGGTCACTGCAACGTCAGCGACATTTTTGAAAAGTATTCGCACCCAAATCCCTTTTAGCCAAATTGTTATCATTCACCCAACCCTTCACGTTTCAATACCTCCTCAATAGCAGCAAGTGCTTCATTTCCATCAGGGCCTGAAGTACTTATTTTTATTTTTGCTCCTTGGTGAATACCTAAAGTCATAATAGTCATGATGGATTTTAAATTCCCCTTGCTTCCATTAAACTCTATAGAAGTGTCAGAACTGTACTTGTTTGCTGTTTGAACCAATAGTGATGCAGGGCGTGCGTGGATTCCTTCTTTATCTACAATTGTAAATATTTTTTCAGTCATTAGTTCAATCTCCTTTATCTACCCTTTATAATACTTAAAGGTCACTAAAATTGTTAGAAAATAACCATAGTCTCACATATTCCTGCTTTTGAGACTATGGTAGCCTTAAGTGAATATTAGTTATTTAATTTTTTACTTCCTAATTTCTGATGAAACTTTGGATCTTTTGGAATACTGGGATCCACTCCCCTTAGTGGTGGAATTATTGCACACATTAACTGAATCGGGATAATATATTCATAGGTCTTATAATAGGGGTGGTTGATAAACTCAGCAGCCAGGCTTCGAGAATTCTCATCAGACTCACATCCAATTACATAGATATTTTCAGTCCAATCAGATAGCACCTCTATCATTTTCTTTACTCGTTTTTCTACTCCAGTATCTAAAATAATAATAGTAGAATCTTCATTGACCGCATTATAAATACCATGAATAAATTCTTCGAACTCGTAGCCAGTTACCGGAATTCGCAGCGTTTCTAACAACTTCAGGGCACTTTCTAATGTATCGCCATAGATTTCACTTGTCCCAATAACTCGAATTTCTTTTGCATTAGATAATCTTTCCTTATTCGCATCAATCCATTGATAAGACTTTTCGTATGTTTTCAAAAACTGATTTGCGCTTCTCTCTAATTCAATGATTTCTGCATTATATTCTGCTGATGTTATTTTATTTGTTTCTCTTGCAAGTTGCAGTGCAAATAGAGTCAGGTTTAACTTAGTCGTGTAAAATCCTTTAGTCTTTGCACCTGCTTTTTCCTCACCGCATTTAACTGTCAAGATAAAATCCGCTACCTCATCAATTAATGCTTTTTCTTGCCCAGCCATCGAAGCTATCATACAACCTGCATCTTTTGCTAATTTCATTGCATTATAAGTTGAGTAACTGCTTCCACCTTGTGATACACCAATTAATAGCGTTTTGGAAGAATCCCCTAAGAAAGTTTCTCTACTAATAGCAAATGGATAATAGACATCTACACGAATACCCGTTACGGACTGCATTAACTTTTGTACTTGGAGACCAGAATGATAGCTTGTACCGGAGCCGGTAACAACCACACGGTCAATTTCTTTATTTCTTACTTCGGCAAACAATTGATCTGCACCTTGAATAATTTCCTTCATTTTCCCTGGGGTTTCTTGCATGTAATCTTCAATTCTCATTTTTATTCTTCCTCTCTTTTAAAGTAATCCAATCCAATGTAGAAGGATTCCAACAACGATAATTCCTAGGGTTAGTTTGGTAATGCTAACTTTTCTTTTCATTAATCCATATATGACAAATGTAGCAATCAAAGGCAGCATATTCGGTAATATTTGATCCAAGATATCTTGAAGAACTACCTTTGCACCGTTAATGTTAAATTCGAGCGGGGTTGTCAGCTTTAACATGGTGGCGACCATTCCTCCAACTACCATTAATCCGACAGTAGTGGTCATCGCCATAATCTTCTCCATTAAACCTTCTTTTTGTATTCTTTCAAGAGAATTTACACCGACACGATATCCCAGTTTTAGTCCAGCAATTCTAATAAAAAGGTGAGGAATATTAAATAAGATTAAAAACAATATAGGTCCGAAAATGTTTCCCTGTGTTGCAAGTGAAACACCAATCCCAGCTGCAATAATTCGAAATGTTCCCCAAAACAGTGAATCACCAATACCTGCCAGCGGACCCATGAGTGATGCTTTAACCGCATTTATTGAATTCGAGTCAAAATTAGAATCGTTTGCATTTTGTTCTTCCATGGCGGCGGATATCCCCATAATCGTTGTTGACACAGCCGGGGTTGTATTGAATATTTCCAAATGCCTGTTTAGGGCTTTTACCTGGTCATCGTGATTGTCGTATAATTTTTTGATAACCGGAATCATAGCAAAGGCATAGCCTAAATTTTGCATCCGTTCATAGTTAAAGGCTCCTTGAAGGGCAAAGGATCTCCAAAATACTTGGCGCAATTCTTTATTAGTTATTTTTTTGGGACTACTCAAAGTCGATCTCCCCTCCGTTAAGTTATTAATGTTAGCTTTTTGGTCATTACCATGATTATTATTGTTATTGTTAATAACGAGATTAACAATTATAGCTATACATGCTCCAAATAACGCAATGGCTGTGATATTAATATCTAAGAAGGAGGCTGCTAAAAACCCGAGGAAAAAGTAAACACCCATCTATTTAGAAAACAGCATATCGAGCAGTAAAGCGAATCCAACTGCAGGTAATAAATTCCCAGCAACCTCTAACCCTCCCAGAATCGTTTTAGGGACTGATTCAATTAAATTTTTCACTTGTTCTGCCCCTAAAATAATCGCTAAGACAGTTGGAATAAATACGCTTAGGAAAAACAAAATTGGAGGAATCCACATCATTATTGTTACGCCTCGGAAATCTGCCTTTGCCGCATATTTGTCAGCCTTATGCATAAAGTAAGTATTAATAATTCTGACCAGTACACCTAGTGACTGAGCTAATACAGCAATCGGAACAGCCAGTACTAGTGCTACCTCCACACCTTGGCCAGAAATAATTGCAAAAGCAGTTCCTAGCACCCCGCCTGTTACAATGTCCGGAGGTGTAGCTGCGCCTATTCCGGCAATACCCATCCAGATTAATTCAAGCTGTGCCCCGATGATGACACCCTGCTGGACATCTCCTAAAACCAAACCCACTAAGAGGCCTAAAACCAAAGGACGCTCTAACATCAGTACCCCAAAAATCCGACTATCCAAAATTCCAATTCCAGCAATAATTCCTAACATAATTGCTTGTGCTGCCATCAAAAACCCCCTTTTAATCTTTTAAATCATATCCTTTAGCCCCTTTTTCTTATCACGGGGCAACATTCTAAATTCAAGTTCTATTCCCATTTCTTCCATTTCCTTTAAATTCGCAAGATCCTGGTCATCAACAGCTACCAAGTCTGTTAACTTTCTTTTTCCTTCCGAATAGCGTAATCCGCCAACATTTACTTCTTTGATAACCCCTCCTGAATTTCTTGCTAGTTCAACAGCATCATTTGTATTCTTTACAAGAACCAAAACCTTACTTTTTTGTGATTGTGAAAACTTTTGGACAATCTCACCGGATTCTTGAACCCCTCGAATATACAGTTTTACGCTGGACGGCTTGGCCAGATTAAGTGCCATCGCTTTCATATGGTCATTTTTGGCTTCATCATTAACTACAAGTATGACATTAACCCCCAGGGCAGAGGTCCAGCCATATGCTACTTGACCGTGAATTAAGCGATCGTCAATCCTTAATAATGAAATCATCACACATACTTCCTTTCTGGGATTTTAGTAAGTTATTAATATGAATAATTCCATTTTGTGCTGCGCTTACGCCTTCGGAAATTGTATCAGTAACGCTTGTTTCCTCGCCTGTCAAAATCATAGTAAGTATCATCGGCAAATTTAAGCCGGTAATTAGGTCAAAATCATCCATTTCAAGCAGCAGTTCGGTACAAATATTTGTAACACTGCCGCCAAACACATCCGTTAATACAATAAAATGCTCATCCTCCTTCTTGCCGCCTAATATCTCTTTCAATTCCTTTTTCGCCATATCGCCAGACTTTAGTTTTGTCATCCCAAAATAGGAAACATTCGTTTGCTTTCCAGCAATCAGTTCTACTGTTTCGATAAATGCTTGGGATAACTCCCCATGAGTGGCGATTAAAAAGTGTTTCATGATCTATCCCCCTTATTTTTTTCATTTTTTATAATGCAAAAAGCATGCCAACTAGTGACATGCTTGAAAAATATTTATATATTTCATACTAATTCTTTCTGGGTCAATACTTTAGGCTCGATAATATTGTAGATATAACCGATCTCTGCCAGTGTCATTTGCACACTATAATGATCTTCCAACACACTAAAAGCATTTTTTATCCATTTGATTTCCTTAGTGTGATTATTTTGAAATTTATCTAAATTAGGGTATTCCGTGATCGGTGCTTTTCTTATTAATCGCTCAATCATACAGCTTACATGGACAAATAAAGCTATCTTTTTGTCATTTGGAAGCTTCTGTCTCATCTGTTTTTCTATTTGAATAATTCCCTGCTCTACTTTATGAATAATTTTTTCTGTATCAAGAATAGTCAAGGAATCAATAACCCTGCTAAGGGAAAAGTTCATAATAATTCTATCGTTTACTTGACGAATAATCTCAGAGTCAGCAATTTTATCGAATATTCGAAACACATCACCTTCACCTTTACCAGAAATAATATCCTCTAATGAAATAAAATTAACTTCCTCTATCTCTGGATTTGCTGTTCCCACAATAGCTAGTACATCATAAATTCTTAAAGGCGCCTCGTTCATTCCGTTTTGTTTAAGCCGGTCAAAATCATGAGCTATCACTTTAATGTCTAATAAATCCCCAATACTTTCCGAAAGAAGCTGCTGAATCTGTGTAGCCGTTCCAATTCCAGTAAAGCAAGACGTTATAATAGCGTATTCCTTCCCATATGTGGGATAGTATAGATTTATATTAGGTTGTACTGATTTTTGAAGAGGTTCTACCATTTCCTCTACGGTCCTTCCCTGTATTACATAATTTCCAATCTCTAACGCAGCTGGGGTCGAAACCTGGTCTACACAAAGAAGTGGACCATCAATCTCACCTTTTATATGATCATGGATTAAACTCAATGTGCCCATGTCGACGAGAACAACTAAGCCAGTTGAAGTATCCTGTTCCTCCATATATTGCAGCATTTTCACTGTAATGTCACGGACGGTAGCCTCTACAGGCATGTCAATGGAATCAAAGACATTTACTCCCAAAAGACGATTACATACATTTGCAATGCTGCTAGCTGTGGCATATCCATGGGCAATAATCATGGCTTTAACTCGGTTATGGAATTGCTTTATTTTTGCCTTACATAAGAATAATGTCATCATGACAAAATCTTCGAGATTTAAATGAATGTCCATCCGTTTTTCAATAAATACCTTCAACTTAGAAACAATTGAATATTCCATTTTATAATGATCTTTTATGAATTGAAGCATGCGTTGAGATAGAACCTGTTCCTGTTTCGAAAATTGAAAAGGATAAGCTTTAAAAAATAAATAGGATGATAATGTATAAACACTGTTGCCATCATATTTCACATAATAATTCAATTCCAGATATCTAAAGATATCCTGCATAGTTGAAAGAATAATCTCCATCATTATATTATTTGATTCATTAGGGCGTTCAAATATTAACCTATCCATCATAGCTGTTATCTCATCTGTACATTTCTCTATAAATGCAGATTCAACGAAGTGATCATTCTCGAACTTCAAGAAATAGTTTAAGCAATTCTGATAGGTTTGTTCAATAAGTGTAATTTTCATTTCATTTACATGATTAAAAGACTGCTTACTATTAGGTGAGAAGAGCACACTGCCATCTTTAGCAGAGTAATTATTAAAAAGATTCGGGGAATTTTTAAAAATTTGCTTTGGCAAGTCCTGTAGGGTTACAAAAATTTTATCCATTGTTTTCGACTTCTTAGAGAAAGCAAAGCCGCAAGCATATTTAATTGTATTCTTACATTCACCGATATTGCCGCTATAATGATATTTGTTTAAAATATCAACAGTCTTATTTGTTACCTCGATTGGCAGGCCAAGTAACTTACTTTCTTCCATAAAAAAGTGGTGAATAAATTGTTTTTTTTCATCTGGCCCCCGTTCCTCAAGACTAGGGATATTTACTTTAATTGGTATTCTTCTTAAAAAAGTCTCTAAAAAAACGGACAGGCTTTCTGTAGTCGCGAACACCAATCGAACCTTGGACTTTCTAACAACACTCGTTTCACCTAACCTTGTGAATATTCCTTGGTCCATAAAGGTAAATAGCTTCTCCTGTCCTTCTTTATTTAAACGATGGACCTCGTCCAAAAACAATATCCCATTATTTGCTTGTTCAATCAGACCAACCTGGTCCTTCAAGGCGCCTGTAAAAGCCCCCTTTGAATGCCCAAATAGATAGCTTGATAATAGTTCGGGATTATTTGCATACTGGGCGCAATTAAAAACAAAAAAAGGAGCCTGATCCGAAATGATTTTTTTCGCCCTTGAATAATCATAAATAAGTTTTGCGAAGAAAGTCTTCCCTACACCAGTTGGACCTAGTAGAAGTAATGGCAATCCCATATTTGGGTAATAAATGGCTGTTTTGACTTGTTCAATGGCTTCTTTCAAACTCTTCTCATATCCAATCAGCCTTTTAAAAATTTCCTCCGAGTCGGGAATAAGCTCTTTCTCTATCGATTCCAAACTATCATAAACAGTATGCTGCAAACTCCCATATTGTTTTTCTAGCGTTTGTCTGTGTAAAAAACAAACAGGGCGAGTATTAATTTTTAATAAAGTCCCTTCTTTAGCTAGCTCATTTAATAATCTGCTTGCTCTCGTACGATCTATTGCAAAATGAACTGCTATTGCTTCTGTTTGAAATGTTTTAAGGCAACTGCTATCTTTAAAGGAAAACCTGCGAGTAACTTCTGTCAAATATACTGTAATCTCATTTTTCATTTCTTTTCCTCCCTCCATTCCTTTTCATAATATTTTGTATTTTTTTAATATCCTTAATTTAATCTATTTTTATTAGCTATTCTATAGTTTTTATTTCCAATTTGTCTAGGAACAGATTAGTTAAATTCAATGCCATACAATTGATTTAACACTCTAACATCTCAACTTTCCTAATACCACTCATCGCGTGAATCCGCCAACTTACAAATGAAAGCATATATAATTCTAAGTAAGTTAACTTTAGCTGTATAAACATTAGAACTCGGTTCCCATTCAAGACCTAAAAATTTTTTGTCAAACGTATTTTAACTATAAGTTAATAGAGAACCTATGTGCCGAAACATATAAACACTTGCTTCTATTACTATAAATGTCTATACCATGTGGTTATCATATATTTCCTCTCTTATTCACGATAGAACAGGGCGCACGAACGTCCCAGCCGTCATCGGAAACCCTTTACTTGTGTAATTTGTCCCTAAAGAAAATGAGATATTAAGGTAAAATGAAGACACTTAAAATAATAACAAACTCGTATAGAGGATTAAGAACTAGTAAACATGACAATATATAGAAAAAGAAGCTGATCATCTACGAATAGTAGGTATCAGCTTCTTTTTATTGAGAAATTACAGACATAGATCAGTTTTATTCCCCTTTAAATACAATCTTCCCATCAACTATCGTGTAAACAATAGAGGTTTCAGATATATTTTTTGGTTCAATATTGGTCAGATCCTCTCCAAGAACAACCATATCCGCTTTCTTCCCAGCTTTAAGTGAGCCTAAGTCATTTTCGCGATATATTTGATACGCAACATTCTTTGTGTATGACTGCAGCATTTCCTTTACAGTAAGAGCTTGATCAAGGTTGCGAACCAAATCAGTATCTTGCTCTTCTGGATAAGGACTATTTCTTGTAGCTCCTGTTTCTATTGCGTTCAATGGGCGATAATCAGGGGTAGGCGGATAATCGCTGCTGCTGGCAATCGTTACTCCGGCATCCCACATTTCTCTAGCCGGATACATGGCTAATGCACGTTTCTCCCCTATCATGGCCTTTTCCAAGTCATAGTACTGATCTTTGTAAAACCAAAAAGGCTGCAAGCTCGCAATAACACCTAAATTCGCCATACGGGAGATGTCACTATCCTGAATCGCACTGATATGAGTAATCGTGTGGCGGGAATTGTGCTCTTCATTTTCTTTCTTTGCCAATTCCAGGGCATCAAGGCCCATTTTAACTGCCCCATCGCCGATTGCGTGAATGTGTACTTGTATATCTTCCTTATCTAGCTTTGAGACCATCTTATTAAAAGTATCCTCTTTCCAATTCGCATCACCGTGGTGGTGGGATCCCATTCCGGCATTCTTGGTATATGGTTCAACAAAGAGGGCTGTTTTCCCTTCAGTCACTCCATCAGCAAATAATTTTACGGTGTTCACTGAAAGCCAATCTGAATTGTACTTTTTACCAGCATCCTGTATTTTCGCAACCGCTTCTTCCGGTTGAGTTTCCGGTCCAAATACAATTGCATTGGCGACCCGCATGGTCAGCTTCCCCTCTTTTTCTAATTCATTCAGTACTTTTAAACTTCTATCACCGCCTGACATATTCATGACTCCTGTCATACCAAAGCTATGCATTTCTTTTTGAAATTCTAATATTGCCTCTTTATATTGTTCATCCGTTAAGTTAGACAGCGCCTGGACATCTGCGAGCAAATCCATTGCTCCTTCCCGCAGCACACCCCGGGGAGAACCGTCAGGATTACGCTCAATCATACCACCCTTAGGAACCACTGTATCCTTGGTAATTCCGGCAATCTCCAGCGCTTTTGAATTTACCCATACTGAGTGTTTGTCGATAGAGTAAAGCATAACAGGTATATCCGAAACAACTGCATCCAAATCCTCTTTCTTAGGGCCTGGGTTGGTACCATCCGCCTGTTCATACGGACCGTTCACCCATCCATCCCCAGTAATGATTTTGGCCTTAGGATTTTTCTCCCTAAAATCAGCGACTGCTTGGACATATTCTTCATGGCTTTCAAGCTCTGCTAGATATACTTCAAAAAGCTTGGAGGTCCATAAACCTGGCGGGTGAGTATGACCATCCATAAAACCAGGAGATACCATCTTTCCTTCCAGATCAATTACCTCAGTATCCTCCCCCACATATTTTTCCGCGTCAGAACTGCTTCCTACAAACTGGATTTCTCCATCTTTAATTGCAACTGCTTCAGCAAGCGGCTGATCTTCTTCCATGGTGTAAACCTTCCCATTTTTAAGTACAAGTGAGGCATGATCATGAGATGCCTCCACGTCCTTTTTATCAGAAGAATTTGTGTCCTTTTTGGCGGTTACATCTGATTTTTCAGTACAGGCACCAAGTATGAGCATTAATGGAATAAGGATGAAAATCAAAAACCACAACTTGTTACGCAATCTATTATTCATCGACATTTCACTCCTTATTGTTTAGGGATGTTTCAGACACACTACTATAAAAAAATCAAAACGTTGATGCTACATCTCTAACTCTTCAAAGTCGATCTTTGGGGGTTCTTTACTAAAGAAGCCGGTTGATATAATTAAATAAACGATACCGAGTAAAGTCCATATTAATCCTGCAATAATGGACATAAAATCCAGGCTGCTCCATAGGTATATAATGAAACCAAGTCCAACCAGGGGGCCGATCAAGTTTCCAAAGGTGAATCCAATCGTACGTTTTGTATTGGTTTTAAAATAATTTGCAATCACACAAATATTAACAAAGCTAAATGCCGTAAATGCCCCTACATTTATAAGTGATGTTGCCATTGTTAAATCCAGAAAAAGAGAGGAAAGCGCCAGAAGCCCAATAAATAGAATATTTGGGACCGGTGTATTTAAATTAGGATGAAGATACCCAAAGAACCCTTTAGGCAAAACGTTATCTCTGCCCATAGCATATAACAGCCTTGATGCACTTACTTGAGCTGCTAAGCCGGAAGCAAATACTGAAAATAATGCGCCAGCTGTGAAAATAGATAAGAAAAGATTTCCTCCAATGGTATAGGCGATCTCTGGAGAGGCTCCTTCGATATCATTAAACACAGATACATCAGGAAAAAGGGACTGCATGAAGAAAGTTACCGTAAAGAAGAAGATTCCCCTATTGAAGCTACTAAAATAATCGCCCTTGGGATTGTCTTTTTCGGTTCAATCGTCTCCTCCGAAAGTGTAGTGATTGCATCAAAACCGATAAAGGATAAAGCCAGAAGTGCAGCACCGGCAAATAGACCGGAAATTCCCATACTGGACGGAAATAATTCACTAATAGAAATTAAAGATTCGGGTCCTTTAATAATTGATCTTACATTAAGGTAAATGAAGAGGACTCCGACAATAAACTGGAAAGCAACGAGCAGCATATTTAATGAAGCTGCCAGCTTTACTCCAAAAATATTTAAAATACTAATGACAAGAATTAACCCCACAATCCAAATCCAATCGGGAACCTCTGGCAAGGCAGCAGATAAATAGATTTTGGCCAATAAGGCATTGATCATTGGCAAAGCTAAATAAGCAAGAAAAGTGATCCAGCCAGCGATTATTCCCAAATATGGGTTCAAAATATTTTTTGTATAAGTATAAACTGAACCTGCCGTTGGGTATTTCTTAACTAACTTTCCATAGCTCAAAGCCGTAAAAAGGATTGCAGTAAAAACGATAATATATGCTGCCGGCACATGCCCTGAGGATACATCCGAAGCAATTCCGAAAGTATCAAATACAGCAAATGGAGACATATAAGCAATTCCAATTGCGACAACATGCTTTAATTTCAACCTTCGCTGAAGTTGATTCGTATCATCCATATAAACACCCTTTCCCTCTATATTGAATCCGCTTTCATTTCGAGAAGAATTTTACCTAACAGCCTTCGATTAACATTCTATTTATTGAAGGCCATTAAGTAAGGCTAATTACTCTAAGTTAACCCATACACTCTTTACTTCCGTGTAGCTATTTAATGCATATGACCCCATCTCGCGGCCAAATCCGGATTCTTTATATCCTCCAAAAGGTGCAGCTGCGTTGGTGATATTATAGCAATTAACCCACACAGTACCAGCCTTTAATTTTCTTGAAATAGTATGGGCATGTTTTAAATTTTCCGTCCACAATCCTGCTGCCAATCCGTATGGGCTGCAGTTGGCGCGTTCTACAACTTCATCGATACTCTTATATGGCATCGCAGCTGCAACTGGACCGAAAATCTCTTCTCTGGCTATAGACATTTCATCCTGTACATCAGCAAATACGGTTGGCTGAACAAAATAGCCTTTGTCTAAGCTTTTTCCGCCTATTAGAAGATTTGCACCTTCTTTTATCCCCTTTTCTATATAGGATGCTACAATTTCCTGCTGTCTTTTAGAGACGAGTGGACCCATTTCTGTTGACTCATCCAAACCATTACCCAGTTTTACCTTTTCTGCATAATCTACCAGTCTATCCATTACCTGGTTATAAAGATGATCTGGTATAAACACTCTTGAGCCCGCGCAGCATACTTGACCTTGATTTGCCATAATCCCGGAAAATACACCTGGTATCGCTTTATCCAGATCCGCATCAGGCAAAATAATATTTGGTGATTTGCCTCCAAGCTCCAAGGTTACTCGTTTCATCGTGTTTGCAGCTTCTTTCATAATGGCTCGACCAACAGGTGTTGAACCAGTGAAAGCAATTTTATTTACCTTTGGATGTTTAACAAGCGCATTTCCGGCTATTTTTCCATAGCCATTAAGAATGTTGACAACCCCTTTTGGGAAACCTGCTTCCTCTATTAACTTAGCTAAATATAAAGCTGATAAAGGTGTTTGTTCTGCAGGTTTTAATATAATAGTACAGCCTGTTGCAAGAGCGGGAGCTATTTTCCATAGGGCCATCATGATGGGAAAATTCCACGGAATAATCTGCCCAACCACACCGACTGGCTCATGGTGAGTATAGTTTAAATGAGTTGTTGAAATAGGAATGGTCTGTCCAGTCATCTTTGTCGTCCAGCCTGCAAAATATCTTAGCTGTTCGATTGCATTAGGGAGATCGCCAGTTAACATTTCTTTAATGGGCTTCCCATTGTCTAATGTATCAAGCTCTGCCAGCACCTGCATGTCCCGTTCCATTAAATCAGCCAGTTTATGCATGAGCTTAGATCTTTCTGCAGAGGAAATATTCGGCCAGGGTCCCTCTTCAAATGCCCTTGAAGCCGCTTCGGCAGCTAAATGAACATCCTTTTCTGACGCAGCATATACAATAGCTAACTCTTCTCCTGTAGCAGGATTTATCGTTTGAATTGTATCTCCTTCAATGGACTCAACCCATTCTCCATTGATAAATAGTTTTTTTGGTTCTTTTAAAAATTCTATCACTTTGGGGTGCAATTCCACCGTATTGCCAACCATCCGGATCTTCCTCCTTGCTTACTCAAATTATTTTGTGACCTTTTTTGAAAAGGCTGCTAAAGAATCATCTACAATATGGATAATTCGTTCCAACTCATTATCACTAGTGATAAAAGGAGGAGCAATCGCAACAATGTTCATCCCTGGTTCAAAATCAAATGGCCTAATCAATAAGCCCCTTTGATATGCTTCATCTACCACACTAACCGATGCTTTTACAGATTCATCAAAAGGAATATTTTGATCTGGATCCTTCATTAAATCAAAACCAGCCAATAAACCCTTCACTCTTGACCCTGATACAAATTCATATTTGTCTTCTAAATAAAGAAGCCCCTTCTCTAATCGTTCTCCCAATATCCGGGCTTTTTCAATAAGACCATCTCGTTCTAAAATTTCAATATTTTTTAATCCCACTGCACAAGCTGTCGGATGCCCGCTGTAAGTGAATCCATGCGCAAGCATGCCGTCATATGATGTAAAGGCATCTCTGATTTTTTCTCTCATGACCACACCGCCAAGTTGAATGTACCCGCTGGTTATCCCCTTTGCGATTGACATAAAGTCCGGAACAACATCCCAATGATCTACCCCGAACATTTTTCCTGTACGTCCAAAACCACAGATAACCTCGTCTGCTATAAGGTGGATATCAAACTCATCACATAATTTTCTAACAGCCTGAAGATAGCCATCAGGAGGAATATGGACTCCGCCAGCTCCTTGGATTGGCTCTACAATAACAGCTGCAACCTTATCTTTTCCTAATTTTTCAATGATGCTTCTAATACATCCCTCATACTCTGGATGGTTCGTGTCACCAAGTTCACACTCTGTTAAATGAGCTTTTGCATTCACGATATCCGGGTCAGTAGATCCCGAGAATTCACGGTAAACCTCTATACCAGTTGCCCTTTGTGCAGAAACTGTTACACCGTGATACCCTCTCTTTAATGAAATAATCGTTCTTTTTTCGGTGTATCCCTGCAATTGCCAATAAAACCTGGATAATTTAAAGGCAGTATCATTTGATTCCGATCCACCGGAAGTGAAGAAAACGGTATTTAAATCTCCCGGTGTTAATGAAGCAATTTTTTCAGCCAAGCGAACAGTTGGTTCATTTGCATAGCCATAAAATGCCGAAGCATACGCAACATTGACCATCTGATTATAGGCAGCTTCAGCCATTTCCTTATTTCCATGCCCTAAATTTACATTCCACAGCATGGAAACTCCATCAATATATTTTTTGCCGCTCATGTCATGGAGGTAAATTCCCTCTCCACCTGTAAAAATAAGTTTTGGGCCTGTTTGCGCCTGTAATTTTGGATTCGTAGATGGATGAAGGAGATGCCTGCGATCTAAAGCGGAAAGTTCACTTGCCAGCAATTCGTTTTTTCCATTCATAATTGTTTGATTTTGGTTCATTTTCAAACATGCCTCCAGTTAAAATAGTTTTAAAAAGCCAATTAAATAAATAAAAGTTAATGAGCCCTTGCAAGCTTTAGAATCGTGTTCAGAAGGACATTTGCACCCTTCTCAATGTCGTCCTCTAAAGTCAATTCTTTTTCATTATGGCTAATCCCGTTAATACTGGGTAAAAAAATCATCCCGGTGTCGGCCATTTTACTTATATATTTTGCATCATGTCCTGGACCGCTAAATAATCTTAAAGTGGAATATCCCAACACGCCTGCAGCTTCACTAATTGCATCCATAACTTCGGAGGAAAATAGCACAGCATCCGAATTCCAATCTGTTGAAATCGTAACTTCAACATTATTCATTACCGCAATTGTGCCTAACTGCTCTCTTAGTCTATCAATTGTACCAGCTCTAATCTCATCATCCTTGTGCCGCACGTCAATCATGAACTCTACTTCACCAGGTATAACATTCGTAATATTCGGTTTGACATTAAGTTTTCCTACTGTCGTTTTCAAACCTTCTATTTCATTTGTTATTTCATATACTTTGGTAACCATTTTAGCTGAAGGTGCCAAGGCATCCTTTCGGTCTTCCATCGGAGTAGGCCCAGCGTGATTTGTCTCTCCTACTACCTTTACATTCAGCCAGCTTATTCCTTGAATTCCTTCGACAATTCCAATTAACTTGTTGTTTTTTTCAAGAATGGGACCTTGTTCCACATGGAGCTCGATAAAGTATTTTATATCTCTTAATCTGTGCTTTTCGTCTCCCATGTATTGAATTTTTTTAATGCCTCCTGGAACGAAATGTTCTCATTATCCTTTGTGTTATAGATAAAGTCTGTTGTAAATTCACCTGCAACACCACCTGATCCAAGCATCGGAGGCTCAAAACGGGCACCTTCTTCATTAGTAAAATTAACTATTTCAATTGGATAATTAGTTTCAATATTATTTTCGTTTAATGTACGGATGACCTCCAAGGCGGTTAAAACACCCAGGATTCCGTCAAACCGTCCGCCGCAGGGCTGTGTATCTAAATGAGATCCAATTGCAACAGCTGGACTATCATTAAACTTTCCTTTTCTCCTTCCGTAAATATTTCCAAGGTCGTCAACTCGTACGTCCAGCTTCTCTTCCTGCAGCCATTTAACAAATATATTTCTCATCTTTTTATCTTCTTCTGTTAAAGCCAGCCGATTTAATCCTCCATTTTCTAACGCTCCAATGGAAGAACTTACATTAATCGTATCAAGCAGGCGTTTTCTATTAACCATGAGTTTCGTAGTTTCCATTTACTTACCTCCTCAACTATTTTTAATGCAATTTTTATGCCAAAGTGAAAATCATCCTAAATATCAATATTTATTTGACTATTAATCTGAAAATTAATAATATAGTAATTATTTCGAACCAATTCCGGTTCATTTTGAATCGAAAACGAATCAAACTCTATCGATCATACTTTGGGGGCTTAATATGAGCAAAAAGTTTTTTGAAGATAAACATTTTCATCATATGTTTAATCATTTAAAAGATGGGATTTTTATAGCTGACCATAATGGCATCGCTCTATGGATTAATGACACTAGTTCAAAGCAAATGGGAGCACCGCGCTCTAAGGTTATCGGAAGAAGTGTATCTGATCTTGAAAAAGACGGCTTATTCACCCCGTCCATTACAAATATTGTGTTAGAAAAAAGAGAGACCGTGACAAAGGTTCAAACCTCTAAAGGGCGACAATACTTAGCAACTGGCTATTTTGTTGAAATAAAAGAAGATAAGACCCAGTATGTCCTGGTCAATGTTAAGGATATAACGGATACTGTCAGGTCCTCCCTTCAGCTGGAAAAAGCGGAAATACTTCTCCAAAAGTATTGGGATGAACTCCAGGAAATGAAGGTCAAGGAATCAGAAAAGAAAAACAATCACATCATTATTGGCAATAGCAAAAAACATGAGGAAATTTTGGATTTAATCGGGAGAATTGCATCATTAGACGTAACCATCCTCTTAACCGGAGAGACTGGGGTCGGGAAAAGCATGATTGCATCAATGATTCACAGAAGGAGCAACCGAACCGATAAACCGTTTATTCAAATAAATTGTGGAGCAATTCCTGAAACTCTGCTGGAATCAGAATTATTTGGATACAAGAAAGGAGCATTCACCGGAGCAAACAATAGCGGGAAAATCGGATTAGTTGAGAAGGCAAATGGAGGTACCCTTTTTCTTGACGAAATCGGGGAACTGCCTTTAACTCTGCAGCCCAAGCTTCTTCAATTGGTTCAGGAAAAGTCATTTTTTCCTATTGGTTCCACCGAATTAAAACAGGTAGATGTACGGATTATTACCGCTACCCATCAAAGCCTTCTGGAAATGGTCCAAGAAAAGCGATTCAGAGAGGATTTATATTATAGATTGAACGTTGTTTCAATTCAAATCCCGGCGCTAAGAGAAAGAAAGGATGATATTATTCCTCTTGTTTTTCATTACCTTGAACTTTTCAAAACAAAATATCGAAAGTCCACTGTCTTAGGAAAAGAGCTGGTTGATTATCTGCAGAATTATAGCTGGCCTGGTAATATTCGTGAATTAGAGAACATGATCGAACGTTTAGTTGTCACTGCAAAGTCAGAAATAATTGATAAAAGCGACTTATCGGAAAAGGTATTAAGAGAGGTTCAGAAGAAGGAAAGTGCGTTTCCTCCCAAACTAAATGGCCAAAGTCTTCCTAGTTATATCGAGGAAATTGAAAAAAGCTGATTATTGATGCCCAAAAAGAACATAACTCCACCAGGAAAGCCGCCAAAGCACTTGGAATAACACAATCCTCCTTGATAAGAAGACTGCAAAAATATAATTTATAAGTTACATAAACTAAAACATGAATTGATTCGAAATCGGTTCATTTATTCGAAAAACAAATTTACCAAAGGCTTAGAAAACGAAAAAAATTGGATATAAGCATTTAAAATTCTCTTCTTAATCTTGGCATGGAACTTGCAACAGAAACCTAGTAAATACAGTTTAAGGAGGGAGTTTTTTAAAGCATCGCTGCTTTCTTTATATAAAGGCTCTGTCAATAATTACGATGAATTACTGAGTTTAGGGGGATAAAACATGGTATTAACAATGAATGGAACACCAAAAAAAGACGGTTTTAGAATGCCGGGAGAATTTGAAAAACATAAGGGGACCTGGATGCTTTGGCCAGTCAGAACGGATACGTGGAGAGCTGGAGCTAAGCCTGCTCAAAGGGTATATGTCGAAGTTGCAAAAGCGATTGCCCAATTTGAACCTGTTACCATGTGTGTAAGACCGGAACAATTCGAAAATGCCCGCGCCCTTTTACCTGAACATATCCGCGTAATTGAAATTTCCTCTAACGATGCCTGGATGAGAGATATTGGTCCAACCTTTGTGAAAAATGATCAAGGTGAGGTGCGCGGGATTGACTGGGGGTTTAATGCCTGGGGAGGAATTGAAGAGGGTTTATATTTCCCTTGGGATTTAGATCTCCAAGTAAAACGAAAAGTATTAGAGATCGAGCATATAAGCCGGTACGATGCAACAGAATTTGTTTTAGAAGGCGGCGCTATAACCGTGGATGGTGAAGGCACGCTAATTACTACCGAACAGTGTGTTTTAAATAAAAACCGAAATAAAAATTTAACAAAAGAAGAGGTAGAAGAAAGACTTTCTGAATTCCTGAATGTAGAAAAGATCATCTGGTTAAAGGATGGGCTGGTCGGAGATGAAACAGATGGGCATGTGGACGAGGTTTTATTTTTTGTTAAGCCTGGTGAAATTGCCATGAGCTGGACAGATGACCCGATTCATCCTCAGTATGAAGTGCTTCAGGATGCATACGAACGGCTGAAGAATGCAACAGATGCAAAAGGCAGAAAACTAAAAATACACAAAATACAAATGCCGAAACAAATAACATTAAGCGAAGCTGAAAGTTTTGAAATTGATTACTCCAGACATAGTTACGAACGGTCAACACACGTGACCTTTATTTCTACTTATATTAATTGTTATTTATGTAACGGTGGAGTTATTTTGCCAACATTTAATGATCCCCAGGATGAGCATGCTGTCGCCGCTTTTCAAAGAATGTTCCCGGACCGGCAAATTGTTACGGTTAACACTCGTGAGGTGTCAGTTGGCGGAGGAAACATTCATTGCATCACTCAGCAGCAGCCGTGGCCATAAGAAAAGCTAAAGCGTCACATAACTAAGCATTTTTAATACTCGTGAAAACTTATACTCTTATTTTTAAAAAAACTCGAGCTGAATTTTAATTCAGCTCTTTTTTTGTGTGTTCCCCGGAAAAAATGGCTTACATATAATATTTGGCACAATCCTTGCATTGTAATTAGATGTAAGAAGAAAGCCATTATGTTCTTTTTAGAAACTTAAATTTAAAGTATGAGGTGAGAATGATAATGATCGCAAATGAACTTACTTATCAAGAATTGGCGGAATTGGACAAAAAGCATTTCATGCATCCTACATCCCCTATTCAACAACAGCAGGAAAATGGCCCTGCCTATATTTTTACAAAAGGAGACGGCATATATCTCGAAGATGTTCATGGGAAAAAGGTTATTGATGGAATGTCCTCTCTTTGGAATGTAAATATTGGACATGGGCGAAAAGAGCTGGGTATTGCTGCCATGGAACAAATGAATAAGCTGGCTTTTAGCTCCTGCTTCGCGACATTTAGCAATGAACCAGCTATTCGATTAGCTGCTAAAATAGCAGAGGTCACACCTGGGGATTTAAATGCCACCTTTTTTACTTCTGGGGGATCAGAGGCCAATGATACCGCTTATAAGTTAGCAAGACATTATTGGATTTTAAAAGGGCAGCCTGAGAAAAAGAAAATAATTTCCCGAATAAAGTCCTACCATGGGGTTGCAATGGGGGCAACCAGCGCAACAGGCCTAAAGCCTTTCAGGGATTTCACTAATTCCTTGGCACCGGATTTTTATCATACGGATAATTTTTCGGCAAAAGCGTTTGAAGAAGCCGTAATATCTGAAGGACCTGATACAATTGCTGCCTTTATTGCAGAGCCCGTACAAGGAGCTGGAGGAGTTCATATTGCTCCTGAGGAGTATTTTAAAAATGTAAGAAATATTTGTGATAAATACAATATTCTTTTTATCACGGATGAAGTCATTACCGGATTTGGGCGGACAGGAAAATACTTTGGAATTGAGCATTATGGTGTTGCCCCCGATTTAATGTGTTTTGCAAAAGGAGTCACTAGTGGATATGCACAGCTTGGCGGAGTGGTCCTCTCTGAAAAGATATATGAAGATTTTAAACGATTATCAACTGGCACACTCCTGCATGGCTATACTTATAGCGGTCATCCAATGGCATGCGCAGTAGCACTGAAGAATATTGAAATAATTGAAAATGAAAACTTAATTGAGAACGCCAAAAATATGGGTGCAGAAATGCTCAAGGGCTTTAGATGGATCCAAGGAGAGAGAGAGATTGTTAAAAATGTCAGGGCGTTAGGGCTTATGGGAGCTATTGAATTAAATAGCCAACAATCGGCAGCGGGACCCCTAGCCCCTCTGATTGTCAATGAGGCAGCCAAACAGGGACTCATTTGCCGATCTGTTGTATTCGATAAGATGGATATACTTGTATTTGCCCCCCTCTTTCAATTAATAAGCAGGAGATTGATCGTTTAGTAGAAATTATCCATCATGCCATCTATCAAATAGAGCAAAAAGTGTAGACTTTTATTTCAGAACTGGACTTTTTTAAAAAGTAATTAATCTTGTTCAAAAATTTGGAGGTTATATGCTTATGAAAAAATATCACCTGTTTATCAATGGAGAGTGGGCAAAAGCAAAACATTATAACCCCCTATTCTCTCCTTATAGCAAAGAACTGATCGCAGAAATCCCAAGTGCAACAGTGGAAGAAGTCAATTCCGCTATAGAAGCTGCATACAAGGCGAGAACGATTATGTCTGAAATGCCAAGCCATCAGCAGGCAAAAATCCTTGAAAACCTCGCAGGCCTATTTGAAGCGCACTTTGATCAAGCTGCTGAAATTCTTTCTTTAGAGGCGGCGAAGCCGCTAAAAACCGCTAAAGGAGAAGTGGCAAGAACGATTCAAACTTACAAATTTGCTGCTGAGGAAGCTAAAAGAATTAGCGGAGAAACAATCCCGCTGGATGCAGCTCCAGGCGGTGAAGGGAGATTCGCTTACACTGTAAAAGAACCACTTGGAGTTATCGGAGCCATTACTCCTTTTAACTTTCCGATGAATCTCGTTGCCCATAAGGTTGGACCTGCAATTGCCGCTGGAAATACAGTCGTATTAAAGCCAGCAGGCCAGACGCCCATTTCGGCCTATTTGCTTGCTGAACTTATGCAAAAAGCCGGGCTGCCGCCAGGTGCTTTGAATGTAGTAACAGGAAGTGGCCCGGTCATAGGTGAAAAGCTGATATCAGATGATCGAGTGAAGAAAATTACTTTTACGGGCAGCCCCGAGGTCGGAATCGGCATCAGGAATAAAGCGGGATTAAAACATGTCACACTGGAACTGGGATCTAACGCTGCACTCATTGTAGATAAAAATATTGATATCGACAAAATCATTAAGCGCTGTGTAGAAGGAGCCTTCAGTTATCAGGGTCAGGTTTGTATTTCCCTTCAGAGAATTTATGTCCATAAGGATAGCTACACCAGCTTCGTTGAAAAATTTGTTAAAGCAGCACAACAATTGAAAGCTGGAGATCCTTTAAATCCTGACACAGATGTTTCTGCTTTAATTAATCCTAAGGAAGTGGAAAGAACCCTTGAATGGATTTCAGAGGCAAAACAAAATGGGGCAATCGTTGCTGCAGGCGGAGCCAGTGAAGGTAATATCCTCCTCCCTACTGTTTTACTAGGTGTGAATCCAACATCTAAGGTGTCATGTCAGGAGGTTTTCGCTCCAATTGTTTTAATAAACAAGGTCAACTCTGTTGAGGAAGCGATTGATTTTGTTAATGATTCCCGTTATGGGCTGCAGGCTGGCATTTATACAGATAATATTCACACTGCTTTACAGGCATCAAAGAAATTGCATGTTGGCGGAGTCCTCATTAATGATATACCCACCTTCCGTGTTGACCACATGCCTTATGGCGGTGTAAAAGAAAGCGGCATTGGACGTGAAGGGATTAAATATGCCATCGAGGAAATGACTGAGCTCAAGCTAGTAATCTTTAATAATAATGATTAATGGAGGTTATTTAAATGATTATTGGAGTACCGAGGGAAATTAAAAATAATGAGAATCGGGTAGCTCTAACCCCAGCCGGTGCTATGAGCCTGGTTAATGCTGGACATACGGTAGTGATCGAGAGTGGAGCGGGACTTGGGAGTGGATTTAGGGACGAGTTCTATCAAGAGGTTGGTGCCTCTATTGAATCAGCCGCAGCGAAGGTTTGGGCAAATGCAGAAATGATTATGAAGGTCAAGGAACCTATTTCAAGTGAATACAAGTATTTCCGAAAAGGCCTTATTTTATTTACTTACCTGCATTTAGCAGCAGAACCTGAACTGACAAGAGCACTGGTGGAAAATGAAGTAACAGCTATCGCATATGAAACAGTACAAGCAGGAAATACGCTGCCGCTGCTTACTCCAATGAGTGAAGTAGCTGGAAGAATGTCCGCCCAAATTGGTGCACAGCTTCTAGAGAAAACGAAAGGCGGGAAAGGAATTCTTCTTTCTGGTGTACCAGGCGTTAAGAGAGGAAAGGTTACCGTCATTGGCGGTGGCGTTGCAGGAACAAATGCTGCAAAAATCGCAATGGGTCTGGGTGCTGATGTAACAATCATCGATTTAAGCCCAGATCGCTTGCGCCAAATCGATGATATTTTTGGCAGCCAAATCCAAACACTTATGTCTAATCCTTTTAACATTGCCAAGGCGGTTGCAGATTCCGATTTAGTGATTGGAGCTGTACTCATCCCAGGCTCGAAGGCACCGAAACTAGTGACGGAAGAAATGATTAAATCAATGGAAGCAGGATCTGTAGTTGTTGATGTCGCCGTTGACCAAGGAGGTATTATTGAGACAGCTGACAGAGTCACTACTCATGATAACCCAACATATATTAAGCATGGTGTTATCCATTATGCTGTGGCAAACATGCCGGGAGCTGTTCCGCAAACATCAACTATCGCCCTTACAAATGTGACAGTTCCATACGCGCTGCAAATTGCCAATAAAGGTGTAAAGAAAGCATTGATTGAAAATCCAGCTCTTGCAGCAGGACTGAACACCATTAATGGTGAAGTCACCTATAAAGCTGTAGCAAACGATCTCGGCTATGAATATGTCCAACCGATGAAAATATTAGCCAAAGAGGAAGTTAATAATTAGGAAGCCGCTTAATCCATTTAGATTTGTTCCATTTTTTAAACATTAGCCTGGCATATAAGTCAGGCTCTCTTAATGTTTGGCGGATGAACGCTGACAAAATGTCTGCATTCCCGTTTTCCGCCATTTTCATCTTAGAAGATATTCCTTTTCTCGGAGAAACACTATCTTCTCTTCCTCTTCTATTAAACAGTATTAGCTCCATCACCATTAATAAGTATGGACTCTTCTAAAAACTATCTAAAGAAGTTCTTTTTTCTCATGTTTTTATTTTAGTACAATCGTTAGTTTTAAAAAAACCTGCCCCTTTAGCCGAATAAGAAAAAAGAGCTGCCGATCCACACTGAATCTCCAACTCTTGCACCTGTTATTCTAAGCTCCATTTCTTCACCAACTTATCATCAATTAACCTTATTAAAAACTTTTTATAGTGCAAAGCTTATTAACCATCCCCAAAATTTTTCAACGCTGCCTAAAACTAAATATCCCCCACTTTATCAATCATTTTAATCGAAAGATAAACACTAACGAATCCTAATAGACAAAGCACTGCATTAACAAGGGCAGGGTCAAGAGTGATATTAATAAGAGAGGAAAAGTTTTGAAACTGCATTAGGAATATGGCACAAATAACGGTTGGAATCGTTGCCCTTTTCCAAATACCAAAGAAGAAGAGCGGAATTAAACTAATTAGGGCAGTTATAAATGAATGAACAATCATTTTACTAAAATAGGCTGCGAAATCTGCAGCAGTTGGCTGCCCATTAATGATATCAAAAACCTGATCGATCAAATAGGTTGCCAAGCCGGTCAATACAAAGGATACAAGCGTACAAAGGAAAACAGCCAGCGAGATAAAAAGAATTTTCGCCATAACCAGCTTTTTCCGGCTTATTGGATAGCCAAACGAAAGAGATATGGTTTTATTCTTATATTCCTCAATGAAAACCTGATTGATAAGAGATGCTCCAAATAGGACAAATCCCAGCTGAATCGACACGATCAGCTGAATAACAGCGGAATAATTCTGCCCAAAATCTGCCATTACCATCTTAATAAAAAACACTGGCAAAAACATAAGAATGCCTAGGTAAATAATCATCTCACCAATAACCATCTTTTGTTTTAATTTTCTCCATTCCAATTCCATCAATTTAAACAATTATTTCACCTCCATGAATTTGACGATAAAAATAGTCTTCCAGTGTGCTTGTATGTTTTTGTATTTCCTCTAGCTCAATATCATGCAGAATTAAGATTTTTGTAATCTCACTTTGAGACTGGGTTACATCATAAATCCGAACTCTTCTGTCACCTACAATCTTTATATTGGATATGCGGAGTTCATGTACAAGCAAATACGCTGTTCTATCGGTGTCTGGTGTGACAATTTCAATATAATCCGCTCTTTGCTTCCTAATCTCTGCTAAGCTCACTTCATTCACCAGTTTTCCATTTTGAATCACACCAACCCGATCAACAATCTGTTCAATTTCTCCTAAAATATGACTGGACAGAAGAAAGGTAATCCCATATTCCTTGTTCAGCATCCGAATTAAATCACGCATATCTTTAATGCCAATTGGATCCAGACCGTTTGTCGGTTCATCCAAAATAATCAGCTCAGGCTTGGTGATAATGGCTCTTACAATCCCAAGGCGCTGTTTCATCCCAAGGGAAAAGTCCTTAACCACTTTATCTTCAATTCCTTTTAATTGGACCAATTCCAAAGCTTGTGTAATAGCCTTTTTATCATAATAACCTAAATATTCACAGTGAAGCTCCAGATTCTCCATTGCTGTTAAATGCTCGAAAAAAATGGGATATTCAATTATACTCCCTACTCGTTTTAAGCCTGACTTATTGGTTTCTGTGAGTTTTTTTCCAAACAATAAAATTTCTCCCTTAGAAGGAATAAGCAATCCTGTGAGCATTTTCATGATCGTTGTTTTTCCAGCACCATTCTGACCAAGAAATCCATATATCTCCCCTTTTTTGATATGAAGGTTTACATTCGATACGAGTGTTATACCTTTCACGGTTTTCGTTAATCCATTTGTTTGAACAACGTAATCCATCATTTAGACCTCCTTTATTACTTTTATCTTAATCAGAGATACTGACTTTTTCTTTCTCATTTCTTACAAGTTTCTTAAGTTGGAATTTTTTACATCATCCAGAGGCAGATATGTACCAAGATAGCGTGGCTATCTAATCATGTCACCAAAAAATAGGCAAAAGTAAAAAAGAGCCGTTCCAGCAGAACACCTCTTTCAAGCAGTCTTAATATATCATTTGTTTAAAGATACATATGAAAGCCGTTTTCTCAAAGGGTTTGCTTCTTAAGTGTATCGAACCATTCATTGCTTCTGTTAAACGCTTCGAGATGCTTAAGCCTAGACCGCTTCCTTGAAATTGTGGATTTCTGGCATCATCCAGTGTATAAAGCCTGTCAAATACACGATCCTGATGCACCTCTGCAATCCCTTTTCCTTTATCCCAGATCTCTACAGCAATGGACCCTTTATCTTCTCGAAGTGTTAAACCAAATACTCCCCCATCACTTCCATACCGAATAGAATTAGAAATTAAATTGCTGAGTATTCGATTTAAAGCATGTTCATTACCGAGGATGTAAAAATTCCGTTCCGGGATATCAATTTCTACCTGAAGACCCTTTGAAAGGAGCAAATCATAATAATCCAAAACATTCTTCCTGCAAATCTCATTAAGAGATATCTTGCTTAATGGAATCATATAATCATTGGATTCTATTTTGACAAGGTCAAAAAATTGATTAAGTAATGAGATTAACCCCACTACTTTATCATGAAGCCGTAAAATGGCCTTTTCCTTCTCATCCTCACTTAACTTATCATCCAGCTTAAGTTTCTCCACATAACCTAAAATAACAGTTAGTGGTGTCTTCAAATCATGTGACATATTGGATATCATCTTCCTTAAGCTGTCTTTTGTACTTGCGTAATCCGCAAATACCTTTTGGTTGTATGCCAATAGCCGGTTTATTTGAATGAGTAAAAACTGTATGGAATGCTGGTCTGTTTGCAATAACACTTTTTCAGCTGTCTTGTGCTCTATGATTTCTGCTAACTTTTCACTTATTTCATGTAAATGGTTATTTATTTTTTTCGGGAAACATACTGGATTATATTCATGACGAGTAAGAAAGTAATCAGCACACTAAGCGCAAGGATCATAAATTATTCTCCTAATTTATATCCGATCCCCCAAATTGTCCGAATATACTGCGGGTTAGACGGATCCTTTTCAATTTTTTCACGAAGCCTTCTTATATGAACATTTATTACATTTTCATTACCATAATAATCATCTTGCCAAATAAACTGGTAGATTTGCTCCTTTGTAAACACTCTGCTCTGATTTGTCATAAAAAGCATTAAAATATGAAATTCTTTGGATGTTAGCTGGGCAATCTTATCCTTCACCTGTACAGAAAAGGTGGATAAGTCGAGGGAAAGTTCTTTAAATTGGATAATTGCGGGAGCGGAATGGTTCGTAGCGGGAATATATTGCGTTGCTCTTCGAATCGCTGCATGCACTCTGGCAGTCAGTTCAATCATGGAAATAGGTTTACTGATATAATCATCTGCACCAAAACCAAGACCTAAAGCTTTGTCCAGGTCACTTCCTTTTGCTGATATAATCAAAACAGGAAGTAAGCTTTTTCTCTGACTTTTTTAAGATATCCATACCACTAAATTTAGGAAGCATTAAATCAAGCAGGATTAAATCGAACTCTTCTTTCTTAAAGAGAGATAATGCCTCCTCTCCATCAAATGCGGTAAGTACTTTAAAATTCTCCTGTTCTAAGTGATCCTTTATCAATTTATTAATTTCCCGGTCGTCTTCCACAAGCAAAATACGTTTTTGCATACTTCCACATCCATTCACTTCTTTTAACACAGCCTATCATATACGTTTTTCTATTACTGTATTTCGATACTATACACAAAATTCCTTCTTTCAAAAACCAAGTAGCTTGGAAATGTTTTACTTACATTTTATTAATATTAACAACGAAAAATAAAAAGGCATTAAGGCTAGAAAAGGTGGTGGAAAAATGCAGCAACAACAACAGCAAATTTGGTTTCCATTAGTTGCATCAATTGGTATCGGTGCAGCAGCGTTCTATAGTATGACCAGGGGGCAAGGTACGGGGCAAACCCTTCAACAATTTATACCATTGGCAGCAGGAATGGGTGGTAATCAGGCCACACAGATGCAACAAAATCAGCAAAACAACCAACAAAATAAATTAAATTCAAATAACCAATTACAATAAAAACCCTTTTTTCACAGAAGGTTTTTCAATAAGAAAGTATATTTTTTTATAAAGAAAGCGACCATATTTTTAAGGCTGGTCGCTTTTTAAAAACATTACTGGAATAACTTAATTATTAACTACCTGCCCCTTTAGTTAAATAATAAAAAGTCTCCTGATTTGGCAGCTGCTCTTGAAAGAAACATCTCACATTGATGTTTCAGGTGAAGCAGATGTCATAAAAAGAACTCCATCTGAAAAGCAGGAATAAATATTTTCGCCATATTCTTAAACCACTGAATCCGATCGTCTCCATAAAGGAAACGGCAACTGTGGATAAAAGGACCCGACAATCAGGGCGAGAACTCTTTTCTTCCATACTTGTAAACCTAATCCTGCAGCCGTATCATCTACAAATGACAGCAACAAGATCGAGATAATAACGGCAAATTGGATATCACCCCATCCCTAGGCATACATGCTTCCTAAAAGTCAAACTAGTGCAGCAGGATTGGCTTAAAGTTATTGGGCATATTAAAAAAATCCAACAAGTTTATTATTAAATTGTATTAAAAACAGTAAAAAAGGCTGTTTTTGACATACTATATATTAGGTATGTTCCTAGGAGTGGTATCAATGAGGAAAATAAATAAATTAGCCGGCCTATGCTGGGACGGATTAACTTTAAAACATGTTTCTCACAAAGGGATTGTTATTCCTTATGTATTATTTTTTATTATCACATTAATTTTTGAGCTGTTTTTATCTGCTTTGTTCATTTTATCTTTTTTTCTATTCAGTACATATGGATACAATCCTAATATTCAATACTATATGAACGCTGTAATTTTGATTCTTATGTTAGTCATTACAGTTCCATTGCTAATTACAATAATGAAAGTACACAATAAGGTTTTTTTGAAAAAAGAATAAGTATACATCGTTAATAAATCAATGTTTGAATCTCTTATATAGGAATACTTCTCTATTGCTTAATATATTCATTATTGTGCTTTACCCAGTGTGTCTTTGTATGGAGCTACCCTACTTCTTTCATCTTTTCAACATTAGGAATAACTTTATTTATTTCTGACATGTCTATATACAAGAAGCCGCCTGGGCTTGGCAATTGATTTTAAGCACCCATTACTTTAAGTGTAATAATTCAAAAAAGGCAGCCTTAATCTAATGGCTTTCCATACCTCACTAAAACGTGCCACAATAGTTTTAATTCCTGAAGTACCTCCTTATGATCCCCACGTTCCCTCCAAGATGCCGGATTGCGTATTAAGTCCATTACAGCAGTTCCAATTATGCTCGCATCAATAACATTATTTTGTCCAATGAGTTTTGCTAAGGAGGGCATAGATGGGCCTCTAAAATCTTTTGGAACTTCTTCTATCATAAGTGCAAATCCCTTATGCCAATACAGTTGAATGGAATATTTAAAGCACAGTTGTTCTAAGATTCTCCCTATATGAGTTTTCTTAAAAGAAGGGTCTGCAACAAGCAAATCCACGTCTTCTTTAAGTGAAATATCTCCATGAATCTGGGCTTCAATATAGTGATTAAGATTTCGATTTGGCTTTTTGGTTGCTGGGTCTGTAAACGGTCGTTCAGATTAACCAGTAAATGATTTACTAATCTAACTGGAGTCAGATTTCTTTCACCAATTGCAAAATCTCTTACGAACGCCTCTTCTAAAAGAGCAGCCAAAATCATGTCAAACTCTTTATAAGTTCCCTTTTCTTTTGGGTCTTGATGCGAATCTAAATATGTATAGGTAGAACGATGAAACCTTAGGGGATAGAAGAAAATAGCATGAACCAAAACGTGGGGAAGGTCCATCTGGGTGCAACATCAAATTCAATGCACCATATTTAGGACGATGGTTATTGGTTATGCCCTGCAGGTGATATGCACCTTCAAAAATTCTCTTCTCCCAAAGGTCTCGTTCACCACCTGGGTAAGCAGATACACTGCCGTTAGACAACCCTGTTTCAAACTGGCTCTTATATATTCCAGACTCTAACAGTGCTTCAGCAACACTTTTCATAGATGAATCTGGCCTATCTGGGTGAAAATGTAATCCTATTCTTGCATGGGCCTTTAATTTATTTACAGCATTTTTAAATGTTTCATCCGAAATATTAGACATTTTTAATATGTGATTTATTGTCTTTTTAGCTTCATAGGTATAGTCCTGTGCATATTTTGTAATATTTTCCAAAGCTAATGATTGTGACCTTGATAATTCCATAAATAAATGAATCTCTCCTTTCATCGGATTAAATCAATAATTCAGCAAGGATTCCTTATTTTCCTTCTTAAACAAATCTGCCCCGTTTGTGCAATAAGAAAAATGCTGCCTGGATTGGCAGCATTAACTTCAACTCTTGATTTATGTACAAAGCTTTATATATCAACCAACGGGTCTAGCCTTTATAATTAGAAACAGATTATTCTTTTGTAAAAAGCTTAGGGTCAATTTGGTCAATAACAGAAGCTGCATTATAAAAATACCCCATTTCAAGTTTGTCTTCATATGTTAGTTCCGTTTGACAATCATTTTCTATCTCACTAATATTCTTTCCGCCACATGCTTGAATTTCGCGATATCCACCCCTATAATCAGGGTGTAAGGAGTAACTTGAGCAATCTTCTTATTCTGGTTGGTTATAATTCATTTTAATGCCTCCTGGTATTTGAGTAATGTCCTTTTCGCTTGCCGGCTTCAGGACTCTCTCATTCTACCAAGAGGTTATTTTTTTGTTCAAACTCCATTTTCCTTCATTACAGGAATGCTGCCCCGTTTGTTCAAAAAGAAAAATCCACCTGGTATGGCAGTCTCTGCAAAAAATCCAGATTTTTATCTATCCTCTTTTAATGCACATTTTTAGACGTGCGCCATGAACTTCCATTGTTCCTCGCCTTCCTGCTTTGCGTACAATTCCTTCCGCATTCAATTCATTTAAAAGGGCTGTCACTGTTTCACGAATACTGCCCATCATCATTGCTAATTCTTGATGAGTGATGTGAATATCGAGTGCAATCCAATCTCCCGGGCTTCTGCCTGACGATTTATCCCCAAACTTTTCTGTAAGTTTATTTAACAGGAATAATAGGCGTTTCTTTACACTGCTATATGCCATATACTCTAATAACTCTTCGACTTCCTTTAAACGGCTGGAGATTATTTCAAGTAGCTTTAATGCAATACCTGGATTCTCGCATATTATTTTTTCAAACTGCACTCTATCTATTCTGCAAATAACAGAATCTTCCCATGTCTCAGCATATAAATTTTCAGAACCTGTTGTAAAGTACCAATCTCTCCAAACACATGTCCACTTTCTAAAATATCAATTGTAAACTCTTTCCCGCTTTCAGTTAATCTATACAAACGAACTTTACCCGATTTGATCAAATACAATATCTTTTGATTCATATGAGGAGAACTAATAATGGTACCCTTTTTCATAACTTTTATTGGTGTGACCGGTTCATATTTCTTTAATTCTTCCAAGGCTAGATCCCCAAAAAGCTGTATTCTCGATAAATACTTAATCTTATCCATAGAGCCCTCCCAAAATTCTGCGGAATGTAGTCCAGACTACATACTCACTAAATTAAAAAACCTAGAATTTCTGTGTAGCATGCACGTCTATTATACAAAAGGAGGGAACTGTATGGATTCTGTAACGGTTACCATTCAAATTATTCTAATTCTTATTTTCGTAATTTCTATTTCGATGAAATTAGTGCGTACCAAGTCAATGGTTAAGCACTGGAGGGAATATCGCTACCCCCTTTGGTTTATGCAAATAACTGCTTTCTTAGAATTATTGGGGGTAGGCGGATTGATTATTGGATTTTGGCTTCCTAAATTTATTTTGCTTTCGGGATCCCTAATTATTATTCTTATGCTTGGTGCTTTACATGCTCACTTCTTAAGAGCCAAACATAGACCGATTATGGGGTTAAATGCTTTAACGATGCTTACTTTAGCTAGCGTAATCATCTTTATTCAAATTGTTAAGTAGATAAGAATAGCTATGCCAATTATATATGTTACATGCACAAAACGGGCTTTATTATGGGGGCCTTAGGCTTACATAAAATAAATAGCCCGCTTCTATATAAAGAAACGGGCTATTATTTAACTCGAAGGGAAAAGGCAACTATTTTACTAAAGTACAGTTTTTCTTTTTTCTTAATCCTCCATTGTATATAAGTGTTTTCTGAGACATGGCATTAAATAATATTAAAAATTAACGTATTTTGTCTGTTCACAGAGATAGTGCTCTTAGTATTACAAATATTTCTTTCACAATCTATCACCATGTTACCATTATTCGCCTTTCATATAGGGAATCCTCCTTGAACAAAACTGCCCGGTTCTACAATAAGGAGTTCAACATAAAAGGGCATTAATCCTGCTTGGATCAACACCCCCGATAGTTTACAATTATCAACATCCTCTGTTAACTTATCTAAAAACTTTGATTATGTGTAAAAATTATACTTTGACATCGTACAAAGTATGGAGATTTATTTCAAAAAATAAAAATATGCCATTTGATATTTTAACTCATTTATTCATCGAGTTCATTAACTGGAAGAAGTATTCAGGTTTATGAGTCTTATTTAAACTATACCAAGAATCTAATGTATCTGGTGCAAATACATCTAATTTTTTCAGTACTTCCATTGCAAATTCCAGAGGAGCTATTCCTGATGCAGTAACTAAATTCGCATCAGATACCGCAGATCCCACCTCATAGAACTTTTCTCCTTTATAGTTAGGACATACCATTTTAGTGTATTCTAAATTATTACTTGTATGCTTTCTAGTATCTAAGTATCCCATATTCGCAAGGGCCTCAATCGCACCACAAATTGCAGCAACAATAGTGCCAAGCTTTAAAGCTTGGCCAATTCTTTCCAGGATAGGTTGATGAATTTCTTCATTCCAAGTAGTCCCTCCTGGTAAAATTAAAAGATCTTTACTCTCAAGAGTACATTCATCAAGGGAAATAGCTGGTTTTATGCCCAATCCTCCCATAGTAGTAATCATTTCTTTATTAGCTCCTACTGTAATTACTTTTAAAGGTTCTAAATCTTTTTTGAAATATCTTCCTGAGTTTAGTTCAGCAATTAAATATCCATATTCCCAGTCCGACATTGTATTAAATACATATAGAAAAACTTTTTTGTTTGCATCCAATAACACTCCAATCATAAATTTTATAGTTTATTTTTTTACACATCAAAAGAAATCCCACCTAAAAGAACATACGTTCTCTCAGAGATAATTGTATACCATATTTAACCAAAAGTCTATCTCTTTTTCAACTAACCTGCCCCATTTGTTCAATAAGAAAAAACTGCCTAATTTAGTAGAAAATCTTGAATACAAGGACCCTATAGCTTATGCAGAAAACTTCAAATGTTAATCTCTAAAATGTGTTGCGACACTAAAAAAAGGGCGCCCTCTTATGAAAGAATAAGCGCCCGTGAAAAATGAGAAGGAATGTTCTCCTTTTATGCCTTGTTATTCAAAAAATTGTATACTCGGGAGAATGCTATTCTATTAAGTTTATTGCCGTTGCTTCCTTTACAATAATAATACCGTCATATGCTTCGCTGGGTGTCATTTTAATCGTGTAAAACACCTTTGAAAACTTGTACCACGTACGAAAATCATCCCCGATATTTGACATCTTTTGCTCACTCGTGATGATATCCATTAATTCATCAGACGTACTTGCTTTTTCAAAATTAACATAGAAAATATTTGACTCCACTTCACTAAATGCATCAACTAAATCATTGTGATTCTCCAGTTTATAAATTTTCCGTTCACCAGAATCGCCCTCTTTCGCCTGGAACTCGCTGCTGATAAAATCAGTTCCAATGGCAAAGTACTCTTCACCATATACCTCATCTAAATAATGCCCCATCGATTTGTAACCGGCTAACGATGCCGACGTTTTTTCAATATGCCCATTATGTCCGGTGACAAATATCTTATCGTGGCCACGTGCTGCTTCAAATTCAGCTATCCATTGTAAATTGTCCGCTAAATATTGATCACGAAGTTTCGTATAATCTCCTTCGTTTAAAAATAACTGCGTACGTTGTTTCATGTTTTTCGCATTTTGTAAAGCAAAGGCATAGGCATCAGCAGAAGATTGCTTCACGTAAGTCAATTCATTAGATTGCAGGTCTAAAATGATTTTTTCTATTGTTTCATCGATTTCATTCAATTGCTCCGTAGTTAACTCACGCATTTTATCATTTGAAATATGTTTCAAATGTAATGCATGCTTTTTGAATTCATCTGCGTTTACCACTTTATAATAATCAAGCACTCCTTTCTTACTGTAGTCATAACGCTGCATATCATTTCCATAAAAATAAACTTTATCATCCTCGCTCACAGAATCGTTATAATCATGCATCCATTGAACAAGATCAATCATTTGTTCCGTCTTATAAATACTATAATCAAGAGTGTTCACTGCCTCTTCTGCCGTTCCATTTCCATTTAAAATGAACTGATTAATTCGCTGTCCGCCTCCAAAATCACCTTCTAAGACAAAAACACGAACACCCTCGTTTTTTACAAGCACTTCAAAAACATCTCTTTTCAACTCTTGAAATTCAATGTTTCCGTGTGTTGCCTCCCCAAACCAATTATTTTTACATCATCTGGAATATCGATTTGTTTAACGGCTGATATGTATTGATCTTCTTCTTCCACAACTTTGACACTCCCGCAGCCTGCTAATAAAACAAAAAGCGAAATGATTGTTAATAATAAAGAATCCTTTTTTAAAAAAACCATCTTATATCCCTCAAATACTCTTATTTTTAAAAATACTACCATAAGTTTCTAAAAGACTCTTTTCCGAAAGATCTTCAACTAACCTGCCCCGTTTGTTATATAAAAAAGCAGCTACCTTTGTAATGGCAGCCTTATTAAAGTCTAAGTCTATTTATTTTCTATTTATTTTTCTTAGTTTTTTTGTCAAATAACCCCATAGCAACTGCAACCGCAATTCCGATTGCAACCCACCCACCAAAATTCATTACTCACACCACCTTAATATTATGTACGTATGATTTTATTAAAAGATTCATTAAATAATATCTCGCAGAATTCTTATTACACAAACCTGCCCCTTTTGTTAAATAAGAAAAAGAAGCCTGGTTCGGCAGCTGATCTTGAATATAAGCACCGACTCGCTTAATCACCAAAAAAATTTTAATTCCGTATTTAAGAATAGAAAGTAAAGTTAAAAAAAGCATCCATTTGTAAATGGATGCCAATTTTCAGTACACTTTGTTTCTAAGTCCTAGCAATCTGTTTGTGTAGGAGCTTATAAAAAAGACGTCTTCTTACAAAAGAAAGCGCCCGATTGTTGAACCTATCTAACAAAAGGTAGATGGAATAAGCAAGTGAATATTATCTAGATATACTTTATTTACTTCTTTTATTTATAAATTTTAGTTTAAGAACTAGAAATAAGAAATTTTTTAGTTAAGAAGATGTAAACCATGTTGTTGAATCCAATTTTTAATTTTTTCATGGTCAACTTGTCTTTCGTCGTATGTAATCTTTACTTCACCATCATCGATGTCCACCAAAGCTCTCTCAATGCCATCCAATTTCATGAGAATCGTTTCTAATGTTTGAATCGGCTCTTCATTTGTTGCTTCTTTAATAAAAATAGTTAATTGCTTCAATTTTTAATCCTTCCTTCCGAACATTTATTCTTTGAGCTTCTCGTTAGCACCTTCAAGATAAATAAGGTGATGGATCGTCACCATTACAGCGTCTAAACCTTCTCATAGTTTGAACGATTTTTTCATAATTCCATCTTATTTATTATTTTAATTATCCATTTTTCGCCACTGAATTATAGAATATGTAAATTTTTAAAAATTAACCCATTAAGATTTAAAAAACAATGAAAAATGACTTATAGTAAAGTACGAGGATATTGAGCTTATTCAATTGAAGAAACTTATTTTCATGGTGAAAAGAAAAAACAGCCTGATTAGCAGCTGTACATGAATATAAGCATTCTTGATTCTTTGCAGTATTAGGTAACCCAAAAGTATCGAATATATCTTACTCAACTAAGTACCTCCACAGTAAATCCTCCTGGGGCTTTAACATAGAATGTCCATCGATGAGCCATCTTAGGCGGCTTCACATCAAATCATCATCCTTCAATCGTTGATTGATCTCGTATACTCGTTCATTACTCTCTTGAAAGAAGCCAATATGAAAGGACTTGGGGTCGTTGGCCTGAGTATCTTTCATCAAAGCTAGTAACAATCCGTCATCATCAGTCAATACAGCAAATGAATCGCTATTTATCCTCTTGGTTTGCAAGTAGAAATATTTCTCTAAGAACTCTCGTGCAGCAATAACGTCAGTGGCCGTAAGATTGATATGGTATAGTTTCATAGGGTACACTTCCTTATTAGCATAACTTTTCAAAACTATCTTACAAGCTTGATTTAGACTTCTTGCTTCTTCCTCTCTTTTGTAGTGAATAAAATAGCACAAACTTGCCTTTTTTCAATTATATTTATCCTGGAATATTCAACATTAAAAAAGCGTTAAACCCAAGTGGCTTAACGCTATACTATACATTTAGTTCAAAATTTTATTAAATCCATTCTTTCCCATGTTCACGAATGAATTGAAGTTCCTTTTGATAATGTTCAAAATGTCCTTCATCGATCATTTTTTGAAACGCCATATTGCCTTCGTTTGCTTTCCTTTGCATTGTTTTACATAAACCTTCTACTCGCAGCAGCACCATCTCAAAAAAACCATTTTCTATCCCCTCAATACCATAGGATTCAAAAAATAATCTAACTCTTTGTTTTATACGGTTGGCATCCTTTAATGGATCATAATAAACTGCCTTACCTGATTCAGTATGATAAAGTCTGCTTAAAGGAACGCAAGTGTATAGAGTATAAGCTATATCCCAAAGTCTTGGACCAGGAGCAGCAAGATCAAAATCAATAATCCCTACTGGCTTTTCGTGATTAAAAATGATGTTATAGATGGCAAAATCATTGTGACATAGCACCTCCATTGGCTGAGGTGTGTTTTCTATTGGCTGCCAATTCTCGTCGATAGGAAAATTACTCACAGCATCATGATAGAGACGAAGCATTTTCGCTATCTCTTTTAAAACACCATTAGACCACATATATTTTTTTAAAGGATAATTACCAGCTTCTCCTTCAATAAAAGTTAATATCTCTCTATCTTTTTCATCAATACCTAAGTACTTCGGTGCATAGTCGAATCCTTCACTTTCTAAATGCTGATACAACTTATGAATTTTTACACTATCAGGTTTTAATTCTCGTCGAACAGTATCTCCCGAACGGTATACTATCGAGACATTTCCTCCTGTTAGCACTTCTTCGTTTTCGTAATGACTTTTCATTAGAATTCCCCCTATTTAGGGACGTTATGACTGTGTCAATTGAGATGTATTTTTACCCATAATGAAAAACAGATATATAAGGATATCTGCTTGGCAATGGGAATTTAATTGTCCACATCTTGTATCCCTTGAATGATTTCAGATAGACAAATAAACGCATCCTTAAAGACCAAGGACCGCACCCTGTCTCTATCCAATTAAATAATCATTTCAAGGTATTCCACATGTGTAATATAGATTCCCCTTTCTTTACATCTCTTTAAATTATATAATACCAAATATTAGTAATTAAATAAAACCGAATTCACACAATTTATCTGTAATTTTTTCAACACACCTTATTCAACAAACCTGCCCCGTTAGTTTAATAAGAAAAAAGCTGCCAGATTAGCAGCTTATCTTGAAATAAAAACCTGTCAGATAAGTATTTAATACTTGAATGAAAATCCTTCGCTCTTTTTTGCTCCTGTTTAAAGCATAAGATTATTATACTTCTAATTATTTTTATTTAACATTTTCCAAATTGGGCGGTCTCTACAAGCTGAACCCTGGAAAGCCGATGTTTATGTTATTTAGATATTGCCGAGCTTTTACGCTTTTTTATTGAATTAAAATAAATGAAGTAAAGGAAGGTGTTATTAACAAGATTAACCACAACTAATAATACAAGCCAAATAATAAGAGACGGCATCATCATCCATATTCCATTCCAAGGCACAACCCTGCCTCCTGCAAATATGGCCAAAATAGACGGTAGAAATAAAAGGATCAGCACGGGGAGTATAGTCCTTACTGATGCGAAGATCAGCTTTCGGCGAAATGCCGTAAGCCTGTTCTTTTTCTTCTTCAGCCGGTAGAATGAATACCCGCTCCAGAGGATTGTTCCCGCCATAAGAAGAATCATCGCTATTTCCATGTTTCGGCTATTGATGGCTGAAATTTCTGCCTTTCCTCCAACCATGATTTGGGAAACGCCTTTAACAAAGGCGGAATAATCAAGGAATGCGTTTATCCCAGTGTCAAACATCATGGTAATTCCAAGTTCCTTGTCTAAATAAACAGTTTCTTCAGCCTTGTAAGTCCAGAAAATTCCCGAGTGGGAGATCGACCTGCCCCAATCGGCTTCATTGGAAGCAAGCCACCCCATGCCATAAGGAGCGCGCTGCCCTGCAGTATGGTACTGTTCCATGAGATTAGGGAAAGAAGCTGCGGATTATATTGTGCACGCATCCATTTTGCCATATCCTCGGCATTGGTAACCACACCTGCTGGGCCTTCTATAAACCATATCGGTTCGGCTGTACTTTTCGGGTTGCCGAACAACAGATAATGTCCCCGAGGAATGGCATCATTTTCATTGATTTGTTCCGTCAAACTGACACTAAAGGTGCCATTCATCCCCAATGGAGCAAAAATATGTTCTTTAAGGTATACAGAAAACCGTTTACCGCTGATCTGTTCCACTAACAATGCTAGATATTGATAGTTTGGGTTATGATAGTTGTATGTATCACCAGGATCATTAGCAAGCTTTACTCTGTCCAAAGATTTGTTTATCTCTTGTAATGTTTTAAATTGAACGGATTTCGTCATGTCGGGATTTACTTTATCATTAAGGCCACTAGTATGGTTTAGCAAGTTCCGGATCGTGATGCGAGTGATGCGATCGTCTGTGGGCGAGATGTCGGGAAAGTATGAGACATATGGAGCGTCAAGGTCAATCTGTCCCTTATCTGCAAGCTGCAATACAGCCAGCGCGGTCATGGATTTACTCAATGAGGCGATTGGGAAGGGCGTTCTTGAGGTTATTTCCCTTCCATCTGAATATGCACCATAGCCTTGCGTGTAAAACACATCTTCACCGTGGGTTATTGCCAGAGATACACCTGTAATATGGTTGACTTCCATGTTTTTCTTAATATAGTCATCGATTTCTTTCACAATCTCTGTTTTACTTTGAGCGCGGGCATCAGCAAAAGGCAATGCAGTCATTAGCACTGCCAGAAGCAAGCTGGTTAAGAAAGCGGGTATTTTCTTATAAGTGAAAATCATTTTAGCACTCCTTTTTCTTGGGATAAGGAAATACTAAAGTATAATTTTCAACTATTTATCAATTCTGCAAAAAAAGCTTGCTGTTACTTTTCCACCACCGCGGGTACTGTTTGCGACCTGTAAGAAGCCCTGATGCTTTTCACACAATATTTTACAAATATAAAGCCCTAACCCTTTGTTCTCATTTGCTTCCGACGCCTCGCCCCGATAAAGGGGAGAACTGCCTTCCGTACCACTTCTTCGGAAAATCCGGAGCCATCGTCAGTGACCGTTATGGAAAAAATGCCATTGCGAACCGAGTAATGGACTTGAACATGGCTGGAAGCATAACGCACTCCATTTGCCACCAGATTTTCAGAAACCTGCATCACGAGATCCTTATCGATAAACAATTTTGTGGAATCTGCAGATCTGTATGAGTCGAAAGATTTGCCACTTTGGTCTGCAATTCGGCTGGCACCGTCTTCCAGATAGTTGATTAGGGCATCCATTTCGATAATTTGTTTGTTTATTGGAAAATTATCCAACTTCTCAATAGAGTTCATGGCCTCTACATAACGCTCCATACGAACAATATGCATTTCCATTGTTTTGATGATATCCAGCAGTTTTTCCTCGGATATCCTTTTTTGCGGCAGATAGGTGGTTACAACCTCGATATATCCTTTCATGATGGACAGAGGTGTTCTCAAGTCATGGGCAAAAATCGCATTAAGCTGCTTACGTTCCTCGTTCAAGCGCCATTGGGCTTTAAAGTTACTTTCCAATTGACTGCGCATCTTTTCAAATGCACGGCAAAGCTCGCTCATTTCATCCCTGCTGTCGTAGGAAATATGGAACCCTAAATCATTTGCCGAGATTTTCTCTGACGCGTTCATCAGGATTTCCAAAGGTTTTTTCAGTTTCAGTTTGTAAAAGATGCTGGCCATCAAGACTAATCCGGTTCCTACCGTCAAAAGTATCGCAGCAATTTGAACAGTTAGAACCCAGTCGTTCCCATAAGGGTGATTGGCAAAGCGTCGCGTCATCTCTTCGGCCCACTCGAATTCGAACACAATGGCTGTTAAAACGAAAACTAAATATAAGGAATTTAGCGTGATGAAGGATTGTAGTATGGTCATATTATTCAATCGAAGATAGCCCATTACCTTTTCCATTTATATCCTACACCCCACACAGTCTCTATCTTGCTTCCGCAGCCATGCTCTTTCAATTTTGATCGAATACGCCTGATATGTTCAGGGATTACTGAGCTGTCCCCCTCTTCGTTCGTCCCCCATACTCTTTCATACATGCGTTCTTTGTCAAAAACCATACCAGGGTGTTTAGACAAGAGTTCTATAATATCAAACTCCTTTTTTGCCAAAGAAATTTGTATGTCGTTACAATAAAGCGCTCGCTCTGAATAATCAATGACAAGGTCGCCACTAAACTTAACCGTTGTCTTCTTTTGATTTCTCATTTCTCTGCGCAAATGGGCATCCACTCTTGCGCCAAGTTCATGGATGCTGAACGGCTTTTGAATATAATCATCTCCGCCAGCCTGAAAACCGGATATTTTATCAGCATCTTCTACACGTGCGGTTAGAAATAAGATGGGGCAGGAAACATAACTCCGGATTTTCCTGCAAACGTCAAGACCGTTAATCTCAGGCATGTTTATATCCAGTAAAATTATATCCGGTTGTTTTTCTGCTTGCCTTTCCGCCTCATTGCCGTCCTTTGCGGTCATGATGTGATACCCGTTAACTTCAAAATAATCTGCCAGCAGTTTTCGCATGTCTGCTTCATCATCAATTATCAATATCTTTTTCATTGATCTTACCTGCTTCCCTAACGAATTTTTACTTCCTTCAAATTCTTTTCTTTTTAACCCTCAAGTTACAACCACAACATCGCTTCGATTTTTTATAGAACCAGCACTGCCCCTTTATCTTAAAACAAAGAGGTGCCTTAGTCCTTCCAATTGCTTCAACGGTGGTACCCCTTAGAACAATATATCATTTTAGGTATTTTATGATATCTTGTTATAATAGCACCATACGATTGAGTGTTTCCCAATAAGAAAACACAGATATAAAGTCAAGTAATCTCTTTATAAATTACCAAAATCCAGAAAGGAGGAGAGGAAAGTTTCAATTTTTCGAGCATTTAGGAAGCTTTACCAATTTTTTGTGGACAAGCCTATTAAAAAAGGAACAGTTTTGAACGAACATTACGAGATATTGAACGTTATCGGGGCTGGGAGCTATGGGATTGTTTATTTGTGCAAAGAGTTAAGAACAAACGAGAATAGAGTAGTCAAACAGCTTCGTCCTAGTAAGCGACGCAACCAAAAAGAGGTGGCGATGTTTGAAAATGAAATCACTGTTTTGGGTATGCTTAACCACAAAAATATACCGATGTTATTTGAAGCCTTTTCAAATAACGGACACTTATATTATGTAATGAGTTTCATTGAAGCGGATAATCTGGAAGACCAAATTTTTTTAATAAAAAGACCTTTAACGAGGAAGAGTCTTTACTAATTCTTACTCACCTACTTGAATTAGTAGATTATCTTCACAAAAAAGACATTTACCATCAAGATTTACGTATTCCAAACATCTTAATAAAAAACACGGAAATTTTTCTAATCGATTTTGGTTTGTCAAAGCATAGAACTGACCCATTCCACTCTTCATCTAGTTCTTCACCTAACAAACAAAGAAATTTTCTGGAGATGAAACAACAGGACTACTATGATCTAGGAGAAATACTTTTATATTTGCTTTATACGACGTACTCTTCTAAAAACAAAAAAGCTCTTCCTTGGACAGAAGAACTTTCTTTAGAGAAGGAAACTGTTTATTTGCTAAAAAGACTGCTACAAATTAAAGAACCTTACTTAAATATTAGTGAAATTTCAACTGATCTTCATGCTGCACATAAAGCGAAGGAAAAAGTATATTAAGGAGGAAGATTAACTGCTGCTTCGACCCTTTCGTTTGTAGTAGTTACTTCCACTCATTGGAGATTGTTTATATCGCCGGTTGCTGCTGCTTCCTCGGTTAAAATAACGGTTTCTTCGTTCACTGCTGCTGCCCCTTCGATAATGGCCATTTCTTCGCTCACTGCTTCCTTGGGAAAGTTGCTTAATTTGTTTCATTATTTTTTTAAACATTGTTTACCTCTCTTCTTTTTTGGCTTTTAGTCTAACATAATTTAAAGCTAAAACATATTCATAAGCACTTGAATTCAGTCACTAATACGAGGGCAGAAGATATTCCAACAGCAAGATTTTGAAATAATGGATATTATTCTGATCCTAAAATGACAGGAAGCTCTTTATATCCATACATAAACGTGCTAGAAATTAAACGAAGATGTTTAGAAGTGTCCAATTTCATAGTCGGTATCGCTTTAAGCATCTCGGTAATGCATATTTTCGCTTCTAATTTGGCAAGCTGTGATCCCAGACAATAGTGAACACCTGCTCCAAAAGATAGATAATTGTTTGGAGAGCGGTTGATGTCAAACACATCCGGTTTGTCAAATACGCTTTCGTCCCGGTTTGCAGATCCAATCCAAGCCATTACTTCCTGCCCTTTTTTCAGATTCATGCCTTTTAATTGTATATCTTCAGTGACGAAGCGATTCATACCGTGAAAAGGAGAACGATATCTTAGTACTTCATTAATGGCTGCAGGTATAAGAGAATGATCTCTATATAATTGGTTGAGTATATCCGGCTGTTCAAAAAGAGTGAGCATTGTATTGGCAATTAAATTTGTAGTTGTTTCATTCCCTGCAACAAGTAGAAGGAAGCAGAAACTTAATAACTCATCCATGGATAATGAATCTCCACCAACTTCTGCAGTCATTAACGTGGATATGATATTGTTTGTATGGTTAATCTGGCGATTTGAAATTTTTCGCTTAAAATATGTTTGCAGGTCAAGCATAGCCTTTTCTTGTTTAGCAAATAACTTGTACATTACATTAGGCGATGAGCTTTGTGTTCCCGCAACTAGAATATCAGACCATTCTTTAAACATCTTTCTGTCATGACTCGGTACTCCGAGCATGTCAGAAATCACGATTACAGGAAGAGGATAAGCGATTTCCGCAACCATATCTATTTTTCGTTTTCCTAGCAGCGGTGCTAATAATTCGTGAGTTATAGCCGTAATCCTAGGTTCCAGTTCTTGAATAGTTTTTGGTGTAAATGCCTGGCTTACAAGATTGCGGTACCTTCGATGGGTTGCCGGATCCATATCTAGCAAGGTTTGAACATTTCCATTTCTTTTTGAACTGAACAGAATGAAATTTTGTAAAACCATTTGGACATCCTCATAACAGAATACGTCCCAGCAATTCCGTTCTGGGTCAAAAGAAACTGGAGCATTTTTTCGCATTTTTTTAAACCAATCATAGGGTGAGTTTGTTTCAGCCAATCCCCTTGGGCGCACTAATAGTCCATAGTTCATACGTTGTTCCCCCTCTCTCTCAAAACTCTCAATTGAAGCTTCTGCCTTACTAAATATTCTGTAAATAAAAATGAAATTCCTGTCTGTTAAACTAAACTATTCCGTTACAAGAAAGAGCTATTCTCCCTCTTGAAGAACAGCTCCCGTTAATTAAAAAATATTATTTAACTATTCAAACTCCAGCAAATCAGAAATAAATTCATTTACTTTACCTTTTAAAACTGCACCGTGCCCCGTACACAAATACTCAACATCGTATTTGGTAATTTTTTTAACCCTTCTATAAATAAACTAAAATTGTGCTGTTCCCTCATTTCCTCGTTTTGAGACCATTCAGAAACAAACTGCTTATATTTTTCCCTCTCCCAAACACCTGTATCTACAGCATTACCACTCAATTGTTCTCCAAAAAAACAGATATGATCTCCGCAAAATAGCACTTTGCTTTCACGTTGATATAGGAAAACAGAACCTTTAGTATGGTGTCCCAGGAGAACACATTCTAAATTACTTACAGTTGGGCCGTTGTCTGGAAGTTTCATATTTAATTTGTTTCTAATATTTTCTGGAATTAACTCAACATCCTGATTATGAATATAGCCTTCAATTTCACCTAAAAATTGAATTGCTTCAATATGGTCTTTGTGACCGTGTGTGGCAATAAAATGAGTTATATCACTTTTAGAAATTCCTTTCTTTTTTAGTGCGGAAAACAGCAAGTGAGAATGTTCTTTCTTTCCTGAATCAATAAGAATAATATTATTGTTCTCAAGCAACAAATAGCAGTTATTATAAGAGTTCCAAGATTCATCCCATACTAAAAAAGCATATATATTTTTGACCACTGGTTCCAAATATGTTTTCATTTCACTCCCCCATAATCAGCAATATTTTTGTATATTTCGCTCAATTTTTATTAATACCTTCTTTAATTAACTTCCCCTGTTGGTTCAAATAGAAAAAAGCCGCCTGTTTTGGCAGCTAAGGTAATAACCCGTTAAAAAAGTATGTTAATCCAACTAAGCATTTACCATCCCATACGACTGCATAAAGAAGTAATATGTGCAAGATGATGTTTACCATGCCAGGCGTAGATTCCGATATTTTCACCTACTGAAACTTCTCCTGAATCCGGATGAATAAATGTTTTTTCCATATCAGCCGAACTTAGACTGCGTAAAAGATTGGTCCAGCGCTCGTGGAGTGCTTCGAGAAGTGAAAGTGAAATATCAATCGACAATTTATAATCAGATAGTTCCGCCCAATTCGATTCATCATATGGCTTAATTACAGGGGTTTCTTCCGTAAGAGCCAATTTAAAGCGAACATAGGCATTCATATGACTATCCGCAAGATGATGTATTACTTGTCGAACAGTCCACCCTCCTGTACGATAAGCTGTATCAAGCTTTTTATTATCTAAGTCTCTTACAGCATCTCGTAACAATCTTGGTAACTCTTCTATCTCATTTATCCAAATACTTGTAACACTGTGAGTAATTTCACCATTATATTGAAATTGGCCAATTGGATATTTCAAATCCATCTGCTATTCCTCCTAAAGATCCCCTGATTTTTGCAGCTACCTATATTTAGGATAAAATACAGGTAATTTTCCATCAATTCCCTTAATTTTTTTGCAACTTGAAAGTTATAACTATACTGCACCTTTTCCTCAATATGAAAAAGCCGCCTGGTTCGGCAGCCGATGTTAACATAAGCACCTAAAGTTTTAGTACATGTATTCACAAATTTTGTTTTTCTGCATGAATGCTGCCCCGTTTAGAAGATAAATATTAATCTTTAAACTCGCTTCTCCTTAAAGGCTTTTTTGACTCTTTCAATTTGGTCGAGATGTCCTTGTATATGTGTGACTCGGAATTCCCAGCTTCACCATAGAGAATGAAAGGGCTTCACACCGTCAATACTGCTTCTGCGGCTGGACGGAAGTCGCTGAATTATGGTGCTTTAGGACCAATCAACGCCACCCCAAGAGGATTGCAACTTTCGCAACAGAACAATTTGGCCGATATGATACGTATCGTGCATCATGATATTGCTGAGTAAACGTTCAATAGAATACCTGTTAGCTGCATACGGAGTTTTTAACTTTTCATCGTCAAGGTCCGCAATGACCGTTTTTAATTTATTCATAACTTCATTAAGGCGCTGCACTGTCTGGGTCCACCCAATTTCGTCTTCTGGATCTCCCGGATTTCCAAAGGTTTCTTCATTGTCTTCTGCCTTATGCGGATTCTCTGTGCCCTTAATTCGATGGATTACGTCTTCATTCCAAAAATCAAGTGGTTGACAATCTGCCAAATCGAATTGCTGATTCCCGAACTTGTCCATGCTGCCTCAGCTGCGCTGACTCCATGAAGCGCCTGATTCATGGATGCAAACCAATCATTCTCATGGCAATGCATGTCGAGTTGTTCTAAAAACATTTTGGTTACAACTTGCATACAAACATTCTCCTCACTGTTTAGTGTAATCTTTCAAAGTTAAACTAAAGTACAAATTAATCGGTCCTAAAAAGGTAAAAACCAAATTCAAATGGTCCCTTCCATATTGGACATACCTATATCTCCAGCCTCTAATTCTCTTCAACACGGCAGGGTATTGTCCGGGTGACGAAACACTAATCCTCAATCAATTTCAAAAAAGCCATTGATACGCATAAAATAACCTTCATTTTCGTCTGTCGGCCATATAACGAAAAAATATTCTTATTGAAATACTCTCTTTTATTTTGAGAATACAACAAACCCATGATCACTATGAATTATTCGGCTCATCCAGCTTTTATTCCTTCTTCATGACAAATAAAGACCCTATAGGGCAGACCTTTTTAATTGTCTGCTCTATAAGGTACATTGGATCTTCCACTCACAAACTTTCCCGTTATTGAACAATTAACGGAAGATGCTTTATTAAACATTGCCTCCTCATAAAATTATCTATTCGGAAATGAGATATTTTTCTTTGAAGATTGGACTAAGCTCACTCCATACATCAAATTTATTACCATCTAAATCATAAAAAACAAAATTTCTTCCCGTGTGTCCTCTATCCTCGATCTCTCCAACTCTAATTTCACTATGCTTAAAGTCTTTATGTATTGCTTCTAAGGCATTTAATCCATTTACTTCGAATGTTAATGAAAAACGCTCATCACCGTAAATATCAAAGAAATTAGAGCTTTGATTTTCATTAGACTTCACAAGAAAAATGCTTTGATTAGCGATGTTTAAAATTGCTTTGTCTTGATCTTTGTAGCTTAACTCTGCTCCTAATTTATTTACATACCAATCAGAAGAAAGATCTACATTAGTTACTGGTATATAGGTTGTGCCAACTCTTAATAATTTCTCACCCATTTTTTGTCTCCTCTCACATTCCAAAATATTCTAAATTTAATCATTCAACAAAAAATCCTTACTTCCTGCATTAAGTAAGGATTTTATACTGATATATGCAACCGTTATTCAGCTACCTCCTCAATAAAAGAAGAGAATACACCCGATTACTTTGAAAGCAGCTTCATTGTACTTCTTTTCATAGTTTTACTCCTAACATCCTGATTCTTTTGTTTTTTTCAAATTGCTATTGATGTCAGGAAGGTCATTCACTTGTGAAAAAGGTGTTCTCAACTAAGTTACCCCTACTACCTGATACGGTAGTAGGGATTCATCAGGTATCCTATACGATTCGAATATTTTTCATTTAATTCCTGTTTTAATTCTGATAACAATAATACTTCCTGCTTTACTCAACACCCAACTCTTCTAAAATACTTTCTAATGTTTTCCCATCATGCTTTTCTTTTGGAGCCGGTGGATTTTCAACAAATTTGTTTTGCAGCTGGTAATTCTTTTGAACAAAGGCGATATCTTTCGCATCAACCGTCCCATCAAAGTTGATGTCAGCCGAACGGTTATCGGTTTTCCAGGCCTTTTGGATTTCAATGGCGTCTAAAACATCAATGACTTGGTCTTGATTGACATCACCAGCTGTAATATCAATTGGATTAACATAATGATTTTTACCAAAGAGCTTACCTTTGTATTCAAACCCAATATGTTGTTTACTGTGAACCTCAAAGTGACCAGGAATCTTAATCTCCAAAGTATATGGATCCTTGCTTAAAGGAAGTTTTTCTACCCGGTAATTTAATCTATCCTCTACTAAGGAAGTAGCGTCCACTACAGTACTATCGGATTTTATAAATTTCACAGATCCTCCAACCTTTGACCAATCTCTGCTCTCAAGCAGATCGTTATCAGGATTACGGAATCCTTCCGCTAATACATAGCCATAAGCTGAATTATATTGTGGATCGACCTCTATCTTTTGGCCAGCATTTAATAGTGTACTTGTTTCATTTTGACCATTTATTAGAGTAGCAGTAGGATTAATACTAGTGCCAGTAAGGAAGGTTTCATCCGTAATATTAACTGATACTTCCACAACTGCAGTGTGGTCAAATGTCTCATTGGTCCCATTAAAGGTTACCTTCACCTCATCACCATTAACTGCAATTGCAGCTTTGTCGGATATTCCATTGGCAAGCTTGGCATCGATTAATTCCATTGACCCGAACCTATCTTTAAAGTTCCAAGTTACTTCTTTAGCATCACTTACATTATCCAAGATTACTTGAGCTTGAACCGTTTCACCTGTTTTTACTTTATTGATATCACTCTTTACATACGTAACAGGTGTCCCCTCCTTGACAAAGTAATAATCTTTCTGCACTGGTGAATTACCAGCAGAATCAAGTCCATTCATTGTAAATCTCAGTGCTTGTATAGATTCTTCCATAGCTATCTCTTCTGCCCATTTCCCATCTTTATCCATAGCGACAGGACTAGAAGGGAATCCCCATTCTCCCCACTTATAAATGACCGCATTCGATGATTGATCGATTTCGATTCCTGCATTCTGCATTTTTTCCACGAGTGGATCAGTAATCTGAATTTCAAATGGGTATGTTTCCTGCCCTGGTTTGTATTCAAGGAATGGTGATGGACCGTCGAGTGAACTTTCAAAATTCGGATCATCTATATCTATGAAGATGTCACGCGTTTCTTTTGTCACTTTCCCGGATGTACCCGTTGTTACAAATAACAATTTATAGTGACCAGGCTGTGCATAACTCTCTTCTTCTGCAATCGGCTGTTTGGAGTTCCCAGTGAATTCGTAATATCTTCCGTTAAATAGTCCTATTAAAGAAAGATCCCGATCTAGTGGACTGCCTTTTAAATTCACCGTTCCAAGGAAACCTATATCTTTCCCTGTTTCGCCATCTTGAAGGATGACATCCATTGTTTCCGCTGGTGAGCTTAAATTAAATCTAGCCAGAGCACCTAAACGATTATCAATCATCGTTCTTTCTTGATTTAAATATGGCGGTGTTATTGAAGGTGTCAGTAAATCTAAATAGTGTAACCCTTCCTTTGTAATTCTAAAATTAAATGGTATACGGTACTGATCTGATGAATTTTCTTTATTTGTGAGTGTAATGAATCCTTCATATAGACCCACTTTGGCTGTTTTCGGTACCGTTAAGAAGACATTCTGTTTCACTTCTTTATTTGCTTTTACTTTTATACTTTTGCCTGTACTAACGGAAACACCATTTTTACTTAGGCTGTTCGTTCCTTCCGCTGCATTTTCTTCAACAGAAACCGTAAACGTTTTGTTCACATCACTGCTATTTTTGAACCTAATGCTTCGATTTTCACGGACATAACTTCCTTCTGCGCCAAAGTGATTACCAAAGCTGATATCACCGGATGGATTATTAACCGTTACAAAACCAGCACCATCTGGAATGAGGGTTTCATCGGTCACCTGCATTTTCATATCACCGTGAATGGCTTGATAAGGGTCCACTCGGCCAGCCCCCACTTCATACAGGCTATACTCACCATTTAAAGGATCCGCCGTATTCATAAGAATCGTTTTAATATCGTCAGGGTCAAGATCTGGTTTCGAATCTAATAATAAAGCCGCGATTCCAGCTGTATGGGGTGCCGCCATTGATGTTCCTGAAAGACGTGCATAGGCATACTCATAATCTTCCTGATTCTCAGGGTCAATCATATAAGAAGGGTATGCAGAAAGCACACTCACCCCTGGAGCAACGACTTCTGGCTTCATATCATAATTATCATTGACCGGTCCTCTTGAACTAAAGTCTGCCAGTTTATCTCCTTCTGATTGGGTTTCTTTTAAATTTGAGAATGTAAGAGTTGTATCCCCTTGAGTAATCTTCGCTTTTAATTGCTCACCTGCTGCTTTGGTGATAGAGAATGCAGGAACAAATGCAGTCGATTCACCAAGGTTTTGACCAATCTGGCCGTCAACATTGTTATACATAATCACAGCTTGAGCACCATGCTCTTTGGCAAATTTGATTTTGTCAGCCAAGGCAAAATTCCCGCGTTGGACGAAAGCAATTTTTCCTTCAACATTTTTGCCTGTATAATCCTCCTGTGCACCTAAACCTACATCGACAAGTTCAAGGGATTGACCATCCAGTTTAGAAAATTCATCCGCAAAGCTTCTTCCCATACTTACGAGCTCAGTGGACCAATCCTCTGATACACTACCTGTAAACGTAGTCAGCTCAACGGGAACGTCACTCGCTCCAACCGTTAAAGCTAATGCAGCAGTACCTGGTGACCCGACTGTGTTAGAGCCTGGTCCGGAATTCCCTGCAGAAACAACTGCCGTTACACCGTTTAAAACGGCATAATTAATCGCTGTACTCGTTGGATAATTTGGATCATTTACCGCTGCACCTAATGAAAGGTTCATAACATCCATTCCGTCTTCCACTGCTTTTTCAATACCTGCAATAACATCTTCAGAGGTTCCGCTTCCATAAGGCCCCAGCACACGGTACACATATAGGTCGGCGTCAGGTGCTACCCCTACAACAGACACTTCACTGTCATTTTTATTTTGACCTGCGATCGTACCTGAGACATGTGTCCCATGGGATGTATAATAGGTCGAGCCTGTAAAGGGATTGATTTCAGGCTGATTCGAATTTTGCCAATCCTTATAGGATGTTTCCATTGGATCCTTATCATCATCAACAAAATCATATCCACCTTTATAAGCATCCTTTAAATCTGGATGGTTATAATCAATCCCCGTATCAAGAACAGCTACTTTAACACCCTTACCCGTAATCCCTTCCTTATGTAATTCATCAATTTTTAAATAAGGGATACTCTCAACAGAAGTGGTGACTTCTTTTTCAATATCTTTAGGCAGTTCTTTTTGAATAGGATCAACCGTAAAGGTGTGATTTTTATATACAGCATGGACGACAGCTGATTGCAAAAGGAGTGCTACTTGATCGGCTGGCAATGTCATGGCTACACCGTTATAGGCTTTTTTGAACGTATGGGAAATGGAACTTGAGATGCTTTTTGTTTTGGGATTCTCTTTCAGTAAGATATTTTGGATGTCAGCTTTAAACGTTTTATGTTCTTTTTCAACCTCTGCATCGGCTTTCTCTTTTTCAATTCCTTGCCTTTTAAGGCAGCTTCCAGAACCGCTACTTTACTAGGCTTTGATTTAAACTGGACGATAACGGAGATTTCTTTCTGTGAGGATAGATCTTCGCTTTTGAAGCCTATCAGCCCTCCGTCCGTGTTCAGTTGCAGCTGTTCTAAGGCTTTTCTTTGTTCACTGTTCAAAGTGGATAAGATGTCTTCAGCACTTCGTTCACTTGCACCTGCTTCTGGTATGCTGAAAATTGAAGTTGCAGGTAAAACTAGCAATCCAGCAGACAAGGTAATCACTGCTGTTTTTTTCATTATAGAACTGACTTTCATATGTTTCCCCACTCTCTTTATTATTTTTATTATGCTTAAATACCCTCTCTTTAGTGTTTAGAATATTCCAACACTTTCATTCTAGTTCCCTTCCTTCCTATTTACAATCGGGGTTTTTTTGTATGACGAAAGTATTCCTTGCTACGAAAAAAAGACGATAAATAGGTTTATAGTACGTTTTCTGGTAAATTTATCCCGGTCGCAGCAGTTATGATTTGGGGTAAAGATCTAAATGGATTATCATAAAATCTTTTAATACTTTTCTCACTAAGGCTTAGATCATTTATAATTATCCAAGTGCCTTAGCCTAAACATTGTAAATATGCTATGTGGTGGATGCTCCTATAGAACTTACCTTTTTGATATTCATTCAACAGTTTATCTAACTGTTGACTAAGTCTAATTGTATCCGGGTGATTTAAACCTTTTTTATACCTGAACGGATCATGCGATTACGTTTAAAGTTAATCTTAATTTCAAGTCTAGTTATATTCATTGCTTTCTCCTGGTTATAGTCTGAATGCAAAATAAGGCTCATTATTAAATAACGAATTAGTTCGGCTTTTGACAAATTACAACGTTAAAAAAATATAAGAAAACTTAATCTATATCGCTGTGAAACTTCAAGTTTACATTTGGCTGCATCAGCAAACGCCATCCTTTCTAATTAGGTTTTAGAAAGGATGGCGTCATTTTTTGGTGCGATGCTTTCTTGAAATCCAAGAATTAAACTGAAGCTAGGATTCTATTTAAAAATAGTAGAGCACCTTTACTATTAGTTATTATCTGGCTCTGTATCGTCATGGTAAGCAGGATCTGTTTGCTCTGCATTAAATGTCCAATCTACTTTTAACTTATCACCTTGGAATTGATTTTGATCTTCTCCATTGTCTACAAATTCAAATAATACGAATATTTTTTCTTTTTCGCCTGCAGGAATGCCATCTGGATATGGACCTGCAAGATTATCTATTTGAGTTAAGTCTGGTTGTTTAGTCTGTAAATCATGTAATGTAGTTTCTACAACAGTGTTAGTTGAACTGCTTGTGTTATACATGATCGTAACTTTGATGTGTTTTGCTAAATCATCCTGATTGGCTTTTCCATCCAATTGGGCATCATCAACGGTGTAACTTGTATCTAACAGCACTTTTCCAATATCTAATGTACCGTTGTTTTCAAGTGTAAATTCACGGTAAATTTCATCACCCGGCTTGATATTGCTAATGTTAACAACTGTACTAGGATTTAGCCCTAAATCCAATGTACCTGCTGCGAATGTGTTCTGGGTTTCGACTGAGTCACTAAAATAGGCAAATGTTCCTCCGCCGATTAATGACAATCCTAATGCTGCACCCATAACACCTTGACTTACCTTCTTTGTAAAACTCATTGTAAATCCCCCTTAAAATATTAAAATTATTATTAAACTCCTATGTATGTGTGTAGATACATGGGAGATATAACCTAAATCATCTTGCATTATTTACTTCCAGCTCTTTTTTCGCACTCAAGATGGTGCGCAATGAAGAAATTACCAACAATATACCCGGTATAATCAACAAAAGAGCTGACCCCGTTTTTGAAGCTGCAAAGTTCAATGCATACCCGATATACGGAATCGTAAAGCCAGTGTACTTTCCAACCACATCTTGTGCGGGAACAGACCATAAATCCAGAGCGTCATTATTATCGCCTTTGGTTTTATACCATGCTTGTCCATCCTCTTGTTTCACATCTGCAATTCTATGGGTAACGATCTTCTCTTCTAACCGGAAAGTAATAATATCACCTTCCTGATAATTAGAATGATCATTTCCTAACTTGATTGAAATAATAGAACCCGTTTGAAAAGTGGGCTCCATGGAACCTGATAGGACTGCTTTGACTTGATATCCTAAAAAAGTCGGTTCTGAACCAGATATCCTTGAAGAAAGAACAACAAATGCTAAGAAACAGACGACGACCACGAAAGCGAATCCCAAAATACTACTTAGGCATCTCAAAATTATTTTCTGCATGTTCTACCACCTGCTCATTATTATTTGAACTCTGTGATGTCTCTTGATTAGATGACCCTTCAATAAGAGATTTAGAGTTTTCTTGACGTTTCTGGAATTGTGCAGTTTCCTGAGATTTTTCTTCCTTTGATTCCTGAGTTTTTTCTGTATGTTCCGGCGCCTGCTCATTATTATTTAACTTTTTTGTTGCCTCATGTTCAGGTTCAATCTGAATTTCAGTGCTTCCATTATGTTGTTTCACTTGAGTATTTCCCTGGGAAGCTTTATCTTCTCGTTCCTTTATCTCCACTGAAATAGAGGAGAGGATCATTTCTAGTTTTTCAAAATCTATCTTTTCCCGTACTTCCTTTAACCTGTTTTCTACGTTGAGCAGCCCTTCAGAAACATAATCAAAGGTATGACCATTATCATTAGTTTGGTTATGATAGTCGGAAAGTTCATTATAAATCTGTTGAAGAGCCGTAAATTGCTGATACAGCTCCTTTTCGATAGATTCAACTTTAGTAAATCTATCATGTAACACCTGTAACGATCCTTCTGCTTGAACAGTATTAATCCGTTCATACTCGTGATGCATCTGATCTGCAATTTCATCTGCCCTATCTTCTAGTAATTTAATAGTTTCAGGAAAAATAATTGCTGCAGATATTGTTATTGGTTTTGTTGAAACTTGGCTTAAAAAGGAAGCTTCTGTTTCTCCTATTACATGCAGCCCTAAATAAAATGACATGGAACATAAACAAGTAAGTATGATGGCTTTATGAATAGCAGCTTTTTTCATTTTTCACCCCTAAGCAAAATGACTTTATAGAAATCATTATTACTTATTTGTCAGAAAATTGTATTGAGAAATTTCCATTACAAAACAACGCTGAAATTTGTCGATTAGACCCGAAAACACTTAAAACACCGCAAAACCCGTCTGAAATTTTCTCAAATTTAATTTCTCTGGTTAATATTGATTTTGCCGAAACTTTTCTGAATAATTCTAATTGTTCCAACAAAAATTCAATAAGGGGTGTGTTTATGAAAAAGAAGAATCAGAATAAGATGAGTAAAAAGGTGGTTATTCCTGCTGTATTGGCTCTTTCAGTGACATTCGGGGGAATAATGCCAACCGTACCAGCTTTTGCAACAGATTCAACCAGCAATTCAACTATTCTCTTTAAAGCTGAAGGATTGAGTAAGCAAGAAGTTGTAAAGGCTTACCTCCAATCAAAAGTGGAAAATCCAGCTGCGAGGTCATTAACCAAAGGAGGGCAATTTAAAATTGTAAGTGAGAAAACGGATCGTGCGACAGGTACATACCATGCACGCACTGTTGAGCAATACAATGGTATTCCAGTATATGGTTCTGGACAAACTGTAGCATTAGATTCGAACAATAACGTATTTGCATCATTTGGCAAGGTCACCCAAACTTTGACTCGTTCAGCCATTCCAACTGAGGCATCCATTTCAGAAGAGCAGGCTATAGAAATTGTCAAAAATGACGTAGAATCAGAGATTGGTGAAGTGAAAAATTATGATGATATAGATTCTGAATTAACGATCTATCCTTATAAAGGCAAGTATTATTTAACCTACCTAGTTAAAGCATCTACTTCTATCCCGGCACCCGGGTACTACCATTACTTTGTGGATGCAGCAACAGGAGAAGTGATCGACAGCTTCAATAAAATTCACAGTGCTGAACCAACGGATCTTTCCCCAGTTACCGCTAGAGGACTGGACGTACATGGCGATATGCAATCTTTCAACGCAGGTAAGGATTCGGAAACTAAAACAAGTTATCTGCATGGTACTTCTGTTGCCAACAGCAATACTGTGCCAATATCGACTTTTGACGCTCGTCGTATAGATGAAACTTTATTCTTAATTTCTTCAGCAATTTTTGGCTTCACGGGATGGGAAGTTTCAACAACCAATACTAGTAACTTTTTTCACAACCCAGCAGCCGTTTCAGCCCATTTCAACTCTGATAAAGTGAACAAATACTATCAAAACGTTCATAAGCGTAACAGCTTAGATGATAAAGGGATGAAATTAATTAATACAGTTCATATTGGGGAAAAGTGGAATAACGCCGGCTGGAATGGAGAACAAATGCTATATGGAGATGGGGACGGAATTGAATTTGGTTCATTTGCAGGTGGTTTGGATATAGCTGGGCATGAAATGACACACGGTGTTATTGAGCATACGGCAAACTTAATTTACGAAAATGAATCGGGAGCGATCAATGAATCAATAGCAGACATCCTCGGTAATTTCGCGGAAATGTACGCAACAGGAGAGGTTGAATGGGATCTAGGAGAGGATAACACCACTCCAAACATTCCTGGCGACGGAGGACTTCGTTCGATGAGTGACCCCGCTTCTAAGAGTGTTAGCACAAAATATATGCCATCAGGGCGTTATCCGGATACCTATCAAGATCGCTACCAAGGTGAATTAGATAACGGTGGGGTTCATATTAACAGCGGCATTAATAATAAAGCAGCTTACTTAATTACTGCAGGCGGTACAAATAACGGAGTAGATATTACAGGAATTGGCAGGACAAAAGCGGAAAAAATCTACTACCGTGCTCTCACTTTATACTTAACGCCAACTTCCGGATTTAAAGAAATGCGTGAAGCAGCTATTCAAGCTGCTCGAGATTTGCATCCAGATAGAAATGGGCAGCCTTCTGCAGAGACCAAAGCTGTTATGGATGCTTATGCTTCTGTAGGAGTAAACTAAGAAACTTACATTTGGCCATGAATGAATTTAGTTCATTCATGGCCTTATTTATTGACATCCCTTTTCACTTTTCTACTTTTCAAAAAACACTGGGTCATTCTAACAACCCACTCAATAACATGATTATGTGCTAATAGTAACTAGTCATAAAGTTGAAAATTGTGGTACTATTGTAAAAATATTATAACTTATTACATAAAGTCATTTAAGTCGCATAAGGAGAGTATCACATGATAGAGGGAGAAATCATTAAATTTTACAGAAAAAAGGCCGGTCTTACCCAGGAACAACTTGGTTTTGGAATTTGCACTCTTTCCTATATCAGCAAGATTGAGCGAGGGCATACAGCTTGTTCTGCAGAGATTATCGAATTACTATCAGAACGTTTGCACCTCGACATAAAGAAAGAAATCCTTCGATTTGAAAACCTGGGGAATCAGCTCAATCAGTGGCATAAGGCCATTGTTATGCGGAGATTAAAAGAAGTAGATGAAATCAATATAGAATTGAAAAAAATCCCTTATATTAAATCTTCGAAATATGCCGCATTATACCAGCTGTTACAGGCAAGGTATTATATCATAAAGATGAATTATAAAAAGACATATTCTATTTTACAGTCTGTACAAAAAGAACACCCCAGCCTCCCCCTTATGAGAGAAACCTGCTGAAGCATGCATGGGGAATATACTACATATGCAATTGTATTTCATCCAGAACCGAAAATCATCAAAAGGCTATAGAAGTCTTGAAAGAAATAGAAAAGGATGAATATGGAAATCCTGAATACAATTATGATTTAGCCGTTGCTTATCACTGTATCGATTCCAGAGTGATGGCTTATGTGCATGCTGAAAAAGCACTCCGCTATTTTAGAGAAACCAATAATTCCATTATGGCGATCACGGCAGAGTCGCTGATGCTTCTCCAGATTGGAAACGACATACACCTCAATCTAGAAGAGCTAACGGAATCCTATCATAATTTGATTCATCACAGTGAATTAGTGCAAGCCACTGATAAAAAAGGAATGCTATTAAACAATCTTGGGTTTGAACATTTTAGAAGAAAAGATTATGCTCATGCACATAAGTTTTATAAAGAAGCACTTTCTATGACTAATAAGCATTCCACTTCATATCTTCAACGCCTGTACAATTATTTGGAAAGCGGTCTTGCGGGAAAGATAATGCGTAAAACCTCAATATTAAGAAAAGCACAAGAAGGACTTTCCATGGCAAAAAACTTGGAAAACGAATTTTACCATCTATTATTCAAACTTTTTATTTTACTTACAGAGAATAATTTAAATAAGTATTACACCTTCTTAGAGAAAGATGCCCTACCCTATTTTATTACAAATAAGCATACGGTTTTTATAAACAAGTATGCCAAAGAACTATATGATCACTATATGGAAAGCGAAGATTTTCAGAAAGCGGCCCAAATTTCAAAGGTACTTATAGATCCAAATTAGGCTTACGATGAAGATGGCCGGAAAATGATCCGATCTTCTTGAGCTAAACCTTTATTAATGGGATTTAATATAAGTATATTGTTTTAGGAACATTAGTGGACTGGGGGAAATCTTCTCTCAGCTAGTTTAGAAAGGGGTATGATCTTTCCAACAGACTTTCCATTAAGATATGGATTTTAGAACGAAATATTATTTTTTGAAAAAGTATTGATCGCCATGCACTATTCTATCTTTGCTGGGTGCATGCGGTTTTTTCGTGCAAGAAAGCAGTAATTAGCACATTCTTACATAGACAATTTGTAATCCCCGTTCAGAGGAAAATTAAACAAACTTTCCCGAATGATGAGGATTATTAATAAATCTGGTATGGAAGGAAGCTAAAACAGGTAATTCCCCTTTTCACTTTCTTCACTAAAACTTTTTCTTTAACAAGCAAGGATAGCTGCCCTCATTGTACAGGGCAGCTTTACTTTAAGTGAGAACATTCACAAAATCTTGTCGGTAAAAACTAATTCCCTGAAAATTATTGATTGATTTTTAAGATTTCTTCTTTTCTATATTAATGACAAGCTCTTAAGAGCATTATAAATTCCATGCTCATTACAACTATCCGTGATTAAATCGGCTTTCTCTTTAACTTCTGTTTCAGCATTTCCCATTGCGACCCCAATTCCTGATAGTTCCATTAGTTCAATATCGTTCATTCCATCCCCGAAAAAAACAATATCTTCCCGCTTAAATCCATTTTGTTCGGCGATTTTCAAAATGGTATTTGCTTTCGAACCTTCTTTAGGAATGACATCTAAACCAAATTTGTGCCAACTCACATATCTGAATTCTTCGATCGCGTATTTTTGAAGATCTTCTTGCTTGCAGAAAAGCATAGCTTGAACAATTGGGTTTCGTTCCCAATACAATCCATCATAGTCAGGGATCGACCATCCTAGACTTTCGTAAGCCTTAATTAACGACTCTCCAGGTTCTTCGAAATGTCTTTTTATTCCGTTCACTGTTTGGAACACAATCTGATCATTGTTTTCCGCTGCAATTTCAATAAGTTTCATAATAGACTCTTTTGATAACATTACTTCATGCGCTAATTCATGACGAACATATCCAAGTGATCCGTTGCATAAAACATATGTTTCAATTTCAAGCTCGTCAACGATGGATTTTGCTGAAGCGTAGTCCCGTCCTGTCGCAATGCAGATGTAATGGCCTTTTTCTTTAAGAGAAACCAAAGCTTGTTTTGTACTGTCGAGAAACTTCATTTCTGTCGTTAATAATGTTCCATCTATATCAAAGACAATAAACTTTTTATGCACTAACTTTCACCACATTCCACTACTATTTTTTATTCAATCTTTACCACCGTGTTAAACACCTTCAAAGCAGGGTTTTTAAACAGAATCTCTCTCCACAATATGATAAGGTATTTTTACTTTTTCTCTAGATTTTTTTATAACTAGGCTAAAAGCTTGCTCACCAATTTTCGTTAACTGATGATCTACTGTAGTAATCCCCATACCAATACCAATTGGCTGATTTTCTTGACCAATGATTGCTAAATCAGCAGGGATTTTTAATTGCTGAGACTTAGCATATAAATAAATACCACCAGCCACTTCATCTCCATTCGCATAGACAGCTGTGGGTCTCTCCGGTAAATGCAGGAAATGCTCCGCTGCTTTATATCCGTCTTCTAAGCAAAGACACCCTGAAATATGATATTTAGGTTGAAATTCACCAAAAACCTCCTTATATGCACCAATCATTTGCTTCGTGCTATTGCTTTCTATCCTAGCTGTTGTGAAAGCTACAGCATAATGCCCTTTGTTTTTTAATAATTGAAAGGCATCTAGATAAGAAGAATAACGGTCCATATAAGAACATCCAATTTCTTTGTGCTGTGTATATTCACAAGAAACGATAGAACCATACCCAGTATACGGAATGATCGTTTCCCAATCATTTGCTCTTGAAGTGATAATGATGCCATCATACAGCTTGCTTTTTAATTTTTTTAAATACTCCACTTCTTTCTCTTTACTATAGATTGAAGGAAGTACCGTAATCGAAAAATCATGCTCTAATGCCTTGTTCAGTATACCGTTTAATATCTGATCAAATGCTGGATTGTTGTTATATGGGAGAATAACGCCTATTGTTCTGGTTTCTCCTCTAATTAAATCAATCGCATTTTTATTTGGCGTATAGTTCATTTCTTCAATAACTCTAAGAACAGACTCTCTTTTATCTCTGGCAACGTGCTTATAATTGTTAAGGACTCTAGAAACAGTAGAGACAGATACACCTGCTAATCTTGCAATGTCTTTAATATTTGTCATCACATACCTCCCACATATATCAGGAATCAAGAGAACCTACACATTTACATCCAATTTCTGAAAAGCTTTTATAAAGTAAAGGAGGTTTCCATTGTATGCCCATCTTATCGCAATCCTGTGTTTTCCTACAATGAGTGTCGAATGTTCAATGTTTCTCATTTCTCCTTTAAACCAAAAAGATTTTTCAACATTTATTGGCTTGGTGCTTATTACATATAATCTTTTATTAGTTAAAAATAAATCACCATAGTAGATATTTTGTACTCCATCAAAGATTTCCAATAACCCTGTAAGGTTATATAGTACATGTTCATCTTGTTGAAGGTTAATCATTCTGTTCATCTCTCTTCTCCCTTCGTTGAAAATCAGCTTACTTTCAATCTAATTTATGAAATCCATTTCAAGTCAAGAGAAAAATCAATAATTGCTAAAACAGCTACAAAGAGACGGATTAACTTTTTAATAAAGCTACCCATTATTAAACTAACATGCGCCTTGATTTTATTAGAAAAAAACTGACAAATTTGAAAACCTTTCTTCAATTACCTCTCGGTCCTGGCGGCTTATTTAAAGTTATCAAACTAAAAACAGTAGGAAACGATTGCCTCCCACTGTTTTTGTAGTTTATTCAGCTGGTTTTCATTAATCTATTGGAATGGTTAACTGATTTCAATTCACTAACTAGTGTAGAGCCTAATAGCAGTATACCACCAAGCATTTGAATAATTGTCATTTGTTCTTGCAGGATAATTGCGGAAATCAATATAGCTACAAATGGGTCAACATAACTTAGCATAGCTATGCTCTGTCCTTTTAATTTTTCCATACCGGAGAAAAATAACCAAAACCCAATCCCTGTGTTGACGACTCCTAATATTAGAATAAAAGGAATAGAAGAACTTGATACTTCAAAGATGCCAAATCCTTCGGTAAGGAAAACATATGGCATTAACAGTAAAGTGGTTGTTCCAAGCTGAATGATGGTCAGCTCTAACTTTCCCATATCTTTAATAAATTTATTTAAAAGCAATAACGCAGCATAAAATGCTGCTGCGGTTAATCCAAAGGAAAGTCCAAGAATATCATCTGATTCTGATGCACTCATGCCTTCACCTACAATCATTAACATACCTATGATTGCTGCACCAATACAAACCATTTTTTTAACGGATAAATGTTCCCTAAGGACATAGGGAGATAGAATCATTACAATCACAGGAGCAAAGTAATAACCTAGCGTTGCATTGGCAATTGTCGTATGGTCATACGATTGATAAAGAAAAATCCAATTTCCTCCCAATGCAATACCTGAAAGAATCAAAAATAAAGCATTCGTTTTTACTAAATTCCAAGGTATTTTTTCTTCATCATGAAGAATACCAGCAATAAAAATATGCATCCCAGGAAACTGCTTAGTAAAGCACTTTCACTCGAAGCTAAATCAATATATCGGACCACCAAACCAATTGTACCGAAAGTAATCATTGATAATATAAACTGGATTTTAGGTTTCATCTTCTGCTCCTGCCCATCTGCGAATCAGCTTGTATTTCGCAGATTCTTATTATGTTTATTTAACTTCATTTTCAAATCTCAGTCGGAATGCAGACCCTTTCTTGGGGCGGAAACCAAAAGAAGACAGGTGCTTTTTTCATTATTTCACTCACAAAAAACAATTTTTATAGCTCCCCTTTCCTGCCTTGAATTTTTGATATTAATAACATATCATGGTGTCAGATATTACAAAAACGAATGTTTCTCATGATATATATGACAAAACCAGATGGGGAAGGAAAAGAAATATGAATATCCAAAAATATATGGCATTTGTCAGGGCAGCAGAATTCGGCAGCTTCACAAAAGCTGCCGAATCACTGGACTATACACAGTCTGGGATCAGCCGTATGATTAACGATTTAGAAACGGAATGGGGGATTTCCCTTTTTGAAAGAGGACGTGCGGGTATCAGTTTAACTTCTGATGGCTTAAAATTACTGCCCCAAGTAAAGAGAATCTGCAATGAGTACAAAATCTTAATGACGCAAATCGAAGACTTACACCATATACAGTCCGGGATTATTCGTATTGGGACATTTTCCAGCGTAGCAACTCATTGGCTCCCTAACATGATCAGAGTTTTTAAGAAGGATTACCCGAAGATTGATTTTGAACTTCTGCTTGGTGATTACACAGAAATTGAAAGATGGGTTTTAGATGGACGTGTTGACTTCGGATTTGTACGGCTGCCGTCAAAAGCAGATCTTGAAACGGTTTTTTTGGAACAAGACCGTTTGCTGGTAGTGATTCCCCAAAACCATCCGCTTGCTAATTGTGAGAAGTTTCCAATTAGCGGCTTACTGAACAGTCCGTTTATGCTATTGGAAAAGGGAGCAAAAGCAGAGATTTCAGAGATTTTTGAGATGCACTATATTTCACCGCAAGTTAATTTTACAACTTGGGATGACTATGCCATTATGTCTATGGTGGAAAACGGGCTGGGAATCAGTATATTACCAGAATTGATTTTACAGCGTATACCTCACAAAATTATAGCGAAAGAGCTGGAAGTTCCTGCTTTTAGAAATATTGGTATTGCTGCCAGAGATCAAAAAACACTTTCTCTTGCTTCCAAGAGATTTTTAGAATATTTATCATACAGAAACACGGAGTGATAATACTATATTCTAAATTTAGATTAGCGAAAGCTTATTCAATTAACATGCCCGTTTAGTACAATAAGAAAGCGCCTTAGACTGCAGCTGGTTCTTTAAGTAATGTACCCTATAGATTATTGTGTAATGGTTCACCATTTTCAGCTTAAATGCCATAGGTTCAAGTATTACAAGGAAAGCTGCCCTCATATTTGAGAGCAGCTTTATCAAACTCATGTAAATTTTTTCTTAAATTTGATAACTCATATTCGAGAATATCCTTTATATGTTTATCTCCAACTATACTAGAATGAAATGTATTGGATTCAGTCCAATAAACGTCTCTAAAAGTAACCCCATTCTTAAGTTCAATTTCTAAAAAAACACGACTCCCATCATGTTGTCCATTAGTATTGAGGGTTTCTATATCTTCTAATTTTAAATTAAGCCACGCATCTAGGAAATTCTCCTTAAAAGTTTGTGAGAAAGTATGGATTCTACCCCATCTTCAGTACTTTCAATATATATTTTTCACTAATTTACCCAATGGGTATAGTTCACCTGCTGTTTTTGCTGCAAGAGGTAAGAAGGAAAGTAAATAAAAAAATTACTTCCACGTTTTTTAGAATATTCATGGTTATTCCCTAAAAGAAATTATGAATTAGACAAACCATTTGTTGTATTAAATTCTATAGGGTAAGAGCGAACTCCTTCTTTCCGGTCTGGGACTACTTTTTAGAGGTGGTTATATTTTTGCGGTTCAACTCCAGCTTTTGCTGCATTATCGGCACCCTGTAATTATTTCTGCAAAGGTAATCTTCTGTAAATTCACTCTGGAAAGGATTGAGGTCATTCTTCTTCTTCTCGCCACTCTCCCCTATAACCGCTTTATATTGACCTATTAGATTATCAAAGATTTCATCCCACTTCTGCTTTAACGCATAATCCCTGCCATCAAACCCCATTCGGCTTCTGACTTTATGGTTCTTGAGCAGATTTATGATCGAAGCAGCGAAATCCTCCGCATTTCCAGGTTCACACAAATAACCTGTTACACCATTCTGAATAATGCTTTTAACTCCCCCGCATTCGCACCAATTACAGGCGTTCCGCTGGCCATTGATTCAAGAACAACGTTTCCGAAGGTTTCTGTAGGAGATGGAAAAACAAACAAATCTGATGCTGAGTACACTTCAGCTAGCTGCTGGGCTGCTAAATAACCCGTAAAGGTCATGTTTTTGGAGCTGCTTCCTGTAATTGTTTTCGAAGTGGTCCGTCCCCAACAATTAGCCAATGAATATCTTCTTCAAAATGAGGTGGGAGTAATTGCGCTATATCAGGGAGGATATCGACATTTTTTTCAGGTGCCAGTCTGCCTGCATAGGTGAGAAGGTATTTTTTGCTGATGGAGTATTGCCTGCGGACTGATAATTTATCATAGTATGGGTGGAACAGCTTGCAGTCGACACCTCTTGGCCATAATACCAAATTTGAAAATCCATGCAGTCTTAATTGCTGCAGTGTTTCAGACGAAGGAACAAAGACCTTCTTAAAGGTGCTGTGAAACCAGGTCATGTATTTCCAAAGTATGTTTGACAGAAATTTGAGGTCATAGAATTCAAGATAATAGTCAAAGTCAGTGTGGTACGACCCCACTATAGGGATATTTAACTTTTTAGCGCAGTAAAGACCACTAAGTCCGAGATTAAAAGGTGTGGCAACATGTATTAAATCGGGATTAAACTTTTCAAGTTCCTCTTTGATATGAAAATAATTTGGAAAAGCCACCCTGCATTCTGGATATAGGAAAAAAGAGGCACTTTTGAATCTGCGAATATGGGAAGAAACATACTCATCTGATTGGCTGGATGGCGCAAATATTTTCAAGGTGATTTTCTGATCGCTTAAATAGTCTGTAAATCTTTTGAGTGTTTTCGCGACTCCGTTGATGTCAGGGTAAAAAGTATCAGTGAAGAAAGCTATTTTCATATGATCTTCCTTCCATTATTTTATCTTGGATGATATAAGGCCTTCCGATTGAAATATAGCTGATAGAATGTCTGCTGATGTCTCGAAGAGAGTAGCAGTTTCTCCCGTCAATTATAACGGGGGATTTCATTCTTTCTGTATATAACTCCAGCGGAAAATGTTTGATTTGTTCCCATTCAGTTGCAATAATAGCCAAGTCGGCATTTTCTAAGGCTATTTGTACATTCATCGTATATTCGATTGCATCTCCTAAAACCTTCCTTGCATTGGGTACCGCAGCAGGATCATATGCGATAACCGATGCGTTATTTTCCAGAAGTCTTTTGGCAATCATTAATGACGCCGCTTCCCTAACATCATCTGTATCCGGCTTAAATGCAAGACCCAGGAGAGCCACTCTTTTGCCTTCTAATGAACCTAATATATTTTTGGCTAGGCTGACGGCCAAGGTCTGCTGACGATTATTCACTTTGATTACGGATTCGAGAAGCTCAAATTTGTGCTGTACATTACCCGCTAATTTCACAAGGGCTTTTGTATCTTTTGGAAAGCAGGAACCTCCATAGCCAATTCCCGCCTGCAGAAAATACGGCCCAATCCTCTTGTCTTTTCCAATCCCATATGCAACTTCTTCAATGTTGGCTCCGGTTTTTTCACATATTGCTGCAATTTCATTAATAAAGCTGATTTTGGCAGCGAGGAAGGCATTTGATGCATACTTAATCATTTCAGCGCTTCGCATATCAGTCTTAATGATAGGTATTTTTAAAGGAAGATAAAGTTCCTCCAATTTTGCTGCTGCGCTTTTTGAATTGGTTCCTAATATTATTCGGTCACCGTTGAAAAAATCAATAATTGCCGAACCTTCTCGCAGAAATTCAGGATTGGAAACAACCTCTGCCTGGTGAGGCGGAGGCTTTACACTTTGAATAATTTCTTTGATTTTTTCATTTGTCCCCACAGGAACTGTGCTCTTTGTACAGACAATAACATCATTTTCAATACATATACCAATAGAATAAGCTGCTGCATGAACGTAATCCAGGTTACTTGTCCCGTCATGGTTTTCCGGTGTACCAACTGCAATAAAGATTATTTCTGCATCCTTATAGGCAATTTTAGGATTTACAGTGAATGCTAAACGGCCGCTTAAGAGGTTGTTCTTCAGCATCTGCTCTAGTCCCGGCTCAAAAATAGGCGATCGCCCCGTTTTAAGAAGCTGAATTTTTTCTTCCATAATATCTGTACAAATCACCCGATGTCCCATTTCTGCTAAACAAACACCTGTAATTAATCCCACATAACCTGTTCCTGCAACAGCTATTTTCATGCAATCCCTCCTCTATACTGACATTGTACTGATGGAAATTTAAACCTTTCTTTAGGACGTGTTAAACTATTGTAAAAAATATGTTTCAGCATTTCTGCCAATCCTTTTTTCAATAAAAAACAGCCCTGATTGGGCTGTCCGTACTTGCTATTCCTCATTCTCCGATCCTTTCCCGCCAGCCAAAAAGCCACAGCAATGGGTGCATAAAAAATTCAGCCATGCGCTTCCCTCCAATGCATAGTCATCTCTAAGTTTCAAAATGTTGTTTTGGTTAATCAATAAACTGCCTTTAGTTTAAAAAGAAAGAAGTTGCCTAATATGCAGCCAATTCTTGAACAAAAGCACCCTTTAGCCCAATAAAGTTTTTACTTTTTTTATCAAAGTAATGGATACTAGGGTCATTTGTATAACGTTTAGCAGGAAAAGTATTTGTTCTAAGTATGGCGATGATATGTTTTTAAATAAGTAATTTCTATCAGACTGTGAAACAATAATCATATTCCTACTTCCAACATTTTCGCCGTCACTTCTTCGACTCTACGTTCTATATCCGACCCGTTCAGCTTTGGAAGCTTCAACTCACTTACAATTTTTCCGTCCAGCATAAACAGAATACGTTCCGTCCGCGCTGCAACCTTCGCATCGTGAGTTACAAGCATAATCGCAGTACCATCCGCATTGATTTCAGAAAAAATGTCCATTATTTCATGGGCAGATTTTGAGTTAAGGGCACCTGTTGGTTCGTCGCCGAAGATAATTTTCGGACTGCTCATCAATGCTCTGCATATACCCGCACGCTGAAGCTGACCTCCCGAAACCTGTGTAGTATCGCGCGTTTCAAGCTCCGCAATGCCTACCCTTTTAAGAAGCGTTCTTGCCTTCTCCGAAACTTTTACGATGTTTTTTCGGTTTCCGCGAATTGACGGAAGAATAATGTTGTCGAGAATATTCAGACTTTTTAGCATGGTCGGCTGCTGAAAAATTAACCCCATTTTTGTTCTACGTATATCTGAAAGCTCAGTCTCCCCGAATGCCGATAAATCCTTGCCGTCAAAAACGATCTTTCCGCCATCAACACCATCGATTCCGCTTAAAGCAAACAGTAGTGTAGATTTTCCAGAGCCCGAAGGTCCCATAACTGCTACGAACTCACCCTCGTTTATTTCAATAGATACTCCATCGAGAACAGTGCGCTCTTCATCGCCCTCACCGAAAGTTTTTACTATATGCTCACCAATAATAATCTTCTCCATATGTCTACTCCTCCTACTCCTTTATATTTTCGGAAATTTTTATTTGTCCCGCGCTCGAGGTGCCGATCATGGTTGCAATAAGTGCAATGAATATCATCATCAACGGACTTAGCAGATATGCCGTAAAAGGATTGACCGTAAAATTAAACGTTGACGCTCCGAACGAAGAGATTAGCACGCCCGCAAGGAACTCTCCGAGAGTATTCGCGAGTAGGGTACCGAGAATAATTCCGACAATTAGAACGAAAACTGAACGAGAAACATACTGCGCCCTAATATCCGAGTTTGTAAAACCGAGCGCCTTCATAATGGCAATAGAAGGTCTGTCCTTTGCAACTAGCATTTTCATGAATAATATAGTAACCAGTACTGTAATAACAAGCGCAACAGTAACTGCAGCGTAAGATGCTATTTCAACGGATCTTATTGTCGAGCCGAGGGTCTGAGATACAAATTTATCTATATCTGAAGTCTTTGCAAAATCAAATCGGTCTGAATACTCCGCAACCTTCCTGTCGACAAGGGATTTATCCAAAAGTTCAACACAGAGGATGGTCCACATGACTTTCGCCGAATTGTCGGTGAATACAGCCTTTGCAGTTTTGCCACCATTCGTAACGTCGGAGTATATTCCTGTAACCGTGAGCTTTTTCTCCTTCCCTTCAATCACCAGCGTTATAATTTCGTCTATCTTTGTGCTCAGTTCACCGGCATTTATAGCTGAAAGCGCAATTTCGTCATCACGGGAAGGTGCTCTTCCCTCAGAATACTCTATTGGAAATGCAGAATGGTCACCAAGTTCAACTTTTATATTTTCTTCTAAACCGTTTCTCGCTTTTACTTTAAAGGTCTTTGTTGTCAAAACAGCATACTTGGAAACGGCGTCGTCGCTTTCTATCGTCTTTTCAATTTCATCGGTATTATCAGATGAATTGGCCTGAATACGCATATCGTAGTTTCCAATCCCCATATACTGAATGAAGCTTTTTGAGGAAATTGTGCTGTGCAGGTTCTGTGGAACAATAATGATAAATGCCGAAATCACCAGGACAATAAGTATTGTTGCGTAAAGTTTTTTCTTGCTAGAACATCCTTGATTCCCAGAAAAACATTCGTACTAAACAGTCTGTTTCTAACTAAGGAAAAACGCTTAGCGTCATTTGTCTTTACCTGAGAAGTTCCAAAGCGTAAAGCTTCCGCAGCGGATATTTTCCGAAATCGTTTCAGCACACCATTGACATAAGCAATAATTGCCAGGAAAACGAGAAGGATACCGATAACTCCTAAGACATTCGCATAAGAAGAATTTTTACTTTCACCTATGAAAAGTCGGATATTTTCAAGAAGCACGCCTTGGAACATAACCGAAAGAATAAATCCAAGAATACTGCCTATCGCCGCTAAGCCTAAGTATTTCGCAAGATAAATCCGCTTTATGTCGGAAATACGCATCCCAATTGCCTTCATTACCCCAATTTCGCGGTAGTCGTCCTCTATTTTCGCAAGGAGCGTGAAGCGTATGCACATAAATGCGATTGTAACCACAAGTGCGCTTACAAGAAGAATAACTGCAATCATCATCCCGTCTGAAATAGCGTTCATCGTTTTGAAAAGCGTATAGGTAACGGTTGGTCCGTTCGCTTCAAGGCCTGCGGAAGCATAGGCTGTTTCAAATTCGCCTATCGCGGAGAAATCCTTTAATCTAAATTCAATTAGATATTCGATACTACCAAAGTCTTTTATTTCCGCAAAATCATTGTTGCTTACAAGAAATCGTTTTGACGCGGAGAGCGAGGAATTCATGGTCGAGTCACGGAGAAATCCCGCAACGGTAAATTCCTTCCCGCTGATTACGGCCTTTTCACCTACTTGGACTGTGCTATCTTTCATAAAGGTTACTGGAACATAAAGCTCGCCGTCAGATACGTTGTTGATGATTTTGCCGTTAAGGTCAAGAAGATAATCGAACTTTTCGTTCTGTAAGCTGAAGCCGTTGTCCTGAACACTATCTGCTAGCGAGTTATCACCTAAAATAATGTGAGCACCGTCCATGCCAAGAAATTCAACTACCTGATACTCTTCGACATTGTTATGTTGCTCTGCAAAGGATTTAAGTCGTGCTCTATCAATATCACCGGAATGCATTTGCATAAAATGTGGAGTTTCAGATTTTGTCATTAACGTGTCCAGTGCACCCGAAAGATTGACCGCCAGTATTACTGCGAGTGAAACAAGCATGGATGCTGCAGCAACAAATATCATTGTTGTAAATGTTATTGCTTTGCTCTTTAAAATGTCATTGCGGAGTATTCTGAAATACATAAGCCACCTCTTTTTTTAAGCTTTTAAATCGAATTCCCAAATTTATTCATTATTTACAGCATTTTCGCTACCAAACATTTGCATAATATTCATCAGACTTCCGCTTTTTGCACCGAGCAGCCTTTCTCCGTTGAATATAATTGCTCGTATCCGTGATGCACGCTCCTCATAGGTCATCTCTACCATATCATCATCAAAAACGGTATTAGCATATGTAACAATCATTTCCATACATTCATACGGGTACGGAGTATTAAATAGGCCCTGTTCAATGCCCTCTTGGATTATTCCCGTCAGTATTGGCGTAACTCCATTGATGATGACCTTTTCTATTTTCTTATGCATAAGGGCATTCTGTGGCTTGTGAATATGCTCCATAATTTCCTGGCTGCTTCCGCCACTTAAATTAATTGATATAACAACTCGGATAATACGTTCGACTACAGGAATACTCTCATCTGCAGCAATTTCCTGCGCAGAGCCTAAAAGACGAACACTATACCGGTCAACCAACGAGTCCATAATATCCTCTTTCGACTTGAAGTGATAATACAGTGTACCACGCGCAATACCGACCTTTTCGAGAATATCATTTGTACTCGTTCCATCAAAACCCTTCTGACCAAAAAGCTCATCGGCTGCATCAAGTATTTCGTTCCTGCGTTCCTCCGCTTCTTTTCTCATTGTTTCACCGCCTTTATGAACCGACTGTCTGTCGATTAAATAGTAACAGACAATTTTTAATTTTATATGGAGTGTTTGTAAATTTTATAAAAATTTCAAAATTTATCCTCAATAGTATTAGTGGAGTTTTCAAAAAAAGAACTGAGTTCAAAAAAAGTGCGATAATCCCTCATGGATCACCGCATCTAATTTCTCCCCGGTCAATAAACGGTTAAAATCACAATATGATAATACCTGCTAGTATCTAAAAGCAAGAGAGGTTAACACAGTACCGTACTCAATCATTAAATCTTCTGAAATTACACGAATAACTTCCTCCAAAACTGAGAAAAGCCATTCAAAGTAATGAAGAACCGTCTGGAAAATTAGAGATTGGAAAAGTTAAAACCCTAATTCATTTACCAAAAATATTGTCCAGCTATATTAAGAAATATAAAAATGTAAATCTATCGCTAATTACTGGTGTCACAGAAACACTAACAGAAGAAGTATTAAATCATAAGTTAGACGGATCATTCGTTATAGAATCAGACTTTCATCCCGATCTTGTTTCGCATGAAGTGTTTCAAGATTAGAACGGTTCCTCTCTTTCAACTCTTCCAGTGTGGATGGACGCTTATCTGAAATTAAAACAAGTCTAGTGAGGTGTATACAAATTACCCTTCATTAAGTAATTACTGACGAACATCCCTAAAAGCCACAGCGATACCGCTTATTCTACCTAAAATAACCATAGCTGCCCCTGCTTATCCCCCTGGTAATCTCGCATTATTATTACAACTCATAGGAAAAAACAATAGCATAGGCGGCATTAAATTAAAGGTAAGGATGAAAGATAACCATCCAATTGTTAGGAGTATACCTTTACCACTTGTTCATCTTCCATCAATACACCTAGTGCAGCACCATAACCTTTACATTTATACCTCATTCTAGTTTTCGCTTTCCGGCTTCAGGACTCTCTCATTCTAGCAAGGAATTATTTTCTTTTTCAAACTCCATATTCCTTTATTACAGGAGCGCTGCCTCTTTAGTTTAAAAAGAAAAATAGCTGCCTGATTAGCAGCTATTGAATATATGCACCCTGGAAACTAAAGTTATAATCCTTGCCACTCTTAGTTTAATGCTCCATCATTTCATGGGCAATGTCATGGCCATCCATTTCTGATGGATAGTAAGTAGGCCAATGGGTAACTTCCTCCAATAATTTTTCTCGGTCATCACCCCAATAAAGGTGATAGTGAGCAGCTTCTGTCGGATAGATACTATGATCACTAAACTGAATATATTGAGGAAGACCTTCAGCTTCTGCTTCTAGTTTAAATACATATCTAACCCCTCTATTCCCCGCATCATATGTTAGAATTTCATACCCATCATAGATATACTCACCAGTATATTCTTCTCCATTTTTGAAAAACGTTACCTTGTTCCCCTGAATCTGAATTCGTCCAACATTTGTTTGGTATCCTTCATTATAATATTCCTTATATTCTTTAGCTGTCATCTCACCCTCATGTTCTGCTTTATAAGTAAATACTTCGTCAAGCGTACCATCTTGAAGATATGGGTATACAGACTGCCAGTCTCCTTCCCAGTCGGATAAGGATCGATCCTTCACCTGACTGTCTTCAAAATACCCTTCATAAATTTTTGCTGTTTCTTCATCATGTGCATGAGTATGGCCGTGATCGTGTTCACCCTGTTCATTTGTCTGAGCTGCCCCCTCTGATGAAGGTTCAGATAAAGCTTTTGTTAGTTCCTCTAAGTTGTGCTGCATGAGAGTAAAGTAGTCCTCATTATTCTTTATATCTTCTTCTGTTAAAACCGATAAATTGTGTATGCGTAAAGCCTCTGCATCAATTTCCTTCCTAACTATGTCCGCCACTTTAGGAGTTATATTCTGTTCAAAAAATACATGTTTCAATCCATTTTTTTCAGCGGTCTTAATGATGTTTTGTACCTCTTTATGTGAGGGCTCGTTAGCAGGGCTCAATCCAGATACTGCGATTTGCTCGATCCCATAGCTTTTCTCCCAATAGCCATAAGCAGCATGAGATACAATAATTTTATTTTCAGGTAAATTTTCAAGTTGTGTACGGAAGTCTTGGTCTAAGTTTTCGAGCTTTCCTTTCAACTCCTCAAAGTTTTGATTAAAAAACTCTTCTTGCTCAGGTTTTAATTCAACTAATAAATCTTTTATATGCTCTGCAAGCTGAATAGAACGAATAGGATCCAGCCAAACGTGAGGATCTTGATCCCCATGATTATGTCCAGCATGCTCGTCCTCATGACTGCCTTCTTCTTCATGAGTGTGGTCACTCACGTGGCCGCCACCCTCCCCTTCATGGTTATGTACATGCTTTTCCAAGTTAATTCCTTTTGATGCTTCAAGTATCTTGACGTCATCAGATTGAATAGTTTCCGAGATTTTGTTTGCATATGATTCTAAACCTGCCCCATTATAAATAAAAGCATCGGATTCAGATATTTTTATCATATCTTTGGTGCTTGGTTCATATGTATGCGAATCTGATCCCGGTGGCAGAATAGACTCTACAGAAGCTTGATCTTCTGCGATTTGTTCAGCAAAATACTGAAGAGGATATACAGTTGTAAAAATCTTTAACTCTTTGCCAGATTCTTTTGGTTCCTTTTCACTTTCACTGCTGTTTGTAGCTTTTCCTCCACACGCAGCTAGCGTAAAGATGACAATAACTAAACTAAGTAAGCCTGTAAATTTTTTCAACAATTTTACTCCCCCTTTACTTTGTAAATATTTTATCGTAATGATTACGATTTGTAAATAGTAATCATTACGATTTTTTAGTTATAACCATTCAACTAACCTGCACTTCAGTTTAAATAAAAACCACGCGTGAGAACGCGTGGTTTTCTCTGAGGCTGAAGCCAGACCCTAAATGGACTCTGAAGGTTGCCAAATGTACTGCTGTTACTAGCCAGACCTAAAAAGGTCTTTTATTCAAAGTTTTGTTATTATTAATGAATTTCTTCAGAATGTTTTCTTATTATTTTCAATTTCATATTGCTTGCTAAATTGGTAAATAATATGACAGAGGTGATAGCGTGGAGGATAAGAATAATTTAAAACTCACAGCTTCCGAAATAGGCACTCTTTGGGGAGAATTTATAAATGGTACAATGACTGATATTGTAAATAGATATATGGTCTCAATTATTGAGGATGAGCAAATCAAAGCCATTTTTGAGGATGCTATTAAGACATTCGGAAAACAAAAGCAACAAATTGTATCCTTTATACAGAGTGACGGGTTTCCAGTTCCAATTGGATTTAATGATTCTGACCTCTTCAATGGTAAACAGAGATTGTTTACGGATATATTTTGCTTGAATTATTTACATATCATGACGTTACACGGTTTACTGGGCCACAGCACTTCATTAGGTGTTTCTGTCAGAAAAGACTTAAGGGAGTTTTACGATTCCTGCAATACGGATGCAAAAAATATGTACCACCAAACAATTGAGTTATTACTGCAGAAAGGAAATTTTCAGAGAGACCCTTTGTTTTATCCTGCTAAAAACCCTGAATTTGTTTCCAGCCAGGATTTCACAGATGGATATTTCGGCAAGGGCAGAAAATTAGCAGCAACAGAAATTATTAGTATATCCTTCAACCTTAAAAAAAGCATTATGGCTAAAACCCTTTCTATTGCATTCAGTCAAGTCGCTCAAACAAAAGAAGTAAGGAAGTTTTTAAGCGATTCAGAGAAAACAGCAGATGGACAAATAAAAAAATTTTCAAAAATAATGCAATCAGACAATTTACCCGTTCCGAAATCCTGGGAAACAGAAGTGACAACTTCAACGGATTCACCATTTTCCGATAAGTTAATGCTGTATCATATTGGTTTCTTGTTCCAAGCTGCACAAAACTATCATGGGGCAGGATTAGCATCAGCAATGCGAACAGACCTTGTAACTGCTTATGAAGGAACAATTTTAAAAAATCTTATGGTTACAAAAAAGTGGTTTAACCTTATGGAACAAAATAGGTGGCTAGAACAGCCTCCACTTGCTCCTAATAGAAAAGAGATTTCAGAAGAAGTATAGAGAAAAATGGAATTTCAAAGTAAACATCTTAAATAACCATCCGCTTTTATAAGCAGGTGGTTATTTTCTTGAAAGTGCAAGAATACTTATTTAACTGACCTGCCCCTTTAGCCAACAAGAAACCGCTTATTTTGGTTAGCTGTCTTGAACATAAGCACCCTTTGCTGTAAGTACTTTTATTCACAAAGTGTGCTTTTATATGTTCATTGGCTCAATCTTCCCTTTATAAAGAGCGTTGTTGTCGATTAAGCTGTTTTTGTTTTGGAGCAGGAAATTTAAATTTGATATCGAATGAACACATTAATTCATACTAATTTTATAGTATTAACAAGTGAATCAGCACATAAAAGCGCTTGGGTTTCCCCAAGTGTTTTGTCATTTACACAAAATAAACTGATAAAATTGTTCTACTGTTTCAAAGTAATATTTAGATTCTAATTTCATTTGTTCCTTGATTTCGGGAATACTGTGAGACCATCCAGCAGCGGCAAAATCAACATGACAACTTCTCGCCATCTCCAATCCAGGTTTTAGGTCATCTAACATTAGTGCTTCAGTTTCTTGAAGATTAAAGCGTTTTAAAATCTCCTTAATTGGATATGGATGTGGTTTTCTCTGATGTTCAGGAAGTTCCCATCCAAAGATAGCGTCTGGCACAAAACCACAATGAATAGAATAATCTCTTTCAATTCGGCTTCTCTCAGAATGAGAAACAACCGTCACAATTCCACCTTGTTTTTTAAATTCCTGAATTGTTTCTGCAAACAGTTCATAGAAGTCTGGTACAGTTGATTCGGTATATTTTTTCCATACTGCTTGCTGATATTTTTGCTCTTTCTCTGTGAATTTAATAATGTCTTTGCATAAAGAAGAAAAACCTGGATTGAAACAGTATCTAACAAAATCTTCAAAAGTAATAAGTTTATCACTTGGCCGCAAGTATTTAAGAGCCTCTACAAATGATGGATAGTGTATACCTGGTGTACTTTTTACCCCTGTATCATCGTGGTCTAAGATTAAACATTTATATTTTAAAACCATTATAATCTCCTTTTAAACTATAATATCCTAATCATTAAACATAACTGTTTGAAGTTTAGGCAGTAGTTTCCACGCCGTTTAAGTCGTCAACAAAATCGGGTCTTAATGCGTTGCGATAAATATGTTGAGGGTGTTTGTTCAGAAACAATAGAGTACCTCTGCAACATCAGTTTAATAATTTTAATCTTTTATCTTTTATCTTTTATCTTCTTTATGTATTAATCTAATAAAGGTAAAACACCTTAACTTAATACAGCCTAAGTATAATATTCCTGTATGTTCATGTCATCCTTCTTCTACTAAACTGCCCAAATTAGTTTAAAAGAAAAAAGCTGCCTGATTAGCAGCTTCCGTTCAACATAACCCCTTTAGTTCACCAACCTCAACCATTTTTTACGATAAATAAGAAGAATCCATTTTGAAAAAGAATAATCACTTTTTTAGCAGATTTAAGTTTAGATTACAACAAAGTTTGATCATTTTCCACCTATGATTTTCAACAATTGCATCCTTAAATTGGATTTTACATATTCCTAAAAAGATATATCCCAAATCCAAGGGTATCTCTGCCCCATTTCAGATATGTACTTCTCCAAGTCCGGATTTTTTGTAACATAGCATCGCGATCTGGATCTTCAGGATGTTCGCAGCAATAATTCTCAATGGACATAGAATAAAGCCACTCATATTCATCCCATTCATCTTCGTTAGCAGTGTAAGACCATAGTGGAATTAAGCCAAGGTTTTCGCCAGCCTTCACATTCTCGAAGTGGGTTAGTAATTCGGATTCTTCAGATCCCCCAAGCGCCTCTAAATATTCTTTACATGGCTGCTGCTTCCAATAGCCTTCACCGATGAGCACACATCCACCCTTTTTTACACACTTTCTCAGCGTATCCAAAGTTTCATGTAATCCTCCTAATGCATGAGTTGAACCAATACAAATTGCTGCCTCAAACGGTTCATTAATTGTCTTCATTGCTGCTTTAGCATCTTTTGTAATGATTTCAATATTATTTAAAACCCCTCTTTTTTCAGCATTTACCTGAAGTTGTTCTGTGAAACCAACATATTTCTCGATAGCAATACATTTTGCTCTGTATCTTTCAATAATCCGAAAAAGAATCTCACCTTTCCCAGCACCGATATCAATTACTTTGTCATTATCTTTTAAATCAAGTAATTCAATAACTTTATCTATCTTTAATGGATTCACCGGATTATAAAAAGTGTGGCTTTGATGGGCTATTGCTGAATATCTATTTCTATCCATAAGACCTCCAGAAACTTGTTTTATTATTCTCTATCATATTGTAAAGGAATGGGCAGCTGTTCAATCACCTAGCCCTTTTATTTGAACATTACAGCTAGAGTCTTTAAATCAAATGAAATTCTAATAATCTTTCATGCACTTCTATATTTTCAGTAGGCCTCTATATTTTTTTGTATAAAGGGAATAAGCATTCTTATTATTATTATTGGGTTTCTCAATGGTGCTCTTTTGGTTTTATACCTTAACTGGTTTATGCTTCATAGAGCTCGGCAACACCTCCAGGCTTCAATACTTATTCAATTAAAACCCTTTATTCTCCTGCAAAGACTGTTCCACTAGCCTGTCCCTTTATCCATCCAAGAAGTGCAAAGATCAGCGCTGCACCACAGAGAGTGAAAATGGATAGGTAGTGTCAATACTGGTAGTTTAAAAAGAAAAAGCTGCCTTATTAGCAGCCGAACATGAATATAAGCATTCTTATTCTTTGTAGCATTGGGCACCCCATCTCTTACTAACTAAGTACCTCCACAGTAAAACCTCCTGGGGCTTTAACATAGAATGTCCATCGATGAGCCATCTTAGGCGGCTTCACATCAAATCCATCATCCTTCAATCGTTGATTGATCTCGTTTACTCGTTCATTACTCTCTTGAAAGAAGCCTATATGAAAGGACTTAGGGTAGTTGGCCCGAGTATCTTTCATCAAAGCTAATAACAATCCGTTATCGTCAGTCATTACAGCAAATGAATTGCTATTTATGCTCTTGGTTTGCAAGTAGAAATATTTCTCCAAGAACTCTCGAGCAGCGTTAACGTCGGTGACCGTAAGATTGATATGGTTTAGTTTCACAGGATACACTTCCTTTTCTTAGCATACATAGTAATTTTACATGCTTGTTTTAGACTTCTTGCTTCCTCCTCTATTGTAGTGAATAAAATTAATTCAGGGATCGACAAATAGAATGAAGTTCACTGCAACTTTTGATTGAAATTAAGCCTTCGGTTTATTGAACGATTAGCACAATTACAATGTAATTTACTGTAAAGTCTGCTCATATATGACAAACGGGCACTTATCCTTATTCAGGAAAAGCACCCGTTAGTCGAATAAGAAAAAAGATGCCAATCATGCTGATCTTCAGCTATTGCACCCTTTAGTTAAATAAGAACAGCCTATTTGCTATGAAGAAAGCTGTTTTTTCTTATGTTGTATAAACAGACAATAATACAAATTTATTTTATATAGTGTTTTTTAAATCTGGGTAAATAGAGAATTTCCGGCGTAAATTCACGAGGTTTTCTCCAAAGCTTTCCTCCAAGTGGTCTCTATGTTTCTCCATAATTTCCATTAGGTACAAATCATGAATCATGACTTCTGTAATTGGCATTACTAAACCTACATGCCTTGTCCATGCTGCACGGCTATCTTTCCCCAACGAGACAATACCTGCTACTACTTCTGAATCATCTGCACTAATAACAATCCATCGTCCACCATACTCTTCTGCAATTTCATGGCCCATATAATGGAGGTAAACATTAGCAAAATCAGAGGCGATTTCCCCATAAGCAATAATTGTTACGTTGACCCCTCTGCTTGCTGCCTGTCTTAGATCAGACTCCAATTCTTTGAATTCCTCTTTCCAAACCTCTAAAAGAATTCTTTTTTTTGCAAATAAAATACATTCTTTTACCTTATCGAGTATTTCATTGCGTCCAGTGATGTTCCAGATATTTTCACGGTCATTTGCAGAACGTTCGAACTCTGCTAGTGATTTTTCTGCCAGTTCAAAATTTTCTTCTGCTTCCCTTCGTCGGTTTTTAATTAGCTCCTTTGCAGGTACAGGAGTATACTGAGGTGTGTTTCCATGACTAACCAGAATGTCTCCTCGTATAGCGAGACTATCTAGAACTTCATATATTCTTGAATTATTAGAGTTATATATACAAAGTTTAAAAGTTATTCCATTCATGGTCAGGGCATTATACTTGTTACTAAATTTGAGAATTAATACATAAAAAAGGGTGGATAATCTAAAGATCCACCCGCACACCAAGATTTACCTATTGTCGCGCTCCTGGTTGACATCACCAGGACTAAGGGGGTTCTAAGTTCCCTTAGTTACAATCCATTATATGCCATTTCCTGCTTGTTTATGTCCCAAATAATGTGAACCCTGCTTCTTTGGGGTTTTATTCTGTTATTAGATGACATGCTCATTAGGTATCTTAGCATCAAGTAAAAATAAAAAGTTTCTTATAGTTTCAATAGCATTAATGGAAAATTCTTCGTTTAGAAATTGAATTTATCCAGGAGTCATTACTGGGCTTTCTGCAGGGGAACCGGCTTGGCTTGTCCTTTTGCTTCTTTTCTCTCCCTGGACAATGATTTATAGAGCGAAATGCTAATAATGCCCAATATGATGGTAAAAGGAAGAGCGGAGACCAAGGAAGCAGTTTGCAGCCCTTTTAATCCGCTGCTGGCAATTAACACGGCAGTGATCCCAGCCATTAATACACCCCAGATAACTTTTACCATGTTGGATGGATTCAAATCCCCATCTGACGTCATCATGCCCAGGACGAAAACAGCTGAATCAGCCGAAGTTACAAGGAATATGACGATTAGGACCAGCATAAGCACTGATAACAATGTGTATAATGGAAACTCCTTTAACAGAACGAAAATGGCAGTTGTCACATCTTGCGAAACCGCTTCGGATATGGCGGTACCCTGGAATAAATCCATGTATAATCCCGTTCCTCCGAAAATGGCCATCCATACAAACCCAATAGCTGGAGGGACAACCATTACACCTATTACAAATTCCCTGATCGTTCTCCCCTTTGAAATCCGGGCAACAAAGGAACCGACGAATGGAGACCAGGCAATCACCCAAGCCCAATAAAAAACTGTCCAATCCTGAACCCACGTTTCACCTGTGTATGGGGTCAAATAGAAGCTCATTTCCATAAAATGCTGGATATAATCGCCGATGGCAAGGACGAAGCTTTCAAATATGAATACCGTGGGACCTCTGAACAGGAAGAACACCATTAAAGCAAGGACCAAAATCATGTTTGTATTACTCAAAATCTTAATCCCTTTATCAATACCGGTAGTAGCTGAAACAAGATAAAGGGCGAGCATGATGCCTACAATGCCGATTTGCACCCAAGGGTTGTTTGGAACTGAGAAGACATAGTTCAAGCCGCCATTAATTTGCAGGACACCCATTCCCATCGAGGTGGCAATTCCCGTTACCGTAGCAATGACAGCAAGTATATTGACCGCTGACTTCAGCCTTTTTCTTTTTTCTGGGTGATTTGCGCTTAATACTTCGCCTACAAGAACCCTCCTTTTATGACGGTATTGATAGTAAGCAAGAGCCAGTCCGACAATGGCAAAGACTGACCATTGATGAATGCCCCAGTTAAAAAAGGAATATCGCATGGCTACCCGTGCGGCTTCTGCTGATTGCGGCTCTACTCCAGGAAGCGGTGGAGAAGAAAAGTGAGACAGCGGTTCTGCTACACCCCAAAAGACAATTCCTACACCGAAACCCGCGCTGAACAGCATACTGATCCAGGCAAATAAGGAATATTCGGCTTTTTCTCCATCCCGCCCGAGTTTTATGTTTCCATATTTACTAAAAGCAAGGTATAAACAGAAGAAAACAAAAAGAGCTACACTGAGTAAATAAAGCCATCCAAATGATTTACTTGTAAAGTTAAAAACGATAGAGGCATTTTTTGCAAGACTATCAGGTGAAAAGGCTCCCCAAATGGTAAAAAGTCCAACGATTATGGCTGAGATTTTAAAGACTGGATTGTTATATGAAGCGCGGTCCCGGTTTTTCTTCAAAATAAAATCCTCCTTATTAATCTTTCTTTTCTTTTATTTGGCTCAATCAAAGCAGTGATTCAGCACCTGTGTGCCTGCTGGAAAACTGCAATGCAAGTTTGATAGGGCTTTTAATATAAAGCCTGTCTGCATTTCAAAGGTTTATGAATGTTGTTGAATGACATAAATTATAACTTCAGCTATCTAAAAGGAAAGGAAGACCCTCCGGAGCAGCCGGATCGTTCTTCCTCACACGATATTCAGGCAGCTTGATCGCTGTCTGGTATTATTAAATTAAAAAACTTCTAATAGTTCGATAATTTAAAGCAGACTACTTTCGGTTCTGTCATCTCCTGAATGGAGAATTTGATTCCTTCCCTGCCTAACCCTGAATTTTTCACACCGCCAAATGGCATCGCATCAATCCGGTAATCACTGCTGTCATTGATCATTATTCCGCCTACATCCATTTTGGCAATGGCTTTATGTGCTTTTTCAATATCCTTGGTAAATATTCCGGCCTGCAAGCCATAATTTATGTCATTCGATTTACTGATTGCTTCATCAAGACAAGATACTTGGTACAAAAGTACAACTGGACCAAAAATTTCTTCTTTCGCAATGGTGCAATCTTCCGGGACATTTTCGAGAACAGTAGGCGAATAAAAAGACCCATTCCTTTTCCCGCCTGTTAATACGGCTGCTCCTTTTTGTTTCGCTTCATTAACCATTTTTTCTACCCGGACAGCCTCTTTTTCCGTAATAAGCGGCCCCATATCCGTCAATTCTGATTGCTTATCCCCTACGCAGTATTGATTTGTCCTGGCTACGAATGCCTGTTGAAATGCCTCATAAACGGAATCCTGGATATACACTCTTTGGACACCGAGGCAATTTTGCCCTGCTGCCCAAAATGCCCCGGAAACCGTTGATTCAACAGCCTCTTCCAAATCAGCATCTTCCAGCACAATGACAGGAGAATTGGACCCCAGCTCCATACTTATCTTTTTCAATCCCGCTTTCCGTGTAATTTGTTCCCCGGCGTCCAGACCGCCAGTAAAGGTAATCATCCTTACAGCAGGATGGGTAACAAGAACATCCCCAATTTCGCTTCCATAACCAGTGATGACCGATAACACTTTAGGCGGCAATCCGGCTTGTTCAAATGCTTCGGCGATTAAAAGGGCGCTGAGAGGAGTCACTGTTGCAGGTTTTACGATAATGGCATTCCCGGAAGCAATGGCGGGACCCACCTTATGCGCTACAAGATTTAATGGATCGTTAAAGGGTGTAATGGCGCCTATAATTCCAATCGGGAAGCGGCGGTAGTATCCCAGACGGTTTTCACTCCCGGGCATTTGGTCAAACGGGATGGTTTCTCCATGAATCCTTCTTGCTTCTTCTGCACTGATCCGGAAAGTCTGAATGGCTCTTTCCACTTCCTTTGAAGCTTCCCGAATGGTTTTGCTTCCTTCCTTTGCAATCGTTTTGGCATATTTTTCTTTATTTGCTTCAATGTAGTCTGCAGCCCGATTAATAATCGCCATTCGCTGATGGACAGGAAGGGAAGCAGCAATCTTAGCCCCCTCTTTCGCTTCTTCAATACAATTAAGCATATCTTCCTTCGAAGCTGCTGGTACAGTATCAATGATGCTGTTATCCTGCGGATCACGAACTTCAATTAATCTTTCGCCTGTCGTCCATTCGCCTGCGATAAACATTCTTTGTCCGGTTAGTTGAGTGGTCATGCTTATTACCGCCTTTCCGATTTAGATTGAAATAAGCTGCCTTTCACGATTAATGGAAATTAAGTCAATCAAAAGGGAGAATCCTGTCTCTATTTTCCCTGCTCCTGCACCGCTTAATGTGACTGTGCCCAAAAGATCGCATTGATACGTAATGGCGTTTACAGAGCCTCTGATGGAAGCCAAAGGATCTTCAGCATCCAATTTTTCAGGTGCTATCGAGGCAATAACCTTGCCGTTTTCCTTTTTGGCTTTCGCAATTAGCTTCCAGGACTTTCCTTCCGCCTTTGCCTTCTCAATATCCTGTAAAGTGATGCCTGTAATGCCCTTGCATTCCACTTCCCCTACTGATAAAGGAGCATTCATAACATGGTTAGAGAGGATAACAATTTTATATCTTGCATCGTATCCCTCTACATCACTAGCAGGGTCCGCCTCTGCATAGCCGAGCTCTTGTGCCTCTTTAAGGGCTGCTTCATAAGAAACTCCATCCTGTTCCATTTGGGTCAGAATATAATTGGTTGTCCCATTCAATATGCCGCGGATTTCCGTAATATCATTCCCGGCCAAGGCAGCAGCCGGCATCCGCAACGCTGGTGTACCGCTCATGACCGTCCCCTCGAATCCCCAATAGGCTCCATGCCTTTGCGCCATTTCAGATAGCTCCTGGTAAGCGAGGGCAACAGGGCCTTTATTGGTCATCACTACATTCTTTCCTTTTTCAAAAGCAGCCTTACAGTGGTCTATGGCGGGCTGGCCGGTTTTGACATCTGTATAGGAAACCTCAATAATCGTATCTGCATTGGTGTCCTTGATTGTTCTGATGCTGTCCCATCCCCTGATTAATCCCGGTCTTTCCGGATAATTCTCCAAACTCCCTGTTTCTTGCAATACTTGCAATACTGTACTGATATCCAGGCCGCCTGGATGGTAGATCGACCCTTTCATTAAATCGGAAATGGCGACAATTTCAGCTTCAAATCCTTCGTTCTGTTTAAGTGCTTCTTTCTTATCACGCAGAATTTCCGCCAATCCCTGGCCAACAACCCCAAATCCTATAAACGCCAATTTATGTGCCAAGCATTTCCACCTCCAAGTTTTGGTCAATTTGTAATTTCGGATTCTTTTTTAAAAACATGCCCGCCGTTTGTGCCAAAATGGCTGTTCCGATCGGCAAACAGGCTTCATCCAAATCAAAAATCGGTGTATGAAGATCACGCTGGACCCCCTCTATTGGTGCACATCCTAGGAAAAACATGGATCCTGGTATTTTTTCAGTCACATAGCCGAAGTCTTCCCCGCCAAGGCCAAATGGGCGCCTGGTAATCCCCATGCCTGGATATGTCTTTGTAATGGCGTCCGTTATCCATTCATTGACAGCAGGATGATTTTTTAAAGCTGGCTCCCCTCTTTGTATATTCAATGAAAAGGTTCCGCCCAAATGCTCCACGATAGAAAGCGCTTTCTTTATTTCTGATGCCAATAAATCACGGACTTCCGGTGTATAGCTCCGAATTGTGCCCTGAATAACTGCCTCAGTCGGAATGATGTTGCTTGCTGTACCTGCATGGATTTGCCCAATACTGATAACGGCAGCATCCAGCGCTGAAACTCTCCTGGCTGTAATTCCATACAGTGCCTGCATGACCGGGCCAAGCATCCAAATAGGATCAGTGCCAAGCTCCGGATAAGCTCCATGGCCGCCTGATCCATGGATTTTCACTTCAAAAACATCCACATTCGCCATACTATAGCCATCACTGATTTGCACTTTCCCTACTGGAAGCCATGGACAGACATGGAGGGCAAGGGCAGCTTCAGCCTGGTCATAAGCCCCTGCACGGACCATATACGATGAACCGGAAAGTCCGTTAGCGTCAGTACTCTCCTCTGCTGGCTGGAAAATAAATTTAACCGTCCCTTTCAATTCGCCCTTTTTAAAATGGTCCGAGAGGAGGAAGGCAGCCCCGAGGAGAATAGAGGTGTGTGCATCATGGCCGCAAGCATGCATCACACCTTCAGTCTTGGACGAATAGCCTGTTCTATTTTCCTCCGTAATCGGCAAGGCATCCATATCAGCCCTCAGTGCAATGACTGGTCCATCTCCCGAGGTCAAAGTGCCTACTACTCCTGTTTCAAGCCCAACTCCTGTTTCTACTTCTATTCCATCTATGTCCTTTAACACATCCGCAACAAAACGGGAGGTCCCGAACTCCTGAAAGCTAAGTTCGGGATGCTGATGAAAATGACGGCGCCATTCCACCAGACGGCCTGCCAAATTATTCGCTTGCTCAACGATTGGATGATTATTTGACATCATCTCTCACCTCGATCGGAACTAGTAATCTACTTTACCTTCAAAACACTTTCTGCATGGCTAAATGCCTGTTCAAAGTCTGCAATGATGTCCTCAATTTCTTCAATTCCGCAGGAGACACGGATTAACCCTTCCGGAATGCCAACAGCTGCACGCTCCTCAGGCGTACATTCTACATGGCTCGTTGTTCGGGCCGGCCCTACTGTTGTTTCAACAGCTCCGAGGTTTGCAGCGCGGTTGGCAAATTGCAATTTCGGTAGCAAATCACGGACTGTATCTACTCCGCCTTTAACAGCAAAGCTGAGCATCCCGCCAAAATCCTTCATTTGTTTTTTGGCAATATGATGGTTTGGATGTGTTTCAATCCCTGGATAATAGACAGATTCCACCATATCTTTTGTCTGCAGGTACTTTGCAAGCTCCATTGCATTTTTACATTGCTGGCGGACACGAAGGTGAAGTGTTTTCATTCCGCGGATCATCAGGTAAGCTGCCATCGGATCCATTGTGGCACCATTGATTTCGCGATAATGATAGATTTTTTCCACAAGTTCATGCGGACCGCAAACGACTCCGCCCAGTGCATCAGCATGCCCGCCGAGGAATTTTGTAGCACTGTGGATAACCAGATCCACACCCAGTGAAATGGGGTTCTGATTCATTGGCGTTGCAAAAGTATTATCCACAATGACGATCGCTCCGGCATCGTGCCCGGCTTTTGCCATGCGCTCGATATCAGTAATCTTGACGGTTGGATTCGTCGGTGTTTCAAGGTAAAGAATTTTGCACCCTTTTGCCACTTCTGCCTCTATTTGCTCGTGATTCCCTGTTTCGCAAAGAACCACATCGATTTGCTGGCGGGGCAGAAATTCCGTAAAAATCTTGTTCGTTCCGCCATATGTGTCCTTCATCGATACAATGCGATCACCCGGCACCAAGAACGTTGATAACGTATTGCTGATTGCAGCCATACCTGTTGAAAAGCTTGTCGCTGCTTCGGCGCCTTCCAGAATTTTCACTTTATCTTCAAATGCCTGTACAGTTGGATTCGTATTTCTTCCATAAATATGTCCCTTTTTCTTTCCAATCGCTACATCATACCACTCATCCATATCATCATATCCATATGCCACACTGAGTACGACCGGCACCTGGGTGGCTCCATGCACCAAATAATCCTTTTCACCAGCCCATACTGCTTTTGTACCTGCCTGAACATTTTCTTTTACCATACGATCACTCCTTCTCAGTTTTTTATTGCCAGTTTTTCGTTCTCAACCTTCAACCCGATTTTCCGTTTGACCAATTCATTGTAAGCAAACAGGGCAATGACAGTATCCTGGACTCCTGTACCAGTTAAATCACAAACCGAAATCTCCTCGTCATTTACCCGCCCTCTTAGCCTTCCCGAAGTTAATTGACCCAGTTCGATAACGTGCGATTCATTCGTTAATACTCCTTTGTCAAGGGCGTGATGCAATTCTCCAAGCCTGGCACACTGTGCTTTTGTATCGCATATAAGCTTATCCGCCCGGGCAAGGACTTCTGCTTCAAGCTCCTGCTTATGCTCAGCATCTGATCCCATAGCCGTAATATGAAGTCCGGGATGAAGCCATTCCGCTTTGATCACCGGTTCTTTTGCCGGAGTGGTCGTAATGACCGTATCACTATTACGGACTAAGGCTTCGGCACTCTCAGCCACTTGGACCTCAACCCCCAATTCGGCGGACATATCGGCGGCATACTTTCTCGAATGATCCTCTGACCTGGAATAGACCAGGATTCTTTTAAAATCCCGTACGAGTTTGAGTGCCCTTGCCTGGTATCTCGCCTGGCTTCCTGCTCCTATCACGCCTACTGTTTCAATGTTTTTGCGGGAAAGGTAGTTTGCAGCAATCGCTCCCGCTGCGGCTGTCCGTACCTCGGTCAAATAGCCGTTATCCAGCAAGATTGCCTGCGGGATGCCTGTTTGAGTGCTGATCAAGAGCATAAGTCCATTTCCGCTTGGAAGCCCCAGCTTATAATTATTAAAAAATCCGGAAGATACTTTAATCGCAAACATGTCTTCCCCTTTTACATAAGCGGTTTTGACATCCACTTCCCCGTTTTGGTCGTGCAGGTCCACACGCATAATCGGCGGCATGACGGCTTCATCTTTTGCAAGTTTCGTAAATCCTGCTTCCACAATAGCAATCGCTTCATTATTCAGCTGCACATACTGTATAAGTTCCTGCTCTGTAAAAATTAGCATCCTTCCGGTTCACCTCCTAAATTTTTGAAAGTGATGCTTCTTTTATATATAAGTGCCTTGGGAGTTCTGCAAATGTTTCGCATCCATTTTCGGTTACCCTGAATGATTCACTTGCTTCGAAACCGTATTGATCAAGCCAGATACCCGGGATCAAATGGAATGTCATATTGGGCTGAAGGATGGTTTTGTCTCCTTTGCGGATGCTCGCTGTATGCTCACCCCAATCTGGAGGATAGTTCAGACCCATGGAATATCCCAGGCGCGATTCCTTTACAATTCCGCTTTTTTCAATCGATTTTCTCCATGCTTCCTCAATTTCTTCGCAGGCAATCCCTGGCTTAATCATATCCAGACAAGCGTTCAATCCCTCGACAACTACTTCCGAAAGTGATTTAATTTTTTCGGAGGGCTGGCCGATATGGACGGTTCTGGCAAGAGGGAATGGTAGCGCTTATAGCATCCGGCCAGTTCCAGGATCACTAGCTCGCCTGATTTATATCGCTGGTCCGTCCAGGTTAAGTGCGGAGTAGAAGTTCTTTCTCCAGATGGGAGAAGCGGCATGATTGCCGGGTAGTCCCCGCCGAATTCATCCGTTCCTGTTATTTGTGTATGAAAGATTTTCGCTGCCACATCACATTCACGTACGCCTTCATTAACCAGTTCAATTCCCGCTGCCATTGTTTTCTCCACAATTTTAGCTGCTCTTTTCATATACTCGATCTCTGTATCGGACTTTATTATGCGGACCCAGTTTACCAGCAGGGATGCATCCCGGAAACTGGCATTTGGAAGTCCTTTTTTCAGCTGCTCATAACACTTTGCAGTGAAATAATAGTTATCCATCTCAACACCAATGAAACGGTTTTGCTGTCCGATTTGCTTTAAGATTTCTGCCACAAAATCCATTGGATGCCTGGTTTCAGATTGTACATAATCGTCAGGGTAGGGAATAATATTTTCATGATAAAGCCATGTTGTTACTTTGGCTCCATTTGCATCCTGCCCCCTGCCAATCCAGATCGGCTGTTCCTCATCAATGATGATGACAAGCATTTGATGAACATAGAAGGACCATCCGTCGTAACCGGATAAATAATTCATATTAGCGGGATCCGTAATAAGCAATACTTCAATCCCCTCTGCTGCCATTCTTTCTCTTGTTTTCAAGATTCTCTCTTTATACTCTGCTGTTCCAAATGACATGGTGGCGCTCCCTCCTACCAAACCAGTATTTAATTTCTGTTTATAGGTTAATTATAGAGTCAGAGTAAGTAATCTATCATCCGTAAAGTTGTATGAAAATTCAAATTTTATTTTAGTCAAGTTATCGAAAAATTAAGAATTCAAATGATTTAAAAGGTCAGTAAAAATATTGTCTTAAAATAGACTAATCGTTATAATGAGTTGCATTTAAATGATAGGAGAGGATGGTTCGTGATTCTCCGGTCAAAGGGAGATCAATAGCTTCAGGGATCCTGGGAAGGACAGAAATCCGAGGTTTATGAAGATCAAAAAAAAAACTGCGGGAGAATCCCTAAAGGATTTTTCCCACAGCTCTCCATTTTTCAATAAAATTAATTTTGACCTGCCATAACGGCATGTTCTCCTATTTTCCAAATTTTTATGCTTAGATCCAAAAGAAATAAATCATCCGGATCAATAAGGGATAAACCAGTCAAAGATTCAATCTTCCTTAGCCGGTACAGCAGGGACTGCCGGTGAAGATTTAGCGATCTCGCTGTCTGACTTACATTTCCATGAAACTGATTATAGGCGATGAAAGTGCCGATCAAATCCATATGCCGCTGCTCATCATATTGTACAAGAGGCTCAATAGTTGACATAATGATTTCTTTCATCTCATTATTGCCGGCCATATTTAATAGCACCCTGTCCACTCTTGTTTGCTCATACATCATTCGCTGTCCGGAACCCTTTTTCCGCCGCCCGATGCTTAAAGCAGTGCTTGCATGACGAAAGCTTTCCCCAAATCCTAAAATTCCTTCAAAAGCATTGCCGATACCCCAGGATATGATAACTTCAGGAAGCAAATTTCCCAGGCGCCGTTCTACAAGATCAAGGAAATTTGTGGCGTTTTCATTTTCCTTTACCCCGGAGTTTCCAGAAAAATGACAAGCTGTTCACCCTGATAGGTCATCAGCATGTCCTTTTTAAGGGACTGGGCAGCATAGTAGATTTCTTCCTCGATATATTGAATCATGCTTTCAAGCCAATGTTCATATGAATCATAGTCCTGTTTGCGTTTTTGGAATAGTATTTTCATATTTTCCGGATAACCTACAATACACACATATGGGAGTTTAAGATTATATCCCAGCAATTTTGCCCTTGAATCGGCTTGGTCAAGTGATAAGAATTCACCTTTAGAAAGTTCATGGACAAAATCGCTGCGAAGGCGCATTTTTGTCTCTTCAATGGCATTTCTCCTTGAAAGCCAAAGAGCAATCGTAGTTGCAGCATGCTCTAACACGTTAACTCGAAAAAGAGTGAGAAAGGAATCGATTGATTCGGAATCAGGAACCAATACAAAAATATAACCTTGTGGATTGTCGGCTACCTGGAGGACCGGAATCTGAAAAACAAACCGGTTTCCTATCTTAACCATTTGGAACTTTTGAAACATGGGGTCTCCTTTTAATAGAGTGCTTTCTGTCCTTGATGGAAGAATTCCTTGCAGGACATATTTTTTCCACTCCTTTATAAAGGCTTGTGTGTGGATGCTTTTTTTGAAGGGTGCCGGATCGGTCTGTAATGGCGATCGGGTAACCAATATGCTTTTCAACGAATTTTGAGATTTCTTTCAGGTCGGTGTTTTTTAGAATGAGCTTAAGAAGCTCCTGCTGAACCTTTTCCGATTTTTCACGTTCTTTATATTCGATATCATTAATCTCTTTCATGACCGATTCGATAATACTGGAAAAGCGGATTTCCCATGGAATCACAATAATAATAAAATTATTCTTTTCGGCCAATTCTATTACCTCAGTGGGAATATCGAAAATGTATCTTCCCAAAGCCACCATCAGGGCGGAAGCGTCGGAGTCGATCACATCCTGAACAAACACTTTAAAAGCTTCAGAGTCATCCCCGCAGCCAATCCCTGTCGTCAATACCGCTTCATTTTTTCGGACAAAGTTTTCCACCGGCATTTCGATGGCTGAAATCCACTGGATATGCCGTTTTTCAGCGTATTCCTTTCCCGTAACAATCTTGGCACTATTGAGAATCTTATATTTTAGTACATCTTTAACTGTTAATCTCATGTTGGCTCCCCTCTGAATACCTTAAGATTAGAAAGATCGAAGACTTTTATTATAGGAAACCATATACAAATAGCAACGTCTACTATTAATTTTACACTTTTCCAGTTTATATTCTATTAATATAATAATTTCAGTATATTTCCATATCATGGGGACCAGTGCTTTACTTTGCCAAAATGGCTCGGGGAAACCTGGATTTGTCATTATATAAAGACTTAAAATAAGCTAATGCCACCGATTTTTTTACTATAGCCAAAGCTTTAAGCTAAGCTTTCTTGAATGCAGCGGCATTAAATAGTGATAACTTCTTTGGCACTTATATAATTAAAATGCCATAACTGGCACCTTTCGGTACCCCCTTCACCCGAATATACATAATACAATCAATTCAGACATTCATTCCCAATCTTCATTACAGATGGCATACTCTTGAATTACCCGGTGAATGACAGAAAGATCGACATTATGCCCGCTGATGATTACAGCAACGTCCCCCTCTTGCCGGGGAATTTTCCCGCCTAAAACCGCTGCAACTCCAGTAGCTGCCGCTCCTCCATAATCATTCTGTGCTTATCTATCATAAAAGCCATGCTGTATGCAATCTCCTCTTCGGAAATCAGATAAGCGTTATCCATGTATTCTTGAACTATACGGAAGGTGTAGCTGTTATCCTGACCAATTCCGCCCAGCAAGCTGTCAGCAAGAGTCTCACTCTCTTCAAGCAATACCGGTTTCCCTGCTTTTAAACTCTCATACATTACAGCAGATTTTTCCATACAAACACCTGAAACCCTTATCCCCCTGTCATTTGATTTTACCGCAAGCCCAACCCCTGAAAGAAGCCCGCCGCCTGAAAGGGGGACAATCACATCTGTTAGATTCGGAAGCTCCTCCAAAAGTTCCAAACCAATCGTTCCCTGTCCGGCAATCACATAAGGATCATCGAACGGCTGAATCACAGTCAGTCCTTCCTTCCTCTCCAGCTGATAGCATCTTTCCCCGGCGGCATCCTGGCTGTCACCGTAAATTTCTATTTTGGCTCCCAGCCTTTTTAATGAGTCGACCTTAGCTCTAGGGACACGGTTAGATAAGCATACAACTGCCTCAATTCCAAGCTTTTTTGCCACATACGCAACAGCCAGCCCATGGTTTCCCGTTGAATATGTAGCAATGCCCCGTCCTCTCGCTTCAGTGCTTAAACTCAAAATTTTATTCGCTGCCCCTCTGACTTTAAATGCGCCAATTTCTTGAACATTCTCCAGTTTCAAAAAGACCCTCCTGCCCATTTTTTCGGACAGGACTGCTGATTGAATCAATGGAGTCTTATATATCATGGAAGAAATTCGTTTCTTTGCTTCCCAAATATCGCGGATGGAAATATCTTTTCTTCCCTTCATACATTTTGAATGCACCAATGTTTGTTCCCCTCCATAAAAGAGTTTCTTGAATCAATAATAGTTCGATATTTCAGATAATTCAATTGTCCAAAGTGCTTATAAAAGGGGAGATTTTTTCATACAAATTTCATAACACTGTTGAAAACTCTATTAACTTAACCATAGTTAAGGAGTGATTATCAATAAGCTCCATTTTTACTCCATTTTAAATAGGACGCTGTTAGAGCAGTAAGTTATCTTTCCATCATCAATTTTGTCTTTGCTCACATCGCTTACATTAAATCCATAAGATCTATACCATTTCCTGCAATTAAATTCCCTATTTAGTTTCAATCACAACCTTTTTATCAGCATTATCCTAATTATTAGAGCCTGTCAGTAATGAATGGTTTAATAAATTATAATTTGAATGTGCAATGAAAAAAGCCGGTTTTATCTAAAATCGGCTTTTTTCTATGATTTAATAGAAATTGTACTTAGACTCCCTCAGTTTGATACAATTTTCTCACGAATACTCGCTTATTAGCAGGATTTCATCCTCCTATGATTAATTAAATTGACCTGTAAGGAACAGCTTTTGGACATTTGGCTACTTGAAGACATAGTTAAATAGGATCGAACCCCACCTTTTACCATATAGTGCACTTTACATCTCCAGGCTTTCCTTCCTAAAAATCTTATGAACTGTGTTTCTCACATGCTCCCATTCACTAGATAAAATAGTTAATACGTCTAGTGATAGTAACCTTTGTTTTCGGCCGCTAGATCCAAGACTTGAATCTGGCTTAAATATTGTTTGGAAAAAGCATCAGGTTTTTTCCGCTGCAGCTGAAATGTTTTTAAAAGAATTACAAGGAAATTTGCAAGTTCATTATCAGATTTATAGGATTATCTACTAAAAAATTATCTATTATTTATTCACAATCTCCCCCTTGTGGATGCTTTCATAGGGTTTTACCTGGGTTATTGACCAGTACATCAATGCGCCAAAAACAGCAACAAATCAACATAAAATATATAAATGCTAACTGTAAGGATATTCCTTCATAAAGAAAATAACAATTATGGTCTGCTTAAAAATCTTGATCATCGCCTTGGCGAGCTTGCCGGGTAATAGCCTGCTTGCTATTCCGGGCATTGTACGCAGCTTATTACTTTCTCTTAAGCAGGAATAGTCCTCAATCGATCATTCATCTTCAAATAATTTTTCTCCTCTGTGGAGGCGCATTGCAATTTGTGCTGTATGCGGCATTTCTCTGGCTGTTGGGGCATGGCCTGCCAGATAACGTGTTACTGCGAGGATCAAAGTTTCCTGTGCATATCTAGCAAGCTCGGAATCCTCTTTTTCCCAATGATCATGTTCTATCATTGCTGCTTCATACATTTGAAATGAATGAAACTCTGCATCCTCTCTTAGTAAAGCGTGCCCGAGCGTATTGAAGAGTTCGCTTTTATCACCACCGCGTGCCAGGTAATTCACTACCCATCTCGCTGATTCTGCAACCTGTTGCTGTTGATTCATCATCTCCAATAATTCTGAAGGATTCTGCGGTTCAGTTTCCACATTCTTTGGTTCCGGCCTTCTTGCAGATGGAGTATTGAGAAAACGATCAAGATACACACTCATTGCTCCATGGAAAACAGCTCGGGTCAATTCAGGTGTAGTAGAGCGGCGTAACGATTCATGTACCGCATGAGCGTGAGTAAAAGTATGAAGCACAGTAATCCAATCCCTGAAATCATTTTGTACATGAAAACGGGAAATCCGATCAGCTGCCGCTAAAGTTACGATCTGGGCCAAACGGGAAGGAGTGACGCCGTTTTTAAGTGCATCCAACATCGTATTTATCGTTTTTATAGGGTCATCTGATAAAATTTGTTCAACCAATGTTGCTTCATCGATATCAGCGTCGCTTCGTGACGAAACATTAGCAAGGATATCAGGTAATTTCGGGAACGCCTCCATTAATGGCTTGACCAAGTTCAAAGGTGATTGCCAGCTATGGGATTCTTCACTGCGGGCAACATCACCGATACCAGGTAACAATGATGACAGTACATAGGGCCGATGCTCAAAACCAATCTGATTTAAAATCTCGAATGCTTTATTATGAAAATCAAGAGTATGACCAGTATTTACATAAAAATGATCCGTGACCGCTGTCAACATCATGTCAGCAAGCTTCTCGTTCGAGAATCCCAATTCTATCGCGGTCAATAGCACCCGCTCGGCTCCCTGTGAATCACGCACCTCCACACAATGACGATACCATTCTGATAATTGTTCGAATGATTGGGCATTCTTTTCATTTGATACAGGAAGGGATCCAAGCAAAAAGCGTGTTCCCATTCCAGAGCTTTCCCGTGCAACATGAACCAGGCCTTGGAACAACGCTAAAACCTGTCCGGTTTTATCCAATTTAGGCAATACATTTGTCATGGCTGTTAAAATCGTTAACCCAGAACCCCATCCGCTCCTCCGATGTGTCGTTCCGAATTCGACGCCGATCTTTGCAATCTCAGTCGCCGGAAAACCAGCTTCCATCAATCCGACAACCGATTTTGCGATGACAAGACTAATATTTTGCTCAAGGCCATCCCGTAATCGCTGCCTCAATTTTTCGATTGTCACCTTATTAAAAGGGACAGGGTAAACCCAAACCTCATTTTCCTTAATCTCGACAGGATAAGTAGGGACATCATCTGCCCATGGATCCAAGGTTCCACCACTTTTTATATCAAAGCGAGCATGATGCCAGTGACAAGTCAAAATCCCATCACATAGGCTTCCTGTATGGAGGGGAAAGCCCATATGCGGACAACGGTTATCCACCGCATAGACTTGTTTTTCGTAAACAAATACTGCAATTGCATGACTTCCGCCTTTAATTACCTTTGCACCTTCATCTTCAAGCGTCTTTAATGAACCTGCATAAATCAATTCTGACAATGGTATCACTCCCAAAAATGAATTTCAATGGACCCTCTGGATAAGGATAGAGGCCGTATAAAAATTGTTATCTACTACTATATATTATGGATGGAATACAGTAATCCTTCATAAGTGTGGACTTTTCTCATCCAAAAGGCTGATAGATAATCCCCAAAAGAGATGGATTAACATAACCAGATTGAAGAACTTAAAAACAATGCAAGTTATCGGGCTTCCATGCTGTTATTATATGACTGCATTGAATGCTGGAACGGAAGCAATTCATAATAACGATAAAATAGAAAAGTTTAATTAACAGAGAGCCGCCTTTCCTTCATATCTTTTGCTTTGTAAGACAGATGTCTCTATTTGTATGGATCATTTTCTATTTCTTAACTCTCATATCCATGCTGGTTTTTCAAATAAAACCCTTAAGCTTTGCTTATTTATTTAACAAAAATAATGAGAATAAATTTTCTCATTAATTGCCTGGATACTTGAAGAAACATCCAAAACAAGCTTTAATCCTTCTTAATGCTAAATATGATATAATTATAAAAACGACCAAACCCTTATACACCAAGGGTTTGGTCGTTTACTAAGTCAAATTTATGACTGCGTTAATTTGTATTATACGAACATTTTTTCCATTATTTTAAATCCATTGGTCATACAAATCTTTTCTTGCTTCATGATATAGCAACTGTAATTGTGCGGGCCGTTATGTCCAAATAGAACGTTTATACATACTAACGACATGCCCTTCCATGTTAAATGAGCAGCAAATGTATTGCGAAATGTGGATAACTAGCACTTATAAATTTGAGTGTGAGCTCGCGTACGTCTAAAAAGCCTTTTCAGATGTTCCCCACACTCTTGATAGCACAATTCGCTCTTTTTTACGTTCCCTTTTTGGATCGTTAACATGCGTTCCGGTCAATTAATATGCTTTTTTCATGTCAACTAACTCTATAAGACACACAGACAGCCCTGGCATAGTGTCATAATGAAATTAAGTTGTACTCTAGAAAAACCAAAGGACTTTCTCACTTTTAATGACATTCCTTTTTCTAACTAGAAATTTAGTTCCCCTTCTTAAATAATGGCCCATATAGTTTAAGTTGAAAATCTTCACAGTTTTTTATGTAGAAACATACAAAAAAGACTTCTTCTTACTAAAGAAAAACGCCTTTTTGTGATTAAATAGCCCTTACATTCGTGATTTTACTCCTGAGAGGTTAATGATTTTAATAATCTAATATTAACGATTCCTTTTTTCCTCCCAAAGTCGTATACGCTCTTCATGACTTACAACTTTGTGGATTTGGTGAAGCATCCATACATAACCAAAAGAGTCCATAAATATTGCATTTGACACTCCATAATCAGGTAGATCAGCAACCGGTTGTATCTCGGTGCATCCCAAACTCATTGCCTTTGTATATGTTTCCTTAATATCAGGGACAGAAACGTTAAACCAAATTGTTTTAGGGTCATCTTTGGATGGTGCTATCAATTGAAATTCTGGATTCTCATCCAACATGTGAAAGCGTACGCCGTAAAGGGTAAATACTGCTTCATTTGTTCCTTTGGGTAAATCTGAAACCTCAATACGTTCGATCTCAAATATGTTTTCGTATAATTCCAATGCTTTTAAGCTATCTGTAACAACCAAATCAATTTCTACTCCTACCATTATGATCACACTCCTTTTATTAGTTATTAAACATTCTTTACTTCATTTTCTTCTAATATATAATTAAGTATAACAAATTCTATATGTTACCCCTGAATATATGTCCATTTTCAATGATCCTGTCCGTTACATTAAGTCCACTTTTTCATAATATCTTCCTAATTCAAGCACAATACGCTAACTGTGTTGCACCAGAATCTGGCCAATTATTGAAAAAAGCTAATGACGTTTGTTCAACCAACCTGCCTCGTTAGATATGCTTATTTCTTCACAAACTGCTTATATGTTTCACTATGAGGTCTTGAGCAAAAAATAAGACTAGCCAAGCTGCGATTCCCAGACCTAATGAAGCAAATAAATGAATGGAATGTTTTAATGCTATTCCTATAATTAGCAACATCACTACTGTTCCAGGAAGCCCCCACACAACACCAATAGCAAACCTACTTATTTTGTCCATTTGTTCACCCTGAGTATATAGCCATAAAATACTTAAAAGGCTGACAATTGGTAAAGCCGCAATGACTCCACCTTGTTGAGGATATCTTCGGGAGAATTCTGTAATAACGCCAATTATAATGGCTGAAATAAGTATTTTAACTATTGTGAACATCTTTTGCTCTCTCCTGTAATAATGTAAATGCCTCTAAGATTAATTCCCTTTCTTCAGCACTCATTTGTTTGAATAGAACTTTTTTAGCTTTTCTTCATCGAGACTGGAATGACGGTGCAATACATCACTTCCCAAATCGGTAAGCCTTAAAATGACCTTACGCTCATCCTCTATGCTGCGGGTTTTAAATACATAGTTTTTTTCAAATAAGCGTTTAATATGCTCTGAAGCTGTATTGTGAGACACTTGAATAGCTTCCGCAATCTCTTTGATTCCTACTTCTTCCTCTTTTTGAATAACTTGTAGAATGCGTATGCTTTGGTGAGGAATTTTTTCTTGGTGGTTATAACGTAATTGGTAGTAAATGTCCGTCCAAAGATGATTTAAAAGTGCAATTTCTTTCATCAACTTACCTCTCCTTATATCGCAACTTAAGAATATATCTTATAATACGATATAAATGGATATATAGCAACAGTTCTTTACTAAACTGCCCCGTTAATTGAATAAGAAAAGGCTGCATTTTAGCAGCCAGAATATTAAAGCAAAGCACTCGTTAGTTCATTAAGGAAAGCATACCTTATTAAAGAATGGCGCTCTTTAATTAAAAATGCGCTGGTCATAACAGAGAACTTCTTTGATTTTATTTCTTGAGATATTGGTGCAGCTTACTGATCAAATCTTTATTTACTTCTACCCTATAGTGTGCAGCCAATATATAATTTAGTTTTTCTGCTAATTTCAAAGCACTCTTATAAGCATTTTTAATCTCTTTTTCTTTTAATGTTGAGGTAATTGCAGCATAATCATTGTAAGACTCGGTGCTTATATCTTCTTCCAAGTTTTTTGTACTGTTTAACCAACGCTCAACTGTTTGTTCTTTGACCCTTATTAATTGTAATATAAACTTTTGAACCTGAGTTAGAACCTCTAAAGAACGTGCTAACTCTCCTCTTTTCATTACGTTTACACCCATCAGCCAAGTATTCACGAAATTATTAAATGCAAAGTTTACATTCTCATCTGTCATTCGGTCTGGTCCATCCCCACCTAAATCATCAAGTAAAGGCTTTAACTGATTGGTGGAGTCATAAATATACATAGAATCAGTATCTGGGAAAACACCAGTCGGTTTAAAACTTCTTATGATTTCTATTTCTGATTCAGGAAGAAAATGAAATTCTCCACGAATCATATTTGAAAAAATCACTACCTCTGTTCCATAATCATTGTAAAAGATTAAGTCAACTGAATATATTTCAGAAATCCAAAGTCTTGAGCTAAAATTCTCTACCTTATCATCGTCAATGAATATATAAAACTCAACATCAGAATACTGATCGCCTTCACCTTTAGTAAAAGACCCATACATCATACACGCTGAAACCGATTTATCTTGGATACATTTATCTCTAACACTTTGAATAATCTTCTTTTGGATTAACATATCTTAGTCCCCTTTTCAATAATTTTCTTTTAGAAAAGGGATATATCAACTACTGGACAGCATGAGCAACACATGTATAATGCTCCTTCCATTTCTTAATCCACATAAATATAACATAACACAATAATTTGGTGTGATTTTCAGTTCAACCTTATTCTTCTTATACAATGAAATTTAAGCAGGACAACCTTGTTTTATTTAATATAACCATTAGTTATTTTGATCATCAGTTGCACCTAAACTAAAGGGTACATTAGATAGTTAATAAAATCCCTATAATCCCATAAAGATAGCAGAGAGGCAGTAAAATCCATTTAACTTGTTTACAAATAAGCGTAATTCATAAATAAGCGTTAATCCTTCTTAACCTTAACTATGGAAAATGCCCAACCCCTATATACCAGGGGTTGGGCATTTTTTAACCATTTTTTGAAAGCGTTAATTTGTATTTATAAGAACGTTTGTTTCTTTTTTATTTTAGAATTTATTTCTGGAAGAAAATTCTATCGATTATTTGTAAATCTTCTCTTCAACACACTTTTTATAATTCTTGGATGCATCAAGGTGGAAGTCGGGCGAAGAAGGTGCATAACCTTAATAAATGAGTTATAGATATCTTTATTCTCAGATGATAAAAGAAAAATGTTTTTCGCATACCATTGCTGAATAGAAAGACCTGCGGGCTTTTTCCCAATAGTTTCCGGATAACGAAAATCCTCTGTTATAACCATATTCCAAATAGGGGAAATGATTTTCACAGCCTGTTGATGAAAGGTTTCAATCATTTTTTGATTTGTGTACGTTTCGTTCGCAAGTAATTCTTTTAATGCTAGCGCTTCCATGACTGCAATACTCATGCCTTGCCCAAAAAAAGGATCGATTCGGCATATCGTATCCCCGATCATTAAAAGACCGTTTGGAAAATTATTCACCTTATCAAATCTTCTCCAAGTGATATTCGGTACACGGTAGGCAGAGGTGCTGGATAAAGCAGTGGCAACCTTTAGTTCTTGATAGATGTCCAGTTTTGGCAATTTTTTGGCTAATTCTATAAAGCTGTTGTCACTTTTCAGTATTTCTTTTTCGTTTATTTCGTTATGATATCCCATAAACGTGACTAAAAAACGATTTCCCTCAACCTTAGAAATGCCTCCGCCGATTTTTTCAAAGGGAGGGGTTGGATACAGAAGTTTAATGGACCAGTCCCTGTTTTGGTTGTCAGGGAGTTGAAGCGTCTTTGTAAAATAACTTAAGTCAATTTTAACCGTCTTTTCTGGAATATGTACTTCTCGTTTGTTTAGCCATCTTGAGGAAAGACCGTTTACTCCGCTTGCATCTACAATCAGGTCCGCATTTATGGTTCTTATGGAGTTGCTGCCATTGATTATTTCGATTCCAGTAATTCGATTTTCTTCTTCAATATATATAAAGTTTTGAACGTTTTGGCTGTACTGAATGGTTACGTTTGGGATATTTTTAAAGTATTGTTCAATATGCCACTCTAGATGCGGGCGTGTTTGAAGAATGGTTGTGTAGTCTCCAACATAGCGGAGTTTCCAAACCCCATGGTGAAACCAAGAAATGTCTTGGGTGGAATTGATTTTAACAGCTCCGCTTGCGTTAAACTTCTCAGTAATACCAGGAAACAGCTCTTCGAGACCATTCGCACCGGAAAAAAGAAGCGCATGGATATGCTCGCCATGTGGTACACCTTTCCTCGGAAAAGGTCATGTGGTTCTGAATCACGTTCTAAAATAATTACCTCTTGGAAAATTTCAGACAGTACACGTGCAGCCAATTTTCCAGAAATACCTCCGCCAATAATAACAGCCTTTTCCCTTCGAAACAAATCACTGCAACTCCCATCAATATTAATACTTAATAAAAATAGTATACTATCCGCATAGAATTGGAAGAAATTTAAAATCTGTTAGTCCAATATTGATTAGAATAATCGTTTCCTTATTTTGAATATGCAGATACCTTTGCTTTAATAACCCTCTTAAAATTATTTAGTCCCATTTACAAAAAGGTCTGCTCTTTTGGAAGGTTTATGTTTTTAACTAATATCGACTGCAGTATAGCTTTGACATATACAGGAAGCCTTGATCTAAATGGAGAACGGCTCCAGTTACGTCTTTTTCTTTGTAATGGAAGAAGTAAAATAATGAAAAAACGGAAAATTTTAAAAATAGAGAGGAAAATAAGCTTCATTTTTATCAATTTATTTTTTCAACTTAAAAAGGGGTAGTATCAGCGAAGCTGAAACCACCCGCAATCTAGATGTAATTAAATGGGGAATTATTTATATGACCTCGTTATATAACTGCTGGGCATCGGTGATTGCAGACTTTTATAGACTTCCAAGGACTTGCGGCTATGATCTTGGCCGCTTACACTATATCCAACCAACTCCCTGTCATGGCAAGGTTCTGCCCCAATAATGCCGATGATTCACCGTCCTTTTTTTAAACGAACGACGAACCGCAGGCTCGGTGTCAGTCTTCGATTGCCTGGTAGACCATGGTCCAGAAGTCTAGCATAAGATGCATCGGATCCGGAACGGTCGACCCAAGTTGGGTGAGCAGGATTCCGATGAGCTGATTTTCTGGGTCAGCGTAGGTCGAGGTCCCGCTTCCTCCGTCCCAGCCGAATTGGCCGATTGGCGCGTAGTCGCCACGGTAGGTGCGCACCGCCATCCCCATGCCCCAGCCACCGTGCTGCCCTTGGCCGAATGATATATGGACGTTGTTGGTGGCCATTTCGTTTCGGACGGCTTGTTGATCGGGTGTAAGGCGGTTGGTAGTCATCAGCTCAACGGCGGCTCGGGACAAAATTCGTTTGTTCCCGTGCATCCCTTTGTTCAGCAGCATCCGGAAGTAGGCGTGATAGTCATCGACGGTGGAGGAAAGTCCGCCACCGCCGCTCTCGAACGCAGGAGGCTGGCTATGGAGTCCCCCTTCGCCTCATCCCATACGATGAACTCTCCGGTTTGCGGATCGGGGGCGTAGAGTGGCGGCAGCCGGTCAATCTTGCTTTCGTTCACGTAGAAACCGGTGTCTTTCATGCCCAGCGGATCGAAGATGCGTTCGCGTAGGAATGTTCCATACGACTGGCCAGTGACTCTAGCAACGAGCACGCCGAGTAGATCGTTGCTGATGTTGTATTGCCAGCGCTCTCCGGGCTGGTACTGCAAGGGAAGTGAGCCAAGGCGGCGCATCCACTCATCCGGATCGGGCATCGGCGGTACATTGGCCGCGAGATTCTTCTCGAGGATCGCGTTCATGATCGGAGTGCCCAGCGCCGTGAAATCCAAGCCGAGCCCAAACGTGGAGGTTAGCAGATCCCGTACAGTAATCGGCCGCCGTGCTGGCACAGTATCGTCCAGCGGACTGTCGGGCCGTTTCAGCACCTGCCGATTGGCGAGTTCAGGCAGCCACTTCTCTACTAGGTCGTCCAGCCGTATCTTACACTCGTCGAGCAAAACCATCACCGCCGCGACCGCGACTGGCTTGGACGTTGACGCCATCCGGAAGATCGTGTCCCGGCGCATCGGCCCACCACCGTCATGGCGCATTGTTCCGATCGCTTCGACGTGCGTCTCACCGTATCGGCTAACTAGGGCGACGAGCCCAGGAACCTTCCCTGAATCGACATACCGTGCCAGCACCTTACGCATTCTGCGCAGCCCTATTTCTGAGAAGCCGTTGTTGTTTTGCACCGTTGAACTGTTTTTCATTTGGTTTCCCTCTCTTTGCTTTTTTATCCGCCTATGGATATGTCCTTCGTTTAGCATAGAGCAAATTGTTCATTGGACGTTTTTTCTCGTTTTCATCAAAATTAACGTCACCATTATTCCCTAATAAACTTCTTTGACAACCGTTGTCTTGCCCGCCCCATTAGAGCCGAGCAGGGTGAAAATACTGGCCTTATCCATTTAAACTCTCACCTTCCCATTACCTAATTATGTATATTCCTGCAGTAAATACATATTCCATATTCAACAATCCTCTTTTGAACACTAACCTGCCCCGCTTTCTTAAATAAAAATAAAAGCGTTAATCCTTAACTGAGAGAAATAAGAGTTATATATCAGTTGCCTGTGCTTCTAATTTCATAATGGCACCAAAATATTGTGAAGCAGTTGCAAAAGTGATAAACGCACAAAGCTCGCTAATTTCACCGTCAGACATGTACTCTTTTAACACTTTAAAAATTGCATCTGGAACATCCCCTTTTTGTTTAATAAATACCTCCGCAAATCCTACCGCAATTGATATTTTTTCATCGTACAAATTAGGTTCTGGTTTTCCTTTTGCTTTGCAATATGCACAACCACTACTTTGTGCAAGAGTTCTTCTTACTTGCTCTTTTAAATGAGCAGTAAGCTTCCCTTCTTTCTCCAACTCATTTCCCAGTCGACTCCACATAATCATTATTTCCTTGTTATGTCCCAAAAGTCTTTGGAAAGGGGTCGCCCCGAACTGTGATTCCTCAATTCTTGCCATAATTAATCCCTCCTTGTATTATTTATCATATCGAATTATTTCATCGCTTCACATTAAGTTTGAAATGCAGTTTTCAATATTTCATTAAAAATTTAACGAAAATGAGGGAAATAAGATTTGATATGAAAATCGATGATATTGATAAGAAAATAATAGATGTATTAAGCGAAGATAGCAGATTATCAATGAGTGCACTTGGAAGAAAAATCAATTTATCTTCTCCATCGGTTACAGATCGTGTTAGGAAAATGGAATCACTTGGAATAATTAAAAAGTACACATTGGAAGTGGATTATGAGAAATTAGGGCTTCCAATCCAATGTATAATAGAAGCTACTGTTAAAAATGGGGACTATAGCTCTTTTAGGAAATATATTGAGGAGTTACCAAATGTAGAATTCTGTTATCGGATTGCAGGAAATGCCTGTTATATGCTAAAAATACAATTCGACACTTTTAGAAAGGCAGAAGAGTTTATTGAAAATGTAAGTCCGTATGCCCGTACTGTCACACATTTTATTTTTTCGGAGGTCCAGACCAATTTGAAAATGAGTACCCAATAGGTAATAATCAAGTCTATTTCACTACTCTGACTCGTTAACACAATAAGAAAAGCATCCGCAACACAGTCTGGACTAATATTGGTGAACCATTATATATGAAAAAGGAGGTCCTAAGGGCCTCCTCTCTTTCTTTTTATGACCAGCAAAAAAGCACTTTTTAATTTAATGATATTGCAATACATGAACGAACAGGAAGAGAATGAGGTCAAGCTAGTTTTTCTGTTGAGTGTCGCTACTAGAAATACGGTCATTTGTCAAGAAAAACACGAAAAACAACGCCAATACGGATGGTATGAGAGCCCATGTGAATGTATAACTTATTGATTCTGCAAGGGCATCAATAATTTTATCCAGTAATGGCTCTTGCATAGTCTTACGTGCTTGCTCAGATAGAATAGAGCGTGGATCATTTTGAGCTCCTCCGGTAATCAAATGATTGTTTCCACTGGATATTTCTTGCGTTTTATATGAAAAATAGGAACGTTGTATAATCCCATAAATGGTAATTCCCAAACTCATCCCTAGCTGTCGTAAAAACGATACTGTTGAAGTAGCTGAACCTCGGCTTTCCGGTCCAAATCTATGGATAGCTGCCATATTTATTACAGAAAAAGAAGCTCCTGTGCCTAATCCGATAATTATCATATACAATGTAATTACAAATCTTGATGTTTCCGCTGAAACTGTACTTAGCAAATACATCCCAATTAGCAAAATAACGGAAAAAATGAGCATGACACTCCGAAACCCGAGTTTTGGAGCCGCCATTGCCCCTATTTGTGAGGACACTACCACACCCAGCATCATAGGAAGTAGGATTAGGCCTGAATTTGTTGCACTGCCACCTGTTACCCCCTGAATAAAGATCGGTAAATACACAATTCCTACAATGAAGGAGACCCCATAAAATAAGCCTACCATCGTGCTTGAAGCAAAAAGGCGATCTTTAAACATAGTGAAAGAAATAACAGGATCTTCAGCGCTTTTTTCCGTAATAAAAAACATTGTAAATAAAATCGCAAATCCGGTAAATAAACTTAAAATTACAGTAGAGTCCCAAGTGTACTCATTGCCCCCAAGCTCTAGAGCAAATAGCAGACATACTATTGCTCCAACTAATGTAATCGATCCCATCCAATCAATTTTTTGTTTCTTGCGTTTATGAGATTCTTTGTAAAATAAAGCAATTAACATTAATGAGAGAACCCCAATTGGAAGATTGATATAGAATATCCAATGCCAGCTGATATAATCAGTAATATAGGCTCCAAGCAACGGACCGAATATACTTGATAAACCAAAAACAGCTCCGAATAGCCCGCTCATCTTTCCCCGCTTACCAGGCGGGAAAAGATCGATTATAATGGTGAAGGTTATCGGTATTAATGCACCACCGCCAATTCCCTGTAAAGCACGGTAAACACTAAGCTGTTCAATGGTCTGAGCAGTTCCGCAAAGAATTGACCCGAACATAAAAAAGATTAACCCCATCATAAAAAAACGTTTCCGTCCAAACATATCAGAAAGTTTGCCAAATATCGGCATACCTGCCATTTCCGCCACCATATAAGCTGATGTTACCCAAATAAACTTATCAAGCCCTCCTAAATCCCCAACAATGGTCCCCATAGCTGTTGCAACAATGGTGTTATCCATTGAAGCCATAAGAATAGAGAGCAACAATCCTGTTACTACCAGATTTTGTCTACTTTGTAGCTGCTTCATAAATATCTCCTAGCTTTTTCTAAAATTAAGGCTCTTTTATACTTACTTGGTTGATTTCCACTCTAGGAAATCGCTTCCGCATGCGTTTCGATACTCCTTCTATAAGACATACCTCCGCTTCCATCAACAGGGTACTAATTATAATGAGTTTTAACACATAGCATAAAAAGTTCACTGATGGTCTCTCAATATCCAATTACCTCCCCTTTTACATTTTAGAAAAGAGGATGAAATTGTTAAATTCCAAGAATGATTTATAATCAAATTTGCCATTTAGCAATAGCATAAATATCCACTTCTTTTAGTCCTTTATATAAACAGGATCTAATATATTTTCTCTATATAGCAGAAAGCTGGTATAATCTTATTATCATTTTATGAAAGGACTGAACTATGCCCAGATATCAATATCTTGACCCCAAATAAAAGCATAATGGAGGTAAAAATATTGATTAAAGAACTTAGCACAAAAAGATTAATGTTAAGAAAAATGCAGGTATCAGACTTAGAGAAATTGTTTCAAGTTTGGTCTAATCCAGAAGTAACTAGATTCATGAATATTGATAATTTCACTGATAAAAAACAAGCAAAAGAAATGATTATATTATTTGATAAACTATCAAAAGAAAACACTGCAATCCGATACTCAATAATTGAGTTAGAATCAAATGAAATTATTGGTTCTTGCGGTTTTAACATTTTAGATTTTGAAAATGCAAAAGCTGAAATTGGTTACGAAATTAATAAACCTTTTTGGGGTAAAGGCTTTGCTCCTGAAGCTATTACTTGTTTAATAAGGCATGCCTTTAACGATTTAGAACTTAATCGAATAGAAGCAAAAGTAGAACCTGAAAATTTCAACTCAATTAAAGTCCTGAAAAAATTAAATTTCGGCTTTGAAGGAACAATGAGAAAAGTGGAAAGATCAAAAGGACGCTTTATTGATCTCAATCTATATTCGTTGTTAGTAACAGATTAATTCGTCTGCCTATACTTGTAAAAGTATGGGCTATTTATCATTAACAATTCGATGGGGCTGCCTAACTAGCTATAAAGTATTCATCTAATCTGACATACCAGCATATATCTTGTTTACATAACCTGCCCCATTCGTAATATAAGATCACCAGGATTTCAGCTGCTATACCTTGGGAACCTTATATGACAACACAAGAATATTACTGGGGGTTTTCGTCCATACAAAGCTGCAATTTCAAGCAAATTTAGACCAAGTCTTCCCCGAATACAGAGGGTTTATAGTGACTTATTTTCAATCGCACCACTCTTAACTCTTTTATAGCTTCCCTCTCCTGTAGATATAGTAGCGGTAAGTGATGTATCAATAGTTGATAAAATCGCTGAATTATGTAAGAGTCGATCTTAAAAATGGGCAAATGAATAGCTACTGAGCTCAAAGCTTCGGCAAAACGAAATCCTTTAGAAAAGACGTTTTATCAGAGTCATATTCAATCTAGGAATGTATAAAGAGCACCTATCCAAATTAGAGTCTGAGATAGATGCCCTCGCTAAAGAAGTTTAAGAGTATAATATTATCAAATCTATCACGGGTTAGGAGAAAAGATCGCTGCCATGATTATTTCAGGAATTGGGGAGATAGATTGATTTACTGATCCTAAAAAGCTGATAGCTTTCGCTGGGGTTGAACCTGGTGTATTCAAAATCTAGTAAATTCACAAAAAATTGAATCTCAAAAAGAGGATCCAGTAGGCTTTGTCATGCCTTATACTCTGCAAATAATAGTATCTAACTACATATTTAGGCAAAATAACAGCCTGTGATTGATTTAGCTCCATTAATGAGTTTAGTTCAACGAATTAAAATTAAAAGTAAATCCTACAAACGTTTTGGATGCCTTTGGCATAAGGATCTGCCGTTATCGTATCATGCAGTTGTTTTGCTTCTTCTGTAGCATTCTTCAATAAATATCCATGCTTTACGGCTTTAAGCATCTCTATATCATTCCCACTATCTCCAAACGCAAATGTATTCTCAACAGAGATGCTAAACTGTTTTATGACGAAGTACACTACTGCACGTTTGCCTGTATTTTGTGGAATAAAATCTACATCAAATGCATTTACCGGATCTCCAGCTAGAGGGTTACAACGATTAATATTGAAATTTATTCCGCTATTGCGTGCTAGTTGTTTTATGATATCTAGATCATACTTAACCCTCGCACTATCTTCTATAAAATAATAATAATTCATTTTAAACGATTGTTGACCAAATTGTGTTTGTTTTTGTAACTGTATTCCATATAATTGTCTTAAATCATTAATAAGATCTTCAACCACTCTATGGCTAAATCCTGACCTTTTGATTCTTTTCCTCCACTCTTGATTTTGATAAAATTCTCCTTTAGAATTGATCTCCCATAACTCCGTTCCTAGATTTGATGCAATAAAATGCGGAAGGTAGTTCATCCGAGCTGCTCTCATTTTTTTATGGATATCAGCCAAACTACTGCCTGTTACCCAACCAATTCTGATATTTTTCTTATGAACAATCCTATCAAGATACTCCTCAAGCTCATACAAATCTTTTAACTGCCAGCCTTTTAGTTCATGCGGATAGTATGTTTCATCAAAATCAAATATCATTAAGTAGTCAGGATTTCCATTAGAATGGTACACTTTAAATGTCACGTTTAATACCTCCCTGTTCTATGTTATTTTTAGGTTACAGGCAGGGAACGTTCCCAGGTCAAATCTTTTTTAGAGGTAAAAAAATGGCTACTATTCTAGATATAGCTCGACTTAGTGGCGTTTCTAAGTCCACGGTATCACGCGTTATCAATAATCATCCTCATGTTTCAGAAGACAGCCGAACAAAAGTAATGGAAGCAATAGAAAAGTTGTCTTTTGTTCGAAATGCACGAGGTGTAAACCTTAGAACACAGACAACAAAAACAATTGGTGTGACAATCCCGGTCCTTGATCACCCATATTTTAGCCCGCTTGTTGGCATGATTGCAGCAAAATGCAGAAAAGCTGGATATAAGATAGTGATTTTCCAAACGTTTTATTCTATTGATGAGGAAAATAAAATTTATGAGAAGTTAACTGAAAATGAGCTGGACGCGGTAATTATCACCCATACTTTATTAGGTGAGAAGAAGATTAAACAGAGAGTTAGAGATAAGATAGTGCTTATTTGCAACGAACCACTTCAAACAAGACATTTAGATGTCTTTTCACTTGATGAAAGGGATGCAGTTTATTCATCTACCCAATACCTGCTGAAAGAAGGACGCAACCAACTATTATTTTGTGCGGATGAAGAAAAAACGCCACTTCAGCGACAAAGATGGGAAGGGTTTAAACAAGCTCATCTTGATTTAAATAAATCATGTACTATTCAGCAAAAGTTAAGTGGTTACTCTACGATTGAAGAAGGTATACTACTGGGAGATGAAATTTTTTCAGGTCATTGCAATCATGATGGAATTCTTGCAGGCAGTGACTTTTTAGCGGCAGGATTACTTTCGTCAGCTAAAAAACATGGTGTTTCTGTTCCAAAAGAACTTTCCATTATTGGTTTTGACAACCACCCAATTTGCCTGACAACTTTCCCTGCACTTTCCAGCATTCAAAATCAGACTGAATTGATGGTCAAGGATTTGATGTACTGCTTACTTGACAGACTTGAAGGTAAAAAATTTCCCACTGTAAGAAAAGTTTATAAAGGGAATCTGGTAATAAGGGGGACTTAAGAATGGAATTGTGTCCTGTACAAGATTAAATCCCTCTAAAAATGTTTCCCTTTTCATTATTTAATTTATCATCCTTCTTTAACAAACCTGCTCCTTTAGTGCAATAAGAAAAAGCCGCCTATTGTTTGGCAGCTGATCCTGATTTCATACCCTTATTTCTCCACAAAATTGAAGAAGCAGCAGAACATAGGAACCCACTAAATTTGTACTTCGCAGCTGGAAAGCTGTTCTTCTTAAAGATAAGTGCCCTACAGTTCAAAAAGAGATAGTGGGTTAATCCTTTACATTTTCCTTGCACTTCACTAACTAGCTGCCATAACGTGTTGTTTTCTTTATTTTGCGGTCCAAGCCTCTTACAATTTTCATATGAGGCTTTGAATTCCTTTATTCTTTGCATCAAACTCTATTGAATCTTTCAAAGGTAACTAATTATTATGTCGTTTGTTAACTTCAATCTTAATGAACTCCGGCAAATAGCTTGGAGTACATCCTTTTGCTACTATTTCATCTTTGTAAAGACCCGTTTTCTCACCAAGTTTAATACAACGTGCACGATTCTTTTCATCATAAACACCTATCCAGCCTGCCGTGAAATTCATAGCCCATTGAACTTCCGGTTCTTCCTGCGTAATATTAGCTTCTAATGCAGATAGCAAGTCTTCGGTGTTATCAGGCGGTGTTTGTCCAGTCCATCTCAATCGCCCTTGATTATACCAGAAAGCTCGTCTTTGAAGAGCAGAAGAACTATTTTCCCATGACTCCATCAATGCAATTGTCTTCTTGTCTTTGGTAATCTGATTAGCCATTAACCAATCCATTAAGTTATTTCGCTCATCAAAAGTGTGAGTCTGCATATCCTTATCAAGCTTATTTAGCACATCTTGTGAAAGAAGTTTTTTGTCCATAATTAAGATTGCTAATAGTCTGGGCAAAAACTCCTCGGTTGACCAAAGTTCCATAGCTAGTTCGTGATCTTTTTTAATGTCCTTCGCGATTTTTCGTAAGTCGCCTAGCTTAGTTTTACTATTGATCTGAGATAGAATGTTTTCTGCTTTTAAAGAGCGTTTTATTTCTGTACCTTTATTTTCATTCATTTTATACAACTCCTCTATTGAAGCACTGTTTCATAATATGTCCTTGACGGGATATACCAAGAACTTAATTTCGTTATAAGTCCTATTGCAGTGGTGTGCCTCCAAAGTTTATCTTTTTTAATATTGTAGCATATATCATAATAAAGCTTTCTCCACCTATAATAGAAGAGCAACGATCTTTCATTTACTTCTTTTTATTTGGAACGAAAAGAGCATTCAAGCTGCCGCAGCAACCCTTATTAAAAGCAAGCTATTCGTTAACTATAAAACAAAAACGATGACCTAAACATATTAATTTTGTTCCATTCTAGAATAACTGTACCAAGGCTTTCCTATGAAGGATTATGGTATTATCAACAATGCGATAAAATCTGTTTTTAAACCATTAAAAATAACAAATGCCAGGAGAATCATAAAAACTAATAGTCTTAATGCAAAACCTCGTTTCATTGCAAACTTAGAAATTTTTTCCTTATTAAAGAATACTTCCCCTCTAGTCGAATAAAAAAAGAGCTGCCGATCCATACTGGATCTTCAACTCTATTACCCGTTCTTAAAGTGCGTTTCTTCACCCTTAACGTTTTAAACTACCCCTTTTTGTCCTCTTCTAATTCTCTTTCAATTTCTTCATCAGGTACTTTAGAGGGTTCTTCATTAATGTTAAGGTGTGTAATAATTAATCTTAACTGATATTTTATTGTTGAAAGACTAAAAATTACGTATATCACAAATAGAATACCTAATAAAAACCAAATCAAAAAATCCCACCTTGTATTTACAATAATACTTTCTTTAATCTTATCATTAATAGTAGTTAATAAGAAAAGCAGACTTACCAGGGACATCTCTATTCATAAATCACTGTTTATCAAAATGATTACTTAGCATACATCACAACTGTGGAGGAGTATTCATTTGTTCGTCAAAATTTAATTCTAAAAGTTGTCCAGCATGAACCAATCCAGATCCAAAACCATACATAAGAACTCGGTCTCCATTTTTGACTTTTCCCTCACGGATTCCAAGATCAAGAGCTAAGGGAATTGTTGCAGCAGAGGTATTTCCAAAGTTGACTAAGCTGTAAAGGGTTTTTTCCATTTGGAAATCTAATTTTTCGCAAATCGGCTCTATCAACCTTAAGTTTGCGCTATGAGGTATGAACCAATCAACTTGCTCTAAACTCGTTTGCGTTTTGTCTAAAATCTGTTTAATACTATCGGGTACATTCCTTACAACCCATCGGAAAACCTCTCTACCATTTTGTACAAGATATTGAGTATCGATTAACTCAATATCATTAACCTTTTTGATAGTCCAGAACGATATACATGTTGCGCTCCTCTCCCATCACTTCCTAGGTGGAATCCAATGAAACTTTTTGATTGTTCATCCCTTTCAACTAATACTGCACCAGCACCATCACCAAATAAAATACATGTACTTCTATCGGTATAATCCGTAATTTTTGAGATTGTGTCTGCTCCAATTACAAGTACTTTTTTGTGAAGTCCAGAAGATATTAAACTGTGTGCTGTATGCAATGCATAAACGAATCCTGCACACGCTGCACTTAAATCTATGGCACCTGTTTGAGATATATTTAATTGGTCCTGTATGATACTTGAGACAGATGGGAATGGAAAATCTGGTGTGCTTGTTGCCACAATAATCATATCGACATCTTCGACTTTTTTATTATATCTGTGCATTAAATCTTTTACAGCAGAGACACATAAATCACTAGTATATTCATCAGGATGAGTTATTCTACGTTCATGAATTCCTGTCCTTTGAATAATCCACTCATTATTTGTTTCCACCATTTGCTCAAGCTCAAAATTTGTTAATTTTTTTCGGGTACATATGTCCCAATAGCTGTTACTCTCGCCCCTATCATACAATCCACCCCTTATTTTTATTAGAAGTTAGTATTAATACCTGGTACTAATTATAACGATTTATATTATTAAAAATCAATTTAAATACATTTTTTCTATAACAAACATGCTTACTCCTTATTGAAGTAAACCGCCTCTATACTTGAATAAAAAAGACCGGCTGTGATTGCAGCCGATCCTTTAGAATGCACCCGTTAGCTTAATAAAATGTCTTGCCTTATTTCTTTAATCATGAATTCAATGAATTCATAAAAAGTCTGGGAAACAACTTCACTACTAAATGTTTCTCCGTTATATTCATTTAGACAACGTTCAACCAACTGCTGGTATTTATGAGGCAGGTTATTTAATCCCCATTCCCCGCCTTCGCGCTTTGAAGATATCTTACCTTCTTTAATAAAATAAAGAACTCGACAGAGATTTAAGGTTAGGTACATAGGAGTCAGGTACGCAGGTGGATTGCTAATGATCTCCTCCGCAGCTCCCTCCACATCATGCAGAATGGAGGCAAGGTAATACTGACTATCTATTGGTTCATAAAGTTCACTTAATGGTTTTCCATACAGTGTTAATCCTCTCTCATAGGCAACAACAATTTGTGAAGCTAAATCCTCATCTTCAAATCCCCCGCAAAGATAATTCTCATTTGTGCGATATTTCTCCCTATGATATTCCGAGTAATGAAACTCGAAAGGAGTCGGATAAACAAACTTTTTTAGGTAAGTTTCTAAAATAATGGTAAACTCTATTCCACGCTCATTAGACATCTCATCATGTAAAGATAAAGCTAATTTTGCGATCCTAGAAATATTTGCTGGTGTTAGCTTTTCATTTACAACGACTAAGAAATCGATATCACTTTTTTGGGGATTATAACACCCCATTGCTAGAGATCCATGCAAATAAATCCTATCAAATTATCCCTAAGTTCTTCTTTAAAAAGTATTGTTATTTTGTCTAAGAAAAGTTTTGTATCCAAACCAATCCACTCCCCATATTCTTCCATCACCATTCTAAGTATAGATCCACTGAAAACTTGGTCAAGGTAAAACTTATATATAATTAAATCAACTAATGCTGCCCTTTAGCTGAATATTAAAAAGAGCTTGACCCTGTTGGATCTTCAACTCTTGCACCCTATAGTTTAAGTACATCTTTTCACAAACTTAGCTTTATTCAGGTATGCTGTCCCGTTTGTTCCATAAAGAACTTCTGTAAATAAAAAAAGCACCTAATCCTTCTCGATTAACGCACCCTCAGCGTAATGACCTTATCAGTAATATTTTCGTATGTTAGGAGTACCTATCCCTATATATGTTGGATTTAAGGTAAACCTTCCCCCTTAAAGTGTAACGTAATGGAGTTATTACCAGAAAAATATACAACTGATATAGAATAAAAGGTTATTTGAACAAACGAGTGCGTAACAGTATTTTTCCAGTAATCACTAATTAACTCTCGACACATACCACAAGAGAAACAACCCAACTTTCGTCCATACCTATAGTTCTTTTCAATAACTTTTTCTGCTTCTTTAATCAATTCATAGTCTATATCTTCCTAAGGTCTTACTTTTAACACGATATACTCCCCTTGTTGCTTCTATTTAAAAAATTTCATAACACTATTTTAAGGACATATTTACAGCTTCGAAAGCATGTATGTAGGTTGTGTCAAATAGAGAAACATTAGAATCCTCCGGTTTTACCAATAATCCAATTTCTGTACAGCCTAATATAATCCCTTTAGCTCCAGACTTGATTAAACCTTGGATAACTTTTTTATAATAATCCCTTGACTTTTGATGAATCTTACCCAAACATAACTCTTCGTAAATAATCTTGTTTATAATCTCTCTTTCATTGTCATTTGGCACAATAACTTGTATACCATTAAACTCCAAGCGTGATTTATAAAAATCCTCCTCCATTGTGTACCTTGTGCCTAGTAACCCAACAGACTTAATTCCTTTCTTTTTAATTTGGGCTGCTGTTGCATCTGCGATATGCAAAATGGGGATATTAATTTTCGACTGGATATCACCTATAACTTTGTGCATCGTATTAGTACAAATAATAATAAAGTCAGCCCCTCCCTTTTCCAAAGAACGCGCAGCATTACCTAACACTTCACCGGCCTTTCCCCAGGCGCCTTCTGATTGGTAACGTTCAATTTCATGAAAATCGACACTATATAAAAGACATTTCGCTGAATGTAATCCCCCTAATCTTCTTTTAACTTCTTCATTGATAATCCGATAATATTCAACAGAAGATTCCCAACTCATTCCGCCAATAAGACCAATAACCTTCATTTTATCCTCTCCATTCTCCGCTTTTCTCTTCATGATTAGCTTCGATTAACCTACAAACAATTCCTTTTTTATTCAGCTAATTGGCCCGATTGTTGAAAAAAATAATGAGCATTGTTCAACAAGCCTGCCCCGTTAGTCGAATAAGAAAAAGAGCTGCCGATCCATGCTGGATCTTCAACTCTATCACCCGTTGTGAAATTTCACCTTGATTATTTATTACCTCTGTTCAATGTAGGTTTTTAAAATTTTCAACTGGCTTTGTGTTGAGGATTTGTCCTTTTTCATTTTGCTATAGATTATTCGTAATAACACTCCCGTTGCAAGTACAAAAATTGATACAGTAACAGCGTCTAATTTAAATCCAATTATTAAAACAGGTGCTATCATTAACAATCTTGACAAATAATCAATATATTTTAACAAAGTTCAATCCTTTCTTTAAAGAAGAATAAAGTTTTATCTTAGCTATTCCTTTTTCTTATTTATAGAATTTAGCCGGTTCCCTTAATCCATTCCATTAAGTAAAGGTCGGTATAAAGCTCTTTAATTTTTCTAAAACCACACTTCTTATAACTTGATATTGCTCTACTATTATTTTTTTCACCTCTAGTACCACACTTGAAGCGCCTTTATTTTTACTAAGGTAATTTAACATCATTAGAATCATAGTAGTGCCAATCCCTTTACCCCATAATTGGGTATCTCCAATAAATTGGTCTATTCCATAGATATTTTTGTTTGCTGAATAGCCGTATCTCTTTAATTCATCTTCTTGAAGCTCATAGTATTGTATATAACCTACTGGTTCGTTTTTGTATTCTACAATACAAGGAATAACATAATGTTTCCCTTCTACTTTTGGCCCGTATTTTTTTATCACCATATCTATATTTGAAGGTGGCTCTTCATAGAATTCCAATACACTTTGGTCATTTAGCCATTTAACCATAACTTCAAAATCATTATCGTTCATAAGTCGAATAAGCAGGTCATTCTTCAATATCAAACTTATTTCCACCCTTATCTTTTCTAAAAGAGTTCTATAAATAAGTCACCTTTCCTTCTTCACCAAACCAGCCCTTTAAGTTTAAAAAGAAAAAAGCTGTCCTATGACTAGTGCAGCAATTATTCAACAAATATAGCCAGATTCTCCAGTGTTGATTTTAAACCGAGGTCATGATCTTCCTTGCGTATTCCTTTAGGAACATTTTCACAAACAATAGTGACTCTTGTTCCTTCTGTAATGGATTCCAAAAGCCACTTCTGTATCATTTCACCTGTAAAATCTGGGGATTCAGAAACAAAAATTACTAATTGTACAATCCTTTTGTCAGGGACCAACTCTAAAAACTTTCCTTGGTATACATCAGTGTTTTCCGAAGTTTTTCCAGATGATGGTTGGTCTTCTTCATAGGTAAGGGTCATATTGTAAGTTCCACCTTCACGAGGGTCAAAATTGTCAATATGACCTGACATACCTTTAGGTGGAAGCCAGGATACTAATGATTTCGGATTTAAAAATGCCTGATAGATAGTTTGTGGTTCTGCCATAATGACTCTTGAAGCTGTATCTGTTCTATTGTCACTAAACACATTTGTCATAATAAATTCTCCTTAGACCTTTAGTCATCGAAGCAGCATTTTTCAAGTTCAACACATATATATACCAATATTCCCTTTTACTGTTAATTACAAATAAACTTACTTATTTATTTAGTTCACCTGGGTTTCTACCCTTACTTCCACATGTGTTAAAATAATCCCTTCTTCAACTTACCTCCCTATAGCCGCCTGAATAATAAGAATATCTTCAATTTACTGTCCTCTAATCCAAATAAGGAGAATAAAATTCCTCCACGTATAATCCAGTAGCTTCGATTTTTTTTCGAGCGTTAGGGGAATCCCTATTTGTTCCAATATACATATAGTAATCGTATCCGAAGTGGACAAAAAACTTGTTTTTGGAGCTTAATTTACACCAAATTACATTCCTTAAAGTTAATTTTGCAAGCTCTTTAATTTCTTGTGCACTTATGGGTTTCCACCCACATCTTTGACAAGAAGGGAGAAACATTTTGAGATTTAACCTCGTCAGACCACATTTCTAAGGCATTTAAATAAAGTTTATTAACACCCAATTCATCCATAAAAGTTGTGATGGCGTTTATGTAGTCAGATTCTGTTCTGATATAATCTTCTTTACTAACTTTAGTTCCTACCTCTGAAAAACAAGTCCATTCTTTTTTATCTAGATAACTTCCATATTAGATTTTCAGGTTTGTCCTTTTCGAGAAATGTTAAACGATAGATATGTTGATAATCATTATCGGCAAACTCCACTTTATGATCCTGCTTCCATTCGAGATTTCCAAAATCGCTGAATAGATCTTGTTCATCTGTATTCCCTACAGAGAATAGCTTCTCTTTATTGATAACTTCACCATTTCTTTTCTTGACCTCCATGTATACTTCGATACTCGCTACCTCATGATGACATAAGACGCTGCAGATGTACTTCCTGTTTGGGCTGCTCTTCTTTAATAGAGGATAGACATTTTCATAATCAAGCTTTTTTATGTTCTCATAAACCAATTCAAGAGAATACTTGTCCCAATTAAACTTATTAGCAGCGAGTTTCATTCCCTCGTGCACGATTTCTAGAACTCGTTCTTTCTTTTCTCTGTCGGATGTCAATGACAGAATATTTTCAACATCCACCTCTACAAATACAGGAAAATAATCAAAGATAATATGAGAAAACATATCAATTTGCTCTTTTTGTTCTAGATTGTCTACACAATAGATTTGTATCCCTTTATCATCCTTTGACTGTAGGTTTGGCAGAAGACGGCTATATAAAAATGTAATACATCTTGTTTCGTGAAAGAATGTCCAGTTCTGTTCTTTGTTTTTCGGAACGTAAAGCTGAATATCTCTTATGATAGGCATAAACAGTCTCCTCATGGCTTCTTTTCGGAAAGGGTGATCCAGTTTAAGAAATAGCATAGTTGGGTGTATCTCCGGAAGAATTCAACTAAACTGTCCCTTTTGTTCTATAAAGGTTCAACAAAATAGGCGGCTAATCCTTCCTGGATCAACGCACCCGTTAGCTTAATCATAGTTTTATTTTTGTCGCCATGCTCCTTCATAAGGGAAGCTTTTAATAAAGCAATATTTACTGGACATCTGCATAATAATCAAAACCACAGTTAACCCCACAACAAGATGCCATAATATGTTAGCAGGGGCTACAAACGTCAATACACTAAATAATATTGCTGTTGTTGAGCTGAATACAACTGCCCTAAATCTGTGCATTTATTTTGTAATAAATTATACAAAACCAATGGAACAGCTAATGAAAAAATCGGGATATATATGAATTCGAAAGATATTTTAATCAGGGATAAGCAAAGGACTGCTACTGTAAAACCTATAGATATAGCAGTTGTTCTCTCAATATAATTTTTATTCGAAAAACCGTTATATAGGAGAAAAAACATAACCGTTAGAATCGTACAAATCCCCGAAACAGATATAAATGAATATCCCATAATAATGAAAGCCGTTATCGTGAGACAAATTAAAGTGATAAATGGCAAAAGTAATATGATAGTTCACATTGAAAGAATGTTCCTTAATAACTTTTCTTCAATGTACTTTTTATATCGAAATAACTCATCAAACCACATACTACAACTCCTAATCCAAATAAAACAGTGAAAAACCAATTCTCTCCCCAACTTACAACTACACTATATAAACAAGCCAATGCAGTAATTGACGCTCCATATTTTGCTCGCAATCTTTGTATTTTTGAAGGTTTTATATCATTCAAATTAATACACTCCCATTTGGATCTTCTATCGACTATTTTAAATTTTGTCCATCTTAGTGAAAATTGCATTATAAGTTAATATTGTGTTGTCATAATTCTTATTCAACAAACCTGCCCCGTTAGTCATATAAGAAAACTGCCTGGTTGGGCTGCTGATTGTATCGGTAGAACCCTATAGTTGAAGAAGGCATAGACTTATTTTTTTCTAAATCACACTGAAAACGTTCACACCTGGATACTTTTTCTCTTTCATACGACACATCTTTTCTTGTAATAACTTTCTTTTTAGATACCTGAATTAGCATCTGATATGAATACAAAGCATAATTTCTTTTAGATTTGGTAGTTTATGTTTAAATGATTTTGGTATATGAATCTAAAACATCAATCCATGGATGTCCATTGGGAAACTGGATACTTAAAGACTTTTTTAACCAATGAAGTTTTTTATCACTTAATTTCGGTAATACATTATTTAAATCAATAACATCTTTTTCTCTAATGACTGAACTTCCACCTTTATAAAGAAGTTGTATTTCTGGTCTTAAAAAGGTACTCCGGAAGGGGACTCTAATCCGATATCATCTAACAACTTTCTTATTTCACTGTTTCGTTTATAAATCCAATGTTTATCCTCTGTATCAAGTATTATAACTTGGAAAGCCCATGTTGTTTCACCTTTTTCTTTGCCCAAATATTATCGAAATGAGAATCAAGCTGTTCTTCCTGATTCCATGGTATTAATTTACCTTTGTAAGCTTTAAACATTTCCCACTCATCGTGTAAATGTTCCTGTAAGATGATGTGATCACACCTTAGTATCAAAGTGTCGATATCTTTGTGCTCACGTGTAGTTCTTTCTAAAAATAAGTCTAAAGCCCATCCACCAGCAATCCACCATCGAATAGGAATTTTATTAAAAATCATTTGTATTTCGGTCACTGTTAGAGGTTTCCAAACTTCTTTATTATCACTCATTTTTCACCTCAAGAATGTATTTAGTTAGTGTTCTTCAACAAACCTGCCCCGTTGAACGAATAAGAAAAATCCGCCATTTAGCAGCTCCTTCTCAACACAGGCACTTTTATTGTGAATTTTAATTAATATATACCTATAAAGACCTTTATACTTCCAATCACTTTTTTCACTAATACCTCTGCTTTCCACCTGAGCCGATTCCGGGAAAGGTATAGAAGTTTGGCTTTTGATGCTGGAGTAACATCATTTCTATTTGCAGCATTGACTGAAAGGAAGCGTATACCAGGTTCCTTTTTTAGCCTATACAACTGCCTTACCCGCCACACCTTCTAATTTTTGCTTTCTATTCATAAGTTTTCAAAAACTAGTAAAAAATAAACGATATGCAGAATATAATGGTGATTTACTTATGAGAAAAGGGTTGAAAAAAACGGATTAAAGAGGAATTAGGTATGGGAAAAATCCTTTATTAAATCAAAAGACTTTAAGTGAATTTTTAACTACACCGTAAAAATGTGCGCTTTGGGCTTACTTTCATAGCCACTTTAATTGATGAAAATGTGATCCGGATGGTATTCTCCCAGATCTTCTGGAAGATGAATTCCGGGAAATCGAGGAAAAGAATATTAAACAGCTTGTACCTGTTGCAGATGTCCATTCATAAATCGAACAAAAAATTTTAAATGGCTACGTCATTCTGACGAATTAAGCTTCTATATCCGGATATGAAAGATGTGATTTTAAGGCTTCCACTTCAAATACAATCTAAGTTGCCGCTCTTATTGTGAACTAAAATATCCTATCCGCTTTAGCAAGATAGAAGTACAAGAGAAGAGGAGATTAATGTATAACGCAATTTTATTACAGCAGCCAGTTACCAATCATGAAAACGGAAGTGAACCAGATGCAGGAGCAGCCAATACCAGATAGGTTGAAGATATCCCCATTTTTAGTGTTTTATTTAATTATGTCCATGCAAATTGGCATTGGGGTTCTTAGCTATCAGAGGGTTATTGCAAAGGATGCAGGCTATGATGCTTGGATTTCCATTCTGTTTGCCGGGGGATGCATACATGTCATCCTTTGGATGATTTATAAAATCGCCGAAACGGTTGATGGAGATTTTGTGACAGCCCATAAGTACCTTACAGGCAATTTGATCGGCAAAACAATCAGCTCCATTTTCATAGGCTACTTTTTTATATGTCTTAGCTATAACACGAACATTCATCGAGGTCATTCAAGTGTGGATGTTTCCGGAGCTTAGCACTTTCTGGTTCTCCCTTGGATTCATGATTCTTTGTACTTATATCATTTTTGGAGGGTTCAGAACGGTAGTCGGTATAGCCTTATTTGGCCTATTATTGCCGGCTTATCTCCTTCTGACATTTGGCTGGGCCATTGAATTCTCGAATTTCTATAATCTCCTTCCTATTTGGGATCATTCAGTTATGCAACTTCTCAACGGTTCCTATAATATGTCGCTTACCTTCATCGGTTTTGAGATTATTTTGTTCATTTATCCTTTTATAAAAGAACCAAAGAAATCCAAAAAATGGGCCCACCTCGCTGTTTTAACCACCACCCTAATATATACTATTTTAGCAGTCATTACATTTGCCTATTATTCGGAAGATCTGCTTGCAAAACAGATCTGGCCCACTTTGACCATGTGGAAAATTGTTGAAATGCCTTTTGTGGAACGTTTCGAATATATTGGAATTGCAAACTGGAACTTAATTATGCTTCCGAATGTGTGTATTGCCATTTGGATTTCTTCTAGACTTATCAAGAGAATTTTTAATATTAGACAAAAAATCGGAGTGTTTTTTGTTGTCAGTGCTTTTTTATCAGTGATCAACTTTATTAATACACGCGAAAAGATTAGTATGGTTAATGACTTTTTTGGGCTAATAGGGTTTGGCTTTACATTCATTTATATTCCCTTGCTCTTTGTCGCCATCATGATTGCCAAGAGCGTAAAAAAGAAAGTGAAAAAGAAATGAAAAGGCTTATCTTAATGTGTATGGTTCGGTTACTTGCCTTTAATGCTACTTTATCAGTGGACATTGAATAGCAGACTCCCTGAAATTTTTGAACTTTTTCCCTTTTGTTATTCATCAAACAATCATAGAACTATTGCGGCAAAGAAAACCAACCTAATAAAGAGACATAAAGTAACTTATCTTCTTCCACTAACCTGCCCCTTTTGTGGAAGAAGATAAGCTGCCTGAGATGGCAGCTAGTTCTTAAAGATAAGCTTCCGTTAGTGGCAGAAACTAAATATTTATTTATGCTTTTCCCTAAAAGCCTTCTTAACTCTTTCAATTTGGTCGAGATGTCCACGTATATGGCCGACTCGGAATTCCAACAAATCTTTGAAAGTCAATCGCGCACCATCTGGATACACTGCAATTCTCTCAAGTTGTTCAGTTGTCAAATTATGAAGAATAGGAAGCATACTGGAACGCAGCATTTTAAAAAGTAAAAGGTATTGTTCACGATCTAATTGTTCATAAACCAATGAGCTCGCCCAAGCATCTTGGTCAGGTGCTGGTAAAAGTGGTTCGGGCTCTGACAAAACTTTTTTCATTCTATGTGTAGCCACCAATTCAGAATCTGTTATATGAATAATTATCTGATGTATACTCCATTTATCCTTTCCTGGGTTGTACCTAATCTCTTCCTCAGATAACTCACTTATGGATTCCATTAACATCGTAAACCCTCGACTGTACTCCTCAATTAACGCCTGCATCTTTTGTTCCTCCTTTTCATAATATTTTCAATCTCTTTTATTTCAAGATAAGAATTAATATTACCTGCTTTATACTGGGTTTCTTCTTCCCAATAAAAGAAGAAAAAACGTCTCATTACTCGTTTTTCTTAGATTTTATGGTTATCTGCCAAAGCCCCCATTAGTGCAATAAGGAAACTAAGGTTCAATAATAAAGGTTTGCCTATTAATATTTTTTAATATTCCAAAGGGTAACGTTCTTTTGGTTATTAAATTGGGAAAAAAGTTAATTCATAATGGCGGTATTGGACTGTTAAAAATGCATTGAGGAATTGGTGTAAAAATGAATAATGTTTAGGGCTAAATAACATCCTAAAAAGATGGAAAAGGTTTAGGCAATATTAAGGAGGACAGGGTTAGAATGACAAATACAAATAAGGATGAAAAAGTATTGACAGAACATAAAATTCCGCTGACTGCTTCAGAAATGGGTTTTCTTTGGACGCAATATTTAAACGATAGCCTAGCTGTTTGTGTAATGAAGTATTTTAAAAGCATATGTGAAGATAAAGAAATCCTTCCCTTAATTGAAAATTCATTAAGTATAGCAGAAAATGACATCAAAATTATCACAGAGATTTTTACTAAAGAAAATCATCCGATACCGATCGGATTTACGGATGAAGATGTTAATGTGAATGCACCAAGGTTATTTTCCGACACATTTATCCTTATGTATATACAAAAGTTGGAGATCATTGCAATGGCAAGTATTGGAGTAGCAATTGGTGTGTCAGCACGTTCTGATGTAAGTAACTTTTTTAGAAATTTACTTATTTCCGTTTCTGAATTGCACGATAAGGCAAGAAAAGTCATGTTATCGAAAGGTGTATATGTCCGATCAGCGCAAATACCTAGTCCTGATAAGGTTGATTTTATAGACAAGCAAGGTTTTCTTTTTGATTTTCTAGGTTCTCATAAACGGCCATTAACTGCTATTGAAATCACGCATCTATTTATCAATATTCAAACAAATGCAATGGGTAAAGCACTGATGATGGCATTTGCACAAGTTTGTAAGAATGAAGATATTAGGCAATTCTTTGTAGAAGGTAAGGGGATTTCTAATAAGCATATTAAGAAATTTGGTTCAACTTTAACTAATGAAGATATTCCCGCACCAATGAGTTGGGATTCTCACGTAACGGATAGTACGGTATCCCCATTTTCCGATAAGTTAATGATGTTTCATACAACTACATTAATTGCTGTAGGAATAGGAAATTACGGTACTGCCGCAGGAACTTGCCAGCGAATGGACTTAAGTGCTACATATACAAGACTTTCTGCAGAAATTGCTTTATTTGCGGAAGATGGGGCGAACATAATGATTAAACATGCATTTCTAGAAGAACCACCAAAGGCGATCGACCATAAAGCACTTTTCAAAAAAAGAAGTAGCGTCCTGTACGAACGGGTACAAAAAAGGAACATAAACGAAGAAACTTAATAACATAATTTAGAATTTCAAACCCTAGCTTCTTAAAAAGATAGGGTTTTTACTTGTTTGAATATCATGAAAGTAAATCAAGATAACAGCATTAACAATATGTCAACTTTATAAAACTATCTCTACTGTACAATACACTAGAGAACAGATATATGATTTTTTATGTACTTTTCTGAGCCATCGAGGTTTTACAAGCACCATTTATAACTTCATATTATGATCACTGTTACTTCGATAAAAAAAGACGCCTTCTTACTTAAAAAAGCGCAAAATCTTTAATTGCTATGTCTTTATGAACTAATCCCCCGGTAGCTGAAGAAGGATTTTTTCCTATTATAATTAATTCTTTTATGGATATATTAGCTGCAGGAAATGTAGCCTTTTTACCCGAAAACTAATTGTTGGGAAGCTGGATGCCGCTCCAGCGGCTTACATTGCATTGGCCATATTCATTATCGCCCACAGCGACCACCGTGCCATCTGATTTAAGACCGACGGTATGCGCACAACCCGCCGCAATCGCAACAATATCTCGCCAGTCACTTACATTACATTGGCCATAAGCATTCCATCCCACAGCCACCACAGTTCCGTTTGATTTAAGACCAACTGTATGATTACTACCCGCGGCAATCGCTGCAATACCCCGCCAGAGGCTTACATCGCATTGGCCTAACTTATTTTGACCCACAGCAACCACCGCACCATCCGATTTTAGTCCAACAGTATGAAGATACCCCGCCTTAACCGCCACAATATTGCCCCAATCGTTTACATTGCATTGGCTAAACCGATTATTTCCCACTGCTGTAACCGTGCCGTCCAATTTAAGACCGATTGTATGCCAGTCACCCGCCGCGATTGCCACAATATCATGCCAGTCGTTTACATTGCATTCACCATCATTATTTCGTCCCACTGCAACCACCGTGCCATCCGATTTAAGCCCAATAGTTCGTCGCCATCCCGTAGCAACCGCTACAATATTGCACCAGTCGTATACATTGCATTGGCCATGCTTATTCCAACCCACAGCCTCCACAGTACTGTTAGATTTAAGACCGATTGTATGAGCATTACCCGTGTTCGTTGCCATATGAACATTACCCGCCGCGATCGCCACCATATCGTGCCAGCCGCTTACATCACATTGGCCATATTTATTGTCACCAACAGCCGTCACAGTACCGCCAGATTTAATACCAACAGTATGACGACGCCCCGCCGCTATGGTATCTTTAGACAAGCGCTTCATTCGATGAAATGTCATCCATGTATTACCTCCTTGAAAACAAGACCTAATTTTATTTTAGTATATTTTCGCCTGTTATACATACCTGCTTGCCCCGTTTTAAAAAAAGGATAAAGCAATCTTAGACATAGGAACCCGTTAGTGAATTAAATTTATACCAGGTTCCCATTTTATTTGCAACTATATAGATAGAAGGTATTTATTCTAGGCAAATCTGAGAATTTTTGTATTTAGTTCTAATCATTTGAATAGCGTTCTGATAGCTTCTTTTTATGTGACTGAAATACTTCCTCGAGAGAGATATCGTATTTGTTTGCAATAACAATTAAATTACCTAATACATCCCCTAATTCTTCAGTTAATTCTTGTTTGTTTTCCTTAAAAGATCCCTTAACTTCATCAGGTCTATCCCTGCCTATTTCAAGAGCTCTTATAGCTCGTGCAACTTCCCCTGTTTCTTCTGCTAGAAAGCCAATGCGGATAAAAATGTCTAATTCGGACCATCCCCTGCTTTCGTAATAATCCTTTACCCATTGTTGAAATTCAGTGACATTCATTTAATCTAACCTCCAATTCAATATTAAGTTTAACAAAAAAAGAAAAGTTTTATATAATCTTTAACGGTGTCTATTTTTAGGAGGCGATATAATGAAAAAGCTAGCTGTATTTTGCGGATCAAGTAAGGGAGCATCTGATGTTTACATAGATGGTGCAAAAAAACTTGGTAAAGAACTGGCTAAACGAAATATTGCACTTGTATATGGTGGAGCTAGTGTTGGTGTTATGGGGGCTGTTGCAGATTCGGTTTTAGAAGAAGGAGGACACGTAATCGGTGTTATGCCTAGTTTTCTAGAGAACAGAGAGATATCCCATAAAAACTTGTCAGAGCTAATTATCGTAGATTCTATGCATGAGAGAAAAGCTAAAATGGCCGATCTTGCAGATGGATTTATTGCTTTACCGGGTGGGCCAGGGACCTTAGAAGAGTTCTTTGAGATTTTTACTTGGGCTCAATTAGGACTTCATGAAAAACCATGTGGACTTTTAAACATTAATCATTATTATGACCCTCTTATCGCTTTATTTAATCATATGTCAGAAGAACAATTTTTACACAAAAAGTACCGCAATATGGCATTAGTTGATAGCGAGCCAAAAGGGATACTTGATAAATTCAATTCATATGAACCACCAACTGTAAAAACTTACATTACTGAAAAACAAACCTAATATTAAAAAACAGACCAAGCCATCTTCCTTGGTCTGTTTCCCTATTCAAAATGTAAAACTGAATATTGCTTTTTTACCTAAACTGCCTAGTTAATACAACAAGAAATTAAATGTCAATCTTACCAGTGATCCAACCTTCAATAAAATGTTTTAATGAAGCCGCAACCCAGGTTCGACTATCATTCTCGTGATTCCAAACATAAATATCGTTTTTTTCAATGTTCCCATTTTTTAAGATTGCATAACAAAATAAATCGCCATTACCTGCATCTGAAAAAAAGAAAAGATTATCAAATGGCATATTAATATCTCTATAACCTTCAAAATTTCTATAAAATAAATTGTCTTTAATAATTTGGTGAGTTGACCAAATTATTAAAGACAATTCCAGTTGTCGAATACTCCGTTTGTTTCATTAAATAAGGCAGCTAATTCTTCTGGTAATTCAACATTTAATTCTTTTTGAATTTGAGTTATCTCAAACCTTGATGCAGGGTCTTTAAAATGATGTTCCTTGGATATAGAATTGACAAATTCTTTCCACATTTCATTCCCTCCTATTTCTTGATGAATAAGTTTTATATTTATTTTCCTTATATGAAAATCCTTTTTTCACTAACTATCCCGTTTGTTCAAAAGAAAAGGCACCCTGTTGCATTAAGGAGCTACTAATTCAACTTTAATCCTATCAGGGTCTTCAAAATATACTGCGTAATGATTATATCCTCCTGCAAATGGATGTTTGTTTTTATAAAGTACCTTTATCCCTTTTGATTCCAGAATTTTCGTTATTTCATCAACGTGAACACGTGATTCAGCAAAAAATGCTAGATGATTTAGCCCTACTCGGCATCTATGATATTGAATATCAAGGAAACGTTCCTCTGCCTGCACAAACACAATATAGGTTTCACCTAGTCTCCAGCTTTGCCCTCCATCCCATTTTTGAAAAGAACTATACCCTAATTCCTGAAGAAACCATCCCCAAAATTCCACCGATTTTTCCAAATTTGATACGTACAACTCGATATGGTGAAGCAATCCTTTTGGCAAATTATTCCCCCTTTGTTTATATCAATCAAAAAATCTCACAAAAATAAGCTACCGTGATGGCAGTTGATCAATAAAATTCAAATTAAGATACTTATCTTATATTTCAACGTCTTTTTCATATATCCTTTTTCAACAAACCTGCCCTGTTAGTCGAAATAGAAAAATGCTTTGTTACTTATAGAAGCAAAACAATCACTAGTAAATTAGTTAGTAACCTTATTTGCCTTGATCAGGTTTAATACTTGAAAATTAATTATTAAGGCAGTCGATATGCATAATAAACCACAAATTATGAAAATAGAAAACAGTATATGACCACCTACTGTTGGAGAATAAGAAGTAAAATAACTAATTAAAAATAATCCTCCACCTAAAAAGGTTAGATAAAAGACTAACCATTTTCTTTTCTGCTTTAAGGTATTGTACCCAATAAGAATTAACAAATATAAACTACTCAGTATCATAATTATGGGGAAAGTGGGTTGGAATTTAGATGCATAGACAAAGTAATCCAGCTGTGATATGTCACTAGGATTATTAACTACTCCATACAATAACTGTGTAAAAGGTGTAGAATACCTCCATTCCCAAGGGTTATCCAAAATAGCACTCCCTTCATACCAAGCAACAGCCGCAGAAAACAATAGTAACGCAATGGAAACACTAAATTGAATTACAAACCGAATCATAATTAAATAGCCTCCAATATAATATTTAACCTGTTACTTAAATATTAACACATTACTATATATGGATTAATATCCCATTTCCCTTTTGCTAAATAAGAAAAAGCCGCCGATTGGCAGCAGACTCTTAAAGCAAAACACCCGTTTTTTGTACAATTTCAATTCCTTTTCCACCATCAACGATGCGATGGCCAAGAACCTTGCATCTTCCTAATTTGAATAATTTGTCCCGTATGGTATGCATCATGAAGCATTATGTCTAATAGCTTCTCTTCAAGAGAATTTTGTTCAAGCGCTTCAGTAGTTGTTTTACTTAAAGCTTCTCTTAATTTGCGATGAACCATTTCCGCGCGTTCAACGACTCCCATCCATTCTTTGTCATCATTTGATTGTTTAGTTAAGTAGAATGTTTCGTCACCATCGAAAATTTGCGGCAATTCACGGCCTTCTAAATTTGCTGCAAGTCTTTCTTTATAGTAAATAAGATGATTAACATTTTCCCATACTGATTTTGTTGAGTCTCCTGTTGGTCTCCACCTAGCTTGTTCTGCGGTGAGTCCTTCTATTGCATGTTTGAAAGGCATATACCAACTCTCTTTAGCGTACGTAGTATCGAGCATTCTTAATAGCAGGTCAGTTCGGTTCATTAACATCTTCTCCTTTAAAATTAGGTATCCAATAAGGAGTATTTCACCAAAAAAGTAAGAAACTCCTTCCTAACAAACCTGCCCCTTTTGTTTAAAATGAAAAAAGCTGCCAGATTAGCAGCTGGATCTAAAAGTAACGCACATGATAGTATAAGAAGAAGACTTTAATATTTATCTGATTTGCTCCGCCAACTCTAAAATAATCCCCTCTGGACCACGAACGTAGCATAACTTATAACTTTCTTCATATTGTTGTATCTCACTAAAGATTTTCGTGCCCTTCGTTTTCAATTTTTCAACAATAGCTTCAATGTCTTCAACAGCAAAGCAAATATGTCGGATACCCAGCGTATTTGCAAAAGGCTGCTGAATACCTTTTTCATCTGACGGCGTATAAAATTTAACTAGCTCTATCCATGCCTGACCATCTGGCATCCCCAATCCTACACAGGCCGTTTTAACATCATGAAGCCCAACTATTCTATCCAACTGTTCTCCATCCAATTCCCATTCCGCTTGCACTTCAAGTCCTAAATCAAGAAAAAACGCTTTAGCCTCTGAAAGATCGTTGACGTTTATACTCACATGATCTATTCTTTTGATCTTCATTTCTCCTACCTCCTATATGTTATTTTCAATACCTGTATTCGTGTAAGGTTTGTTTCAAATTCTAATTCGTTTAAAAAAGAAAATATCCTTCTTCAACAAACCTGCCCCGTTTATAGAATAAGAAAAAAGAGTGCTGCCTATTTTAGATTGCACCTTAGTTGCTTTGACACCCGAGTAAAGTTCGTTGACAATTGATATTGTTAATCTTATACTTCTATATGACTTGAATAATAAAACCTATTTAGGACGTGGATTTTTCTAGAGCCAGCTCTATTTTCGCCACACAACTGTCAGCTGACAATTGTGTGGCTTTTTTATGTGAAGAAAGGGGTAGAATAAATGAAAACTTGGCAATATGCACTAATGGTTTTTTTAGGTGGATGCTGCTATGGGGTGTTGTCTACATTTGTCAAGCTTGCTTATTCAGCAGGTTATTCGGTGACAGAGGTAACTGGTGGCCAATATTTATTTGGGGCTTTACTTACCTGGGTCCTAGTTATGTTTACAAAAAAGCAAAAAATAACTTTAAATCAAACTTTCAAACTACCATTATCTGGTATTCCATTTGGTTTGACAGGTGTGTTTTATTATCAAGCGCTGCAGACCCTAAATGCTTCACTAGCAATCATTTTTTTATTTCAATTTGTATGGATTGGTACGCTTTTCGAGTGGGTCTTTAATAAGAAAAAACCAACGAAAGGGAAAATCACCTCAATTGGTATTCTTATTATTGGCTCAATTCTAGCTGCCGGCTTAATTGCAAAAAGTGATGTTGCTCTATCTTTTCATGGGTCTGCTTGGGGGCTACTCTCGGCTTTAACGTTTACAACTTTTATATTTCTCAGCAGTTCTGTCGGTAAAGATACTCCACCTGTCCTGAAAAGTGCTTTCTTATCTACCGGTGGATTAATTGTCGTACTTTTAGTATATCCACCAGTGTTTCTATTTGATTTACCTGTCTTAATGGGGGTAGCGCCGTATGGTTTATTACTCGGCTTGTTTGGTGTTGCTTTACCACCACTTTTATTTTCAATTGGAATGCCCCATATCGGACCAGGGCTTGGGACGATCTTAACTGCTTCTGAGCTTCCAGTAGCTGTAACGTTATCTGCACTTATCTTAGCTGAATTTGTAAGTTTTTCACAATGGCTAGGGGTTCTCATCATATTAATTGGGATTGTGGCCGGCAATTTAAAACTTAAAGATAAAATAGAATCCGTGTCTATACACACTAAATCCGTTTCGTGATGGGATAGTACCAGCAAGAAGTCTTGCTGGTACTGTCCTTTGTTTTTATCTATAAGAAAACCCTATGCTAGGCCTAGGGTTCTAAAAAGCTACCAGCTCATATTTAGCAACACTCTTCCACTGAGAAACGATCTCTTCTCTTCAAGTAAGGAATTGAAAATATCTGTTTTCCCTTCTAATTAAACTATATCAGCTACCTTGGTTGTTGAAGATCATTGCAACACTTTTATTGAACAAAAGCACCCGTTCGTATTATAAGGTCAGCCAGATATTTCTGGTTGACCATTTTTTATATGGTTTTATCATAACGGCAGCCGGGGCAGAACGGATGCACCTGGCATCTAGTAGTTGTTTAGTTATAATCAGAATGCACTAACAATTATATTGTCTTCTCTAAACCTATAATAAAGAGACAAAAAGTTTCCGGAAACGGTATTCCATATGAAGTTTACTTAAAAAAGGACAGACTAATCCCGTTGCACGTAAATCTCCCAATTGTAAAAATGACTTTACTTCTTCTGCTATACTTCTGAAAACAGTTTCCATTACTTTTTGCCTCCTTTCTCAATGATTAATTTTATTTATTTTAGTACATCTTGTTAAAAAAGCAATCACAACAGGACTGATTGGGAGTGGTGACAGTTTCTCTGGAACTATCCCTTTTTATAGTTATCCTAATTCATAATGCTCTACCCAGCCTTCAACTCTTGCCCGCGCGGATTATAACGCCATCATACTGTATGCTTTTTTCTTTTTTTGCAACCAGGAATTTAGCAATTCTTGCTCTTTTTCACGCGATATCCCTGTTTTTCGTTTTGAATCTTGTCTCGCTTTCTCCCATTGATACACGTCATGTATTGTTTCTTCAAGGGGACTGAAGGAAAGCCCGGAGTCTAAAGCTTTTTTTACACTGATGCACATTTTCCACGGTTGAGTTTCTCCTTCTAAAGGGAAACTCTCAGGGATCCATAACGGCATTTCAGTCCATGGCTGTATTTGATGATCCAATAAAAACTGTTCATCTACCCAGACAAATTGACCATCACTGTTTGTAATAGCTTTACACGTGTTTAAAAGCTCTTCCATCGTCAATTCATAATCCGGACCTGTAACATTGAACGTTCCAGCCTTTCTTTTTTCATCATATCGAACGCCCATGTTGCTATATCTTTCACGTCGATCAGTTGAATTGGACGATCAGGCCTTCCTGGTACCACTATGTTTCCGCCTTCCGCTACACGTTGAACCCAGTATGGGAGGCGATCCGTATAGTCAAAGGGACCGACAAGCTGACCTGCCCTGATATGCAACACGCGCCCTGGCCAATATTTCTCTGCTTCTGCTTCACATAAAACTTTCAACGTACCGTAATGCTCATAAGGAGAAATTTTCCCTTCCTCAACGTCTTTCAATACGTTTTTCAATCGATCCGGTGGCATAGACTGTAAATGATATTCTTCCGCGATATTGAGAGGAATCCAATCTTTATAAACAGAGATACTTGAAATGTATGTGTAATGTTCGATGCAATTCCCGAGGACAGCTGCGACTTTGTTAATTTGGTGGGGAGCGAATCCACATGTGTCCACTACGACATCCCATTTCCTGTTTTCGAGCTGTGATACATCTCCGTCTCTATCACCGATGAGCTGTTCCACTTCGGAAAACGCCTCTTTATAGTTCCCGCGATTAAATAACGTGATTTCATAGCCTCTTTTCAATCCTTCTTCAACCATCGCTTTTCCTAAAAAACGAGTACCACCCAATATAAGAACCTTCATAATCCCCCACTCCTTTAATAGCCTACAAAATACATTCATTTTATATAACGTTTTTCCCTTCTAAAAAGGATACGCTGAATATGAAAAAAATTGGGATTTTGTTTTTAAAAGCGATGAGGTATGAACTATTTATTCCTATGCTCTCTTCTATAACCTGGCCGATTTTAGAAAAAAACCTAATTACGATTATTTAACTAAACTCCCTCAATAAAAGAAGTAAAAACAGCTGTTTACTCTTATTTTCTAATATTTTCATAGTTATTGGCCGGTAAGTCTTTTTTTGTTGGAGATTTATCACTTGAAAGGATGCGATTCTCCAGATCCATGATCTTAGTGAAGATTTCTTTTGGTATTGGTCCAACTTTTGATAACATTTTACAAATATTTCTTGAGTAAGGTCTTCTGCAATCTTCTCTTACCTACGTATGAATACGTAAGGTACAAATATTTTTACCATAATAATTCAATTCCTTATTGAACAAACCTGCCCCTTAACTCAATTTAGGATTAACGCACCTAAAAAATAAGGGTTACATAAGGTTTATGACAAATTTTAAAAGGGGATAACTTTAATGGGCAAGGTTCACCCAGATTTCAACTCAAAAAAACTTGCTCCAAAACCCAGTCAATGAATGTAATTTTCACATAATTTATTATGGGTATAAATTAAAAACAAATTGCCAGTTGTGAGCCGCAAATTATTTGCGGTTTTTTTCTGACTCCTGTTCAACAAACCTGCCCCTCGTATATTATGTTTAACTCCTTAAATACCATTCTCTTTTTCATCTTTTCTATCAATATAAGGTGGTCTGTTTGGACGTCTCGAGATATTTCTAGATAATGGTCTTAGGATCATTTGGGACAATTCTTCCTGCCCCTGTAGCTTGACTACATCTAAAGACTGTTTCTCAGTGTACGTGCGGCACTTCATACTCGCAGGCTGAGCGCACTGCCTCTCGAACTCAGGTGACAAGCAGCCCTGAGGCGGCTTTCGATGCAGATGCAGTTCTGATACACGAGGTTGATGATCGGCGTCCATACTAGAGATATCTCGAGGCGTCCAAGGAAATACCCAATGATTCCACAATGAAAGGAGGGTAACCCCCATGCGATTATTTGTTGGTTTAGACGTAAGTTCGTTTGACATGAAAGGCTGTATCCTTGATCAGGAAGGATCAAAAGTGGATACCTTCACGGTATCAAATGACCTTCCAGGAGCCACAGTTTTGAAGGAACGAATCCTCGGCCTTGCGAAAGGACGTAAAGTTGAAAGCGTTAAGATCGGTTTGGAGTCCACTTCGGTCTATAGCTTCCATCCTTCTATGTTCCTTCATTATGATGAAGACCTTAAGGTCTTTGACACTCAAGTGTTCGTCATTAATCCGAAACAGATTGCCAACTTCAAGAAAAGCTATTCGGATATGAATAAGACGGATGAAATTGATGCATTCGTGATTGCCGATTATGTCCGATTCGGCCGTAACCAGATGTCCATTGTCAAGGAGAGCCAGTATGTCGCACTCCAACAGTTGACCCGTTCACGTTATCACTTGGTTAAGATGATGACAAAGGAGAAACAGCACTTTCTCCAACATCTGAATTTCAAGTGCAGCAACTTTTCCCATGAGGTGGACTCTTCCGCCTTCGGAAATGCGATGATGGACCTCTTCCTCGAAAGATACAGCCTGGAAGAACTGGCCCAGATGCCTTTAGATGAATTGGCTGCGTTCCTTCAGGAACACGGGAAGAATCGTTTCTCTGATCCCGATAAAGTAGCTACTTCCATCCAACGGGCAGTCCGCTCTTCCTACCGCTTAGATAAAGTGGTAGAAGACTCAATGGATCTCCTTTTAGGTACTTCCATTGAGCTGATCCGTTCCTTTCAGAAACAGATCAAGGAAATCGACAAAGCCATTACCCGTCTAATGACAGGCCTTTCCCAGACCTTGGAGACTATACCGGGCATCGGACCTGTATATGCCGCAGGCATTATTGCCGAAATCGGCCAGATTGAACGTTTTGAAGATGAAAGCAAGATTGCCAAATATGCAGGTCTATACTGGCGGAAACACCAGTCTGGCCGCTTTACAGCTGAAGACACTTCTCTTTCGCGACAAGGAAACGAATATCTGCGCTACTACCTCGTTGAAGCCGCCAACTCGGTTAGGAGACAGATTCCCGAATATCGCGAGTTTTACCAAAAGAAATGTCTTGAAGTTCCAAAACATCAACACAAACGTGCCCTCGTCCTAACAGCAAGAAAACTCGTGCGATTGGTGGATGCGCTGCTTCGCAAACGCCAAGTCTTTGCGCAAGAAAGGTGCGTGAAGATCTGACAAATATACTTTGTCAGCGCAAGCCTTCCTGATTTCCAGTAAATTACATTTATTTACTGGTGTAGTTCCTTACGGTCTTTTTTAGTCACAAGTAAATTGAAAACTAAACATCTTTAAACTTTTGGAGTTGACATATTACCGCAGGTCTTTACTTCAATAAGAATAGCCATACTTCATTCTTGAAGTATGGCCCCCGTTAGTTGAAGAAGGGTTAAGTACAGATGAGGGTGAATATAAATAAATGTCAATATGTAAAGGGGATTAGCTTATGAAAAATATTTTTAATCATTTGCATACAGAGGAAATTTTAAACCGTATAGACAAGTTAAATCCGAATTCAAAACCGCAATGGGGAAGAATGGATGTTGCTCAAATGCTAGCTCATTGCTCATCGTTCCAAGATATAGCAATGGGGCATTCTTTTCCGCCGAGAGGTTGGTTAGGGAGGTTAATAGGAAGATTTGCAAAACCAATTTTGTACAATGACAAGCCGATACCTCACAATATGTCCACTATTCCGACCATTTTGATAACAGATAAAAAAGAATTTGAAACAGAAAGAGAAAAGCTGAAACAAAAAATTATTGCATTTCAAAATAATGGACCAGAGAAATGTACAGCTCATCCACATCCTTTTTTCGGCAAACTTAGCTCCGAGGAATGGGGTAAAGGAATTTATAAGCACCTTGATCATCATTTAAAGCAGTTTGGGGTATAATTATCCAAAAACTTAGAGAACTATACTTAATAACTGATACTAATTGTGACAATCCCTCCACTTTTAATATCCGTAGCCCCTATTTTGTTTATTGTTTGGTTCCTTATTAAAATTTTCAAGGTACAGCAGGAGAAGAATATTTTTCATAAATCCATCTCGGACAAGCTTTATAAACTAAAGAATTAGACTGGGAAACTCGTCTTTTTTATTTCGCAGTTTGGGTCTGATACGCTATAACAGTAAATTTTTCTTATAAAACAAACCTGCCCCTTTTGTACAATCAGAAAAGCCGCCTAAGATAGCAGCTAGTTCTTTTTTAGTAAGCACCCTTTACTTTAATAATCCGTTCGAATTGTCCATATAAACCGTTTTCCCTGGTAATGGTAATCAGTCATATATATTCTTACATAAAAATTCCATTACAGAGAATATCCTCCTGCATTCAAATACATACTATCCTTATACTCTATTTTCACTTAAAAGGAGTAACGTATGAATATTCAAGAAATTATAAGGAGTGTAGTTATGGGAATATTAAGTGGCAACCCCCAGGATGAACCCATGCATTATGGTGAGGTAATTTCGACTTGGACTCATCTGTTGACTAATAACGGCCTGATTGCAGGATATCAGTCTTTTTTTAACCATACTGGTGATCAAGACTTAAAAAACTCATTGAAGAAGCGATACAAGGTTTAAAAAACGAGAACAATCAATTGCAAGACTTATTAAAAGCAAATGGAATTGGATTACCACCTTCTCCACCTGATCGCCCTAATGCAAATCTTGAAAGTATCCCGGCAGGAGCCAGATTTACTGATCCAGAAATTAGCGCATCAATTTCAAAAGATGCCGCTGCTGGATTAGTGACATGTAGTCAAGTAATAGGTCAAAGTATCCGAGAAGATATTGCCATGATGTATGGCCAGTTTCATATGGCAAAGGCACAATTTGGTTTAAAAATGTTAAAGCTTAACAAAGAAAAAGGATGGTTAATCCCCCTCCTCTACACTATAATGAATCTAAGGATTGCTAAAGTAAAAAGCGCCTTTTTTAGGCGCTTTTTTCCTTATTAAGGCCAATTTTTCCACAGTATGAACCACATATTAGATAAAATAAATTAAGATTTTCTTCATTATCCATTGTCAGAACATTCGGGACACGAGCGATATAATTATGATGAAATCTTAAGTATTCTAAGAAAAATGCTAAAGATTATAAGTTAAGTGATGGTACTAAACTCATTTTATTCAAAACAGTGGAAGAAAATATTTAGAAGAGGAGATTCTTAACCTGCCCCGTTTGTTGCATAAGAAAAAGCCACCTGGCCTGTTGAAGCATTACCCCTATTTAAATCAAACATTTTCCTAAATGGATGGCACCATTTATCATAATCTAATTCGGCTTCGAAAAAACGGTGAGCATTGTTTTCCTGAATACCAGTTTCTAATGACAATGGATAAGGAGTGTCAATACTGATGCTGACCTTAATCCAGTCAACCGATCCTTACATTTATTATATTTAACGCTCTCCTCTTTTTTTCAAACGATTGAGTAAGGTCTCCTTAAGTATTGTCATTTATATAATCATGAGGAACTTATTTTCATGGTAATTGAATAAAAAGGTCTTCTAGTATGACAGCTAATATTAAATAGGGCTATAGCAACCACTTGGGTGGGACATTATCTATTTGACCTTTTATGGTATATTTTTTGTTATCTCTAACTGTTCTAAATTATAACTTTCAGCCCCCATCCTCTTGGAGCCATATTTTCTTATTTAATCTAGGAATATACATGACGAGGAAGCCGGATCGAGCAATAGTATAGATGATAAAAGCAAGCCATAGGCCATGATTATGCCAGATAGGGGTTATTGAAATTTGTATAATGATATAGATAATCATTGCGTAAATCATAGTGTTTCGAACAGGGGCAATTTCAGTCGCTCCCGTAAAGACACCGTAAATGACAAGGCCGAAACAAGCTGCAAACGGATAGATGATGAGCCATGCTCCATATTTAGCTGCAAGTTCGATAACACTAGTTAAATTTGTAAACAGGCCAATAATAACTGCTTGAAATAACCCGTACACACAAGCTATGACCAAAGCCATTATCACTGACCATTGCCAAGATAAAGTAAGTGTTTTTTTAAATAATTTAGGTTCATTGGATCCTATTGCTTTGCCAGCGAAAATACTAGTGGCATTAGCAAACCCATCGAATAAATAAGCCATTATATAATGAATTTGAAATAATACAGCATTGGCTGCTAGAATTTCTGTACCATACGAGGCACCTTTTGCTGTAAACATATTAATAACCACCAGTAAACAAATCGTGCGAATAAACAAATCCTTGTTAACGTTAAACATTTTCCTCATAGATTCGGTATCTAAAAGCACTTTGGCAGATGGTACTCTCCACTCTATAGGTAATGCCTTCAAAACAATGAATAATCCTAATATGAAGGCTGTAATTTCAGCAATTAAAGTGGCTGCAGCGACCCCTTTTACGGCGAATGAAAAGACATGGACAAAAATAATAGCGAGAATCATATTTAAAACATTCATTAACACTTGTAAATATAAGGATTCCTTAATCTTAGCCATCCCCATTAACCAGCCGAGAATAACATAATTCATCAATGCAAATGGGGCCCCCATATTCGAATACGAAAATATTCCACAGCAAACTTACTTACATCAGAATCAGGTGAAGTCAACATGAGAGCTGTATATTCAATCGGCCATTGTAAGAGAATAAAACACATCCCTGTAATTAAAGCTAATAAAAATGGGCGTGATAAAGCAAGGACTTCTTGAGTGGAATCATTTGCCCCGTTAGCTTGTGCAGCAAATGCAGATGTGCTTACCCGTAAAAACCCCAACACCCAATACAAAGTGTTAAAAATAAGGGTCCCTATAGCAACACCTCCAATATAGGCAGGATTAGGCAATTGTCCGATTACGGCTGTATCTACAGCCCCTAATAATGGCTGTGTCATCGTGGAAACCGTTAAAGGGATCGCTAAAGCAAGGAACGCACGATGATTCATCCAACTTCCTCCTTCTAAAACCAAAGCCCCGATTATGTGAGAAATCAGGGCTTTGGAATAAAAATAAAAAACTTAAATGGCTAACCATTTGTTCTAATTGAACGAAAGCGTGGGTGCTCGGCAAGTATAGAGTCTCTCATCTTTTTAACGACAGGATGTTCAGAAGCAAAAAACTGATTTTTTGAATCGTAAAGCTTGATTAATTCTCCTTTTTCTAGAACAGCTAATGTATCACTAATCGTATAGGCAGCTTTAATATCATGTGTAATAAAAAGATAAGACAACCCAAGCTCATCTTTTAGCTCCCTTAATAATTCTAAAATAAGATTTTGATTTACCATATCTAAACTGCTTACGGATTCGTCTAAGACAATCAGCTTTGGCTTGAGTGAGATCGCTCTGGCAATATTGATCCTCTGCAATTGGCCGCCGCTAAATTGATGCGGGTACTTTTTTAAATCCCCTTCACTTAACCCTACCCTCTCCAATAATTCAACAACGGTTCGTTTTTGTTCAGCTGCTGTTAGCTTTTCATAGTTTTCTAGCGGCTCTGCAATAATACGTTCGGCCGTCATGCGGGGATTGACCGATGAGTATGAATCCTGAAAGACAGCTTGAAGATCACGGCGGATTTTTTGGCGAGCATGCTTATCAGCGGTATAAATATCATGCCCTTGAAACAGAACTTGCCCATATTGTGGCCGTTCCAAACCAAGAATTACTTTTCCTAAAGTACTTTTACCAGCTCCGCTCGTACCCAGCATTCCTAAGCATGTTCCTTCCTCGATAGAGAGTGATATATCAGAAAGTACTTTTTTAGAACGGTCTTTCCAATTGAAAAACTTTCGGGATCCGTAGCTATGAGTTACTTCATTTACAATTAATAAACTCATTTGTTCACCCCTTATCAAGCCAAATGGATGATCATTTCATCTAAATGTAATATTGAGCGTGCATTTAATAGTTTTTTCGTATACTCATGCTGTGGTTTATCAAATAACTGAAACACATCCGCTTTTTCTACTATTCTGCCATTCTGCATCACGGCAACGTCATCTGCCATTTCAGAAATGACTCCAAGATCATGGGAGATTAATAAAATTGCTGACCCGTATTCAGAGCGAATTCTATCTAAGTGGTGCAGCACTATCTTCTGATTATTTACGTCAAGTGCAGTTGTCGGTTCATCGGCTATAATTACAGCTGGATGCAAGCATGCAGCGATAGCGATCATCACTCGTTGAAGCATGCCGCCACTCAATTGAAAAGGGTAGTATTTTAAAATCCTAGCGGGATTTGGCAAGTTCACATGATGCAACGCCTCGATGGCAAGTTCGGATGCTTGTTTTTTATTCCATTCTGTATGTGAGCGGATGGTTTCAATAAATTGATGGCCAATAGTAAAAACGGGCGTAAAAGCATTCATCGGGTTTTGCATAATAAAGGCTATATCCTTGCCACGGACCTTGCGCATTTCTTTTTCGTCCAATCCGTTCAGTTCGCGTCCTTGTAATACTATACTGCCTTCAACATTTGATGTTTTCCGATCAAGCAGCTGAAGAATGGACATACTTGTGACGGTTTTACCGCATCCACTTTCTCCAACAAGACCTAGTACTCTCCCCGGCTTTAGTTCAAAATTAATATCTTTAACTAGAGTAGTATTACCATTTAACGAGTTTACCTCTACATGTAAATTTCTAACTTCTAACACATTCGACTGTTCTTTCCCCAACACTCTCATCCCTTTTTAAAATCGACGTTTTACACCGTAACGTTCTGATAACGCTTCGCCCAGTAAATTGAATGTAACAATAACGAACATAATCATTAAACCTGGATAGAGCATTAATTCTGGATTTGTCCGAATATACGATTTTCCTTCGTGAATCATCGCTCCCCATTCAGGTGTAGGAGGCTGTACTCCTAATCCAAGAAACGACATAGCTGATATATCCATAATGGCCCAGCCCATTTCTAAAGTACCCATTACCACAAGTGGAGGGAGCACATTTGGAACAATATGATTTTTAATAATCTTCCACTGAGATGAGCCGCTTATTTTTGCAGCTGCAATAAAGTTTTGTTCTTTCAGACTAAGCACCATTCCCCGGAACATCCTTGCGTAATAGACCCATTGCACAAGCATTAACGCTAAGATAACTTGCGGAAGTCCAGGTCCGAATATTCCAACCAGTCCAAGAATAAGGATAAGATTTGGGAAAGCCATAATACCATCACAAAACCTCATTAAAATATGATCAACTGGGCCGCCTTTATATCCTGAAAAAGTTCCAACAAGTAAACCGATGGCTAATGATGAAATGAAAATAAGCATCGCAAAGCCTAACGAAATACGTGTCCCATATAAGATGCGTGATAAAATACATCTTCCTAAATGATCGGTTCCTAATGGAAATTGCCATGATGGGGAATGCAGTTTATAAGCTAAATTAACAGCAATGGGATCATTTGGGGCAATCCAGGGAGCAAATATAGCAATGATAAAAAGAATACCTAATATCATGGTACATATGGGAATCATTATTTGGCTATTAAATATCTTTCGTATACTTATGATCATCACTGCTGCCCTTCTTTCCTTGAAATGCGCGGGTCAATACACATTTGAATAAGATCAACAAAAAGGCTGCTAATAATAAATAAGCTAGCTGCAATTAATACATAACATTGAATGACAGGTATATCACGATTAAAAATAGCTTCAATAAAATACCGGCCGAACCCGGGCCAAGAAAAGACCGCTTCAACAATAATCGTTCCCGTCAGAAGTTTCCCAAGGTTCATTCCAAGTCCAGTAATCATCGGAGAAATTGCAATCCTCAAAACATGTTTCGCCATGATGGTCTTTTCTTTAATTCCTCGCGTTCGTGCAAATAATACATATGGCTCTTGCAAATTTTCAAGAACGCTGGCACGCAGCAATCTTGTATACATTGCGATTAAGGGTAGTGCCAATGTTATGGAAGGCAAAACAAGATGCTGCCATGTCCCAATTCCCTCAACTGGGAAAAGGTCAAGTTTAACAGAAAAGAAAAAAATGAATATATAACCTAGCCAAAAAGAGGGGATGGATGCCCCTAAAAACGAAAGAAAACGGCTAAAATGGTCAATTAAACTATTTTTCTTTACTCCAGCAAGAAAGCCTAGAGGGACACTTACGAACACTGCTATTAATATACTCCCAAGAGCTAGCTGAATGGTAGCTGGCATTCGGTATGTAACCTCGTCCCAAACTGGCTTATTCGAAACATAAGATATGCCAAAATCAAGTTGGCATATCTTAATAATAGAATTTACATATTGAATAAGGAATGGTTCGTCTAAACCAAACTCATGTCTTTTCTGAGTCAAAATCTCATCGGTCGGCTGAATATGGGCTGCAGTTAAATAAGCCTCAGCTGGGTCCACCGGTGAAAGATGAATCATTCCAGACGTTAAGAATGTGGCCAAAAGAAAAACCGGAATAATGGACATAATTCGTTTCAATATATAGGTGCCCATGAAAGCCTCCTGCTACTTATGCTCGATGCTAATTCCTGTGAATGGATGTTCGTCACGGTTAGCTGGGAAAGTAAAATTCGTAATATCTTTTTGATATATCGCTGTTTTCTTAAGATAAGAAATAGGAATTATCGCTCCTTGGTCTTGGATTGATTTTAAAATAGAAGAGTATAGCTGTTGGCGTAGCTCCTCATCTGTTGTCATTGGGACCTCTGACATTTGTTTGAGTAATTCGTCCTTGTTCGGGTATGCAGAAATAGCCTCATTAAATCCAAAACCTTCTGACGCAACAATATTTAAAAACGTATGGGGATCATAAGGCGCTCCATAGTTACTAAAGAAATTGATATCAAATTTATTATCTTTGAATCGCTGAACTTGCTCTGTTAATTCAACACCAACAATGTTTAATTTAACACCAATGGCTGCCCACTCAGATTGAAGTGTTTCTGCCATTACTTTCTGAATTGATTCTGCTGAATTATACATCATTTCGATTTCAAGCAGCTGTCCATCTTTTTCACGAACAGTTTTCCCTTTAGGAAGCGTCCATCCTGCTTCATCTAATAAGGTTTTCGCTTTTTCTGCATCATATCCAATCGACTTAACATCAATGTCTTTCGTGTAAGGGAGGTTTGCTGGTAAAATATGATCTGCTTTTTCTTCATATCCAGAAGTGATTCCATTAACCATTGCTTCTTTATTAAAACCATAATGCAGCGCTTGTCGTACGCGTTCATCAGAAAGCTGGGCTTTCTTCGTATTTATAACAAGCTGCCTTGTTGCGACTGGTTCAGAAATGCTAGTTTTATAATTATCAGTGGATTCTAGTTGTTTAAAAGCATCTATACTGATGACACCCTCTCCATAAAGAAGATCTATGTCACCTTTTTCAAAAGCAAGTACCCTCGTTTCCGCATCAGGTATGATTTTCACCTTGATTTTTTCAACTTTTGGGAGCTCACCCCAATAATTTTCGTTGCGTTTGTAAATAGCATATTCATCAGCTTTATGCTCTTCTAAAATCCATGGACCTGTACCGATTGGTTCAACGACACCTTTTGCGGTATCACCATCTTCAGGGAATCCAGCTTCACCTAAAAAACGTACTGGCCGAACAACAGCTAACTCCTGAATAGTAGGATAATATGGTTCAGTTAAAGTCAGTTTAAAAGTATTTTCGTCAATTACTTCCGTGTGATCTATTTTAGAAATAAAGCCTAACCAACTATGTAATTCAACATTATTTAAAATAGCATCAAAATTCTTTTTTACAATTTCTGCATTAAAGTTTGTTCCGTCGGAAAATTTCACATCTTGACGCAGATGAAAAGTATATTCTTTTCCATCACCAGATATTTCCCATGACTCAGCCAGATGCGGTTTTAACTCACCACCATTTTGGTAACTTACTAACGGTTCATACACCATCGACTGAGCAAATAATTGTGATGGATTATAAACATGCGGATTCATTTCACCTACATCTCTAGGCCAAGCTATCACTAACATGTTGTTATCTTCGCCTTTGGGCTTAGAAGCATCGCTTGCGTTTGTACAGCCAAATAAAAATGTTGATAATAATAGAATAAAAGCAGTTAAAAATAACTTTCTTTGTCTAGTTCCTCCATTAACCATACTATCTCCCCTTCAATTGCTAATGATAATCATTTTCAAATTGTACTCACTTTGCATGATACTGTCAATACAATATCAAAAGCTTTCAAAAAATAATGTGAATTGTATTGTTACTTCTGTATGAACAAAAGCGGAAACTTAACTTTTCTGTCAAATATGGTCCTTTTCATAACAAAGGACGTGTTCCTTATAATAGAACAACGCCCTATTCAATAAATTTAGTGTCCGTATTTAACAAATCAATTTAGATTAATTAAATTGGTAATCTTGTTGGACCTCCTCTTTATTGGGACACTACCTTTAAGCTGAATATAAGAGTGTAACTCTTCAGATAATAGTTTTAATTATATATCGAGGTGAGAAATATGGATTGAGTCTTATATGCCAAATCTTCTTATTTTTTGATTGGTCATATCCTCTTAAGAATTAGTGGGAGGAGATCGATCTCTAAGATGACTATACCTCAAATCTGACCCGTTTGTTCAATAAGACCTTTTCAAAAGATGCTTTAATCCTTTGTGAATCAAAGCATCTTTGGTTAGGAATGACGCTGCTTTAAATTGTCTTTCGGGCCAATCTAATCTCCTTCTTTTTGTAATATAGTTAAAAGGCAATAAAAAGAAGGCCAGGAACTAGTTTTTTTATAATCTTTTCAACAAATCTGTCCTGTTAGCTAATAAGAAGAAAGAGCTGCCGATCTATACTGATCTTCAACTCTTGCACCCGTTACTTTAAGTACATTCTTCACAATGTTAACCCAAATACTTTAATAAGCTCCAAATAAATTATACCCCGCCTGATTTTAGGACGAGGCTTTGAATTAACTTATTGAACCCACCAAAGATTTTCAAATGGATCGACAAAACCACCCATGTTTCCTGTTTCTTCTGATAGTCCAAATAGAGGATTCGCTCCTTCTGCAATTGCTTTGTTGTAGGTATCAGTAACATTTTCAACATGAATATACATTTGTATAGGAACAAGAGACAAATTCTACATTAGTCTCTCTTTGCTGCCTCTTTCGTTTAAATAAATAAAAAAGCCGCCTGATTGGCAGCTGAATCCATTAGTTTACATTTATTATCCGGAGGTCTGCTGGAAATATATTAAATTCATACAGATTGTGTTCGTTGTTCTATATATTAGGTTATATTAGTCCTAACTTTGAGCATAATCGATTCAAATAATATAACCCATGTAACTGTTCATGATTGCGTTTATTTAAAAGCTTCTGACACTCGTCGATAATGCTTTTTACCCCTTCAACATTGTACTCCTCCAAATTTCTAATATATTTCTTTAATTGCACAACATCGTGTGAATACACAGCGTTTTGCGTAAATTTCATTAACAAAACTTTCAAAAACTGATATGAATTGAAGTATCGATAATTATTATTACCTCTCTTCGATTTAATATATCCTTCCTTCTCCCAGTATCGAAGAGTTGATGAAGGTATATTTGTCTGTAATTCCACCTCTCCAATCGTCATAGCTTTTTCAAAAGTCAAGTGTTCCAGGTGTTTATTCACTTGTTCAATAAGAATTTTATCCTCAAAAGCAGCCACTTGCACACTATTGATTAACCAAAGAGCATCATCTAATTCTTTTCGCTGCAGCGCTTTTAGAACAGCTGATGTTATGTCCATTCCAAACCCAGGTGACATAGCAATAATACAATCAAAATAGGCTAAATGTTCCTCTGTATAGATCCTATAACCAGCTGATGACCGTGAAGGTTTCGGCACAATTCCTCTTTCTTCATAGCTTCTTAGAGAGCTAGTACTTATGTTTAATTTTTTCGCAATATCAATCGGTTTTATTTTTTTCACTGAGCATACTCCTATGTTTGATAACTGTACTACATTGTAAAGTTTAACAAATTAATCATTGTAATTCAGCCGTTTTTTCTGAAACTTTAGAATTGGCTTTATTGTTGTAAGATTAATCTATAAGACAAAAAATGGAGGGATTCATATGGAAAACGTAAACATTAAGCCGCAAATGACCATCTATGAGCTAGGAGAAGTATTCTTTACTTATATGAAGGAGCACTGGGAGGACGTACTGAACTCGAATAACAGAGAGCTTGAACAGCTTTTTCCTGAATACGAGGATGCAACATACGGAATGTATTTAGATAAACTGATTCCACCAATTTGGAAAGTAATAAAAGAAAAAGGATATCGTCCCGCAGAAAAAACGAAACAGGATGACTTTATTATTGGTGAATGTCTAAACTTTAGAAACTCATTGGAAAAAGTTAAATGGGGAACACCTGATCATGAAAAACGTGTTTTTTGGATTGTGATTGAAAATCAATATAAAGATATGATAGGAACCCTGCTGTTTGAGCTATCGCATTCACATATTAAGTTTAACTTACCATCACCTCCAAGGATTCTTCCACTAGAAGAAATTAAACGGGAAGAAATCATAAATAAAATTATTCTACTTCAAGAGGAATTTTCATAATGTAATTAACCTGCCAATATCCTTTTTTATTTTTTATGGAATGGGGGAGTATAAATTGAGCTTAAATTAAATCGTATTGGGACCAGACAGGTCCCATTTTATTCACACAGAAATGTAATAAGGGGGTCTACTAAGTATATATAACTTTAAATACCTTGAAAGGAAGGAGAACTTTATGGAATCAAATAATCAGTATGGGCAAAATCCTAAGGAGAAATATCCTATTAAAGGAAATCAGGTGGTGCAATTTATTAGAAATACAATTACAAGACCAAACATTATAGCAGGGGAATACTCATATTACGATGCAAGAAATGGTGAAACCTTTGAAGATCAAGTATTATATCATTACGAGTTCTTCGGAGACCAACTTATTATAGGGAAATTTTGTGCTATAGCACCAGGTGTAACATTTATTATGAATGGGGCCAATCATAGAATGGATGGTTTCTCAACCTACCCGTTCAATATTTTCAAACATGGTTGGGAGAAATATACACCAACGTTAGAACAGTTGCCGTTTAAAGGTGATACCATCATTGGAAATGATGTTTGGATTGGGATGGATACTGTCATTATGCCTGGAATAAAGGTAGGGGACGGTGCAATTATAGCAGCTAAATCGGTTATAACCCAAGATGTGGAACCTTACACAATCGTTGGGGGAAATCCTGCCAAGATAATTAAAAATCGTTTCCCCGATGAAGTTATTAACGAATTGCTTGAAATTAAATGGTGGGATTTAGATATTAAAGTTATTTCTGCTCATATTGATGTGATTGTAAATGGAGATATAGAGAATCTAAGAAAATTAAAAAATACTTTGCTGCAAAGTAACAATTTCCGAGAATAATTTAATGCGTGTCTACTATATTTTGTATGTATAATTGGCCAAGGTTTTTATAATAGGGAGGAATATTAATGGCTCCATTTATCCTATTGATCAGTTCATTTCTGAGTTTTCGCTTAATTGGTTTTTGGGATTGCCTTATTTTGATGATTGGGAAACTTCATTACGAACCGCTGTTGCTCTTATGTTCTTATTTACGGCATCTGCGCATTGGGGAAAGCGACGCCCCGATCTTATCAAAATGGTACCTCCAGCTTTGCCAAGACCAGGCCTCATCGTTACCATAACTGGAATAGTTGAAATCATTGGCGCTATAGGATTGTTGATACCAACTACTTCAAGTCTTGCTTCAGCTGGTTTGGCATTCTTACTTATCGTTATGTTCCCTGCTAACATTTACGCAGCTCGGAAAGGGAACATCATTAACGGAAAACCAATCACTTCTCTTTTCCCCCGAACCATTATACAAATTATATTTTTTACAGCTGTTATTCTTGTCAGTTAGAAGCTAAAGTTTATTGTGAATATAGACAGTATGGTTAGATGGAAAGATAAATTCAGAACCGCTAGCTTCCAGGCGGTCTTTTTTCTTTTTAGGCGACACTCCCAAATTTAAAGGGCTCAATTGTGGATATCTTATATACTATGTCTTGTTGTACTAACACACCCGTCTTTCATTCAGAATTCCTCCCATAATATATTTAGGTGAGGCTAGGAGAAATTTTGGCTTTTTCTCATATCTTCTCTACTTCTTTTATTATTGGAAATTCATTGAATGTTCACTACTCTCACCTCTATAGGTATCATATAATTTTGTAGGTGTATATTCCATCTCGTTGGACCTATGAGTTAGCCACCGGACCTAACTCATTGATTCACTATTTTTACTGAATCTTTCTTTTGTCCCCGTAATGTTTTTGTCGTTACTGCGAGCTTTTGTCGAAATCATTCTTTATTCCCCCTTCATCTGCAATAATTGTTCCTAGGCTTTATAATTTAAAGGAGCAAATGAATGTGTGATTTCTGCAAAGAGCTTTACAAAAAGATTCGATTTTATAGGAAAGTATTGATTGAGCTGGTATCAAAAGAGGATTGAAGCACCCTGAGACTATAAAACATAGTCAGATGTTGGACGATCTAATTTTGAGTTTCCAATCCAAATGCTTCTTTCAAGTCAACTAATGCTATAAGGCACACAGCACTGGCATAATGTAATAATGAGTAAGTTGGTTCCCTTTGAAAGTAAATTTCACTCTAGAAACTCCAAAGGAATGTCTCAATTTTGAAGACATTCCTTTTTCTAACTAGAAATATTTAGTTCCCTTCTTAAATAAACCAGCTAATAGGAGTCAAGAACTTCTTATTAAAAATTTTTTTCTTCCGTGTTATACTTTGGAAGGCACGCCAAATAACCCTCCAAATACCTTTTGGAAGGTTTTTCATTAGCTGCTTTTTCTTGTTGATTAAGCCATATCTAGGAACTGCTCATTCCTTTTTAGGATTGCATAAATCCAGTGTAAAAGCTTGTTTACACAAGCTATCATCGCTACTTTTGAAGGCTTTCCTTCATTTCGTTTCCGATCATAATACTCTTTTAGCTTCTTGTTCCTCGAGCTTCTTATACCGCATAATACGGCCATATATAAAGCGTGCCGTAATCGGCTTGAACCTCGTTTGGTAATATGATTTATCGTAGCTGTGAACTTACCTGATGAATGGACACTTGGATCAATTCCTGCGTAAGCCACAAGTTTTTTAGGGTGATTAAACCGGTCAATTTCCCCGATTTCAGAAATAATCGTTGCCGCGATTTTTTCTCCTATACCGGGAATTGATTGGATTATCTTACATTCTTCAATTTCTTCTGCCAGGACATCTATCTGCCTCTCCAAGCTTGATAGGTGTTCTTGGTATTGAAGAAGCATATTGATATACATATCCAAACTGAACAACTGGCTTTCATAAACACCTTGTTGGAATGGATTCCGCTTAGCTGAAGCCATTAATTTGTGTGCCTTCTCCCTCATCCAACTTGGGGATCGTTTAATACGCATTTCCTTAATTCGTGCCAAAATCTTTGCTTCTCCTGCCATCAGTACATCTTCGGATGTTGGAAACTCCTTTAATATTTTAAGAGAAACTTTCGAAAATAAATCCCCGAAGACTCCCCTGTATTCAGGAAATATCTGATCAAGAAGAGTATGAAACTGAAGTTTTGCCTGGATGTAAAGGTTCGTAACGGTTTCGTATTGCCTTGACAATGTTCTCAGGTTTAGAAGTCTCAGTCCTCTTTTCTTATATGGCTCAAATTCTTCCTTGTAGTAAAGAACACAAAGGTGATATGCATCAACTGCATCAGTCTTTACCTTTCTAAGGCTTGTTTTCTTAGCTTGATAAGAAATGATGGGATTTACCAAGATGTATAGATACTGACTTCCCTCAAGACATTGAATAATCGGTGTATGGTAATGTCCTGTAGATTCAAGAATAACTGCTGGCCTAACCCCAGTATGTCCCTCTATCTCTCTCAAAAAAGAAATAAGCGAATCTAAATCCTCCTTGGTATGCTTTACACTGAAACTTTTCCCGAACGGCTTGTCTTTATCTAAAAAGGCTTGAACCTCACTTTCTCCTTTGGCTACATCTAGGCCAATGACTGGATTCATTAATATCTCTCCCTTAGTTTTACTCACCAGTAACCCCTATACCTTCCTGTAGTTCCATAGCTTCGCTTGTTATACGAGATCATTTGTCCCAACCAGCCTCAAACATCATTCTACAAGTAGGGGGCGAACAGTTTAGTTGACGAGATCTACCTCCCACGCACCCGTACGTTCTACCCTGGCTACTGAAATAATAGGTCCTATAAAAAAGAGCAACCAGTAAAAACTGGTTAACTCTATAATACGAACGTATCCGTTAGCGTAATCTACTTTAGGAGAAAAGGTCATCTAACCGTCTGGTAAACGAGACCTATGGCTCCAGAATCAAAGGTCTTGTTTTCGATAAGTTTAAGATTGATCTTCTCCTTGAGACCTTGGAATAACGGCAATCCGCTGCCGATCAGTACGGGAGAGACCGTAATTTTATACTCATCAATTAAATCAAGCTGCATAAGGTGGTGTGCGAACCTAGGACTGCCGAGGATGACCATATCCTTGCCTGGCTGCTGTTTGAGGTTCTTGATCTCTTCCTCGACATCTTCTCTCACCAGTCTGGAATTATTCCATTCAACTTTTTCCAGCCTCGTGGAAAAAACGATTTTGGCTGTCTTTTCGATCCACTCGGCATGATTCCGTTCATGCTGCGAAGCTGATGGGTTCGAAGGTACAGATGGCCAGTAACTGTGCATCATCTGATAAGTCCCACGTCCCCAAATGACAGTGTCGGCAGTACTCAGAATTTCTTTCGCGTGTTTCTCCAAATCAGCATCGTAGGAAACCCAGCCAATGTCCATTTCACCGTTCGGCCCTTCTACAAAACCGTCAAGTGATGCGTGTAAAAATAGAACGAGTTTTCTCATTTTCAGTTCTCCTTTGTTCATGAAGGATATTTACATTAACCACTTTAGGACATTTCAGCTTGGGTTGTTTCTTATGAATTGCTAATCTAAACTGCCGTCCTAAATGAAATATTCTACTATTCCACAAAAATCCCTTCCATTCTATTCTGCAAAACTGCCCCGTTAGCAAAAAAGAAAAATGCTTTGCTCCTATTGAAGCAAAGCAACCGCTCAACTGCCTAATCTAAAGCGCCTCTTCTTAAATAAGTAATCTGGATTATTCTACCTTTACAATATGGTGGTCTAATTTAATTGCTTACATCGCTATTCTCCAGACAATCAACAGATTTTGGTCACTATCTTAAAGATGAAACGAAAACTGTACCGTCTCCGAATCATCCCCTCCAATTTTATTGTAGAATTCAACAGCATGTTGATCTTCCACATCAGCTTGAACAAATAAATCCTTTATATCTTTTGATCTGCAATATTCCATTAATTCACCAACTAAATTACTTCCAATTCCACGACGCTGATAGTTCTTATCGACCGCCAAGTCATATAAATACATCGAAGAACCCTCCTGGTCATACATCAATAACTCGTAACCAGTTAAACCACCAACAACTTCATCACCAATAAAAGCAACAAAACAAATAAAATCGGGTTTAGCTATAAGACTTCTTATGTTCTTATCATTTACGTAGTTCAAATCTGGTGACTCAAATTCATTGTTAAACAATAATACTAATTTAGAAAAACTACTCTCATCACCGATTGTTAGTTTTTTATATTCGACTACTTTTTCCACTTAATTTTTCCTCCGATCTAGTCAGGTGTTTAGATGGTTTATTTTCACAATAACTATTCTGCAGGTATTTCTTATAATATTTCAACATTCACTTTACAGCACCGACAACCTAATAAATCTCGCCCCGATCATCACAATGACAAGCACAAGAGACGTACCTACTACGACACACGTAGAAGTCCTTAAACACCAAGAAGAAGGTGGAATATTTTGAAAAAAGCATTAGTAATTATTCTTGTCACCTTATTAATTATATCTATAGTCTCATTTCTTTTAGGATACTGGAAAGCAGGAATTATTATAGGTGGTGTGTTTACCTGGCTGACGGTCCAAGTAAGTGAACACTATTCTGTAAAAAATGCTGAATACCTTTACGGCAATCGATCTGAACCAAAAAAGAACTTCAAGAAATATGAGGATTAATTGACCATAAGCACCATTTTATTCCTTATTCAACAAAACAGCTGGGCGGCGGCTCTTGAACAAAAGCAAGTTGAATTAGTGGCTATCAAAAAAGCATATTGTTAGATTAAATAAAATGTGCCATTTGATTCCATATGAATTCACCTTGACTAATTATTCCAATCTTCCTTATGGTAATAATATATAATGACAATAATTCACTTATCAACAGACATATCAGCAAGCTTATAAAATATCTTTTTAATCTAACTTGGTCCGTTACTGTTAGCTTATAAAGAGTTTTCAACTAAAAAAATGCCTTAACCCTTTTTGATTAATGTACCTTTAAGTTTAAGTATAGTTTTAATAAGATTTAATTTATACTAAGTTCATTCTTTTCGGTTTGATGTACTTAATAAAGATGAAACGCACAAGTGGCCCCATAACTAGAATTTGTAAAGGTAATGCCATAATAAGATTTTTTCCAAACACAGACAAATAATCAAGCAAGATAATGTTGGTATTATATCCACTGTGCAAAATCATTGTTACTAGTCCAAAAACTGACATAAATAACGCCATTCCTATAACCATGAAGGTTGAAATAGTTAGTATAGTATATATTTTACTATTAGTATTTGTGGTTAATTTCAATGCTAACTTTTTTGCATTCGGACCAACCAGAAATAGGTCAAGGATTAGTGCAATAATAAAAGCACTAAAAAATTCTATTAATCCTTCATAGAAAGTCAATTTACCAATCATTCCATTCAGGTAAAGGTTATACAACGTCATAACTAATACCATTCCAAAACACATAATAAGACCAAAATAAAAACTTTCCTTTTTAGTTGTTGGCAATTTCAATCATTCCCTTCTTTTAATACTTAATTATTATAGATATGTTCAAAACCTTTTCGTAAGTGAACAATTTGTGAACATTTTTCCGAACGAGTGTTTTTGAATGTTTTATCCACTACTTTTCAACATCATAGCGTTTTTTATTTAACAAACCTGCCCCGTTTGTTAAATAAGAAAAAGCCACCTAGTTTGGCAGCTGATTCTGAAAATAAGTACAGGCTCTTGAATAAGAATTTTTAAATCATTTAAACAGATATGATTCAACCCTTTCGTCACCTGATAACATATCTTTTATTTTGAATTGATTATTTTTCACCTCATTCTCTCCAATAATTATCACGTAAGGGATCTTCTCTTTGTTTGCTTTATCAAGAGCCTTGCCTAACTTTTTGTTGCTCATTTCATATTCGACTTTATAGCCTTTATTTCTTAAGTAATTTGCTACCAATAAGGATTCTTTTTGAGTGCCTAATGGGACTATATAGTAATCTATATTCGGATTCTCTCTTAATTCCTTCTCAGATTTACTCATAGCCGTATAAATTACATCTAAGCCGAATGATATTCCTACTGTTGAGAATTTTTCAGTTGTACCTATCAACCCACCGATTGCATTATCGTATCTTCCGCCACTTCCAATACTTGATTTTATAGATTGGTCAGATAAGAATATCTCATAAATAGTACCTGTGTAGATCTCTAAACCTCTTGCTAAGAATGGATTAAAAATGCACTGTTTATTAATATTTAGGAATTCTAGATAGGATGCCAGCTCTTTTAATTCATTTAAACCTTGCCTTACCTCTTCATTTTGTTCTGAAAAAGATTCAAAATAGCTGAGAGTTGAATTCCTTTCATCAGTTAAAAACTGTTTAATTAACATTATCGTTGAATTTGATAATCCTTGATCATTAAGTTCTGAAATAACAGCTCCTAATCCTACTTTTTCAAGCTTATCTAGAATTAATACTACATTATTAATTTTTTGAGCTTCTGTACCGAATACATCAAGCATTCCCGTGAGTAATTTTCGATTGTTGTATTGGATCGATACCTTTAAATTAAGCTTTCTAAATGCGTCCAATGCCATAACCATTAATTCAGCTTCGGCTATTTGTAAATCTACACCTACAATATCAACATCACATTGTGTAAATTCTCGAAACCTACCTGTTTTAATTGGTCCATCTCTAAATACTTTACCAATTTCATATCGCTTAAAAGGCATCTTAAGCGTCGGGTTCATCGCAACAACTTTTGCAAACGGTATAGTGAGATCGTATCGTAAAGCTAAGTCTCTTTCACCTCTGTCAGTTAATGTATACATTTCTTCTAAAATTTCAGCCCCACCACCGTATTTGGAAGCGAGTAATTCCGTGTAATTTAATATTGGGGTTTCCAAAGGTTTACATCCGTATTGGATGAATACGTCTTCTAATGTTCTTCTAATATTTCTTCTAATAACTTCAGCATTCGGTAAGTAATCTTGTGTACCCTTTACATTTTGATAATCCATTTTCTTCATTTTCATTACCTCCAAAGTTTTTTATAAAATAAAAAACCGCACTTGATGTAAGTTTTAAACTTAATCAAATCCGGTTTAATGATAAATAACCTTCCTATTTACGATTTTTATAAATCGAATAGCAAGGCTACAAGATATGATGATGTAGTTGTGAGAACGAGATAGTTATCTTCTTTATTGAACGCATATTTACTCACTCCTAATTTCCATTAAATGTATCATACTGTAATTTGAATTTCAAGAATCTTTCTTCAACTAACCTCCCTTAATAAAAGAAGCGAAAACGGCTGTTTACTCTTGTTTTCTTAGATTTTCAATAGTTAATTACCTGCCGGTAAGCCCTTTATGGGATTTATCACTTTAAAGTATATATTAGGATCCTTAAAGAAAACAGAATTATAACCCACTAACCAATCAACTACAGAAATTGGTGGATGAGTCAATATATAATTGCACTGGTCGATGTCCACAATTAATAAGGCATAAGAGAACCTGATTTTATTTATACAGAATTTTCATAAAATTCTGTTGACAGATGTGACCAATTAAAATTAATATGTAAACAAGTTGTTATTAGCAACTAAATTTATGAACTAAGGAACTAAACTATATGAATGAAAAAATCGAAAAAATTAAGAAGTTTAACCGTTTTTATCTTAATGTTGTTGGTTTGTATGCTCAGTATTCAAAAGGAAGCCCATATTCAATGTCAGAAGCGATGATTTTATATGAGATAGATAAAAGGAAGAGATGTACAGCTTCTCAATTATCCGAGTATTTCGACTTCGATAAAGGTTATGTAAGTAGAATGATACATAAGCTCAGCAAACAAAAACTTATTGAACGGGTATCGGATAACCAAGATAAACGGAAGAAATATTTGCATATCACTGAAAAAGGGCAAAAAGTTCTTAAAGAACTTTCAGATAATGCCAGCCATGATGTAAGGAGGATGATTGAAAAAATTGATTTGGAACAAGTAAATTCTCTTATTCAATCAATGGAAGAAATCGAGAAAATTTTATCAGTCAATAAAGGAGGAAGATTTGATGAGGAATAATAAGCTCCTGATTACATTTCTTTTAATCATTACGATGTTATTGGCAGCATGTACAGAAAGTACGAATGTGGATGGTAATTCCAGTAGTTCACCAGATTCCAGTTCAGGTGCTAATAGTCAGGGTCCCCTTGTCATCGGTTTTGAAGCAGACGCTACCACACTTCTAGCAAATCACGATGTCAACTACACCACAGATACGCTAATTCGTAATATTTATGATCCACTGATTGATCGAGATTCTCAAACAGCTGAGTTTGTCCCTGTTCTTGCAGAGGAATGGAAAAATATAGATGAAAAAACATGGTACTTAAAGCTGAAAGAAGGAATTAAGTTCCATAACGGAGCAGATTTTAATGCAAATGCAGTTAAATTTAGTATCGACTACATCTTAGATGAAAGTAACGGGTCATTTTACCGTTCAAGATGGGCTAACGTTGAGGAGGTCGTTGTACTTTCAGATTACGAAGTGGAGATCCATACATCCGTGCCTTTTCCAAGCTTAATCCAACGAATTGCAGAAGATTTGCTCATTATAGAACCTGGCTATGTTGAAGAAGTAGGTATAGAGAAAGCATCAAGCAAACCAGTTGGTACAGGGGCATATACGTTTGTTGAATGGTCAAGAGATAACCATTTGAAATTAAAAGCTTTTGAAGATTATTGGCAAGGAAAACCTGAGATTGAGGAAGTTGAGTTCCGAATTATTCCGGAATTTAGCGCAAGGATGTCTGCTTTTATGAGCGGAGAAATATATTTATTTAAGAACATCCCTGTCGACTCAGTTAAACAATTTGAAAGTAATGAAGTAAAACAAATTTCTTCTTCACGTATCAATTACTTAGCATTATCGAACCTGGTCGATGGTCCATTAAAAGATGTCAAAGTTAGACAAGCGATTAATCACGCTATCAATGCAAATGAACTTCTAGAAACTGTATTAAGTGGGTATGGATCGAGAATCACAGGACCGCTGTCCCAATTGAATGCTGATTATGCTGAAACTAAAGAATACGACTATGACCCAGATCTTGCCGTAAAGTTAATCGAAGAAGCTGGCTATAGTCCAGAAGAATTAACATTAACTTTGGATACACCAAGTGGTCGATATCCGATGGACTCCCATATTGCTCAAGCCATTGCTTCACAATTACAAAGTATTGGGATCAATGTAGAAGTAAGGGTGAATGAATGGGGTCAGCATTTGGAGAAAATTCAAAAAAGAGAAACTGGTGATATGTACATTCTTGGATGGGGGCCAGCTTTCGATGCCCAGTCAACAATTGAAAACTTGTTCACTTTAGAAGCGCCATACAGTAGTTTTTACCAGGAGAATATTGAGAAAAAGATTAAGGAAACAAACCAATCGTTTGATCAAGAAGCGCGCTATGCTGGATACGCTGAGCTTCAACAGCAGTTAGTAGAACAAGCTGCTTGGGTTCCATTATGGCAACAAGCAGACCTTTACGCTGTTAAATCTTCTTTAAATTTCTCACCTCGTGTTGATGAGAAAATGAACGTGTTTGAGATGTCATGGAACTAAATTTATAGTTTCAAAGAAGAGAGGGTCCCCTTCTCTCTTCTTTTATTCCAAGGGATAAGGCGGGGTGCTACTATGTTAGATTTTATAATTAAAAGATTAATACAAGTGGTCATCGTTGTATTTCTTGCTCTAACAGCAGTCTTCTTTTTAATTCGTCTTTCGGGAGATCCGACCACACTATTCCTCCCGCCTGATGCGCCAAGGGAACAAATTGAAGAATATCGTGAGTTATTAGGATTTAACCGCCCACTATATGTTCAATACACTGACTTCATGAAAGGCGCCATTCAAGGTGATTTTGGAGAATCTTTAAGAAGCGGCGACGATGCTCTAGGACTAGTTTTAGAAAGAATGCCTGCAACTTTTCAACTAGCATTCTCAGCATTGTTATTATCAATCATCATCGCTATTCCACTTGGAGTTCTATCTGCATATAAACGAAACACCCTATTTGATAAAGCAAGTGTAGGGATTACGGTTATCGGTCAGGCTATCCCCAGTTTTTGGTTTGGTTTAATTTTAATTTTTATTTTTGCTGCTCAACTAAAATTTTTTCCATCGAGTGGAGGCGGCTCTGTTAATCACATGGTGCTTCCAGTTATTACACTAGCTTTGTATAGCGTATCGCGTTTTGTCCGCTTTACTCGATCGGCCATGCTAGATGTATTAAATAAAGACTATATCCGAACAACCAAAGCAGCTGGAACACCAACATCCACGCTAATTATGAAATACGCCTTAAAAAATTCTTTGATTCCGATTCTCACATTAATTGCGCTTGATCTCGGTGTATTATTAGGCGGCGCTGTTATTACGGAAGCTGTTTTTTCTTGGCCTGGTGTTGGCAGACTATTACACCAGTCATTAATGAATCGAGATTTCCCAATTGTATTGGCTGGCGTATTTATCATTGCCATCATTTATGCAGTCATCAACTTTATTACAGATATTTTATATGCATATGTGAACCCCCAAATTAGAGTGAAGTAGGTGAAGCTGTGGAAACCAGTACAATTACAACCACTAATAAATCAATTGATATGAAATTTAAAAAGAAATCTAAATTCAAGGATTTCTTTCGAAAACTGTCAAAAAGCTGGGCTGGGTTGCTCGGTTTTTGCATCATTATCTTTTTAGTAGTTCTCAGTCTATTTGGGCAATGGATTGCCCCTTTTGATCCTATGGATGCCCCATTACGAGATCGTCTACTGCCTCCTTTTACAGACGGTCACATATTAGGAACCGATCAATTAGGAAGAGATATACTTTCTAGAATCATTGCAGGTACAAAAGTATCCTTAATCATCGGGTTAGCCACAGCTTTATTAGCCGGGGTCATTGGCACCATCGTGGGTGTGATTGCAGGATACTTTAGGGGCTGGATTGATATAGTTCTAATGCGAATTGTGGATGTTCAATTAAGTTTTCCATTTATCTTATTAGTACTCGTCATAAGTGCAGTACTTGGAGCAGGACTTACAAATATTATCATATCTCTTGCTTTAGCGGGATGGGTTATTTTTGCCAGAGTTATTCGTAGTGAAGTGTTGGCTTTGAGAGAAAAGGAATTTATTACAGCAGCAATCGCAACTGGTGTGCCGAAATTCGAGATATTAGTAAGACATATCCTTCCTAATATCTTTACACCCATCATTATTTTAATCTCTTTACAAATGGGCACATACATTATCGCAGAAGCATCCGTAAGTTTCTTAGGATTCGGAGTTCAACCGCCCACTCCTGCATGGGGCAATATGCTTAATGAAGGAAAGGACTATATTTTCAGTTCTTGGTGGTTAATCACATTCCCGGGTATTGCGATTATCCTCACTACACTTGGGGTTAATTTATTCGGTGACTGGTTAAGGGATACACTCGATCCAGAACTAAAAGGCGAATAACAGGAGGTGAAAAAAATGACTGAAGTACTTCTTGAAATCAAAAATCTTGGTATCCAATTTAGTACAGGAGAAGGTACCGTTCAACCGATTCGAGGGGTAAATTTCTCCTTGAAAAAAGTGAAACTCTTGGGGTTGTTGGTGAATCTGGCAGTGGAAAAAGTGTTACTTCATTAGCGATAATGGGACTTTTACCAGAGAAAAAAGCAAGATTGTTTCTGGGAGTATTCATTTTAATAATATAGATGTAACTACTCTAGATAATCACCAATACAGAAAACTTCGCGGGAATGAAATATCCATGATATTCCAGGAACCAATGACCTCTCTCAATCCTGTTTTTACAATAGGTGAACAATTAAGTGAGCCACTAAAACAGCATAAAAAAATGCCAAAAAAAGAAAGAAAAGAAGCCATCATCAATATGTTAAAGCAAGTGGGCATCCCAAGAGCGGAACAGATTATTAACGAATATCCTCATCAATTATCAGGCGGTATGAGGCAACGCGTAATGATTTCATTAGCCCTTTTATGCGATCCTAAACTCCTCATTTGCGATGAACCTACTACTGCTTTAGATGTAACCATTCAAGCACAAATCTTAGAACTGATGAAGCAAATTAAAGCTGAAAAAGATATGAGTCTTCTTTTTATCACACATGATTTGGGTGTGGTAGCAGAAATGTGCGATCGTGTTGTGGTCATGTATGCTGGGGAGATTGTTGAAGTGGCAGAGATCCATGAACTATTTGACAATCCCCTACATCCATATACAAAAGGTCTAATCCATTCACTTCCGACGAATAATTCGAGAAAAAGCAAACTCTATTCCATTAACGGACAAGTACCTAGGCCTGATGAAATTGGTGAAGGCTGCACATTCGCCAATCGATGTCCATATGCATTTGATAAATGCACTGTGAGCGCCCCTCCTACTTTTTCAATGGGAGAGCATTTAAGTAAATGTTGGCTACAAGAGTCCAATCGGCAGGTGAATATTCATTGACGGAAAAGTCCTTACTAGAAGTTAAGAATCTTAAAAAATACTATGAAATATCACAAGGTCTCTTTAAGCCGAAGCTAGTAGTAAAGGCTGTAGACGATATTAGTTTTTCGATTAATAAAGGAGAAACCTTTGCGCTAGTTGGAGAATCTGGTTGCGGAAAATCGACAACTGGAAGAACCATATTAAGGTTAACTGGTGCAACTTCAGGTGAAATCCGATACAAGGGGCAAGACCTTCTATCATTACCGACTGAAAAAATGCGCTCATTACGGAAAGAGATGCAAATGGTCTTTCAGGATCCGTACGCTTCTCTTAATCCTAAGATGACCATTAAACAAATCTTAATGGAACCGCTCCGAGTCCATAAGAAATTTCATCCTGACGAACGGTTGGAGAAAATTATCGCGATTCTAGAAATCGTCGGTCTCTCTAAAACACATCTTGATCGGCACCCTAATGAATTTTCCGGTGGACAAAGGCAGCGGATCGGCATAGCTAGGACTGTTATTTTAAACCCAGACTTTATTATAGCAGACGAACCCGTTTCTGCTCTCGATGTATCTGTTCAATCACAAGTTATTAATTTAATGCTCGAGCTACAAAAAGATTTTGGTTTGACATACTTATTTATTTCCCACGATTTAAGTGTAGTTAAACATATGACAGACCGAGTTGCAGTTATGTATCTTGGGAAAATTGTAGAATTAGCCGACACTGAAGAATTGTTTTCAAATCCAAAGCACCCTTATACTCAGGCATTAATCTCAGCTATCCCTGTATCTCACCCTAGAGAAGCGAAAGAACGAATCGTATTGAAAGGAGATGTTCCTAACCCTGCCAATCCACCTTCTGGATGCACGTTCCACACAAGATGCCCATTTGTCATGAAAATGTGTAAATCTATTGAACCTTCACTCACAGAAATAGCTACAGGTCATACCGCAAGCTGCCATCTATATACCAATAACAAGGAGGAAAAAACAAATGCTATTATCTATTCCTAAATACGAATTTAAAGAAAGACAAGAAAAGTTTAAAAGCATTTACAAAGGAAAGGAATGTGATGCTGCCGTTCTTTTCTCTGTAACAGATATCTTTTACTTAACTAGATTTCATTTTCATCCTACCGAGAGACCTATTGGTTTGCTGATTGATCCGCAAGATAAAGTTCACTTATTTGTTCCAGCATTAGAGCATGAACATGCGGAAGAATATAGTGTTGTGGATTATGTACATTCATATCCTGAATATCCGGGAATTAAGCACCCGATGGAGTATTTCAAAGAAATCTTAATAGAATATGGGTTTGAGAATAAAACGATTGGTTTTGATTCTATAGGCTATGGCTCCCCAATGGGCTATCGTGGTCCTGCTATAGATCAGCTGATCGACTCGAAACAATTTGTTTCTTTACAGGGTTTAGTTGAAGAAATGAGATTTATTAAGAGTCCAAATGAAATAGAATTAATTAAAGAATCCTGTCGCTGGGGAAACCTAGTGCACCGCTTGCTCCAAAAGTATACCAAAAGTGGTTTAAGTGAAATTGAAATTACTAGTAAGGCTTCGAATGAAGCAACAAAAGCCATGATTGATACACTTGGACCCGATTATAAACCACATGGTCAAACACCTTACGCTGTTTTTCGCGGTCAAGTCGGTCCAGAATCTGCTTTCCCCCATGCCGTAACACAAAATATCGTATTAAAAAAAGGAGACACTCTAGTAACGGGAGCAGCATCCAGTGTTTTTGGATATACAAGTGAGTTAGAGCGAGTCATGTTCGTTGAAGAATATTCTAAAGAGCAGGAAAAATATTTTCACCATATGTATGAAGCCCAAGAAGTTGCATTTAAAGCCATCAAACCTGGAAGAACGTACTCTGATGTTGAAAAAGATGTTCAAGCATATTTCAAAGAAAACAACTTAACAGAATTAACGAGACACCATACCGGCCACAACATCGGAATACTAGGGCATGAAGCACCGTTTTTCGACTTAGGTGATCACACATTACTAGAACCAGGCATGGTTGTTACCGTTGAGCCTGGAATATATGTGAAGGGCTTAGGTGGCTTTAGACACTCTGATACGGTTCTTGTGACAGAAGATGGTATTGAAGTGTTGACCTATTACCCGAGAGACCTCCAATCCTTAATTTGTTACTAAAGGAATTATCCTTAGTACCAATAATGAATGACTCAATTTTTCTGAAAGGACGGTTGAGTCATTATAATTTTTTTCTGAGGTACTTTAAATGAATTTTTTTATTTCGGCCAGTGGAACTTAAAAAGTAATGGAAAATGGAAAAAACGCACTTTACCCAAAGGATTAATTAACTACGATAGTAGTTTTACTCACTTGGGTAAAGTGTGTTCATAAATTAAAGATAATAACGCCCGCCCGGGTGTTATTAAAAATGAAAAGAAGAAGTTTAAGTCTAGAATACCCTCTTCATGCTCCATATCGGACCAGGGCTTGGTACGATCTTAACTGCTTCTGAGCTTCCAGTAGCTGTAACATTTTCTGCACTTATCTTAGCTGAATTAGTAAGTTTTTCACATTGGCTAGGAGTTGTCATTATATTAATAAATAGAAATGCGAATTGTCCATACCTACTCCCCCAATCTTTCAATACCTCCTCAACAGCATCGAGAGCATCATCTCCATCAGTACCTAAAACAATAAAGAGAGAGACTCATTTTTGAATCAGAAAAGCCCGAGTTTTTAAGATAATTAATCAAATCTTATTGAAGGAGAGCTTAAATTTGTATTTCACTCTTTTCGCAAATACTTTATCTTTAAAATACTGAAAACCATATAAAACCAATGCTACAATCTTAAAACATTCATTAATTAAATTTTTTTCGAACCAAGCAAATAAGCAATAATTCATAAAACAAGCGTTAATCCTTCTTGGATTAACGCCATGTTAATTAATATAATTGCAGCAAACTTTGCCTTCTATATGTTAAATTTCGTTATTTGACCTCGTTCAAATGCTCTTCAAGACGATTCCAAGTATCTGTAATGCCTTGCAGCATACCCATCTCCATTACGGACTGAAGCGCTTCTGCGGAAACGTATTCTCCACGGTTAATTAATTTCGTTTTGCCGTCTACATCCACAAATTCCAGAGTCACTTCTGTAGATGGCATTTCCTCGTTAATTGTCCCTTCAGCATCGGAAAAATAGTCTGTATAGCTGATGCTCTCCGGCTCGCTAATCTCCTTGTATATCCCCTTGCCCCAGGATTCCATGCCATAGAATTGGCCCTGATTCTGATCAACACACTTCATGCAATAATGCCATACTCCACCAGGTCTGAAGTCAACGCTGCAGACAGGGAGCTCCCATCCTCTCGGACCCCACCAATGTTTCAGGTGTTCCGGCTCTTTAAACATTTTATAGACGAGCTCGCGCGGAGCATCGAATACGCGCTCCAATACCAGCACTCGTTCATCTTCAACTCTTGAAAGCATTGCATTATTTGACATTGTTACTCCTCCATTAGAAGCTGTATTTGTAAAACCGTTTGCAACTGAAGAGACAGATTTTGTTGAGCTTACTCCATTTATCCATCAATTCAAAGGTTTTTTGCCCTGCAATACATTAAGGTAATCATCCAGCCTATCCATCCTGCCTTCCCATAAACGGCGATAGGAATCAAGCCACCTATCCAGTTCTTGAAACGGTTCAGGCCTGATTTTATAAATCCGGCGGTTGGCGATCGGCTGAACCTCCACGAGGCCAGCGTCACAAAGAACGCGAAGATGCTTGGAGGTTTGAGGCTGGTTTAAATCAAGTTTTTTTGCGATATCCCCCACCGGAAGCGCTCCTTCCAGCAGCAGGTCAATGATATCCAGGCGGTTGGGCTCAGCGAGTGCACTGAAAATTTGCCCGTTCATGTTGAATCATCTCCCAGTGTGATGTGTTCACTATTTCCATTTCAATTGTAGATCCCACCCCCGCTTCCTTATTTTAACTTTCCTTAAGAACAATATACACCATTAGGAATATTCCTGTAAAGGAATATTTTAAAAATTAAAATTAATTTTTTTCTCCCCTCTAAATAAACATATCCGATAATACTCTTTACCTTGTTTAATCGTTAGTCAGCATGATTCTTCCCTGCTAATAATTTTCAGAATTGGTTCTATAAAGACAAAGCTGTGTTTCAGGCAGAACAGCGGGAAACCACATGAGAATCGAATGGTGGATCTTAGTAATGGTTTATATGGCAGCGACTTCCATTCTTCTCTTCATTCCGAAAAACAAGATTCGGCTTGCGGTTATGGCTGCCTTATTTAAGCAGTTTATTACGTTTCTGGCGGGTCTGGCTGTCGTGGAGCTGGGCATGCTTGAATATCCGATTCGATTATTCCCCTCCATAAGCAGAACGAGCTTTACATATGAATACTATGCGTTCCCGGTTGTATGTGCCGCGTTTATTGTGTGGTATCCGAATGACCGGAGCCATGTTCTTCAATTCAGTTATTTTGCAGGATTTGCATCAGTATTGACCTTTGTTGAAGTCCTGATCGAAAAATACACCGATCTCATTAACTATATACATTGGGAATGGTATATTACCTGGTTTTCATTATGTCTTTCCTTCTATATCAGCCGCTTATTTTGTAATTGATTTTTTCAAAAAGCGAATGCTTAATATTTTGGTCTTTCTTGCTTACAAAATGGTTATTGAGGGGCTTGTTATGATATGCAAACATCGTTTGTTGTCTTTTTCATCATTGTTAGCTTATTGTTTGGTGCCTGGAAACGGCTGAATGAATTTTATCCCACCTTATTATTTTGGATTATAGGCGACCTGCTATATGCTTCGCTGCTTCATGACTTCAGGGTTTGGGAATTCCGTCCTGTATGGATTGACCATTTTATTCTGCCAACGCACACCATAATAGCAACAGCCATAGCATTTCTGATCTATCCATCTGTTATTGTTGTGTACTTAGGAAGATTCCCCAAAACCATTTTCAAAAGAATAGGCTGGGTTGTTTTCTGGGCTCTGATTTTCGAGGGTATTGAATTAATTGCTTATTTTAATGAAAGCATCATTCATCAGTATGGATGGACACTTGCCTATTCCTTTCTTTTTAACCTTGTGACTTTCTCCTTGCTGCCCATCCATAAATGGAAGCCATGGGCAGCCTGGGTTTTAGGATTTATAAGCATTCTACTTTTATGGATCATCTTTGATCCGCCGCTTCCCCAGTAAATAATCCGGCCCGCTGCCCACACACATAGGATGCGGGTCCAGATTAAAAGGAGGGCGGAGTCACAGAGAATAGAATAACAGCTTTTTCATCAAAGGTATTTTCCCACTTATGCTTCATATATGCTGGTATTTTAACGCTGTCACCAGCTTCTAATATGTATTCTGCTTCATCCAGATTCACCATAATTTTCCCTTCCAATATATAAGCAACCTCTTCCCCTTTATGCTCCAATAGCTTTTCCGACGAGGAGGTGCCCGGAGGGATATTCATGATTGCAGTTGCCAGTGTCCCTGTAAAATCAGGCGACAATAATTCATAGGATATGTTTTCAACCACCATATGTTTACGTTCATTAAATCGTACAACTAAATCTTCTGTATTCGTCTCTTCGAGGAGAAAGCTAAAGGTGGGAACATCAAGGGCTTTGGCTAAAACCTTCAAGGTCTGAATCGAAGGATTCGCGATCCCCCGTTCAATCTGGCTTAACATGGAAGGGGTAATTTCAGCTATTCTGGCTAGTTCTCTGCTGCTATAACCCTTCTCCTTCCTGAATTTCTCCACTTTTTTGCCAATATCTATATTTTCCATAATCCCGCCCCTTAAATTTTTTAAATATTTTAACAAAACATGATCATCTTGTGTTAAATTATATTTAACATTTGTTAAATGATATTTTAACATATCAGCAAGGAGTGAAGAAAATGAATGATTTCTTTACGTTTTTGGTTCTTTCATTGTTTGTGGTAATGAGTCCAGGGATCGATACTGCTCTTATTACAAAAAGGACGATTGCAGACGGAAGAGCAGATGGCTATAAAATGGGACTTGGGATTACAGCCGGCTCTTTAGTGCATACCTTTGCGGCTGCTTTCGGTCTATCAGCCATCTTAATGCAGTCTGCTGCTGCATTTGAAATCATAAAATATGCCGGGGCTGTCTATTTGATCTATCTCGGGTTATCTTCGTTCATCTCGATGAAAAAGAAGAATGATACTGGTATAGAAATTGAGGTTAAATCCGATATGAAAAAGTCTGCCTTTAAACAAGGACTCCTTTCAAATGTGCTCAATCCCAAGGTTGCGATGTTTTTCTTAACCTTTCTGCCGCAATTTGTGAAGACAGGCGAAAACGCAACACATCAGCTGATCATCATGGGAATTATATACACACTGCTGAGCATCTCCTGGTTTTTCATATACGTCTACTTCATAAATTATATGCGGGAATGGCTCATGTCCCCGAAAGTACAAAGGGTTATGGATAAAGCAACTGGGCTAGTCTTAATTGGATTTGGATTAAAGCTAGCCTTGGATAAACAGCATTAAACTGTAAAAAACATTGGATAACCCCAATGTTTTTTTACTTCCGCTGAAGCACAACAGGAAGATCACAGGATACCCTGGTGAATTCAATGGTAATGGTGAAGGAGCAGCAGTGCTTCGGCAATCGATGATAAATTCTCTTTCTGCAGGAACTGCTCCTGGCTGCTGGGAGAACTTAAAAATTGCGCATCTTTAAATCTGACAAAAGAAAACTCTGCAGGCTAAGGACTTTGACCAGGACCTAAAGCTAAAAATTCGGCAGTTTCCTTTCAGCATAACCAAAAATTCCTGCCCTTTTCTCTCATTCCTTAATGTACTGTCGGCACATCCCTCACAAGCTGATGGCAGCGGTTCACACCACCAGCATTTTCCTAAAACAAACATACTATCACCTCCTATATAACTAACATATTTACCTACCTGAGCCTGAATTACAAAGGTAAGTGTCTGCCCTGCACATCTGCTTATCCAAGCAGGACCAGATTTACTGATAAAAAAACTTAAAAGAAGCAGTTGATTATTGTCACGTCCATACTGTATGATACATAGTATAAACCATATAGTGTATGACATATAGTATATCAAGCGAGGTGAGTGAATGAGTACGCTGCTGAATTCGTTAACAACAGAACTTCGGAGAGGAACACTGACGCTGGCGGTTCTAAGCCAGCTGCGGACACCGCAATATGGGTATTCGCTAGTTCAATTATTAGAGGACTCCGGCATAAATATTGATCAGAGCACGTTATATCCATTGCTGCGGCGTCTGGAAAAACAGGAGCTTGTGACAAGCAATTGGGATCATACCGAGAGCAGGCCACGCAAGTATTATGTTTTGAGCGAACTGGGACTGGAGACTTTTCTGCAGTTAAGAGAGGAATGGATCAAGAATTCAAAACAGCTTTACGGGCTGTTGAAAGGGGATGAGGAAGATGAATTTAATTGAGGTATATATACAGGAAGTGACCCGGAGGCTGCCTGAAAAAAGCCGTGCGGATATCGCACTCGAGCTGCAGTCAACGATTGGGGATATGCTTCCGGATGATTACAATGAGGAGGATGTTAAGGATGTCCTCGGTAAATTGGGAAGCCCCGCAGCTTTAGCCGCCGGTTACCGTGATCAGCCGATGCATCTCATCGGGCCGCGCTATTTTGATGTTTATGTGTCATTATTAAAAATGATCCTGCCGATTGCAGCAGCGGTTGCATTGATTTCCGTTACTACCGAGTTCATTTTTGACTTTAACCGCGATGATACCATCATTAATGCGGTGCTCGGTTTCATGGGATATGGGATTTGGAGACTGATTGAAGTGGCCGTTCAGGTATTTTTCTGGCTGACGATTGTATTCGCCGTTATTGAGAGAATGGATAAAGGAAAAGAGCAGCATCCTTTATCTCCAAGCTTAAAACCATGGACACCGGAAGACTTGAAAAGCATCACCTATATTCCGAAGAAGAAAGCCATTTCCAAGTTTGAGGTTTTCGGAAGCTTAATGTGGACTGCCATTTGGGCAACCCTTTACTTTTATGCAGACCGGCTGATGGGTGTATATAGAGGCGGCGGTGAAGGACTGGAGTTCCAAATTGCAGCAGTCAACCAGGAGGTTCTGCTCGGGTATTGGCCTATCGTCGTAGTAATCATTGCGCTCGAAGTGGGATTGGCACTCTACAAATTAATCATTGGCCAATGGACGAAAAGAATGGCGATCTTCAACACCGTCCTTGAACTGTTCGCCACCATCGTGTTCATCTTCATTCTGCTGAACCCGAATTTGCTCCAGCCTGAATTCACAGCCTACATGAGCGATTTATTCTCGATTTCAGCCGCTCAATTTAAAAACTGGCTGCTTGGCGGCATCATGATGGTATTTATCTTTTATGCAGGAATGAGTATCTTTGATGGGATACGTAAATCAAGAATTCAATAATGTGAAGTCCACAATCATAATGCCTGTTCTCAAAAATTAGAGAACAGGCATTATTGAATAGATTATAGAATTTTAACATTATCAGAAGTATATGAGTCTGGCTGGCTGCTAATCACGGTAAAATGATCAGGTGCCACTCTTGCTTTGATTTTCATTGCAATGATATATACAAGTGCAGAAGCAATGATGGACTGGACAGCTGGGAGGCCAAAGGATTGTACATATTGAGTATAATAGCCAACGAAAGTTCCTACTGCTAAGGCAATGGTCGCCATCCAATTCCATCCTTTATTATCGGTCCATTGCTGTTTTCTGATAAAAAAGAAATCTGCCATCATTACACCGCCTATGGCTGGATAAATTAATGCCGTCATATAAAGAAAATCCATAAAATAATCCAGTATGCCTGCTAAAGCAATAACAATGGAAATAATCGTACCAGCCAAAGTCAGCAAGGCTCTCCCTTTATTAGAGTTAACGTTCAGCATATTTGCCAACGCCAGACCCATACTATAGTTATTTACTAATTGACTGGTCCAAGTCGCTAACCATAAGATAAGGAACCCCCATACCGGAAATCCTAAGTTCATCATGACATTTACAATATCCGCATCGCCAACCCCAATGGACATGATGGCGCCAACATAAAAAAGCGGGAAACCAACAGCAATTATCCCCAGTGGTATAAGTACATTGTCTTTTACAGAAGGCTTTGCATAGCGTGTATAATCTGAGGCAATCACCCATTGTGAAACGTTTATGCCAATAACTAAACTGACGGCAGCAAGAAAAGTCATTTGTGGTTCAGGGTTCCAGGATGCTATCTTTTCCCAGCCGATATTTTTTAAAGCATAGAAAATACCGCCTGCAATTAATAATAATCCAGCTGGTACCGCTAAATAATCAGTCCACTTCATAGATGAGTATCCAATTATGGATGGCAGTGCAAATAGAAGGCCGGCAATGATTGTAACAATGGCCCACATAAACCACTCAGTCTTATAATCTATTCCAAACATCGCTGCTATGGCATTTCCTGCAACAGCTGTCTGGAGCGCCCACCACCCCATTGAAACGATAAATATTGTCAAGCCTACAATAAATCTTGCCTGATTTGAACCAAAGCTTGTTCTGGCAATTACTGACGATGACCGGCCAGTTTTTGCACCGATGTATCCTGCAAGGGCATTACCGATCCATTGGAAAATAAACAAAGCTGCTGCCAAGATCCAGAACAACTTCCCGAGACCAAAGCTTGCTGTCAATGTTGCACCTACCATTAAAACCGGAATTGTAAATTCAAGTCCCCCAAAAATGATTGCAGGTGAAACCCAGTGCTGCCTTTCATTTATTGGTACTGAAGCAAGAGCTTCATCCTTTCCTCCGGTTTTCCTTAAAGACACATCCTCCATCCCTGTCCAACTCCTTTTTATTTTATATCGGAATATTCTGTAAAATCTTCTTATAATAAAGACCTTGCCCCTGCAAGGTCTTTATAGTGAAAGTAGTTAACCAACCAATACCCACACAATTTCACAATCCTCATTACTGTCATTGTAGGCAATATGTTCTTGCCCTGCAGGAATAAAGGTTGCATCTCCGCTTGAAACCCGATAGGTTCTTCCCTTCGTTTCTGTTACAATTGAACCTTTCACTATAATCGAATATTCATTTTCTTTATGATTAGAAACTCCTGTTAAAGGGACTCGCTTTCCTGGTGGAATGACAACCGTACCAACTTTCAGGTCTCCAGCCAATGCTTTTTGTGAGAATACTGTTTTAAGAGGAACTGCAGCATTCGAATCAATCTGGATATCCGCTATATTTAATACATCCACTTTATTCACCTCTCCTCTGACGTTCTTCTGTTAAACCTTCGACTTCATATGTTTTCTCATTTACTTTTACCCCAAAGTCAGCTTCTGCCTGCGCCACAGTGATATAGCCATTTTTCACATCTTTGGCTACCTTTTCTGCAGGACGCTTGAAAGGCTCTCCGTATCCGCCGCCTGTAGCGGTCACCAATTTAACGACATCCCCTTTATTCAAGGGGTATCTTGGATAGATCCCAAATGGGCCATCGACATCACCATTTGCTTTCTCAATATAAACCCTGTTAGCTGATCCGTCATTCCCGTCATTCATTCCCCAAGGAACAAATTTATTCCGTCCAAAAGTTACAGAAACCATTTGGTTTTCAGTTAGGGCTTTATAAGAGCGAATGACACCAGAACCGCCAATATACTCTCCTGCTCCGGCTCCATCTGTATGCAAGCTGTACTCATTAACCATAATGCCATACCTTGTTTCAGCTACTTCAACTGGAACATTATACGTTTCGCCATCTCCAATGCAGAATTGTCCTCTTGCACCATCCTGACCTTCAGATGCGCCCCAGCCGCCAACAGAAGGCTCAACAATTAAAAATGGTTCATCTGTATCCTGATGCAATCCTGATAATACGACCGAACAAACAGATAACAGGTGGCCAGCATTAAGCCTATGTGGAATTACTGGAGCAAGAGCTTTCCATATCAAGTCCGCTCCTGCAAGCATGCTTTCCCAATAGATTGAAACAGGAGCAGGCCGTTCTGCTGAAAGAACTGAGCCCTTATCTGTAATAACCTCCAATGGACGGAACACTCCATCGTTCGCATCTTGAGAAGGATTCGTAATGGCGAGGAAAATAGTCCGTACAGCTGAAACAAGTGCCGTATAAGAACAGTTAACAGGTCCTGGAACTTGAGGGTGGCTTCCCCTAAAATCAGCAACGAATTTTTCATCAGAGATGGTTACTTTAACTTTGATCTTGAAAGGGCCATTCCCAAAGCCATCATCATCAATAAACCCTTCAGCATGAAAAGTGCCTTTTGGCAGTTTGGTTAATTCCTGACGTGCAAGCTGTTCTCCGTGGTCGAGGAGATAATCAACTGACGATAAAAATAATGGCTTCCCATGCTTATCACATAATTCCTTAACACGTTTTTCACCCGTTTTAAGGGCTGCAACCTGAGCCCACATATCTCCCAGCGACAATTCCGGGAATCGAACATTCGCTTCGATGATATCGACAATAGCCTGATTGATTTCGCCTTCATTGAAGAGCTTAACACTTGGAAACTGCAAGCCCTCCTGAAAAATATCTGTAGCATCGTTGCTGAAGGAACCTGGATCTTTTCCTCCCACTTCTGTCCAGTGTGCCTTATTGGCAGAGAAAGCAACAATTTCTCCTTCATAGAATATGGGCATGACCAGGCCAACATCGGAAAGATGGGAGCCGCCGCCGCCATAGGAATCATTAATAATGATAATATCGCCCTCTTTTAGCTTTCCATCCCCGAATTTCTTGAGTGTTTGCTTTACCATATCTGAAAGCATCCCAATAAATCCTGTAACACCATTTCCTTGCGTCAACAGCTGCCCTTTTGCATCGGTAAGACCGCTGGCATAATCCAATACTTCATAAATAATGGGGCTCATTGATGTTTTAGCAAGTGCAATAAACATCTCATCGCCAATGGCAACAAGTGAATCTTTCACAATCTCAAGTGTAAATGGATCTACTTTACTGCGAACAATTTGCGTCATTTATTCCACCCCTGTTTCAATGATTAAATTTCCGTACTCATCTACAGTCAAGGACTGACCTGGATAAATAACCGTAGAAGCAGACTGTTCCTCTACAATGGCTGGCCCGGAAACCTCCATGCCTTTACCAAATAAACTGCGGGAATATACCTTTGTTTCGACCCAGCCTTCCTCTTCAAAATAGACCGGCCGTGTTTCTTTGTAAGCTTCCTGAATATTGCTGTTTATGGAATTAATTTTTTCATTTTTGGCTTTAGTACCTTCCCAAAAGCTGTTAAATGCAGATTAACAATTTCTGCTGGTGTTCCTTCAAGCTTAAAAGTATAGTGCTGTTCATGAAGATTACCAAAGCGCTTTACCACTTCTTTAAGGGTTTCATCAGACCATTCCCCGTTCGGAACAGGAACCTTTACGGTATGCTCCTGCCCAAGATATCGAATATCTGCAAACCTCGTAAATAACACCTTTTCTTCCGATACGCCCTCTTCCTGATATTGTTTAAGTGCTTGTACTTCAATTGAATTCCATTCTTTGTTTAACTCAATAGAATTAAGTTCATTTATTCTTCTAATATATGTCTGGATGTAGTCATGCCTTAAGTCGGTCATAAGCATTCCCCATGCTGAAAACACAGATGAAGCTACTGGTACGATTACTTTTTGGACACCAAGTTCTTTAGCCAAGGCAGGTGCATGCATTGATCCTCCGCCTCCAAAAGCGACCAATGAGAACTCGCGGGGATTATGTCCTTTTCTTACTGATATAAGCTTTAAAGCATTCAGCATATTGGAGTTTGCAATTCGAATAATCCCTAATGCAGCTTCTTCCACCGTCATTTCAAAATGATCGGCAACCTTCTCTTTAATGGCAGCCTTTACTTTATCCAAATCTACTTCATAATCGAAGTTTTCTGGAGAAAGCCTGCCAGTAATCAAGTTTGCATCTGTGGTTGTTGGTTCCGTTCCACCTTGACCATACGCCACAGGACCAGGTAAAGCGCCGGCAGATTGCGGACCCACCTTTAATGAACCTGCTCCGTCTATCCATGCGATTGAACCGCCGCCATTTCCAATCTCAACAATATCAACAACGGGTACTTTTATGGGATAACCAGCACTTCGTTCATTTTTTTCGATAAAATAATCAGTTGAAACCTTTACCTCCCCTGATTAATCAGAGAACATTTCGCTGTAGTCCCGCCAATATCAAAAGCAATGATATTTTTCTCATTCAAGATTTCACCAAGAACTGCAGCACCATAAATCCCGGCTACAGGTCCGGACTCTACCATATTAATAGGGGTTTGTTTTGCACTATTAAAGGTTGTTGTACCGCCGTTTGACTGCATAATGTAATTCTGGCTGTCAGTCTTGTTTTCTACTAATTTATTATGCAGACGGTTTACATAGGTAGCCGCAATCGGCTTAACATATGAATTAAGAACCGTAGTACTGGTCCGTTCATATTCCCTCCATTCCTTCGTCACTTCATAGGATGCTGTAACGGCTGCTTCTGGCCATAGCTTTTTTATTAATTCCACTGTCTCAATTTCATGAACTGGATTAACATAAGAGTGTAAGTAGGCGACAGCAATAGCTTCTACTTTTTGTTCCTTGAAATAGTTAATAACAGCCGTTAACTGCTCCTTGTTTAACGGAGAAAGTACCTCACCTTTATAATTCAGGCGCTCCTCTACTTCCTGGCGTAAATAGCGCTCAACAAAAGGCACCGGCTTTTCGTATCGTACATTAAATAGATCCGGACGGTTTCCTCTTGCAATTTCAAGCACATCACGGAAACCTTTGGTTGTAATTAAACCTGTCTTGACCCCTTTGCGTTCTGTAAGAGCATTGATAATTACCGTGGTACCATGGATAAAAGTCTTGATGGCTGTCTGATCGATTTCGCTTTTCTCAATAACATCGATCACTCCCTTTTCAAAATTGGGAGGTGTGGTATGGCTTTTAGCAACCCCAATTTCACCTTCATCATTGACATAAACCAGGTCAGTAAATGTCCCGCCAATATCTGTAGCTACACGCATGATACTCCACCTTTCATTGAATAAGATATTTATAATCAGCCAATTAAAAAATAACTGGCGTCAAAACACAAAGTAATCTTGACTCTTCATTTATGGGATTCTCTACCGTATGCGGGCACGTTGATGGAAAGTGAATGGAATCTCCTTCTCTGACTATGTATTCCTTCCCATCCACATGGAAAATGACGAAACCCTTTAATACATAGTAAAATTCTTCGCCAGCATGGCCATACTGCTGAGTTTGTTTTTGATTAGGCGCTAAGGTAACCAATAATGGTTCAAGGCTTCTTCCTGAAAACTCCCCGTTCACCCTTACATAAGTAAACTCAGATCCCTTAATATTGAATGGCTTGTGCTCGCAAGACTTAACCATAAAGTTCTGATTGGGTGTTTCATCTTCAAAAAACTCAGATATTTTGACATTTAGCGCATCCGCAATTTTCTTTAAAGAAGTAATAGCTAATGAAGTAGCTCCTCTTTCCACCTGAGAAAGGAAACTGATTGACAACTCGGTACGTTCACTTAATTCTTTTAGGGTATATCCCTTCTGAAGCCTTAAATCTTTTATTTTTTTATAAATTTCTTCCATCTCGATCTCCTTTGAAGCAGTACTGAAAAAATTAAGTAATAGTGTAATTTATTTTAGTAATACTGTAATTAAACGTATAATATCATAAAATATTTAAAATTAAAAGAAAATTTAAAATAGATAAAAGATAACCACCTACACTTTGATAAAAGCTAAAGCTGCAAACCTGCATTGATAAATAAAAAAATCCGGCTTTCATATATGAAAACCGGAGTAAATTGACTTTAATGATGAAGCCCATCAGGTAAGCACCCTCATTGATTACACTCTAGTACTTTCTGTTTCCGGGCTTACTGATACATCTTCTATTTGCCTGCTGGCTCTGGACCATTGCCAGCAAAAGATGAATATGAGAATAATGTCAATCGCGTCCCCGCCATAATACATAATCATGCCTCCAATTTCAGCCTGACCTGCGGTTACACCAGCAGGCGGATGAGCATAAATGTACTTTGAAAGAATCCCATGCCCTGCCAAAGCAGAAACGAATACAAGTGCACGGTACAAAAAAGGAATACGGTGAGTGATCGGATCAAAATAAATCATTGATACTGTAAATAAATAACCTGCCAGGAATACATGGAAATGAACAATTAGGTGAATAAGAATACTCTCGTGCATAAACGAGTAAAGTGAGGTCGTGTATAATAACCAAAGCCCCCTATATTAAGAAAGGATGCTATAATGGGATGATTTAAGATTCGCGAAATCCTACTCTTCAGAACCCTTGAAAGCCTTCTTGCTAGAGGAACACTTAGCGTTCGCAGCACAAGCGTCATTGGCGATGCAATTGCCATGAGCAACGGTGCAAGCATGCCTAAAAACAAATGACTGAACATATGTGCCGAGAAATCTGTATGGGCACGGGCAGCAAGTGGGCCTGCTACAGCTATACCAGCGAAAAATACGCCAAAAATCCAGCAAACAGTCCGGTATACCGGCCATGGCTTGTGATTCCTGCTGGAGACGAATACGGCAAAAATATATAAAATTAAAGCCAGCACAAACGGAAATGCAGTGAGCATTTGAGAGATTAGATCAGCTGCAGGAGCTCCGCCAGTATGAGGCATATGATTATTGTTCATGGGGGACAGCCTTTTCAGGTTGCTGTTTCCTGTTTGTACGAATAACAAGGCTGAGACCGATGATGATCATGACTGCAGCTATTGCATTCCATATAAGATCGTAAATAAATACATTCTCTACATAGCGAATCTGATGTATCAACATTAATTTGTGCTGGATCGTACCATCATATAACTGGAAACCGCCAGCACCCAGCAGCTTCCCGCCCCACCACCGCTTGAAGCACAATGCATTTCGCCGACGAAGATCGGCAAAAATAAACAAGCCTCCAATTGTCGCAAACCAGCTGAAAGCATGAAAAAGCCCGTCGGAGATAAGTCCAATATCCGTAGTGGATTTGTCATAAAAATGATGCCAGCGCAGCAGCTGATGAAAAATTGTCTCATCTATAAAGGCAGCAAACCCAATGCCAAACAGCACACCAGACCACAGATTGCGGGCTGAGCTGGCAGGATGGTTTGATTTAGCTGTACGATTATGTTCAGCAGCCATAACCTTATTCCTCCATTCGTATCCTGACGATACATTATTTCTCTTGTTCACCCATCATTCTAACCAGTATGATCATACATTACTCGAACTCATCACCTTTTATGAGCCATCTGTATGGTTTTATATACCCTCATTTTAAGATGAACTATCAGGCAGTCATGTTTATTTACGTTTTTTAATTGAATCATCTTTATCCGGTTCCAGTCCAATTCCTTTATCAGGCCAAACGAAAAGACGCGTGTCTTGATAAACGCGTCTTTTAATCAGATAAAAGATTTCTCCCTTTCATCTTTCATCCTCGAATTGTTATTCTTTACTTCCTCTGCTTAAATATTATTTTTTCTTCAAATAGATATTGAAACCAATATAATAAAAATGCTTTAAAAAAGAAATAAAGAAAAAACTGAAAATTATTAAAACGCACTAGCGTATAGTATCTTACTTTTTTTGCAAAAAAGGTAAATGGATATGCAAAGATAGCATGTATTATGGCATTGATAAAGAGATATTTCCTAAAGTTCCCGTATGCTGACTTTAGTGTCCAGATTGAGGTAAAAATAAAAGGACCAATATCAAAAGGCATTTCACCAAAAAGATTAGATTTTGGCTTATTGTAAAAAGCCCAGTATTTTTTCTTCTTTCCGATTCGTGCATGCAGGATCTCTAAAATACCAATCAGGAGTGTTGAAGGAAAAAATCTTTTTATATTGCCGCTGCCTAGAAGCGGTAATGACAACCATGATAGCAGCACCATTAGAATATTAAGTATCCATTGCTTTCTTAATGACATATTAGTACCCTCTCTTTTTAATTAGGGTTCTTTTTTAAAAAGATAATATACGTGATTACCAAGAAAGTCCTTTAAAAAATAAATGAATTTTTTTCTGAAGTGGACGTTTCCAAAAGAACTTCCTTCAGATCAAAAATCATAGAAAAGGAGCTTAGAATTTCTAAACATGCAAGTGCTGCTAAGCATGGATATGTGTAACTTAGGGATAGGACAACAGCGCTATTGTTTCTGGCGCACAGATACTTATTAGCAGCAGATTTAAGCAAAAAAATAAGCCCCTCTGAATTTTTCAGGAAGGGCTTATTAGTTTCCATTTTACAAATCAAAAATAATCCCCATAATCGAGTAAATAATAACCGTCGAAAACAGGACTGTCATATGAACTAGCGAAAAGATAAACAGGGATTTCGCCCACTTCTCCGGATCCATACGCTTATAGCCATAAACACTTATGCCCAGCCAAATAATCCCCAGCAGCAGGGCAACCAGCATAAGGCCAATGCTTAAGGAACCTAACAGAAAACTGATCCCGATCAGAATGATCAAATAAATATTTGTCTGGATATACGTTCTTCTGACCCCTTTTACAACGGGCAGCATCGGAACGTTTGCTGCTTTATATTCATCATGCTTCCGAATGGCAATCGCATAGAAGTGCGGCATTTGCCAAATGACAGTGATGATAAATAAACCAAGGATCGCAGGATGCGTGATATCCGGATGGATGGCAGCCCAGCCAATGAGCGGAGGCATCGCACCGGAAATGCTTCCGATTTCCGTATTGTAAATGGTTCTTCTCTTGCTCCACATCGTATAAGGAACCACATAAAAAAACAGCCCCAAAAACCCAAGGAAGCCCGCCAAAGGAGTCGTGAAGGCAAGAGCGAGGATACCAAAAACAGACATGAGGGCACCAAGCCATAAAACCTGTTGTGGCTTGATTTCCCCTGTGACAGTTGGTCTGCTTTGGGTCCGCTTCATAATCGAGTCGATGTCACGGTCATATAAATTATTAAAAGCCCCGGCTGCCCCCATTACCAGGCTTGAGCCAATAAAGGCAAGTAAAATCTCAGGCAGCTTTTCCAAAAGGCCGAAGTCATAGGTATATAAGGCCAATGTTAATCCTGCAAACATCGGGATCAGGTTTGATTTTATAATCCCTGTCTTGACTGTCAGTGCGAGGATCTTTGATAAAGGCCGTCCCTGCATTTTCAGGGTTGCTTCCTCTTTCATGATCGATCTATTCCCCTTTTATTGATTATCTCTCTTCTCTATCTAAAAAAATACTAATTAGATAAACAGTATACACTTATTATAACAGGAGTTGCCACTTAATGATTTCTGAAAAATCACTGTGCTGAAATGCTGATGACAAATTGAAAAGAGAACCTTGCTCAGGTGCATAGTTCTCTTTGTCCATTCTACCATTATTCACATTGTAAAGGGGCTTATAATCGTGACAGCTTTGTATCACTTTACTGGATAAGCCGTCTAAAAAATAATTCCGCCGTCTCCAGCTCCAATTTCTTGACGTTGTACCATTTGAATATAAGACTCCTTTTCAAAGGTATGGATATACCTGCTTAATTTATAATAGCCAATATCGTTGATCGTATAGAACACGACTGTCGGTTTTCCTTTTTGATAGAAGAAATGAGGATTCAGAATAGCGGGAATTTCTTTGAGTTCATCCCATGGGTGAATGAAATTCAAGTAATCTTCTATGCTTGAATCTGCATCCGGATCGTCTATTTCAGAAAGCATTTCTTCTTTGTAATCATCCGTAAACGGCAATAGCCGATCCTGTCCCCAGGAACAGCCATGCCACATAGCCCCAAATTCATGAAGTTCATGCCATGCAATCGCTGCCTGCAGATAAGATAATGGAGATCTGTCACCCTCAATCGCCCCCATAAAATCAGCCAGGGCAATTTCAGGCTTTGGCGGACCAAGAAACATTTCATCCAAACGGTCACAGAAATCAGGATGAGGAAGTTCCTCTGAAGCTGGAATCGCCCAGACAATTCCATTGCCGTTTCCTCCGCTGAAATATTGATATCCTCTAAGCTTGTATTCTTTCTTTATCTTTAATTGAGAGAAGCCATGAATAATGTCTTCTGGATTTTCAGCCGAAATGCTCCAGCCGGCTGGCGGTTCAATTCGGTCATCTGCAGCATTCACCAGTAGATTAGGTCTAGTCGCTGAGGCTGTGAAAATGGTCAGGTTTTTCATGTTTGATTATCTCCCTTTAATTTGATGTTATCCTCTTTGTTCTTAATTATATTATGCAGGCCTATTAAATTTTCAAATGGGTGGATCAGGAAAACTAAAACACCTGCCCTTTTTGTCCTGTACGGTACAAGAAGGTCAGGTGCTGATTTTGGAAAATATTATTTAGATGAAGCAGTGAAGAATAGTATTCATAAATTTAATTGAATTGTGAGGAATCCTAAGGACACAATGATCCAAAACTATGCATCAATCTCCGGCTCTATACCCGCCATAAAGCTTTTTACCTCACTTCCATATTTCCTGCTTACTTCAGCACGGTCCTCCGAATTATATGCTTCCACTAATTTTGGGTATAGCTTTTCGTTCGTAACCATCAGCATAAGGGAACTTTTTTCGATCTCCAGCAGTACTTCCTTTGGACTTAAATTATAAGTCTTTGCAAAAGCTTTGAGGTAACCTTCTAATGGAATGTCTGAAGAAAGGTCTTTTAATTGTTCAAGTGCCAATGCTTCCACCTCTTGTTCAGCAGCTTTTATGTCATATTTTACTTCGGCATATTCGATACTGGCATTTTCCAATTGAATCTTTTCCCTGGCATTCTTTATCAGTGCCTTTTTCGTTAATTCCGGCTTATGATCCATTTCCCTGCTTGCTATTCCTTTTACCACCCATCTTAGAAGTTCCTTGTCCTTTATTTCATAACTCTCCGCTTTCTTGATTGCCTTTACATAAATCTTCTCGTAATCTTCAACCTTAAACTCTTCCCCGTTCATCTTGGTTTCTTCCTTCACCTTTCCCACTCCAGCGGATTCCATTCCTGGCCTTATAAATCTGTCTGCAATAAAAAGAGTGATGAGAATGGCGAAAATAATCAGCAAATTTCTTTTCATAATCTGTTTAGACCCCTAACAATGTTAAATTTTTACTTTTCATTAATTCGACACTTTTTCTCACTTCCCTTTAAAACAGTAAAATTGAGACTTCCATCCGGCAAAAAGATTGCCAAAGCTCAAAAACCCCTCTTAATTTACTAAGAAGGGTTTTCCAGCAGTTCCATTGATTAATTCAATTTACTTTTCCAAGGGTTTTCACAGAGTAATGGTCCAAATTTCGTTTTCACCATCATTGTGTCTGAACCACTTGCATACTCCGCTAAAGAAAACGAACCCGCTGGCGTTTCAGCCTGTATATCGACTCTTGCAGGGCAGCTCTTCATTACATTCATTATCTCTGCTGCTGTATGAATTGGGATCGGCTCTGGAGCACGCAGTATAAGATCAAGATCGCTCTCCGCTGTTACAGTCACGTTCCCGGTGGCCAGTTCAAACCCGGCACTTCCCCCTGGCCCCCATACCAGTTTATGTTTTGCCAATATCTCACTTGCTATGGTAAGAGATAAGAATACAGGTGATGGCTTATTTTCCCAAAGAGTGCTTGCTGTTAAATCTTCAGGCCTGATATGGGAAATGATCGCATCTGCTGGCAGAAAGGCACCGAATCTTTCATTCCTTGCCTTCCCCCTAATCCCTACAGCAATCTGCCCTTTCGGAGCATGTGCCCTCCGGACAACCACATAGGGTGCCATGTTCAGTGCTTGAATCGCCCAGTCCGGAATTGGTGTATGGCTTATGAGATGTTTTGCGTCAATCTTCAATAAGTCGTGCGGCTCGATTACCATTGGTCCGCCAGCATCTTTCTGACCAAAATGGAAGCGGATCTTCCTCCTTCTTTGGCAAAATCGGAGGAAAGCCTGCTGCTTAAATCACGCGGACAATTTTGGATGTCCTTGATTGCTGCCTGTATTCTGTTAAAGATTACATCACGGTCAGCTTCCCCTGGTGCATCAGCATTTAGATCGGAAATCAATTCATGGAGCGCCCCCAATTTTTCAAATGACCGGATATCATAAGCCATTGACGGCACTTTTTTGGTTGCTTCTTCAAGTTCTTCAATGGTTCTCTGCGTGATTCTTGCAGCAGATTTTTTGGACATCACATGGACATTGACCCCTTCATCATCCAAGGCAATTAATCGGTTCGCCTGCAATCCATGTGATAAAAATGCACCTGAAATAGCCTTTCCCGGAATAAAAGCAATGACCGGATGGCCGGACAATCTTGCTGTTGCATAGGCATCTGCAGCTGCAGCACATGCCTGATGGATTCCCAAAAGCTCTTCACGGTACCCGTAAGCCTGGCTTGGAACATCAACAACCGCTACAATTGCGCGTTTTTCTTCCTTATATTTATCTTCTTCGATTGCATCACGGACATGCTTGGCGATCATCCATCCCTGCTCCAGGCCAAATTCACCAGAACGCGCTCGAGGGAACCGGCTTGATTCATCCGGCACAACTGCCAGGAAGCGAACTGATACATCGCCGATTTTTGAATCGGAACATAAAACCGAAGGAACTGCACTGATGTCTTTGCTGCCGGCAGACAAAAGGTTAAACCATTTATGCCCCCTGCTTTTGATTTTCACAACATGATTCTTACTATCACTATCATCCTCTTCAGAATGATAATAGTCAGTTTCTGCCCACAAATCTTGAACTTTCTGAGGAGTGAGCACGGCAGAAGTATTTATAGAGCGAAGAAAAGCAAGATATCTTTCAACCTGTGAGCTTCTAGGCTTTTCCACAGGTCCCTTCAGGATGGCAGACAATATGGCTTTTCTGAAAGCGGCGATGTCATCCTCAGCCTCAATATCGGCAAAACCGGAAGCCACCCTTTGTCTGCCACCAATCGTGCCCCAAATATGCTTGCGGTCAGTTGAATCAAACTCCTGTACCCCCGCTTCCTGCTCGATTACCTCTGGCCCATTTAATCCAAGCCGGCCTTCACGGGTAATGATTAACGTACTGCATAAACCTGCGTTAATGGACATCCCGCCAAAAGCGCCAATTTTCCCGGGAATGACTCCTATAACAGGCACGTATTCCCTTAATGCCACGATTGCTGCGCCTATTTCCGCAATGGATAAGAGTCCGTAGTTGGCTTCCTGTAGTCTGACACCCCCTGTATCAAAGATAAAAATAGGATAGATAGTATGGCCGGCCTTATTTTCAACAAGTGCCATCTCTAAAGCACCAGCTATCTTCGCACCGGAAACTTCTCCAATACCGCCTCCCTGAAAGCTGCCTTCTATGGAGATGACGACTGCCGGCCTCCCCTCTATTTTTCCTTTGCCGACCACAACCCCATCATCACTTTGGGGAACAATGCCCTGCGGTTCCAGGTGTGGGGATTCAAGACCTTCAAATGGTCCCAAAAGCTCCCTGAATGTGCCTTCATCCATAAGCACTCTTGCACGCTCTCTGCCTCCGCACTCTACAAAGCTATTTTTTAATGTATCCAGCATTTCTGCCCACCTCCAATGCTTGTGAGAGCCTTAATGATACAACGCCCGGAGTTGCCCCAAAATCATTGATCTTAATGTTTGCTGAAATAGCATGATGGCTGAAAAACCGTTCTAATACCTTTTCCCATATTTGATTGAAGCCTGTTGTACCAGTACGGACTGTTACATCTGCATATCCCTGGTCGGATGGCTCCATTAAAATCTCCAGGTCGCCTGATCCTACAACTCCCACATGGGCATTTGATTCAAGCATTTGAGTTGCAGGAAAGCGAAAGTTCAATTTCTCCATTCGGCAGCTCTCCTTCTGTTAAATTTGTAAGGCTTCTATTCTCTTAAACTCGCTTTTCGCATTCTGATCCAGATAATCCAGGAAAATGGCAGCGGCAAGCAAATCAGCGCTTCCGCCCGGTGATACATTCATGCTGCATAACAATTGATCCAATTGTTCTAACAGCTGCCATCCTTTGTCGGCAGAAACCCCTCCTGCTATGACTATTTCCTTTGCAAGAGACTTTGTGATTTCGAGGGCTTCTGCACCTCCCCTATGCATAATACATGTGTCATTTAGCTCTGCCATCAGTGCGATAAGTACGTTTAGCCTGCAAAAATTCTCCTTCAGACCTCTTTCTCTTGATTCTTCAAGAACTGGCAACGCTATCTGTCTGATATGGGGAAAACCTTGCTCGGCCTCTCCCCTTGCTCCGTCCACTCCAAACCTTGCTTTAACCCGGCTGCCATTTGTATTACCGGCAGGCAGGTTTCGATCTTTATATAGAGCTAGCCTTCCTGCCTGAACGGCTACCTCTTTGCCAGGGCTTTTCCCCAGGTCCATTGCAGCACTTGAAACGAGCAGCCCTAATGCCCATATCGCTCCTTTATGGGTATTTACTCCACCCGTAGCCAGGAACATCTCCTGTTCACCCCGCCTGCCAATCATGGCGATCTCTTCGCGCAGCTCCTGAGAAGGGGTCCGGTTAAAGCTTGTTTCAGCGATTACCCTGAATGTATCCTCAAGTGCAATAGCTGACCGAATCATTGTGTTTAATGACATATCTCTATGCGAGCCGGAGCTTTTCTTATCGACCAGTCCTGGTTTTGGCGTCAGCTCAGCCTCTTCAATGAGTGATTGTACGGCCAGCTTTCCAAGATATAGGCTGTAAGATTCTAAGTCTTTCATTGTTTCCAATCAGCCCCTTTACCAGCTTCTAAATTTGGCAGGCGGTTCATATAACCCTTCTGACCATTCCACAAGCTCCTCAACATTTTTGGCAGCCAGCAGGGATCGTTTTGCATCGGTCCTTCTAATTCCGAGATCCTCCGGAAGAGCGATTAATCCTTCTCTTCTTAATTTTTCCGTCGCCTTTACATCATGCTTCAGGCCAAGTGGGGTCACACCGGCAATGGCTGCGATGGCCTGCCTCCGCTCCTCCATGCTATCCGTTTTATATAGATAGGCAATGCCCTCCTCGGTGACTATATGTGTCACATCATGCCCATAAATCATGACAGGCGCTGTTTCAAGTCCTATATCTGCTTTAGCTCCTACAGCATCCAGCGATTCAACAAATACAGGTTTATTTCCGTTTTGGAAGGTTTCAACTACCTGAACAACCAATTTTCTTCCGCGTGCAAGCGGGTCAGTGTCCGTCATCATGTCAAGCCACGCTTGAGAGGAATGGCGCCTTCCTCCCGGATCATGTCCCATGTTCGGCGCTCCCCAAAGCCGGCAAGCCGTCCTCTCGTTACAGTTGAAGAATTTCCAGCCTCGTCAATCTGCAGGCTCGAGCCTACAAATAGATCAACAGCATATTGTCCTGCAAGCTGGCAAAGTGTCCGGTTTGAGCGCAAGCTTCCATCATGACCGGTAAAAAACACATCACGCCGGGCAGCGACGTATTTTTCCATACCTACTTCACCGCCAAAACAATGGACACTCTCTACCCATCCGCTTTCAATGGCCGGAATGAGTGTAGGATGAGGATTCAAAGCCCAATGCCTGCAAATTTTCCCCTTCAAGCCTAAGGATTCACCGTAGGTAGGAAGAAGCAGTTCAATCGCGGCAGTATTATAGCCTATCCCGTGATTTAGAGATTTCACTCCGTGCTTTTCATAGATTCCCCTAATGACCATCATAGCCTGCAGAATCTGAATATCTGTAATATGGCGTGGGTCACGTGTAAATAGCGGCTCAAGCTGATAAGGCTTGTCAGCAACAACGACAAAATCAATCCAGGAGCCTGGAATGTCTACGCGAGGCAATTCATCAGCCAGTTCATTCACCTGTGCAATGACAATTCCGCTGCTGAAGCCTGCCGCTTCAACAAGTGTCGGTGTTTCCTCCGTATTGGGGCCAGTATATAAGTTGCCTTCTGAATCAGCTTTATCCGCGGCCACTAAAGCCACGGAAGGAATCAAATCAATGAAGAGCCTTCCATATAACTCTACATATGTATGAATCTCTCCCATTGTCAGCTTCCCATCTTCAAGCATTTGCGCCATCCTGAGACTTTGCGGGCCGGCATATGAGAAGTCCACTTTGCTGGCAATGCCATACTCAAATATATCGAGATGTTCAGGTCGGGAAATGCTGGACATGATCATGTGCAAATCGAATAATTTTTTCGGATCAGCCTGAGCAAGAGCAGCTGAAAGGAAGGATGCCTGCTTTTGATTGTTCCCTTCAAGCACCACCCGATCGCCCGGCATAATCAGTGTTTCGAGAGCCTCGACAATTTGGCTGGTTGGAATAATTCGATTGCTGGTGATGCCTTTCATTCTCTCTAATCGTTTTTGCTTGGCTTCAAGACGTGTATTCCAGGATCGCTGTTTGGCAGCCTGCATGATAAAATTCCCCTCTCTATTAAAATATTTTAAGAACAAAATCTCTTTGCCAGGAAAAGGCAATTATCTAACCCATTTTCATCCACGGAGACAGAGCGGGCACCAGGCAGAGTTCTTTTATTTAATGTGGTCAGGACATTCCCTGGAGGCATCTCAATCAAAAGACTTGTGCCATGCTCACAAAGCAAAGAGCTGATTTCATACCAGCGGACCGGATGCGAAACATTATAAGCGAGGTCTTCTCGAATTTGCTCCGGATCCCGTAATAGCCTTGCTGTCCGATTTGCGGCATATGGGATAAAAGGGGCACGGATATGGACAGAAGCAAGCTTGTCATATAAAGAATCACCGACTGATTTCAGCAAAGGACAATGGGATGGCACACTTACATTCAGAAGCTCGGCCGTCCTTGCGCCTCGTTGGCCGGCTTGATCAAGAACCTTCTTGATGCCCGGAATGGAGCCGGAAATGGTTACTTGATCTGCTGCATTAATATTCGAGGGATATACCGGATTCTCGTCTGAAGAAATGGCAGCAGTGATTTCATATACAATCCTGGCATCAAAACCAGTAATCACCCCCATCCCATAGCCCGATGGAAAAGCCTGCTCCATCAGCTCTCCTCTCAGCTTTACAATCTCCAAAGCATCAGTAAAACTCATCGCCCCGCACATAACGGCAGCTCCAAAGGCTCCGGCTGAATGACCTGCAGCAAAATCCGGCCTCACCCCTTCCGCTTTAAATGCTTTTGATACAGCCACTGACGCAATAAGCAAAGACAATTGAACTGAAACAGTGGATTTTAAGGCTTTGTCAGTATCAAGATCCAAGACCTTTTCCCCCATTACTTCTCTTGCTTCCTTCAAAATTTCAAGAGCGGCTGGGTGGTCTGGAAGGCTGTGCAGCATACCATTTTTTGGGAGCCCTGGCCGGGAAATACGAATGCAAGCTTCATTCCATTACCTCCCGCTTGCCCATCTTTCGTTTCATGCTGGCTATTACATCCTGATTATGCCTTGTGAGCAAATCTGCTGCCTCGTATAATTTTCCATCTTTTAAAAGGCCAATTAATAGATCATGTTCACGTACTGACTTTTCAATATTTCCCTGGCTGGCAAATGAAAGACTCTGTATTCTCAGCAAGGGCCATCCAAGCCGGGAATACATAGTCTTGATCGTTTCACTTTTGCTCATTTCTATAAGTGCAGTATGAAAAGAGTGGTTCAGCTGCGTGTACTGATGAACATCCGTAACATCGTTCATCTTGTCTAAAAGCGCTTTCATTTTTTTCAGCTCATGCTGATTAATTCCGTTTCTGCTGATTCTATCCATAGCCATTGACTCCAGCATGATACGAATTTCCAGCAAATCATAAATTTCGTTTTCCGTGTAATCCTTAACGATGGCTCCTTTACGGGGTATCCTTTCCACAAGCCCTTCAATCGAAAGCAAGTATATGGCCTCTCTTACTGGTGCACGGCTTGTTCCATACTCTTCGGCATAAATATGCTCTATCAATTTATCCCCAGGAACCAGTTCTCCCTTTATGATTTGTTCGGTGATATGCTCCGCTATATGATTTGATAATGCATTTTGATTAAATTTATCCGCTTTCATGACATTGTCTCCTTTAGTGTAAAAATGTTTGGTCGACTGTCGATTTTAATTATAACGTTACATTTTCAATAATTCAATATTTTAAGAAAATTTTAAAAATTAATTGACTTCGTCTTTTCAATCGTTTTATGATGGGTTCTAGGAATACAGTCGACTGTAGATTATAAAAAATGCAAACGCTTTCTTTTCTGCAATCTTTGATTACCGGCCCCTAAGTTCAGTCAGATTATTAGATTCTATGCTTCTCTGTTCCTTAGCTCAGTGCAAAAATATTAAAGGAGAGATGAGATGGTTATTTACGGGGTTGCTTTATTATCTATCTGTTTATTATCGGGTGTATTTTTGGGAGATCTTCTTGGAAACATTCTGGGAATTGACGCAAATGTCGGCGGTGTAGGCATTGCCATGCTGATGTTAATCCTTCTGGCTGAATACTTAAAGAAGAAAGATAAATTAAAGGCTCCGACACAGGAAGGGTTATCGTTCTGGAGCGCCATGTATATCCCCATCGTTATTGCCATGTCAGCTCAGCAAAATGTGATTGCAGCTCTGGACGGAGGACCTCTTGCCCTAACCGCGGGAGTTGCTGCAGTTCTGATCAGCTGGGCGATCGTACCTATTCTAAGCAAGGGTGGCAATACAGACGAAACGCTGGAAAATGAAATGACGGGAGGGGATCAGCGTGTTAGAAATATTAGGTAATGCACTCACGGACAATGGCCTTATCGTTGCTTTCACTGTGGTAGGATTAACAATGTTCGTCTCTTATTTCCTCTCTGATAAACTGACAAAAGGCAGAATACACGGTTCAGCCATTGCCATAGCTCTTGGATTGGTGCTCGCCTATATTGGCGGAATGGTAACCGGCGGTGAAAAAGGCCTTTCTGACATCGGCATTTTCGCTGGAATCGGATTGATGGGCGGAGGCATGCTCCGTGACTTTGCCATTGTGGCCACTGCCTTTGACGCCAATTTCAGTGAAATCAAAAAAGCCGGTGTAAATGGCGTTGTTTCCCTCTTTTTGGGTGTTGTCCTCTCCTTTGTAATCGGAGTCGGAATTGCCCTGGCATTTGGATATACTGACGCGGTCAGCCTTACAACAATTGGTGCCGGCACTGCAACATACATAGTTGGGCCTGTAACAGGAACGGCGATTGGAGCCAGCTCTGAAGTCATTACTCTCAGTATCGCAGCGGGTTTAGTAAAATCCATTCTTACGATGATCGGAACACCTTTTGTCGCAAAGTATATTGGCCTTAATAACCCCCGCACGGCAATGGTTTATGGAGGGCTTATGGGAACGACAAGCGGAGTTGCAGGCGGATTGGCTGCTACCGATCCAAAGCTGGTGCCCTATGGAGCGGTTACGGCAACCTTTTACACGGGACTGGGCTGTCTGATGGCACCATCTGTGTTATTTTTAATGACAAAAGCTGTGTTCGGTTAAATACATTAAATCAGTAAAAGCGGCATTGTGCCGCTTTTTTCTGCTGTAATGGGCGCCTGCCCCCAGTTTATCGGAACAGGCTCCAGCTTCTACTTATCCTTTTTCCTTGTGATAAAGTAATTCCTCTTCCCTTTTTCAACAGTGTAGGTACTCGTTGTTCTTTCCATAATAAAGCTGAAGGTGTTGACCGTGCGTTTGGATATTCTTGATTCCAGCTTCTCTGTCCGATCATATTTGTATGTAAGATCTTTTTCAGCAGCATTCAGCTTAAAGCAATGTCCGCCACTCACATAAACGTTTGATAGATCATGATTTTCAGGCAAGATGGCTTCTACATGATGAAGAGCAAACCACACACACTCCTCCTGCCCCGGCGAAGTATGAGGAAACCAATACATGTTAATCTCTCCTGGAATTCGTACAGGCACTGCCTTGCATGGGCCAAGAATGGCTCTCGAACCGCTGATGGCCCCATTCAAGTCAAAGCCATAATACTTGAGGCTTTCATCAATAATCTCGACGGGTTTCATATCTACCTTAAACGTATAGTCACCTTCCAAAATAAGACTGTGGCATTCCCCATTATCATTAAACTGAGCTCTAATCGATTTCGTTTCAGGAACAATAATATATCTCCTTATTTGCGTTGCTTCCATCGTTAGTAAAAGCCTCCTTTTAATTTAACTATTTAAAAAATGAAATTTAAGGAGTATACTAACTTATGAGCTGGTATACTCCATCTCACTGAGACTCTCAGGCTTTCGTCTGCCAGGACCTGCCTGAGGGTTTTTATTTTGCTTCCAAATTACTCACCTCCTTTGAGACTTCAGCTGAGTGATCAATACCTTTTCACCAGATTGATACAGGACCCTTAGTTTCTTGCTGATGAACCAAAATTTGTAATACCCCTCTTCCCGAGGTCTATTATAGGCATTTTGTCTGATTATTGTAAATTATTTTTTTGATAAACTATGTCATTATCACTACTTTTTCTTAATTTTATTTATTTAGGCTGTTTCTATACTATTGACAAACTGGGGAAGAAAAAATATAATGTGCACTTAAATTATCTGGATTCAAAATATGACTGTTATTTGTGATGCATGTCACAAATAACACCTATCCTTTCATTTTTTAGCCATTGCCAGAAAAGTCTTGGATGAAGAAAAGAAATTTATTTTCTAATTTCGAATATTTTGTGAACTTCTTCCGTAAAACAAGTTGAGAATGAACAGAGATTCCATCTGGTCCGGCTCAATGATTTATAAATTCTAAAAAAAACACGTGCCCTATCTTAACAAGGCACGCATTTTTCATTTGCTTTTTAAGATTCTTCCCCTGTCTCTTCCATTGCATCCGGATAAATGATCTCATCAAATACCTCGCCTGTCGCCGCATCCTTAACCAAGATCTTTACTTCGTATTCCTCAGGATTCACCCCGTTGAATAGCTGATAAAACATTCCGGATAGTCCAAGTCCAAACACGGCAAATCCATCAAAGCTGTTTTCATAAGCTTCTCTTTCCACTTCTAAAGTAAACTCTGAATAGTCCTTGTTGTGCGAAACGGCTTTTACAGACGGATAATCTTCACCATTCTTCGTATCCGCAATGGTTTTTTGCAGCTCAGTTTCCATCTCCTTCATCATTTCCTTATGCTTACTCTTAGACATTTTATAAGTCGCTGAACCGTCATCATTCTTGGTGACTTTAATGCCTTCCTTTTCGGCCTCTGCAATGGAGCTATCCATATCTTCACCTTCGAACATGGAAGCTGGCAGCGTTACCTCTACATTTAACAGACCTTTATCCACTTTGACAGACTCGTTTTCATCTTCACTCTTCTTATCAGCTTCTTTTGGCGTTTCCTCCGTTCCTGTATCCTTTGTTTCCTCACTGCTGCATCCTGTGATGAACAAAAAGGCTGCCAATATCACCAGTCCTAAAAAGTGCTTGCTTCTCATAACTTTTTCCCCCTGTTATTAAAATTCTCTTGTTGAATACCAGTTAGTTGGTATATTCATATCTTATCAGGGAGGGGTATCAAAAAATCGGAATGGTTCTTGAATAATAGCTATGTTCATAAATAGTAAGTTTTACACTGATGGAATCATAGCAGATATTTTTGCTTTTTAGCGCATAAACATCAGTAACGAGCAGCAGAAAAGAGGGAGAGCCATGTCCTTTATCGGATTTGAACTTATAGCCAAAAGAGCATGGACCGTTTTGCCAGGCCACACTTTTTCAATGTCCGTCCTATGGAACAAAAAAATCCCTTCATCCATCGGAAGAGACATCTATCATGAAACTGGACTGATTCTCCCTGATAAAAGAATTGCAGCTACAGGGAGGATACACCATCTATCTGAAAATACAATCAATCACTATGAACCTTTACAAACAGCACCTTGTAAGCTTATTTGCCGGCCTGACTTTCTCCTGGATGATCTTAAAATTGAACTACTTGCGCAGAAGAAAGGGATTATGGAACCCTTTCATCAAACGGCCGTTCTTTTCTTATGGAGCGAGGAAAACAATCTTTTAAGCAAAACAGAGCTCCACCTGGATCCCCAATCAATTGAAAGGAACCCTCCAGATCAATATTTTATCGATCTATCTTTTTTACTGGGTAAAATTTAGACCTTATAATCAATCCTTAAAGCCATTTTTTCACCTTCACTCCGAGCATTAAACCAATATCGGTGTTAAGAAATAAACAATTAAAAAGGCTGTCAATATACGCATAACGATTCCTAATACAGCTGCTCCCAATGCTTCTTTTTCACTGAGGTCAGAATTAGCTGCCCAAATAACCGGGATTTGACCAAAGATTGTTGACAGGGGTAATCCCGATGACGCCAGCACGAAAGATCCAATCACCAAGCGTGGATCCAAAGAACCCGCAACTTCTGATAACTGGGCCATTGCAAGCGCCGGACTAGCCAAAATTGAAAGAATACCAGTCTCCGGGTGAATATTTAGAGCTAACAATACTGCTGATAAGCCGGACTCAAATTTTGACCAAATTCCGATATAGTCCAAAACGCCAATAGCAGCAAACACCACAGCGGCAGCCGGAATAATGAGAAGGAATAAAAGCTCTGCTCCCTCCCTGGCTGCATTAAATAATGTTGGAAGAAATCCAGTATTGGGTGTGAATTGAGGCAGCTTTGCAATTTGGACAGCTTTCGTATCCCGATAAATGGTTTTAGATAGAAGAAACGGGACTATAATGACAGGCATGAAAACAGCTAACACTACAACTACAAAGGCATTGGCCCCTACAGCCGTTAATGCAACCATGCCTAACATAAATGTAGCAAAGGATTGCTGAGATTGAACCATGGTTGCTACCGCTATTTTCTGCTCTGCTTTTGTTGCTCCCGAACGGATCAAAATCGGTCCGGCAATTTTTCCGGCAGCATTTATATCACCAAGAATATTATAAATACTCGGAATAATAACAGCTGAATTTACTTTCATCAGCTTTGTAACAGGGATAAATATCCGAATTAACGCGTCCGTAAATCCCAGCCTTTCCAGTACCCGGCCTAAAATGACACTAACAATAATGGAAACTCCTACCGTGCCGGTTAAAAATATCTCTACGATAACCGGGAAAACCTGATCGACAATGGAAGTAAATAACCCGGCTAATGTTCCTGGAGAGATTAACAATACCAACAGTGAGGCTATTACTAAACCAAGACCTACTACTTCGATTTGTGTCCATTTTCTGGTTAAAGGTATCGGGGTACCAGTCTCTTCTATTTCTATATTTTTTTGTACTAAGGATTTAACCTCGCTCATCTACCTGCACTCCTTTTCTATAACGTATGGACAGCCGTTTTTTTCAATAGATAACCAGCAGCCATTTCTTCTGCATATTTCTTTAAATGAGGTGATCCCATTTCATTTATGGACATGCTTGTCACACGTTCCCGGAAAACAACGACTTCAACACCAGGCAGCAGTCTGTCTAAGGCATAAGCTAAAGGTAAACCATTTTCGAGTATTTCTAACACATGACAGTTGCCAATAATAAAATTAACTCCTAACTCCTTAGCCGTTTCAATCAGGGGATGTCCATCATAAACCCGGCTAATGGAAGCGAGAACAGTGTCAGCTTCCGGGTGTTCTTTGATGACTTGCCGCAAATGATCAGGGGAAAATCCCGTATGCGGGAAAATGTGCACAATATTGTTCACAGGGCTGGTTTCTTCTCCAACAACAATTCTCCCGCGCGTCACCGTACTTGTTTCAACCAGAGATGAAGCAGTGCGAAGCTCCTTTTCAGTATGTAATAGATCATCTTCGTCCTGCAGACCCATATATTTATCTAACCGGGTTAAAATATCTCCGAGAGTGTTCACCTCTGGGATTACTTTTCCCACATATAAAATATTTCCGTGTACTCCTCCATAAGAAACCTCTGTCCGGTATACCTGATGGCCGTGCAAAAATGGGATGCCAGGATGTAAACCGTGGAAAGCTTCATGCAATTCAAATGCAGCTACGTTATATAAATCCAGATAGTTTTTCAAAATAACACCACCTGAATTAGCCGCTTCAGCTATCGGATGATGAGCAACAATGGCATCGACACCAGTAGCTCCGGCAAGTTCGATACTTCCTTCTGTCATTGTCATAGCAACGGCTATTTTTTTACTTCTTTTTTCATGTCACCATAGACAAGACCAGGCGTTTCGATAATCTCTTTTCCAGGAATGTTGGAAGACTTCATGAGGACAAAGGGATGCTCCCCTCTCGTTATATCATTTAGTGATTTAATCACTCTTCCTCCTGTAAGGTCATCCAGCGCAATCAATACATCTTCTACTGTTTTCATAATGTTGTTGCCTCCTTATTATTTTTGGCTCTTTTCGTATAAATTGTTGTTTTTCGCCTATCAATGTTGTCCGTTGATTTCCGCTCCAGGCTGCTCGCTTTCCGCGGGGCGGGCGTTGAGCCTCCTCGACGCTCCGCGTCTGCGGGGTCTCACCTGTCCCGCTACTCCCGCAGGACATTGAATATGCTTCCTCGAACAAACACCGCACGAAGAAAATGCGAATGCATTTTCGAGGATCTCGCACCTTCCGCTGCAATCAACTCAGCAAATAATATACAAAAAGCAACAAACCTTGCGAAAACAGCCTAATTTTTATAAAAAAACCGTCAGCACAAATCAAACAGACGCTAATCTGAAAGATTGTACTGACGGTTTTTATGCACTCTTAAGAGTTCAATGGACCAGTCATCACTATTTAGTTACCTGGAAATATAGGCACTTGTATCCCGATCCAGGGTAATGATAGTACCTGAAAGTTCAGTAACGGGATCATAGTCTTTTAAAATAGAAAGTACCTTCATTCCATATTTTTCTTCCAGGACATTCCTTAAGTGTTCCTTATAACTATCTATGATGGCAATGTCAGTCATTCGGGTTACAAAGCGATTAATCTCGTCCAAATGTTTAAGAGAAGGAATTCTCTTATGATAGGCGAAAATTAATATCTTATCCCCCAAAAAGTCGATTCTTTGACTTTTGACACCAATGTTAAACAAAAGAAGGTTAATATTGTTATAGTCCTTGATAAGTTCCTGTTTAAATGGGCCAGCAGTCCAACTCATTTACTCACACCATCTTTTTGAAATTTCAGAATCATTCGATAAATAGAATTTATCATAGTTAAAACTATCTGTAAAGTGTTTATATTAAAAATATAATTTACTAGATAAAATTTGCACCATTAAAACTCTTCCTTCAGAAACTACTCATTCCGCTATCATTTCCAGGTTATTATTTGTATACTTCATGAGAACTTTTCCCCTGATTACAACCATCTTTATACTTTCTAAATTACTCAGGCATTCAAGCGGATTTTCTTTAAGTAAAATCAGATTTGCCCTGTAGCCCTCTTTAATTTGCCCAACGTCATGTCCTAAAATTTTTCCGGCATTTACTGTTGCTGTTTTTAGCACCTCTTTCGCATCAGGAATCATTTCATTCATGGTATACAATTCATCCAGCAGCGCCCGGTGAGATGTACATGGTGAACCCGCATCTGAACCCGCCCCAATTACGATATTCCGGTTAAAGTAGGATTCAAATGCATTCCGATGAATGCTGACGATTTCCTCTGCTTTGTCTCTTGCATAAGAAGGGATCCCTTCCTGAGTAGCAATTTGCTTATAAACGAACAATGTTGGAAATCCAGGCGGTATTCCGTTCTTCCATTAAGGCAACTAGTTCATCATCCAGAAAATGGCCATGCTCAATCGTATCGACTCCCGCAAGTATCGAATTATGTATTCCATCACGGCCAATCGCATGGGACGCAACTTTGAGACCAAAACGATGCGCCTCATTACAGATGACTTCCTGCTCTTCCAGGCTAAGTTCCGCATTGCCGACCTGTTCCCCTTCTATTCTTCCGTAGACCCCGCCAGTAGAACTTACTTTAATCACTTCAGCACCTTTAAAAATTTGTTCGCGCACACCTTTTAGCGCCTCTTCCTTCCCATCGACAAATCTTGCCCAGAACGGATCATGCCCGCCTGTCATGGTTAATGTTTTTCCACTGGCTATGACATCAGGACCTGAAATGAGCCCCCTTTTGATCCCTTTTGCCACATGCAGAGCAATATCATCAATGGAGCCAATGTCCCTGACAGTTGTTATTCCGTGATGGAGATAGGTTTGACAATTGGCAACAGCCCTTATCAGCATCTGCTCATAGCCTTCTGTTTCGGAAGTTTGAACCGGATTCAATGAACCGTCCCACATCATATGAATATGTAAATCTATCAAACCTGGAGCTAGAAACCCTCCATTTCCATCGATGACTTTCACGGTGGCCGGCAGTTGGGATTCAGGGATAATATCTTTTATCAACCCATCCTTTATCAAAAGAGCTAAACCCTTCTTACATTCCAATTCTTCACCAAATAATAGCTGCACATTCGAAATTACAAACTCCATCACATGTTCCTCCTATCACTTTTAAAAGGAAGAAGTACAATACTTCTCCCTTTCTCGTTTGATATATGATTTAGAAAAGCAGCGACTCCATATCACACGGATATTCTGTAATTAATCGGCATCCATCAGATGTAATAAGAACAGTATCAGAGTGTCTAAAACCGCCAACCCCAGGTATATAAATCCCGGGTTCAATCGAGAATGCCATTCCTTCCTCTACCACATCATGATGGTCATAACGCAAAAATGGCTGCTCATGAGCTGATATACCTATTCCGTGTCCGGTACGGTGAATCGCATATTTTTCCAGTCCCGCTTTTTCAAACACTTCACGGGCAACACCATCTACCTCTGAAAATTTCACACCTGGCTTAATAAAATCAATCGCACGCTGCTGAGATTCTATCGCAGCCTGAAACGCTTTTTCCTGTTGGGAAGTCGGCTTTCCGACAATCACGGTTCTCTCTAACTCTGCTCGATATCCATTTAGCCCAACCTGTCTGCTGTGAATAATGACATCTCCCGCTTCAATTTTTCTTGTGTTGGAGAAGACGTGCGGCATGATGCTTCGTTTTAACCCAGAAGGTGACATAACCACAATATCAATAACTGAATCCGGATATTGGGCCGCAGTTACTTCAAACAGGGCCGCATTTCCCGCTGCATCTATTTCCATTTCTGTAGTTCCCGCTTGAATTTGCGCTAATGACTTGCTTACTGCAAGGTTCACTAATTGTCCGGCCTGCTCCAGCATGTGAATTTCATCTTCATCTTTGATAAATCGCATTTGATAAATGAATTGCCCGATGTCAACTACCTGATAGCCTGATACCTGAAGATAGAGAAGAACCTCACCAGGAATAAAGGCTAAATCCACACCAATTTTTGATGATTTAGGACTTTGTTTTACCAATGCACTTATATGCTCCATATGTGATGTCTCATCCCTGCCAGCATCAGGATGCTCATAATAGACCAGCACATCATCTGCATGTGAATGTTCCATTGCATGGGTTTCTTCAAGGCCAGGAACAATCATGGCTGTCTTTTCCTGTAAATGAAAGATGATGGGCCGTGAATAAATTAAAGCTTTAAAATTCGTTAAATAAAATTGATGGTCAGGATTAAAGACAAATACAGCAGAAATGGCTTGTTCTTTCATATACTCTTTTAATCGATTGATTCGTTTCGTTGAATTCACGCTTTCCAACTCCTTTTAAAATCCTTTTAGCTTGTATGATCTGTCGTAAGGTCTGCTGAGACATTTTTGTTTCTGGTTAACAGGCTGACAATAATGAGTGTTAAAACGGACAATGGCAAGGCAAACAGGACACTATTCCAATCTAAAGGCCGGTCAAGGCCGATTTCCCAGATCATAGTTGCAGACCCACCCACAATCATGGAGCTGATCACGCCTGCTTTTGTGGCATTCTTCCATAATACGGTTGCCAGAATGGCAGGAGTTAAGGACGCGCCATACATCGTATACGATTACATTTGGATGGCCAGGACACTTGGGAAGAATTGCCCTAATACATACGCAAGGACCCCTAAAATCACGACAATGACACGGTTGTACCATAGAAGTTTACTCTCTGATAGCTTGCTTTTACTTGAGCGCTGGATTAAGTCACTAACGATATTTCCTGATGCTGATAACAGATAAGAAGTGGCTGTTGTGATAATAAAGGCAACGGCTGAACAGAGAATAAGCAATCCGACTACAAGGGGGACACCATCGATCGCAAGGGATAAAATGGCTGTATCGGGTTTTATGTCCGGAAAAAGCACAATGGAGGTAGTTGCTAAGATGATGGTTAAACTAATGACAAACACACTGCCAACAAAAAATCCGATCGTGGATTTCCGGGCTACATTCGGATCTTTTGCAGCGGAAAATCGCTGGTACATGTTTTGATCACCCAAAACGAGTAAAAACAATGGCAGGAAGAAGCCGAGAAGCTGAGGAAATGATAAACCGCCATTCCAGGTCTTATTCATTTCAGGCAAAGATAGAGATAATCCTTCAAATCCCCCAACAGCATTCAATGCAAAGGGAACCCCAAAAAGAAAGCCAATGATAATGAGAATGGCACTAAGTGCATCCGTATACGCAACTGAAAATAGACCGCCGCTTACGGTTAAAAAGATAACCAGTGCACACATAATAATGGCTCCAACTTCCAATGGAATGCCGGTAGTTAATTGCAGCACATAGGCTCCGCCTGTAAACTGATAAGCTGTTATTCCGACAAAGGCAAAGATGATAATAACGGATGATATATAAAGTGCTGTTTTTCCAAAGCGCCGTTCCAAAAGATCTGGTACTGTATAGATTTCAATCTGGCGGATTTTAGAAGCTATAAAATACAGAATGATCGCTCCAACAATTCCGCCTGACAGATTAAAAATAGCGGCAAACGGTCCGTATTGGTAAATAAAGCTTGCTCCGCCGACGACAGTTCCAGAGCCGACAAACGTTGCCAGAAGAGTACCCATTACAACGAATAGAGGCAGACTTCGTCCTGCAACCATGAAATCATCACTGTTTTTCACCGATTTTTTTGCGAAATACACACCAATCAGCGCCATCAGGATCAGATAAAGAATGACTGCAACTAAATAAGTGTTCAATAAGCTCACTCCTTTTACTATTTTTATATAAGGCTGTGTGGAAGCTTAAAACAGATTTTATCCTGGAACAGTGAACCATGTTTCCTATTTAATGGTATCCAAGGGAGACCCCGCACTTGCAGAGCCCCGTTGCAGTTTCCGTTTCAGCATCGTGAAGACTTCAGCTGACCAAAACACCATTTTTCATAACCAGCTTGTCTCCCCGCAAACTATTTAAATCATTTAAAGGATTGCTGTCTACAATCAGCAAATCGGCAAACTTTCCTGGAGAAATACTGCCGCGCTGATCTTCAATCCCGAGACATTCAGCGGCAACATTCGTAGATGCTTTGATGACTTCCATTTCCGACATTCCCGCTTCATGCATAATCGCTAATTCATCATAATAATAGCGAGGCGGGGTTAATGGAGAGCCACAGTCAGTACCTGTCGCAATCTTCACTCCGATTTGAACAGCCTCCTGCAGCATCGAGAAATGCGGTCCCACTACCTGCTTCGCTTTCTCAAGAGCATATGCCGGAATGTCCGGGCTGCTAATAAGCTGTCTCATGACAGCCATTGTCGGCACTAAAAAGGTTCCCTGATTTTTCATGATTTCAAGAGCCTGACGATCTGCGTAAATTCCATGTTCAATTGTGTCAATCCCGACCTCTAAACAATTCATGATTCCTTCAATTCCATCTGCATGGGCGGAGACCTTCTTATTTTTCTTAAGTGCCTCTTCTTTTGCAGCACTCAGTTCTTCAATTGTTAATTGGACGGAACCAGGTTCTTCCCCTTTGGTATAAATACCGCCCGTTGCCATCACCTTCACCAGGTCCGCCCCTTCTTTAAGCACCCTTCTAGTATTCTTGCGGACTTCGTCCGGCCCGTCCGATTCATAGCCTAAATAATAAACATGTCCGCCTGTCATACAAATAGGTGCTCCAGAAGCAATAATGGTAGGTCCTGCAAGCAAGCCGGAATCAATGACATTCCTTACATGTAATACAGTGCGATCCGGTGCACCCAAATCTCTTACCGTAGTGACTCCTAATTTCAGTGTATCTAATGCATGCTTGTAGGCTTCTAAAGCGATTCTGTCATTTTCTTCGTTTTTTATGACAGATTGCGGGTCTGCACTGCCATTCCAAACGAGATGTACATGACAGTCAATCAGGCCGGGAAGTATATGTTTTCCGGTACAATCAATGACTTCAAACCCTTCTGTTTCACCTGGCTCCCCTCGCTGCACCTCTGTAATTTTCCCATTTTCAACCTTAATGTATGAATTCTCCACCACCTCATCATTTAGCCCGTCAATAATGCTGCCATTTATTAAGATCCATTTCGTGTTTGCCGGCATTGTAAAGCCCTCCTATTGTTTGATTATTCAAAATCATAACAATAGAAAGATTTTTTATCATTGTACACTACAAACAAAAAAGAGACAGTAATTTGTCTCTTTTAAACAATTCTATTGAAATGGATCTGCCTTCTGTTTATAGCTATGTATGGAAAATGCCAGCATCAGCATGGAATAATTGGATGGATTTTGAATATCTACTTGCATTATTTCGTATATTTTCTGCAATCTGTACTTTACCGTATTTGGATGCACAAATAATTCACCGCTCGATTTTTGCAGATTGAAAAAATGTTTTAAGTATGTATACAGCGTTTCAGTTAAGGAAGCATTTTTTTCCTGATCATAGGCAAACAATGGACCCAGTAATTCTTCATCAAAGTTTTGAAACAAGTGATGGGATTGTAAGTTATAGGCTATTTTTTCAATCCCCATCTCATCCCAAAACACCAATTGTTCATCATGGATTTGGCCATGCAGCAATCCAACAGATGATTGGTCATACATCGCTTTCAATTTACTGCAATGGTTCACCTCGTCTATCGCACTTACACCGATACGGATTCCTGGATAATCTGTCAGCATTTTTGCTAACCTGTCTCTGTCTAAAATCGAATCAATCACCCCGACAATTTTTCTGTTATAAATCCATAATCGGGAGTTTGTTTCATTTTCTATTAAACTCTCAGAAAGCATTTGAAGTTTTGACTGAAGTGTTTCCGGAGAGGAGGATTGCACCTGGAAAATGCATCTTACCTTCTTAAGATCCATATAAAAGTCAGATAGACTCTTATCATCGGACTCACCTTGAAAAATACCTTCAAGCATTTCGCTATCTTTGCTTTTTTGATAGTGGAGCAATGTATTTTTATTATAGGCAGCTAAGCTTAAAGCACGAATACCATTCTTAATGACCTCTTCTGAATACTTATCGGTTGTTCCATTTTGACAAATAATCAGATAACCAAGAAAGTTCATCTTAGAAAACAGCGGGGCTACCTTGAAATTCTGTTCAGCAAGACCATCCATTTTCACTGCTATATTGGTTTCACGATTGGTGAAGCGCACTTTTAACACGTTCTCTTTATGCTGGTTTATGATTAAATTAATCAGGTGCTTAATCTCATCTCTGGTTTGCTCTTTCGTCTTCCAATATGCCATCAAATCAAAATACGGATCTAATACGCACACAACATTGTTTATATATTCTCCTATTACTTTTACAATCGAATTTAAATCCTTTTCCAGCAGAACAATTTCCATCAGTTTTTCATTTAATTTATGGATTTTCGAAGCCTGTTCATTTTCCCTTTGATTAACTAGCTTATTGTATTTTTCGTGGATGATATAGTAAGGGACCTCTTGGGGGATTTCAAAAAGCGGGAAAGAATGGGTATGGGAGTAATCAATAACTTCCTTTGGAATTGTTTTCAATGCTGCTGTATGAAAACCAATTGCACTGATTCCGATCTCCTGCATCCATTCTAAATGGCTAATCATTTGATTCACATCTTTAAATGCATGAAACGTAGTCATAACAAACCCTTTTTCTTTCATACGGGATGTTTTTTCTGTAAGCTCCATGCTGGTTAAATAGGCAATCTCTCTATTCATATTTTGCCTGCCGCCGCTCACCAGCAAAATATGATCCCTTTCTAACACATCAGCAAAGTCTTTGACTGTAATCATAAGATTCCCCCTTTGGATAAATACTTATCTATGAATTTCTTATTTCTTTCAATAGTTAGATAATATTATAAAGGCAACTTATGATAAATAAAATGGATAAAACCTACTGAACATGTATGGGGTACAGCATTTGGCTGTACCCCATTATTAAGACCGCTCAATCATTTACCGAATGAAGTACCCCACAAGAATCGACCCGGCACTATACACCAGCAATAAAGCCATTATCATATTAAACTGATTTCTATACTTCGCCAGGAAGGATTGAAAAATCGATCCAAAAACACTCCAGCAAAAGGTGCTCAGGAAACCAACAAATGCAAGGAAAATGGAAAAGAATATCAGACTCGTATGTGAGGTATGGTATGGAAGGATAAAGGTTGATATCACTGTAACCCCATATAAGATCCCCTTTGGATTAATAAATTGTAAAAGCATCCCGATAAAAAAGCCGTTATGCTTATCATCATTATTGTTCTGGTCATCCGATTTACTTGTCATGATTTTATAAGCCAAAAACAGCATATAAATGACCCCAATGATGGTCATGATTAATTCAACCCTTGGAATGAATTGATGAAGCAATAGATTAAAATAGCTGCAAAGTATCATTATGACAAAGAACCCTGCGCTTACGCCCAAACAAAATCGAATCGTATTTCTTAAACCGAACCGGTTAGCGAATACCATGGCCATAATATTGTTTGGACCTGGTGTAAAGCTGGTAACAAAAACATATAAGAAAAAAGATAATAAAGACACAGCTGCTTTCCTCCTCTGTTTGTGTGTTATAATGTACAGAAACGACAATATAACGATTTACTACATATTGTATATTATGGACGTTATATTGTACAGATGAAAGGAATGCAGCTATGGAGGAAATTCATTTAATTCTGGCTAAAAATTTAAAAGCATTTCGGGAAAACAAAAAATTAAGTTTAGAGAAGGTGGCCGAATTAACGGGAGTAAGCAAAACGATGATCGGCCAAATTGAACGGGGCGAATCAAGCCCTACGATCACAACCATCTGGAAGATTGCAAATGGTCTAAAGATCTCTTTTACCTCCCTGATTAATCATCCTCAGCCGGATACTCAAGTTGTTTTAAAGAAGGAAATTCAGACATTATCAGAGGATCATGGCAAGTATCGGGTATACCCTTACTTTCCTTTCGAAAACGATAAGCGATTTGAAGTGTACACCGTCGAAATTGACAAAGGCGGATACCTTAGCGCTGAACCACATATCGAGGGAACCGAAGAGTTGATTGTGGTCTTTGATGGGGAAATAACCATACGGGTTAATAACGATGAATATACATTAAAAAGCGGTGACTCCATCAGATTCAAAGCGGATAGGCCCCATACCTATCATAATTCAGGGAAGTCTTTGGCACGTGTCAGTATGATTTTATTTTATCCGGCAGAATAAATGCGTTGCTATGATTGGCGTAAATCCAACTGAAAGCTTAAATTGACAAACCCTTCCGCACAAAAAGCAGCCTCCCGGGGCTGCTTTCCTTTTGTCTTTCTCATAGTGTGTATCTAACCAATAAAGTGTGTATTCTAAGGTTTTTCCAGTAATAGCGCAATTCCTGCCCACCGCCTATACAAAGTGACCCAAGCCCATATTTCACATTCCCCTTCATTCATCTCCAGCGCCAGAGAATAACTAATTCGGGCTCCATTCGTTCCAACTGGATGTCCCAGCGATTGCGCCACTATTCACATTGACGACTTCCTAATCCAATTTCAATTCTTTGATTACGGCTAATGATTGTATATAGGAATCGGTTAATGTTCCCCACAGCATATCATCAACCGGTTTGATAAAGAAAAGCTTACTGGTTTGCTTAACGTTGTGTAAGTGACATTATAATTGGTTGGATATAAGGTCCTGCCATTTACTAAACCTTCGCCGTATATAAAAGAAAGCAAAAATCAATTTTTCAGTCCATTAACACTCCTAATCTTTCCGGATTTTTGGTATATTAACAGATGAGAATATTTGGAAGGGGAGAAAAGAATGAATGAACTAGTGTTTAAACAGTTTGAGAAGACAAGAGGTTATTTTATTAAAAAGATCGAGTCCGTATCAAAGGATGTAGCAAGTATACAGCCAGACGGTTTTAACAACACGATCCATTGGCATATTGGCCATGTATTAACGGTCTGTGAACAGTTTATGTTCGGCTTTCCCCGCAAAACGACCCATATCCCTGCAAACTATATTGAATTATTTGGAAACGGTACTAAGCCAGCTGATTGGAAAGGTGATATACCTGAAGCAGATGAGCTCATTATCCAGCTGAAGGATCAATTGGCCCGGATCCAGCAAATTCCAGCTGGACGGTTAAATGAAAAGCTGGATAAACCATTTCTGGGACTTGAAACCTTTGGTGAATTAGCCGAATTTGCGTTATTTCATGAGGCAAACCATTTGGGGCATATTCAAGCGATGGAACGGGTTATTCATCATACAGGAGTAAAGAACTAAAAAAGGAAAGATCATTTTAATTTTAGTCCTAAAAGTGACAAAGGGTGCCCATCATATTACGTATATCACCATTGGGCATCCTTTCTTATCTAAATCTACTCTCTCGTCCCCAGAACATCTGTATTTGGCGGTTCATACCCTAACTGGCGGGCCATCGCCATTATCTGTCCTTTGTGATGGTATTCGTGAGTGACAGTATGCATGAACAGTTTTCGAGGAGTCATTGAAATCTCCTCCATTGATTCTCTCCAAGGAATAGGCTGCACGATTGACTCATCCATTTTTTGAGAAAATGACTCAAGAACTTCATACACATAAGCATCTGCTTGTTCAAACAGTGTCCTGATTTCCTCGATACCGATTGTCGGAATGTTTTCTCTAGGCGTGATAGGCTCCTTCGTTTTTAATAAAACAAATGATCCTAGCCAGCCATGATAACAATTCGCTATATGAACAAGTGTGTCACGCACACTCTGCCAGCCGAATCCCATTTCACACGTAAAATCTTTTGGATCCATTTTACTGCAAAAGTCCAAGAGCACTTCTCGATTCTCTTTGACCCATTCATATTCCTTCCGCTCCATTGTATCCATCCTCTTTTCTTTCTACTCTTTACTTTGCCTGGAACCCTGGACTTTTCGAATATAGATGATCTGTCCAATATGATAAGTGTTATGTGAGCACAAATTTGATAACGCCCCCCACCAAAGCGCGTCTACAGGAAAATGGGGGATTTATTCATGCAATTTTGATTCCGTGGCTGCCTCAATCTCATTTTGCCACTAAGCTGATCCCTCGTCTAATCGTCGTACAAGATCTTGCCATTTCATTTCGGTAAAACCTTCAGCAGAAACCAAAAACACTTAAACGGCCTTAGCCCTATGGAATAGAGCTAAAGCTGCCTAAAGCTTTTTTAATATTTCCATGTCTACTTGACAGGGGTCACATGAAAATGCATTACTAAACTGAGGGACAGGCACTCATTACTGCTCCTTTTCCTTAAAAAACAATTGTTTTGTTTTCATGAACAATAATCCGGTCTTCTAAATGCCATTTAACCGCTCTGGCAAGAACACTTCGTTCAATAGAACGTCCGCTCTTTTTTAAATCATCTATATGATCCCGGTGGTCAACACGCTTGATATCTTGTTCAATGATTGGTCCTTCGTCAAGATCGTTTGTAACATAATGAGACGTTGCCCCAATTATTTTTACCCCGCGCTGATGGGCTCGATCATATGGCCTCGCACCAACAAATGCAGGAAGGAAAGAGTGATGAATATTAATAATCTTGAATGGATGAGCCCCAACAAAGGCTGGCGTCAAAATTTGCATATATCTTGCTAAGATGATTAAGTCAATATCAAATTCTTTTAAAAGCTGCAGCTGTCTTTCTTCAACTTCAACTCTATTTTCTTTACTTGCTGGAATGTAAAAGAATGGAATATGCAAGGATTCTGCAATTTGTCTTGCTTCCTCGTGGTTGCTCACAATAAGAGCGATGTCGGTAAGCAAATCACCACTTTGCCATTCCCATAACAGCTCACGTAAACAATGAAGTTCTTTTGATACGAAAATAGCTGTCTTCTTCAATTCATAAACAAATGCTAATTTCCATTCCATTGAAAATGTTTCTGCGATTTCCTTAAATTGACTCTTCAACTCTTCTTCCTTCGACTGTAAACCAGGACATTCAAACTCGATTCGTATAAAAAAGGTTCCACCCTCTGGATTTGTCGAATATTGACTCGATTCAATAATATTAGCATCATGCTGGAACAGAAACCTGGATACAGCAGCCACAATGCCCGGTTGATCAGGACAATTGATAAGCAGCCGCCCTCTGTTTTTTTGACTTTCTCTAAATACTTGAAGTTGTTCTTGAATAGATGAATTCATATGAATCTCCTTTTTTAATTTTAATAACTATAATAGACTTATTGTTTTGGATTTAAAAGCATATTTTTATTATAAAGTTATTTATTTGGGTTTATGGGATAGTAAACATGGAGTAAAGCTGAAATCTTGGTGCCAGCCCTTTCAATGGAATGGACAGACATTGCATTTCTTCGAGTGGAATGTCTACGAAAGAGCTACTCGAAGAAGCGGCAGCTCTTTTTTATCTAAAAGATTGTTGTTTTTTATGATTTTGTGATTAAAAAACAAAGAGTGAGGAGAGGTTGATTTCCGCTCCAGGATGCTCGGCGAACCACGGGGCGGGCGGTGTTCCTCCTCGGCTCGCAGCGCCTGTGGGGTCTCACCTGTCCCACTCCTCCCGCTGGAGTCTCAACCTACCTTATTTTTCTTTGTTAAAAAAGAAACAAATTTTGCGAAAACAGCCTTAAAGCTTAATAGGTTAATGATTGGATTCGACCTTACAGAGAAGGGACCGTGTCTATCCTGCAAATAATAAAGGTGCCCTACTACGGTGAGTGAATTCTTAAACACACCGAGAGTTTTGCACCTCTTGGGCAGTCCAATGGAGTCTTCCATCATACAGATACATGTCAAAAACGGTTCCCTAGCTTTCTTCCTGAAAGCAAAAGAACCGTCCTTAGTTTCTCATAATCACATTCCAAACTTCTTCAGCCTTTTATAAAAAGTACTTCGTGGAATGCCAAGGAATTTTGCTGCTGCTGTTACATTTCCATTTGTCCGTTTTAAAGCGTCCAGCATTAAATCCCTTTGGATTTTCTCACGTGTGTTTAAGCTTGTTTCTTCCACTTTGTCTTCTTCAAACCGATTCGCTGAAGTGGAAGAATAATTCAAGTTTAATAGCTCTGAAGGCTGTTCTAAAATGGAGTAGTCTGACTGTTGTTCTGGGAGCATGATGTGCAGCCGTTCGATCAGATTGGTTAATTCCCTTATGTTTCCTGGCCAGTCATAGTCTCTTAATCTGGTAATCAGATCTTGGATATCTATGCTGCCTATGCTCCAATTGTTCTTTTGGCAAATATGCTTAATGAGATGCGGGATATCTTCTTTTCTATTTCTTAAGGGCGGAACATCGATTGGATATACATTTAAACGGTAATAGAGGTCCTCACGGAATTCTCTCCGTTTTACAAGGTCAGTAATGTCACGATGTGTCGCCGTTATGATCCGGACATCCAAAGGAACTTCTTTGGTTCCGCCAATAGGGGTGACCTTCCTTTCCTGAAGGACACGCAATAAAGCTACCTGCATCGTGTGAGGAATTTCACCAATTTCATCAAGAAAGATCGTCCCCCTTTGAGCCTGTTCAAATTTCCCTTTATTTCCTTGACGTTTTGCCCCGGTAAAAGCCCCTTCTGCATACCCAAAGAGTTCACTTTCCATCAGGTCTTTAGGAATAGCGCCGCAATTCAACGAGATAAAAGGGCCGTTTTTTCGAGGGCTGTTATCGTGAATGGCCCTTGCAATCAACTCTTTGCCTGTACCCGTTTCCCCTGAGATAAATACGGTAGCATCTGTTGGAGCAACGAGTTTCACTTTCTTTAATGTGTTCTGGAAAATCTCACTTACTCCACATTCCCCTTTAAATACAAAGGAGTCTTCTGGTCTTGAGGGAAGGAAGCAAGCTTTTTGATGAGCCACATTCACTTCAGACAGGAAAAGGCAGATTCCATTCAGACAGTTGTCTTCCTTTGTATAGATAGGCATTTCAGACTTGATCCGGTATCTGTTATGCAGTAATTCCTGCAGATTCATTCCAATGACCTGCGGTATTTTCTCCCGGACGGGTTTACTTGCGGATATGATTTGTTTGTGCTGATTACACACGATGAAGAGCTGGCTGTGATGGGTCTCAGCTAATTGGGAAGCTTGCCGGACCATGGTGATTTCTTTTCTGTGGGATCTCTTAATTAATTCTTTTTCAATCGCATAAGCAATGGAAGTAACCATGCCAATCATAAAAGGGTGAGATTGCTCTACGGGACATGAAACATCGATGACTCCAAGTAATCTTCCATGGTCGTCCATAATGGGAGTGGCAGAGCAGCTCCATTGATGAGAAGCTACAGAATAATGCTCCGGGCCCTGAATCATGACTGCTTCTTTTGTTGCCAATGCCGTTCCGATTGCATTGGTCCCGACAGCGCCCTCAGTCCAGCGTACGCCTTCCATAAAGTTAATTCTGCTGGCATCCATTAAGGTTTTTTCATTCCCTAATAGGGATAATACATATCCATCAGGATCGACCAATAATGCCATCATGCCAGAACTTTTTATCATCGGTTCCATCTTTTTTAAATACGGGTCAGTCATTTCGATAAGCAGTGAATTTTGAGCTTTCTTATTATGTAATTCCTCTTCAGTTAATAAATGCATGCCTTTATTCAAATATGGGTTTACTCTTTCTTTTTTACATCGGTACCAGGATTCCAAAATTCGTTTGTCTAATCGTGATTGGTCAAGAACACCTTCATGAACAAATCGCTTCCAAGTATCAAAATAAAAAGTAGTATCCATGGAGCCCCCTCTTATTAGAAAAAATTTTCCGGCATACATTTGTTTCATTAGAAAAAGAGAATCTGTTTGTTATAGGCAATTTTCAAGTTTATTATATTAAATTATGTATCCGCTTTCAATAAACAGCGGTTCCTTATTATGAATATTCAAAAAATAAACTTCGCGCATTAGCACGAAGCCTGAAATGATCTTATAATGATGGATCTACCAATATTTTAATTTGGTTTTTATTTTTCGTGAGTGCTTCAAACCCTTCAGTAACGATTTGATCAAGGGAAATTTTTTTGTGATGAACTCTGTTGCTTTCATTTGCCCATTTGCAAGCAATTGAATAACTTGCGGGAAGATGTTTCGATAAGCTATGATACTAGTCATCTTTCTCTCTGTTAAAATAAATTGGTTTACCGGAATGCTGGCAGGTTTTTCCCATATACTGATATTCACTACATTCCCTTCCGGTTTTGTCGATTCAATTGCGGTATGAATAGCAGCCTCGATGCCAGCTGCCTCAAATGCAACATCAACTCCAAGCCCATCAGTAAATTCTTTTATGGCTTGAATGGGGTCACTTTCTAAAGGATCCATGACAAGGTCTGCTCCAGCCTGTTTTGCAAAATCCCTTCGTTCCGGGGAAACCTCGACTGCAACGATTTTACTTGCACCCGCTGCCTTAGCTGCTTGAATAACCAACAAACCGATTGGCCCTGTTCCAATAACAGCGACTGAATCCCCAATCTTCATGTCACTTTGGCGGACAGCGTGAACGGCAACAGCTGCCGGCTCAACTAGAGCTGCCTGTTCCCATGTCATATGGTCCGGAATTTTATGAATCATCTTAGATGGCACCACACTGTATTCTGAAAAGCCGCCTAATCCGCCGGAGAGACCGATAAAACCTAATTGTTCACAAACATTATAGTGTCCTTTCCGGCAAGAGCGGCATGTACCGCAGCTGTAAATCGGTTCTACGCACACGCGGTCCCCCACTTCTATTCCAGTTACATCTTCCCCAACGGCAGCGACCACCCCGGCAAACTCATGACCCATGACAATCGGCGCCTTGTCCTTCGATATGGGGTGGGGTTCTTCTACTGGGATAAAAATGGGACCGGCCAAATATTCGTGCAAATCTGACCCGCATATGCCACAATAAGAAACCTTTATTTTCACCTGATCCTTTTCAAGAGAAGGCTCAGGAATTGTTTCCACACGGATATCTTTTGTGTTATACCAAAGAGCAGCTTTCAATCAAATCCCCCTTTTATACATGAACAGCATGACCAATAGCACTTAGCAGCGCTTCATGAACGGCTTCAGAAAAGGTTGGATGGGCGGCGATGAAATTTTCCATCAGGTCTGCTGTCAATTCTGCATGAAGCATGACAGCTCCTTGCCCAATAAGCTCTGTTGCATGAGCTCCCACGATGGAAATTCCGACGATTTCCCCGAATTCCGGATCGATCATAACCTTTACTTTTCCAGCCTGTTCATTGGCGATTAGCGCCTTGCCATTTGCCGAGAATGGAAACTCACCCATTCTGATATCACCATATTTTTCTCTCGCCTGCTTTTCTGTTAAGCCAACACTTGCGATTTCAGGTGATGTGTAAATACAGCGGGGAACAGCGCTGGCATGAACTACAGCATCCATCCCACAGGCATTTAAAGCCGCCACTTTTCCTTCATGGAAAGCCATATGGGCAAGCTGAATTCCACCGACTACGTCACCGCATGCATAAATGGAAGGGATGTTTGTTTGCATATGGTCATTCACATGGATCCCCTGATTGGAAAAGTCAACCCCTACACCTTCTAAACCCAAGTGATTGACTCTAGGCTTGCGGCCAACGGAAACGAGAACCCGGTCTGCCTGAATTTCATGGAGTCCCTTATCGTCTTCAATGAACGCTTTCTTCCGGGCTGCTTCCAAATGCTTGAGAGCAGCAGAAGTGTAAATCGCTGCGCCGTCTTCTTCAAGCTGTTTATGTAAGACACCAGCGATATCCTCATCTTCGCCTGGAAGGAGCTGACCCGCCATCTCGACAATGGTCACTTTTGTGCCCATTCTGCTGAAAATACTGGCAAACTCACAGCCTATTACACCACCGCCGACAATCAGCAGCGAGGATGGAATCGACTGAAGTGACATTGCCTGGCCGCTATGAATCACCCATTCTCCATCAAAGGGGGCGAAGGGCAATGGGGCAGGTTCGGAACCTGCCGCTATGATTATGTTATCGGCCTTCATTTCTTGCTGATTTCCATTGCTCACAACCTGCAGAGCTTTACTTGTCTTGAAAGAGGCCGTTCCTTTAATTACCTTCACTTTATTTTTCTTCATTAAATATTGAATTCCTTGAACAAGAGTTGAAACGATCCTGTTTTTACGATCCTGGACTGCATTCCAATCAATTTCGATTTGCCCAGATGGCAGATGAATTCCAAACTTATTGGCATGATATAGCTGACTGTACACTTCAGCACTTTCTAACAGAGATTTAGTTGGCATACAGCCTTCATTTAAACATGTTCCTCCAAGAGGCCCTTGGTCAATAATGGTCACTTCCTGTCCCTGCTGGGCAGCCGTAATGGCAGCTACATATCCAGCAGGTCCACCTCCAATAATGGCGATCGATCCCAAAGCATTCCCTTCTTTCTATAAAAGCATCGTAACCGGCTCTTCCAAAAACTGTTTGACTGTTTGTAAAAACGCTGCTGCCGGTGCTCCATCAAGGACACGGTGGTCAAACGTCAGACTGAGAGGCAGGATGCTTCTTTTTCTATTGTTTCCCCCTTAAAAACCGGCGTATCATAGACAGCTCCGACTCCAAGGATCCCTGATTCCGGCGGATTTAAGATTGGGGTAAAATGTTCCACACCGTAAGAGCCAAGATTACTGATCGTAAAGGTAGATCCCTGCATCTCCTCGCTGCTCAGCAGCCCAACTCTTGCCTTCTGTGCCAACGTTTTAATGCTACTTGATAATTCAATGAGCGAACACTTTTCAGAATGGCGAATAACTGGAACAACTAAGCCCTTATCAATAGCAACTGCCATTCCAAGATGCACATGCTTAAATAAATGGATTGTTTCATCAATATAGGCACTATTCATTTGCGGATGCTGCTGAAGCGAAAGCACCACTGCCCGAGCGATAAAGTCAGTCACCGTCAGTTTATTCTCATAACGGTTTTGGATCGTTTCGGCTGTTTGCTTCTGCAATGAGATTAATTCCGTCACATCCACCTTCATGTTCATCGTCAGCTGTGCGGTCTGCTGCAGGCTATCATGCATTCTGCCTGCAATAACCTTTCGAATGCCAGAAACCTTCATTTCCTGAGCCTGTTCAGCTGTTTCCAAGGCGGGTTTGTCCATTTGTTCCTCTTCTGCCTTTTGCACACGGGATTGTTTCAAAGCTTCCTGGACATCTTCCTTTGTAATTCTTCCTCCAGGTCCTGTGCCCTGGATTTCACTAATATTGATGCCGCCCGCTTCTGCCATTTTTCTGGCTACTGGAGAGATTTTTACGCGGTCTCCACCGGTTTTCACCTGCTTGCTCTTCTCTGGTGTTTCTTTTACTGGAGATTCGGCAGCTGCTTTAGTCTCCTCAGTTTGTACAGAGGCACTCACCGGAGCAATTTTTTCACCAGGATGGCCGATATAACAAATAACAGCTCCCGGCGGGACTCCTTCCCCTTCAGGAACGGCAATTTCCAATAATGTTCCTTCTGCTGGGGATTCTACATCAATTTCAATTTTTTCCGAGCTGACACTTGCAATCGGTTCTCCTTTTCCAACCCGATCCCCGACCTGCTTGTTCCATATGGATACCGTTCCTTCCTTCATGGCCATTCCCAATTTTGGCATTACAACTTCTACTGACATGGTTATCCCGCCTTCCCATTACACTTCAAGAGGTGTTCCTAATAACTCCGATACCACTTTCACCACTCGTTCTGCTTTTGGCAGATAAATATCCTCAAGCGGCGGAGAGAATGGTACGGGAGTATGAGGAGCTGTGATCCGTTTGATTGGTGCATCAAGGTAATCGAATCCTTTGTCAGCCACCAGTGCGGCTATATCTGTCGCTATACTGCACCTAGGATTCGCTTCATCAATCACAATGAGTCTATTTGTCTTTTCTACTGATGAGAGAATCGCTTCTTCATCCAATGGCGAAAGGCTCCGCGGATCGACAACTTCAATTTCAATTCCTTTTGAGAAAGCTGTTCCGCAGCCTCCAATGCGGTATGAACCTGCTTCCCTATGGCTACAACCGTCACGTCTGAACCTTCCCTTTTAATATCTGCTTTGCCGATTGGAATCGTATAATAGCCTTCCGGGACATCACCTGTCATGTTATAGAGGGTCTTGTCTTCAAAAAAGATGACAGGGTCATTATCTTCGATTGCAGCAAGCAATAAACCCTTTGCTTCATATGGGGTTGATGGAACGACCACTTTCACACCAGGGATTGCAGTAAATAGTGCATATAAACTTTGAGAATGCTGGGCAGCGGCTCTAAATCCGGCGCCATGCATCGTTCTGATCGTGACCGGAACCTGGGCCTTTCCGCCAAACATGTAACGGAATTTTGCCCCCTGATTTAAAACCTCGTCCAAGCAGCTGCCGATAAAATCATTAAACATTAATTCGGCAATGGGACGCAGTCCGGTAGATGCAGCAGCCATCGCTGCTCCCATATATCCCGCTTCCGTAATCGGTGTATCTAAAATCCGCTCCCGCCCAAACTCCTGGACAAGACCTTTCGTGACCCCAAGCACACCGCCCCATGCATCTTCATCCTGCAAATGGTCCACCTGAGCTCCGCCGGCAACATCCTCACCCATTAGAATGACATTCTCATCCTTGCGCATCGCCAGTTTCATAGCCTCATTGATGGCCCCTGACATACTTACCTTTCTTGTCATGAAAGACTCCTCCTTTTATTTAAAGTGTCCTTTAGTCAAAACATTGTCTTGTATACTCTTAAAACTAATAAGAGACATATACGTCCGTTAACAGCTCGGATGCATTCGGATATGGACTTTCTTCGCTGAACTTTACAGCCTGATTCACTGCTGCCTCAACAGATTCTTCAATTGCCTCAACTTCACTTTCAGCAAGCAGCTGCTCATTCAACAAATGATTTCTAAAGAGGAGAATGGCATCTTTATCCTGCTTGTGCTCTGCTTTTTCCTGATCTGCTTTGTAGGTTTGGGCGTCTCCCTCAAAATGGCCATAATTCCGGTATGTCACACATTCAATCAGTGTCGGACCTTCCCCGCGTCTTGCCCGCTGAACAGCTTCTTCAGCAGCCTGGTAAACAGCCAGAACATCCTTCCCATCCACCTTGATGCCAGGAATATTGTAGGCAATTGCCCGGTCCACAATGGACTTACAGCTCGATGCATACGAAAATGGCGTCGCTTCCGCATATCCATTATTTTCAGCAACAAAAACAACAGGAAGCTTCCAGATCGCAGCCAAATTAATTCCCTCGTGGAAAGTCCCATGGTTCTGGGCACCGTCACCAAAGAAGCAAACGCTTACATTATCAGTCTTTTTATACTTGGCTGTTAGTGCTGAACCACAGGCGAGCGGAAATCCTCCACCTACAATTCCATTGGCTCCAAGCATGCCTTTATCAAAGTCGGCAATATGCATGGAACCTCCCTTTCCTTTACATAGCCCTGTGACTTTTCCATAAATTTCAGCCATCATCCCATCCAAATCACAGCCTTTCGCAATGCAGTGCCCATGTCCGCGATGGGTGCTTGTTATGCTGTCCTTGTCATTTAAATGCGCACAAACCCCAACAGCGACCGCTTCCTCACCTGCGTATAAATGAACAAATCCCGGCAGGATTCCCTTTGCAAACAGCTCATGAACTCGATCCTCAAACTGACGGATCTCAACCATTTTTTGATACATCCACTGGGCTTTCTCCTTTGATAAAGCTACATCTTTACTGCTTTCCAATGCTTTCATTCTTTCAGCCTCCTTGGAAAAATAGATTTCAACTAAATTAATGCAAGAACCGTGCCAAGATAGTAAGCCGCTAAATTCAGCAATTTTGTATAATTTTGCTCGAAAAAAATAGACAAAACGAGACAGTGTCTCGATTTGTCTACTTATGTTTCTACTAAAAAGGATTTCTATTTTGCAGACGGAAGAAGCCAGCCAGCACCAAAGAGAGCAGCATCCATCATGGCTTCGAGTTCTAATTTCTCTTTGGCTTTAACAGTTGATTTTTGCTTATAGAGCTGAGAAAAAAATAAATGAAATTGCTTAAAATATTTACTAAAATAAAACATTTCACCTTTGGTGTTTTTGGTATAATTTAGTAATAAATTCAAAGGTGGTTACTATGAACTATTTTTTAAGTTTTATTCTAGCTGTATCTCTTACTTCATTGTCTTATTTTTTCGGCAGTATCCTTACAAAGAATGCTATTTCTGTTCTAGCAGCATTCATAATTGGTACTTCAGTAGTATCGTTAGGATCCATTACGGAGGCATTAGGTGCCCCCATCTGGTTAATTGTTTTAATTCCTTTTCCTGTTGGGATGTTTCTGCTCTATCTTTTTATGAAAAAACCTTTGCCTATTTGGTTTCTTACCTATATAACAACATTAGCTTTGTATTCTGTCATTCACATCATAATGAGTTACTTTTTTAACTTCCACTCATTAATTCCTGCTTGGAAATTGTCGTAATTTAACGGTAATCCTCTTGGATTCCCTGAAACCTGGCCACTCTGTCATTGAAGTTATGAATTGGTGCAAAGGGAAAGATAAGATGCAGACTACTTGGAAAATTTATTTCATCTCCTTTATTCGTGCCAAAAAAAGAAGTCAATAATACTGGCAATTCTGTGAAAAAAACGTTCAAAAAATAGACAAAACGAGATAATGTCCCGATTTGTCTATTTTTATTTCTATTCATAAGGGAAGAGAGCTAAAGGGTTAGCGAAAGAACCCAGCCCATGCTTACCTCCTGCCCCGTTCCCCTAAATTAATCCCAATCCCCATATAGATAACGGCAATCAGCAGCATAAACGAAACCGGCAGCAGAATATCACTCCAGCCTGCATCAAAAAGAGCAGCATCCATCATCGCTTCTAGTGCATAACCCATAGGGAAAAGGTCAGCAATAAAGGTGAATACCGGATTATCCATTACACCCGGCGGCACATACACACCGCTGATAATCGGGATAATCGGAATAACAGATGGATAAACCATGTTGAACTTTTCCGGCGTTTTGGTCAAGCCGGCAACCAGCATAGCCAAGCTTACACTGCTAAATGTAAACACGGCGGCAATCGTCAGAATAAGGGAAAGCGGCCCTATTTCATAGTTCATGACATATTCGAATATCAGAAAAACAGCGGCCATTTGAAAAAATCCAATGAAAAAGCTATACAGCAAATGGCCGGTATACATATTGGTTTTACTTACTGGCGAAAGGTTCAGACGGTTCCACACCCCGCTGACTTTATCCGCATTTATGCCATTAACCTTAAATCCAATGGTGAACATGGCAATAAACAGGGTAAAGCCAAACAGCAGCTGGGTTCCCATATTATGGCTGGTCAATTCTCCGCCATTCACACTTTGGGTGTTAACGGTCAGGGGCGGTTTTTCCAGGTAGCGATCGATTTCTTCTCTTAATTCAGCTGTATCAGCAGAGCCTGCAATCGCCTGAAGCTGTGCTTCCTCCATAAATACTTTATGGACCTCCTGCTCGATCAGCTGGATATTGGGCATATCAGATGCGGTTATTAAGCGATAATCCTGTTCCATTAATAGAATGGCAACATCCCTTTTTCCCTCTCTAACCTGTTCACGAGCTTCCCCTTCTTCCGATATAACATATTCGGTATTTTCATTATCCTTATTTAATAGCTTTACCCATTTTTGTTCAATCTCCTCGGCATTTGGCCCGGAGGCAAACACAGAAACAGTGGTATTCGTCTGCCAGGCAGAGTTTCCGAAAATGAGGGTAGCTAAGATGCTCAGGCCAATAAATGTCAGGATTAGGAGCGGCTTTCGTTTGTCCTTTAGAAATTGAGCGTAAAACACTGGATACATCAGCTTCGCCCCCTTTTTGGAAAGATTGACACACTGATGGCAAAACAAATGATAAATACACCCATTAGAAAAATAATCGGGAATAGCAAGTCATTGAAATGGCTGTATTGAACCCATTCAATAAGGGCTGTCTGTGTCAGGCCATTCGGTGTCCATTCGCCGATTTTTTGAATCGGGTCCGGAAGTCCTTCCAGCGGAAAGAAGCTGCCGCCCAGAACGCCAAACCCCATAATGACCAGGGTAGATATACCACTTGCTGCGTTGGTGTCGCTTAAATGAAGTGTAAGAGCCGTAAATAAAGCGGAAAGCCCCCTACTGTTAAGGCAAATGCGATCAGGACAACCATTAACCCCGCCCAAAACGTGAATGATTTATCCGGAAATACATTTAACAGCAATTGAACAACCGTCAGGGTAATCGCGAATTGCAGAATGGCGAGAATAAAAGCTGATACCGTTTTCCCAATTAAGAAGGACAGCGGATGGCTATTCGTTAATAAAATCCGATTGAACACCTGCTCCCGCTTTTCTGTCATCGTTTTTAACGAAACCGTCTGAGCCATAAATAAGGCAAAAAGGGTTCCGATTGCAATCGTGAAATATTGGGAAATGGTATACGCATCCGCACCATCATCCCCTTCAACCACTTCCTTGCCTCCCTTTGGCAAAATGGGTTCTGCTGTGGCCTGGACTCCTTGACTCCCAAGGGCAAACTGCGTATTTACCGTATTTACAAAGGTATGGACGACCTCTTGAAGGGTGCTGACCTCTGACGATTCCTCCTCGGCTAAAATGGTTACGGACCCTTGAGATGTTTCCCCTAATAGAACACCGGATAACAATTCAAACGTAAACCCTTCTGGAATTTTAATAATCGCATCCAGTTCCCCATTTTTCACTTGTTCTGCTGCTTCCTGTTCACTGAAGTCCTTTACAGTCACCCATTCCTCCAAATCAGAGCTGTTCAGAAAATCATGAATAAGCTTTACAGGATCTAGCTGATCTGCTCCTGCAAGTACTGCACTTTTCTCTTCAGGTGATAATCCCTTCGCTTCCACAGCAGCTGCAAATTGCTCCTTCCCCTTTTTCACATCATCCTCCTGCACCACTGAAATATCTATTTGCATCGCTTTTTCATCCTTAAAAAGGCCTGAAAAGGCAAAATTCAAGATCACAATGATCAGGATGGGGAGCAATAATGCCATTAAGATCTCTTTGCGGTCTCTCCAGAAAACCAGTAGATCTTTTTTTATAAAAGCACCCATTTTTCACCTCTCCTTAATCCCGCAATGTTTTACCTGTCAGGTGCAGAAAGACGTCCTCCAGGCTTGGAATTTCTACTTGATAGTTCATAATTTGAATACCTTCTTTTTCTGCGGCATGCACAAGGCTGCTTAAAAGATGATGATTCTTTTTCGCCAGAATACGAAGCCCTTCACTCGTTTGTTCAACTTGGAGGACATCCGGCAGTGTTTTAATTTTATCCGTGAATGCTTCGCTTCTCTTGCTGAGCTGAACCCCGATGGTATCTTCACTTGATAAAATACTCAGCAATTCTTCCTTGCTGCCCGTTGCGATAACTTTTCCATGATCCATAATATAGACCCGATTGCATAATTGCTCGACTTCCTCCATGTAATGGCTCGTATACAGGACGGTAGTGCCCTGGGTTTGATTTAATTCACGAACCGTTTCTAATATATGGTTTCGTGACTGGGGGTCAATGCCGACAGTCGGTTCATCGAGTATGAGGATTTTCGGATTATGCAGCAGCGCGGCAGCGATGTTGATTCTTCGTTTCATTCCGCCGGAAAAGGTTTTAATCAGCTCCTTTTGGCGATCCTTTAAGCCGACCATATCCAAGACTTCCTGAATACGGACTTCCAGGGTTTCTTTTTCAACGCGATAGGCTTTCCCGAAAAACTTCAGGTTTTCATACGCTGATAGCTCCTCGTATAAAGCGATTTCCTGCGGTACTACTCCAAGTACTTTTCGAAGATTTGAAGGGTTTTGAATCGTGCTTTTCCCATCAAGCTTTACATCCCCGGAAGTCGGCTTAATGAGGGATGCAATCATGGAAATCGTTGTTGATTTGCCTGCGCCGTTTGGCCCAAGCAGGCCGACTGATTCGCCTGTATGCAGGTATAGGTTAATTTCATCCACCACTTTTTTATCTTTAAAGCTTTTCGTCAGTTTTACGGTTTCGAGCATGGTTCCACACTCCTTTATTTAGTTGATACGTTCAGGATATAAAAAAAGAAACAGCATCACTACTGTCTCCCGTCACGAGTTATGTATTTCACCATTACTTTCATCATTTTTTCTGAATTAGACAAGGTTATGGCGGATGGCATAGATGGCGAGCTGTGTCCGGTCTCTTAAATCCAGCTTCGTCAAAATCTGGCTTGTATTATTTTTTACGGTGCCTGTGGAAATGGCAAGCCGTTCTGCGATTTCGTTATTGCTGAGCCCTTCTCCAATGCATTTTAGGATGGCCCGTTCCCTGGGTGTTAGAGAAGGATCGGGTTCCTTGGTGTCCTGCTGTTTCATTAGCTGGGGAACGACCTTTGCAGCTACCCCTTCTTCTATAGATAATCCGCCCTTTAGAGCACTTCGGATTGAACGGAGCAGTGAATCCGTGTCACCGTTTTTTAGAATGTAGCCGCTCACGCCTATTCGAAGGGCCTCCATGACATAATTATCGTCATCGAAGGTAGTCAGCATTAGGATTTTGGTATGGGGCCAGCGTGATTGGATGATCTTTGCCGCCTTCAATCCATCCATTACAGGCATTCGGATATCAAGAATGGCAATATCAAATTGCATTTTTTCACAAAGGGCGATGGCTTCTTTGCCGTTATCTGTTTCACCAGTGACTTGGAACTTAGGTTCAGTTTCAATCATCATTTTTAAGCCCTGTCTTACCATTACCTGGTCTTCTGCGAGGAGTATTCGAATCATGGTTATCACCTCTATTCTCATAGATTGTCTTTGAATTTTGCCCGTTGATTTCCGCTGCAGGCACTCGCTTTCCGTGGGGCTACCGGGAGCCTCCTCGCCGCTGCGCGTCTGCGGGGTCTCCCCTGGTTCGCTACTCCCACAGGAGTCTCGCACCTTCCGCTTCAATCAACTCAGAGATTATACTTAAATAAGCGTTCAAAAGCCTTTACGAGAACTACCTTATTTTAATGAATCCGGTAACTATGAAATGTCCTTCAGTTTGGTACACCTTCAAACCACCATTATGCTTCTCTAAACGCTGCCTCATTTGGCTTAGTCCGAATCCTTCGTGATAGCCCTCCGTTCCAATGAACGGGTTTCGAATTTCAAATCGTAATATGCTGCCGCCTGGTGCTTCGAAGGTGATTTCTGCTTCTTTTGCATCACTATGCTTCATGATATTGGTTAAGGCTTCCTGGACTGATCTGTAGATCACAAAGGATTGTTCACCAGTCAACGGGGCAGAAAAGGCACCGTATTTGACGGAGAAATGAATGTGCATCATATTTTCCAATTCGAGCCTGCGAATTAACCGCAGGATGCCAGGAAGCCCGCCGGTGTCATTTGCCTTAAGAGATTTTACGGCCCTGCGTGTTTCGTTGAGGCTTTCATTAGCCAGTTCCTTTAATGATTCCACTCTTTCCTGTTCGTTTTCTGAGGTTTGCAGACGAAACATTTCCAGCTGCATGATAAGGGCGGTCAGTTTATGGCCAACTGAATCATGGATTTCATGGGCAATCAGCACCCGCTCCTCCTGCCTGGCAAGCTCCTCCTCAGAGACAGCTCTCCGTTTTAAATCGCGAAATTCACTGAAAATAGCCTCATGGCGTGCTTCCAGATCCATTAAATGATCCTTGGTTTTTTTATAATGGATGAGAGCAAGCAAAAGGAATAGGATATATACAATTATGAAAGTCTGAAGGAACCAGCCCAGATTACTATGTAAAGTGGTCAACCCTAATGCGAATGCACCAATTGCCCCATTCAAAATACTGTATCGAAACGGTAGTCGATAAAAGCCCTCAGCAATTAGAAGGGAAAGGATGAGAATAAGAAAGGGATTAAATTGATCATTGTAGGGAAATAGGGTTGCTGCTGCAATAACCGTTTTAGTACCTAATATGAAAAATAAAACAATGGGCTTTTTCTCGATCAATGGAACGAGAAAAAAGAGCAGGAAGTAAAATGTTACCCCAAAAAGGTAAAATGGTAATTGATTTATGGGAAGGTTAAGATAAGCAATCGCAAAAGGCCAAACAACCATATTTAATAGGATCCATAGCCAGTAGGATTTCATAATATGCCCCCTTTTCTTAAGGGTTTACAACTGTAAATTTTATCATTTAATAACCAAATTAACCATATTTTGTACTTACAAGCAACGTGGGTCAGATATAATATATATAAAAATCCAAGACTAAAAGTAGGTACACCTGTTTATCAAAAAGTCGCCTTTGATTTTCTCCAATAAATTTATTAGGATGCGGTATTCAACTCCACAGCCGTTTTTAGATAGTAAAAAAACAAGCTCTTCCTAAGCCAACACACATAATAAGTACAAAGAAGGTTGTGTACTAATATAAGGAGCACCTCTGCTCTTTGTCACAAAAATTCTCCTTACCTCGTTTTATTTTTGCAGCCTTTGCTGTAATTCAGCATTTGGCAGAATATGATTGGAAGTGAAAAGATGCAAGAAATGTACATGCAATATAAAGGATTGCTGTATAAGCTCGCCTATCAATTGACAGGATCTGCCTCTGATGCAGAGGATGTTGTGCATGATGTGTTTTTGAAATTATATGATGTTCCGAAGGAGAAGCTATCTGAGCCTAAAGCTTATCTTTGTAAAATGGTCACAAATCGATGTTATGATTTACAAAAATCAGCGCGCAATAAACGGGAGCAGTATTTTGGGGAGTGGCTTCCAGAGCCCCTGTTTCATTCAAGTTCGAATGATGATGCCATAGAATCAGTCGAGCGGGGTGATTTATTGTCTTATGCGATGATCGTACTGCTTGAACGGCTTACACCAACGGAGCGTGTTGTTTTTGTCCTTCGTGAAGCACTCGGCTTTGACTATGAAGAAATTGCAGAGCTCGTGGAAAAAAGCACGGTGAATTGCCGTAAACTGTTCAGTCGTGCCCGTGCAAAAATGGGGATTACCTCTGAAGAGCTTGTTCATACTGAAACAGCCCCTAATGAACTGATTACTGACTTTCTGGCAGCACTCAAACAGGGGAACATGAAGCGAATGGTATCCATGCTTGATCCTAATGTTATACTGGTCTCTGATGGAGGAGGAAAAGCAAAGGCTGCTATTTTTCCCATTAAAACGAGTGATCGCGTTGTTCGCTTTCTCATGGGAACTGTACGCAAAGCATCAATGGTTGAGGGAGCTCCCCAAGTTGAAATCAGCAAGATTAACGAACAACCTGCTTTTATACAACGTTCTAATGATGGCATTCATACGGTGGGTATCATTCATACAGAGGGAAATTTGATCCGGACTATATACATTGTCCGAAACCCAGACAAACTGAAGCATACAGGGATATAAACAAAGACTACATCCGGGTTCTATTTATACGGAGACCGATAAGATGATTTCTTCCATCTTACCGGTCTTTTTTTGTTCGACTCAAGCAGTAAAAGTCCATGAAAATTACGGATTTATACCACTCATAGTCCAGCTTTAGTCAATCCAAAAGCAGTGTCAGCAGAACCCGGCACATTTTTGAAAGCTATGCTGATACGGTTCCAGGCATTGATTGCCATGATAGAGAAGGTAAGATCTGATAGTTCTTTTTCTGAAAGGTGCTCACGAACATGGTCATAAATGTCATCAGGAACACCGTGTGCAGGCAACTTAGTCAAAATCTCAGTCCATTCAAGCGCTGCACGTTCGCGTGGGCTAAACAGAGTGGATTCGCGCCAAATCGGGATATGATATAGGCGAAGCTCACCCTCTCCATGGATCTTTGCCTGCTTGATATGCATATCCACGCAAAATGCACATCCATTCATTTGTGAAGCTCTAATGTGGACGAGGTGGATGATTTTCTCTTCAATTGAGCTTTCCTTCTCTGCATTGCTTAGTGCCATCATCTTGTTAACAAATTCCGGAGATTGCTGCATGTAATTAATACGTTGTGTCATTATTGTTGTACCCCTTTTCCTTTATAATTTAATTTTCTTATAGCTTGTAATCTAAGACTGTAACTTTTTGGACGATCTCAAACTGAAGTTTAATTAAGATTCCTACTGTGATCGTTTTCTATTTAGCATTCTACGTTGAATTGTTTAACTACCCTCCCTTAATCCCGCTCATAAATATAACGATGTTAGGATTCCTTTTGTGACACTCATGATTGTAAAAAAGGAGTTTAGTTCAAAAATGGAGGAGAGTAATGGGGGAGGATATGTATTGTACGAACTTTAAAAAAAGATATCCAAATCCAGTTATAAAGCATGTGGCTCTAATTTGCGTATGAGAAAGGGTCCATATTGGAATAGTACCAGCAAAAAAGAATAGTCGATTATTCTACCGACTATTCTTTATCTAAATAAGTGCGAGTCCCTATCAGTAATATTTCTATTAAAATCCTTGAATGGTACTTACCAAATTAATAAATCAGCTAATTCCTCAAGCTATCTATTTACAATATATTCTTTAGATGAGTACAATAGCATGAAATTCATATATAAATAATCCCCTGCAAGCCTTATCTTCGGCACCCATATATCGTATATCCGTCAATGGAATACTCTTATAAATCCTTCAGTTTTTTGCTTGTGTATACCTTCATGTCTTCTCTTATTTTGAGCACAGGCATAGTAAGGAAGGTTCCATTTCGATCAATCAGTTTCCAAAAATACATCCGTTGCCAGCTTATCATTTTTTGAGAGATTGCAGGCTGTACAGGCAATCACTAAATTCCATAGCTGATCCGCTTGAACAAAGCTCCATGGGATAAAATGATCGACATGGGCTTGTTCCATATTCTTGATAGTTTTACTGCAATAAAAGCATTTCCCACCATAGAAAGAAGCAAGCACTTGATAAAAAGGGTCTAAAGATGAACGCTTTGAAACATTTTCAACCTTCAGCAAAAGCCGCGAAGTATCTCCTTGTTCATTGAACTTTTCCAGAAAAAGAGCCAATTAGTAGTTGGACATATACTTCAAGACGCTCTGATAGCGCTGCATAAAAGAAAAGAAAGCAGGATTAAAGCGGAGGATTTCATGTTCATTATCAAAATCATAAATGGTTCCGGAGGTATCTCCATAAATCGCTCCCTTTACATTGACCTTGCATTTCTTTTTTACTTTATTTACGATAAATATTTGTAATTCGTTTGATAGCTTATCAAAAACAAAGGTGTTCGGGATTTGATGTTTTGATTGCACGTTAAGCAAAATGCTCTGAACCTCTGCTTTCTTGCCCACCATATTAATATGATTAAGATCATAATGAATGACTAGATTCCAATAAATCCTTGTAAAACTGTAAAATAAAGAATCATAATGCAGCTCCAATTTTTCATTCGCATTGTAGAGATTCTCGATTAAAGACTTAATCAAAACGAATTTATATGTTGTTGAGTTTCACGATTTTGATGAAAAGATATAATTAAAGTGCCCCCATATTTCTTTGTCAATTAAATATGCAGCTTTCATTTCACCAACTTGCAGTTTATGACTCATAACTTTCTCTTTCCCCAATCCATTATAATTTCATGATTAATCTTCAACCTCAATTAGGAATACTTTATCTCGAAATACACCTCTTTTTTCCGCTTTACTTTTACGAATTTCATCCACATCCCGCATTGTAGAACCATGAACTTTGGCCAATGCATGAAGGATTTCCAGAATATCTGCCAGTTCCTCGATTGCTTCCTCATCAGTTTGTGCTTTAAGGTATTCCTCTAGCTCTTCGAAGCTCTTTTTCTTTAATTCTTCTATATATTCTTCATTTTCTAATATTCTTGTTGAAAACTTTTTTCCATTACGAGTAATAACCTCTGGGATGCGGTCTCGGACAAGTTTATTGTAGATAGGCATTTTCGACTCACCTTAGTAATTATTTTTATAAATCTTTTTGATGCTCAAAACAATAGATCTTCCCATTAAACCTTTTATTCGACAAACAAAATGCTTTCACTTTTTCCGAAACCAGTTTGTTGCATACGCAGCATTTTTCCGGCTGATTCTCTTTCGTAACTGTCTCTTTTTCATTGGGCCTACTTTCTTTTAGCGTTTGCACATGCTTCTCTCTAATAGATGGATCTGTTATATTTGCTGCATAAATTGCGTCATAAATCATCAAAACCTCATTATCATTAAGCAAAGGCTCTTTATGCTGCAGCTTTAGAACCGATACTTTCCTATGTATGTAATCGAATAATTCCACATCATAAACAATTAAATCATTAGAAGCTATTTTTCTAAGTTCGAGGTCATCAATTTTAAACGTGCTGCGTTTCGTAAAGGAAACCATTGAAATAAATAGATGATGGTATTTTTGATCAAGGAAATTCTTTAATGCTTGTATATGTCCGTAATTTTGAATAAATGGATTCATCATTTTAAACTTGCCATTTACGGACCATGTTTTTCTATCTTTTCCTCCATAAATGGTCCCTTGATAATTTTTAGTTTCGATTACAAAGACACCAAACGGAGTAATCACTATATGATCAAGCTGTGAGTAACCTGTCTTTGCTTTTGGGTTTTTAACTAGCACGTCGCTAAGATGCTTATAATCCTTCGAAAGCTGATCTAATTGAATATCAATTTTGTATTCCCCTAACTCACCTATACGTGCTGCAACCTTCTCGCTATTTTTTCTTTTATTTGAGTTAATGTGATATTTGAATTTTGCTTGTCTTCATCTTTTTTCTTTTTAAAAAGCTTAACAATAGTATCACTTTGCTCTCCTTACACTCTGATAACATATTTAGTATAGTATAAATATACCAGTTATAAGAAAAAATCATGTAAATTAGGAGAAAAAAGACAACTATAATTTTGCAGCTAAATCCTAAATAGTTATTTAAATGAATAGAGTCTTATCTTATTTAAGATTTTGTGTTCCAGATGAAATTCCTATAAATATTAAAGGCGACTCTTATAAGTTACAAAAAATAATTAATTCTGTATATGAATTAAAGAGTTAGTTACAGATCAACTAAAAAAATCAAAGTTCATCAATAGTACAATGAGCACGTGTATTTCGTTAGCTAGTAAGATAGTGATTATTAGAATAAGGCCGATTTAATAGTTATTTACTACCTTAATTTAAAATAATTACAAGACGAATGTCTATAGACATTCGCCTTGTCATTTTTCTTGCAACTAATGAGCTTTTAAAGTGATCTCGATTAATGGTTATGTTCAACTGGCTTCACAGCTAAGAATTCCTTTTTAGCAATTGCTATTCCTTTTCTATGAGTTTTCTGCTTTTCCACACCCTCTTCAGCAACTTCTTCACTAATTAAGTTAAACGAGGTAAAAAACAGTTCCTCCATAATTGTTTTCCAATCGCCTGTGACTTCATCCCAACTATTTCCCCAATTGGAATTGAGGTATTTATGAGCTCTATAAGGCTTGTCACTTGATGGAGCAGGATAACCTAAAACGTCTTCAATACAATTCTCAAGCATCACTCTTCGTTCCTCGCCAACAACTTCTTTTATTGGTTCATTAAAGACCTCTGCTCCAGCGGTTCCCTCATCTTTATCATGAATGACATAAGGATGAATACCCATAGACCTTAAATATTTTGCTAAGGATATTATTGACGCTTTACCTCTTGCTTTTACTACATGCCAGTTATGCAGTATATCTTTTCTTACTTCCTGTGGCATTCTACTTATCGCTTCCCTAATAACAATATCTTCTGTATCACCCTCAACGATTAATACCCTTTCTGCAAAGAAAATTTTTGCCATGTAATCATCCATCTTTAAAAGCATCTTAACATAAGTTCTGTCTTCTCCTTGAAGAGCTTTAAATGCATCGGTAATGTTAAAGGGGTTGCTAGTAATTTTTTCAATTCGATACTCTGTAGAACCATATTGCTGAACTATTTCTTCTCCAATAAAGTGGTTTAGAACCTGGTTTGATTTCCTACTTAAATCAATCATAAACGGAGAATGAGTAGTACATATTATTTGATTACTAGAAGTATTGGCTAATTCATAAATAGTATCTCTTAATTGATGAGCTGCATTAGGATGTAAATAAATCTCTGGTTCCTCAAAACCTATAATTAAAGGAGCTATATTGCCTGCAGTTTCACGCATTGTTCGATATCTTAACATTGCAAAGACAGCTGACCTTATTACTCCAGTTCCTTGATTCTCTATCGGGGTGTTTACATTATTACTCATCTTTATTTCAAAAATAGGCTTAATACTTTTGTTTGCATCAGACAGGTTAGCAGTAGCTAATAAGCGTGTATTAGGAAATACATCCTCTACTATTTTGTTTAACCCTTTCATCATTTTCCCAAATTCTTTTGTATCATCTGAAGGGTCTAATTCTTCTTGAAGTAGATTCAAGTATTTCTGTGCTTCCAAATAATGAGGCGAGGCGTTTCGAACGTCCTCGAATAACTTACTCAAGGTCTTCATTAGTGCTCCACTTGTTCCTGAAAGTTCTTCTACCTTATCTTGTGCTGGAATTAAAAGAAAATTTGGGAGACGTGATAACACTACCCCAGGGATTCCTCCTGGATTTTCAAACCATTCTTCTTCCTCTTCCAAATCATAGAGTTCATCCTCTTCTTTTAGTATTTTCAATTGAGCTGCTGTTAATTTTTTTGCTGGTCCGCTTCTCCAAATAAATCTTCTAAAATCTCCTTTGGAAACCCATTATCTAAATATTCATTAATAGTTTTACATTCTTCATAACTTTCTTTAACCGATCGTTTTAATTGCCTCATCTCGATTTTCACATTAGAACCCTTCACAAAGGTCTTTTTATAGAATATCCTTAATCCTGTCTCTTCAGGACAATCTGTTGTATCATAATCAAAAACCCTTCCTTTTAGACCTTTCCAGCCCTTTGATTCTTCGGGACAATCTCTAAACTCCCCAGTTATAACAATTTTGTTTGACAAAAGAACATTCTCATTTTGCTCTTCATTAAGCACACTAATAAATTCATCATCAGAATCTATTTTCCTTATATCTGTAAGAAGAATTTCTAGCGCTCTAAATAATGTACTCTTCCCTATATTATTTTTACCTATTAAAAACGTACTGTCCCCAAAATAAACTGTAGTATCCAAATGCTTTCTAAGTCCTTGTACTTTTAATGAATATAATTTCAACTATTCTCCCCCTAACTCCCATTTCCATTTAAACCCATTCTATTCTACCGTAAATAGTAACTATTGTTAACACTATCAAAGGGAAAATTAATAATATTCAAATATTCTTTTGTTAAAGCACTCAAGGTAGCCACTACTACATCTCAACAAACAAAGGAGTTGAGATGCAATATAATGTGCAGTCTACAACAGTGTTTCCACGGATAAGGAAGGGCAGAAAACTTCTCAGATTACCAACAGCACTTCTTTTAGATAAAAAGTGCCTGTCCCCTAGTCGGTAAAGCTTTACAAGACTTGGGGATAGGCACTCATGTAAAAATAATATCCAATCGAAATAAAAGTTTTATTTTACTTCATGAAATATTTGAACTTAAATCTTCTTTACCTGTAACATGTATACTGCATCCCATCGAACACTTTAACATTATAAGGAATTAAAATTCATAAAGGCTGTAATTACTAGTATTTCTAAGTCTGTATCCTTCATAAATCTTATTTTTTACTCTATTTAGATCTTTTAATTCAACTTCAAGAGTCGATATTTCTTTTTGACTCATAGTCAATCATCTCATCCTTTTTCCTCATTAATTCATCTCTCTATAAAACTATTAAACTCATTTATTGTTTTTAACTCCATAGCAGCATAAATTTGGAAAATTGCACGTTCATTTTCATCCACAATCCTAAGCATTTGTACTGAGTAATTATCATACATGTACTGTCTGGCATCTCTTATGTTTTCAAGGAAAGGAAATTTTTCTTTTAAAGTTGTTAGTTTGTACGATATAGTAGCTTGTTCTTTAGTAATTGCTCTCAAGTCAACCCCAATTCTTTGTGCTAAAGTTTTAGAGCGACCGACATATAAAGGTTTATTATTTTCATTATGGTTACTAATTAAGAATACTCCCTTAATAGGTACATCATTTTCACCAAAAACTCTTTTTATTTTTCCCTCTGTTAAATCTCTAATTGGATATTTTGGTGAAAATACTAGTTCATCAAGAAGTTTTGATAATCCACTTGATATTTCCTTATAAGATTTAGCCAAATTAAACCCACCTTTTTAAAAAGAATTAGATTTTCAGTAATTAGCTGTGAATTTTATTATGGTAAAAAACCCCATATGACTATGGTCATTATATTTCTATTTTAATAGTCATATGCAAATAAAGGAGCTTCTTGGTATTTGTGTTTGTACTATTTGCTTCATGTATATGATTTCTAACATTTATAAAGTTTTGATTTAATTATAGTTTTAAGGCCTGCCCCCCAGTACTTTAAAGATTTACTGTACCTGGGGACAGGCCCAATTATTCAGTCATCAAAATTTTTGTTGATTAGTCCAACAGTATCGCTTTTTGCATCAGCATCTGATTGTTCTGGTAAAACGGCACATCCGTATTACCAAGGACTGTAGGCGGTACGTTTGAAAGCTCATTGAGGTTATCCATCGGAACAATTACGCTCTTGGCACCGTTTTCAGATAGCATGGTAACCTTGTCAGCAAAGTTATTTACTCGCTCTATGGCACCCCCACGGAGATATTGCCAAGGACTGCAAGGCCGGCCTTCAGATTTTTTTATAAAGGGACGATACGATTGCGATATAGACTGCTGACCCGATACCGGATGAGATTGCTGCACCCATAAGATTAGTTACCTGAATAGTGATGTCATAATTTTTTAACGAATGCTTGTCGCTAAGGATCATCTTTTCATTAGCCTTTATGTACTGGTAAGTGTTTTTGATATTCTCCTTCACTAAAGTGTTGTTGACCCCGGTTATATTCAATTTTCCAGTTCCTCCAACTGCAACGGCTTCAATCCTCACCAATGCTACATTCTCACCATCACTGGTACTTGTGTAGCAAATCCCCGGTGGCAAAGGAGTGTTCTCAATGAGGTGTGAACCTTTTTCTTCAGGTAAGCCGACAAAAAACTCTTCCTGGCTTTCCTTGTCAATGTAAGAGAAATTGGTATCCCAGAACTCCATACCACCGATTCGCTTTAGTTGTTCTTTAACACGTCGACGCATCTCGAGCGCGATTTCCAAATACTCCTTAATGTCTTCTTTAGTGTACTCGCCATCCGGGTGCATAAGCTTGATCAAGCCTGAAACAGTCTTCTTAACCGGTTTGGTATCACGCTGTTTCAGATGAGCTCCCAGTGAAAAATATTTTTCTAGTGCATCTGTATAGGTAACCCGCCTTAATGATTTTAGAGATTCAGAGAAGTAATCAGTACTGAACCCAAAGCTGGATGTAAAATGGTTTGGCGAAAACTTGATCATTTCCCAGCCTGGAAGGTAAAAATGAATACGATCTAGAAAGGCAGTATCGCTGTTGACCTCTTCAGAGAGCGGGCTGAATAGGTGCGAAGTCTGAAGGACCGTCTCGACAGGCTGGTTGATGTTACCGTTAAGAATGATAGAAGCGACACCGGTGATTTCACCTCCGGCACCAGCCCGGGAGAAAGAGCCGGACTCCATATAGTCCTTCATCAGAGGCACAGCGTCTCTGTCCTTGAAAATTTTATCCGTAGCTTCATCAAAGCAGATTGCATCCCATTGACCCACAGCCCCTACCTTTCCGGTTGAGCCATGGACAAAGAGCTTGGCTACCGTTCCCTGACCACCGGAAATCAACACGGCATAAGGCGTAAGTTCCTTAAAGACAAAGGATTTACCTGTCGAACGTGGTCCCAGCTCGATGAAATTGAAGTTCGATTCAACCATCGGGAGTAATCTGGACAGCAATAGTAATTTGATTCGATCCGTGACACCCTCTGCACTCGGTTCATAGCCGCAACTTCTCAAAAGGATGTCGAGCCATTCACTCTTTGTGAATTCCTTACGTTTGTTGATTATCTTAGTGTTATCAAAGCTAGAAAGCTGGATTGGCTTAATCTCTGTAATGACAAACGGGAAAATATTCTGTCCGACTTTAATGTTTGGATCATACTCCACATCTATAATAGCCCAGATGCCTCCCATTAGCATTTTTTCATGCTGCTTTACTAAGTCATCGCTGATATTTCCATTTTTGATGTTGCTGTTTTGTAGCTTCGCCCAGTAAATATCTTTTTTGGAATCGAGTTCCACGGTGATCTTATCAATGATTTTATAGCGACCTTTCTCACGAATCTTGGATTGAATCAATGAGCTCTCTTCCGGATTCACAAAATGCTCGCTAAGCACCCTTTTTACATTTTCCATGCCGATGCGAATCTTTTCTTCGTCATCAGTAGAGCAGGAGTTGGCTATCAGGAATTCAAGCACAAACACCGGTACATTGGCTCCAACTTTTACGGAGCGGACAAGATCTTTTTTTACTACATAACCTCTGAAGTGCTCCAGAAGTTTCATGTCTAAGTCATTCCATACTGCCATAAAAGACGCCTCCCATCAGCACTTTATGTGCTGTTTTACCAAGCCGTAGATCATTTCAATGATCTAGTGGCGGCCTTTCTCACGAATCTCTTTTCCTTTTCACTAGAGAAGCCCGCCTAAATCTCTATCTTTATTTTGTTTAGCAACGGCCCGGTCCAACTGCTGTTTCGTGGCAGCATCCAGAAGGTGGACTTCTATTTCCGGATAGCCGTCAAACATATATTCTTTGGTAATCTGCTCACCTCGTTGAATGATGAAGATATCGCTTCTGTTCACCTGCTTTTTGTTCGCAAAGAAGACCATATAAACCTTTCGATCCATAGAGAGCAGATCCCCTGCACCTTTGTCGGCCTGAATTTTGATTGAAAACAATTCGCCGGTGACATCTTTTAAGTCTGTTTTATTTTCAATTCTAACAGGTAGCGACCCTGTTGCAGCTACGGAACGCTCCCAACAGAAATAAGGAGTTACTAGTTCCTGAGGTGATACACCCCCATGCGAAAATCCGTATAAGCCAGGAGTCTTGAAAGGATTGATATTCTTGGCAAAGTAAAGATACCCAAATTGCTTATAGCTTTTTTCAGCCTCAATCAATGCGGGAGTCAGGTCTGTTTGTTTTATTTCCGTCCGGATATAACGTTCTGCCTTCTCAAATTCTCCTTTCGGAGATATTGTAATCTTATCCGCTTCACTTAAAAGCCCGGTCAGAACAAAACCATGATCTGTAATCAGGTAAACTTTATCGTAACCGCTGGCCAGGAGAAGTGAAATCTTATCAGCGAAGAAGTCGATGGTTTCAGGGAAATACTTGAGGGCTTTCTGTTGAAGCTTTTCACCCATATCATCGATATCTTTGTAAGTGCAAATCAGAAACTGTCCAGCCCGGGCTTCTTCATTTACCTCATCAAGGCGAATAAAGTCCATTGTAACATCGGGATTCTGCGCTGCAAGATATTTCTCCCGGTTGCTCTGATCCGCTTCGGTAACGCCATTATCCATGTAGATCCTACTCATGTTGTTTTCGGTCTCAGAAGGAATATCAGCAAGAATTGAATCTCTTTTAAGATTTACTGAACCTTTAACTTTGTTGGCTACCAGATCAGCAATTTCATAGGCAATGCCATCCCCGACAATAACAGCCGTCTTCAAACCGCCAGCTGCATCAATGATTCGCTGCAGTGTCCCGGTCTGGTTTTCTTTGTAGCCATCCCAGTATTTAAACCATTTATCCAGAAAAACAGAGAGGTGCTCTTTGTATAGTTCCTGAAATGGTTCGAGGAGCTCTTTTTTATTAAGGAACTCTTCATACAGATTTCGAATAGCCGTATCCAGCTTGAAGAAATGTTTTTTATAGAACTCGACACATTCGCTGAACGAACTCAGGTAGATAATATCCTTGGAGTCAAACTCCAACAGTGCAATCACATCATTCCAGAATAGAATGTCAAGCGCTTTAGCCTGTCTGCTCTGATTGCGTTGAAGCAATTTGGCAAGGGTAAAGGGAATGGAGGCTTTATCTAAAAGATTTTTCCCGATTTCCGCTAGCCATCTTTCGTCCACCTTACGAAACGGGTGATCGATACTGACATTCCAGATATCCAGTTCTGACGAGAGTGTATAACTGTCAAGATACTCATTAAATGAACCCCGATATGAAACTGAATCAAGCCAATTTTTGTACGCAGACTCAAGCGTCTTGTTGCAGTTTCCTTCAGCCAAACCATCAAGCATGGCCTTTACTACTTCACCTGCCAGTGTAGTCGCAGGCTTAAGCAGATAATCCTGTCCGAGCAGCTCATTGACTTTACGGTAAAATGTTTCTCGAAGTTGCGCATCGTATTTTTCTTTTGAGTAAGTATCGGGATCATGAACAAATGGGAGAAGCTCTTTGTTCAGATCAAAGATTTCTGCTGCACCCTTATGGCTAAGATCTATCCAGTAAGTTCGATCTTTACCAACGCTGACTTTTGCGGCGGCAATCAGTTCTTCCTTGGTGAGATTAATGTTTAGATTCAGGGTCTGGTGGACCTTGTCCTTAATGTAGTTTTGCAAGTAGCGTATTTCCAGACAGCCGCAGGTCTCGCAATATTCCCGGATGAACTGTAGCTCATCTTTTTTCAAGCGAGTATAGATGAGGAATCTCTCATCACTTGGCTGTGCCTTCTCAATGAGATACTTCACATGCAGCTCTTCCAGTACGGAGTTTGCCTGATGGATGGTAAACTCACCTCTATTAGTCTTCAGCAAAAACTCTGCATCGCCGGATTCATCAATGAACACCGCCACCGAATGACGGTCGTAAATATTCAGCAGGTCATTTTTAAACCATATATCAATCATAATTAGCTCTCCCTACCAATCCGCATTAAGGTACTTTTTAAGTTGACCTGCATTAAGAACCTCATATGGAATCATTCTCTTTTTCTGCAATGGAGCAATATTTTTTCCGACACCGTCGTCGAGAACGGGATTGTATCCTTCAGCAAGCAATTCATCAATCTTGACTTTGAAGGCTTCGATCTCTTTGAGTTGTCTGAAGATACGGTCTTTTTCGTTCTGTGCTTCGGCGCTTTCGTTACCTGCCAGATCGCTTTGACGATTTACCAATGAGCGTTCCCGGTGCTCGATATAAACAGAGCGCAGGCGTAGCAGTTTGTCACGGCTCCATTTGTAGATGATGATGTAACAATCAAAGCCCTGTTCCGGACCGCTAGAGAGATGCCAAATAAACGGTGTCTTCGGCAAGTACATAAACAAGTTTAGGTGGTCAGAAAGCTCCGCGAAGAAAAACTTGTTCAGGTACTCATGGATTGGCCGACCAAGGGACGTGTCAAAACTGGAGTATTGGGCCGAGCTGAAACCTTTCTCAAGAAATTTTTCCTCAATTCGATCCAGCAACATTTTTCCCCCGGAATTAGGCACCAGCGGGATAATGCCGTCTTCATCTTCCATGAGGATTTCTCGTATCATGTCAGCCAGAAACTCCAACGCCAGTGTGTGCATCCGTTGCTGCGGAATCACATTACTCTGTTTGAACCAATACCAGACATTGATAGGGTTGACCTGGTGACGGATACAGAAATCCTCCAGTTCGTTGTTGTTTTGGTAAAGAGTCGGAAAGCCGCGTTCGATCTCCTCACGTTCTTCGGCAGTAAATTCTTTGGTCGGAAGTGACTCGATGAAATCACGAATCGCATCCAATGGAAACTCTTTGGTCGCTTCGGTTTCGGCAAGAAAGGCATTCCGGGCTTCGGGAATTACTGGTAGTCCACCGATGCTTTCTCCTTCTTTGGCAAGCACAATGTCTTTGTCATGTTCAGTCAGATCGTAAACCTCAAAGATCTTTTCATTGATAATTGCTTCGTTGATCAGAACCTGTGCAATAAGATGGTTTTCGTAGTTGAAGAATAATGCTAATCTATTTTTAAATTCACCTTGTGTAAAATGGTGATATGGAGATTCTCTGAAGTTGAAATCATCGAGAGAAAACTGACCAAGGTTTTTTTGATTAATACATTCGCTCTTGAAAGCACTGAGACTTCCACGTCTTTTAGATTAGAAGGGATAGCAAGAGGTATCCTTCTTATATCACCAACTTGTCGATTTACTGTAGGATTCAGACAGTAAACAATATAACTACAAAGTTTCGAGTTCAAAAACCCAATAAATAATCATCACTCATTTGTTTTTGAATGTTGAATATACAAGGACCGCCCTTATCAAAAGAGTATTTGTTATCTATATGGCGAAAACTTACACCTTTTGATCCCACGGCAGAATAGGTAATGCCTTCTTTAAAATAAAACTCCTTGTTGTCTGTTGTTGCCAATTTAGAGCCACTATTATCATAGTCTACAACAGTCCAGTTGTTTCCATACCAACGAACAAATGGACCGCCTTTTTGATATCCAACCCATCTTTTATGGTCTGACGGGTAATGCGCTGATAAATTGACCGGATCAACTTCCCAATAGTAACGAAGGTATTTATTGTTGTTTCCAGTCATTAAGCCTGTGAGTGCTTTATTTTTATCTCCTAATGCTTCACCTCCAAACTTCTCCCGGAACTCATCCGAGATCCAGTAAATGAATGGCCATGATTTGATGATCTTTAGCTTGTCTTGCTCAAGAGTATAAACACGGTCATTTGACTTGCCAGAAATGTAGTCATTCAAAGCTTCAAGGAATTTACCTTTTTTGAGTTTTTCCTGAAGATTTGTAGTGAGGTGGAAGTAAAGCCCCTCTCTGTCGCTTTTCCCTTTGGTTAAAACGTAGAATGTTGCATCCAGTCGGACTCCCGGATCAAACAAGTTTATACGATCAAGGCCTAAATCTACCATTACATCAACATGGCATTTATCGATCATGAATTTACGGACATCCTCAAAGGTTTTAATGAACATAAAAGTGTGAGGATGGATCATGGCAATTTTGCCATCTGATACAGTCATCTCATAGCACCGCTTAATAACCGCTGCATACAGGTTGACGTGAAACTTGTATGGCTTTTTGTAATTGTCTTCAACGAACTTCTTCAACTCAGGGCCAAAATCGGCACTGTCAGTAAATGGAGGGTTGGCAGTAGCCACATCGAACTCAGTGGTGAGCAATTCAAGGAAAGTAATGGCATCCCGTGTCTTGCTGGTCAGGAAGGTATCTCCTTTAGCCTGTGCGTATTGATTGACAGCTGTTTTCAAGTTGTTGAAAAAGGTTGCCGCAAAGTTCTTTTCCTCCTCAATAAAAGCTGTGGTGAATAATGAATATTCACCGTCATTGATCTGATTCTGAAGATTAAGTATTCTGGATTTAAGTTTTTCGTCTAATCGAATAAGCGAACCAAATTTGTAAGCATATTGCAGGTCTGACCAAACATCCGCCATAAGTTCTTGCTGGTTTTTATCTAATTTATTTCCTTCGGTAAAAATGTGTTCTACAGCTTCATATCGCGGCAGATAAAAGTCTGAAGAGACGACATTAAAAACGAGTTCGCCAATCGATCTCCGTTTTTTCTTTGCTTTGATAAAGAGGCCAAGCTGAGCTAGTTGAACCGCCCGGTCATCCAGATCGATTCCGTGCAGGTTGTTTTCAATAATCAGCTTGGGAATATCCTTTTCATCATAAATTGCTCCATAGTTTTCGATCTGGTCGATATAGAGTTCATAGAAAAAGTCAAATGCGTAGAGCAGGAAATTCCCCGATCCGCAAGCAGGGTCTATCACCTTTAATTTATGCAGTGGCTTGGACTTGCGCTCCTGAGTCTGGGGAGCGTTAGCAATCTTGTAACGCCCCTTGAGCTCGGAATTCGGATACATTTCCAAATAAATTTTTCCCAGAGAGTTTTCCACCAGAAACTGCACGACCCAGCGCGGTGTATAGACCTGCGACTGAAGTGAAACCTTATGGTATTCGGTTTTATCACCGCTGTCCTTGTGAGCCTTCTTCTTTTTATTGTTATAGCTTTCATACATCCAGCCAAGGACATCATCGCTTTGCCAAATATCGCTATCCACCTGAGAGTCCTTTTCCACAGCATTGAAGTTGTCGATGATCTCATTGAGACTGATGGCATCAGGTAGCAAAGCATACGGATAGGCTTTACTATAAAGTGGAAGAGTTTCCCCCAGCTCGTTAAATGCGTGTTTAAGGTATTCACGGATACCTTCCAGTTCTTCAGAACGCATGTGCGGATTCATTTCTAGCCATGCCTTGTGGCCAAATGATCGATCACCGTGTTCCGGTTGTTTGGTTAGCACCGGCGGGAATAACGCAGCGGCTTCCATAACTTTGACAGCAGCCATACGGTTGAACAGTGTAAAAGTCAGCTCATCAATGAGCTTTTCCCTAGCGTGTTCGTAATTGCCGGTTTCACCGATATAGTTTTCGAGCATTTCCTCGAAACGGAGCCGTTTGAGTCTTACTTGTGAGGGAAGTTTTTCAATGTCTAGCTGCTTGTTCTTGCCAATACCCATTCGGGCGAAATATTTATCAAAAGCCGCCTCAATGAGGTCCCGTAGCTTATCTACATGTTCTGGTAATTTCATTGGCTAACATCCTATCATATAGTTTCTATTTCCAGTTCGATCTCTTCATCGGGTTTGGCAGCAGTCAATAAAGCCAGCTGATTTGTAAGGAGTGATTTGTATTCCTGAACCGTCATAACCTTGCTGGTGACCTGAAAACGAACTTTGCGCGGTTTTTTGGGTACAGTAGACTGATCACCACCGGTCTCCGGTTCCGGCTGGGGAGCTTCTACAACAAAACTGCTTTGAATAATTAGCAACTCGTTCTCCTTGGTGGGAGCCAGTGCTGTATAGTTCAGAATATCCGAGAGCGAATAGCCGCAATTTTTACAACTGATAGAATATTCAAGTACCGGTTCTTTGATGATCCTTTCCGAACAGTAACGCTTAATCTCATCCAGTTTCTTCTGATTATGCACATTCAGCTCTGCTGGGTACTCCTTCAGTGTTCTAAGCGCAGCATCTACTTTTCCACTGAGAAGCTGATATTCATGGCTCATTCTGGCAGCGGCGATTTTTATCAGCTTGTAGTAACTATCTTTAACAATTTGCACCTGCTGCTGCAGGTTGCCGAAGTTCTTGACCATATCCTGCTTATAGAGTCGGAAAAATTCTTCGTTCGCTTCATATATTGCATTGTCGGATCGGTCTGCTTTTTTGAGTTCGCTTGCAACCTCTTCAATGAATCTCTTAAACTCTCTTGCTTTGGAAAAGTTCTTCTTGATGAATTTTTGCGCTTTCAGGATGGTCTGAATCGCGCTTGAGAACTGGTCGCTGTCCGTAAGGAGGTATTCGACCTTTTCGATATAATTGCTTTCAGTGACCTTCCCAGTAAAACTGAGTAAGGTCTGTTTCTGATCGGCTACAATTGGAAACAGTGACTCGAATTCGTCAACTGTATCGTTCAGTGTCGTCAGTGCTTTAATAAAATGATCTGCCATGTTCCGAATGCTGTCGGCAAGATCGAAGTCGTTGGTGTTCCAGTCAACTTTTTGCCCAGTATGGGTTTCAATTTCAAGGTCCATGAGTAGTTGAACGGCCTGGTTTTTTTGAGCAGCCGTTAGCGTCGCTGTAATGGACTTAAATGAAGCCGACCTAAATTTCGTGGCATTGGTAAAGGCCTCCTGGATACCGTTCTGCTTATGCGAAAACCATGTGTCACCATTGTATTTTACTGACAGGCGACCGGCTCGAAAGAGGGATGCCAAGGTAGATACAATGGTTCCAAATGAATATCCCCATGGAGCTCCAGAGAGATCTGACTCCAGTGTGCGACCATCTACATAACGGCTTTTAATCTTGAAATTGACCTCTTCAACTACCTTTAAGTGATCACCGGTGAAGTTTCCATGGCTGTCGAAAAACCTAAAGTCATCACCGGAAAACAGTCGGCTTAGGTCTTCCTTGCGACTGCTGAAAATTTTAGGAACCAGACCTTCAGAAAGCCCCGAAGCCAATCTCTTTGTATAAATATTCTTGATCATTTTGCGCTGAATTTCACTTATCGTGCCTTTGAAGCTATCTGCATTAATCCGAAGCTCGTCGAACATATAGATCAATGAGGAGTTCTGATATGCCTTCTCAATCTTTACTCTGAGCTCTTTCTCCTTTTCCTCCCGGATGATTGAAAAATCCCGAATAATTTGGCGCTTGGCGGGATCAGGTTCATTGGAGTATTTTTCTTCCATGTATGAGTATCGGCTAATTTCACCAATTAGTTTATCAATCAGCGGAAACTCTTTGTTGTCTGGTACTAGAGTGATGAGATCCTTTTGAAACTGGGTTTCCAGTCTTAGGTTCTCGATAAAATCCTGTCGGTTTTCATCGATGTTAAATAGGCTGTAGACTGTCAATTTCAGATGCTTACTGCCTGAGCCTGTTAGCTCGTCTTCCTGATCGGAAAGAACGCTGAATTTGAAACTGTCTGTGCCGTCATTAAAGGTAGCTACCGTGTTAAACAGCTTGTAGTCCTTAATGTAGTTGATCAAGGATCTTTTCTTGCTGAATAGCTCAACATCGAAGTCTTTCATCTCTTCAAGGAGCTTGCCCTCAAGGTCAGAAGTGATCTTGTAGTTGTTGTTTGAAAGCAACAGGACTTTTGCTTCAAGCAGCAGTCCGAGAGCCTCTTCTATGACCGGCTTCACATCATAGTAGGTTGTAATGTCGGAAATGTAGCTCTTTGTGATATTCTCCACTGTCGGAGAAATAACGTCTGAATCAGCCATAAGATGAATCGTCTTCAACAGTTTTTCACCGTCAATGATACTGCTATTCTCTTTCAGTATTTTTCTTGCAGTATCGTATTTATTAACCAGTCCAATGGGAGGAGCCGTTTGCGCCTCGGTACATATGGCGTAACCCGGGGTAAAGCTGTAAAGTTCCCTTTCCCGCATTTGCTTTCGAAGAATATCAAAAGTTGTAATGATCATTCCACGAGCTGCGATCTGAGTGGATACCAACGCATTAGAGCTAAATAAAAACTTTTGAAGAATGTCGAACTGATACTTATGGAATGGATAGTAGGTTGCAAACTCATCCGCATTTGCCGTTTTAGTCGGAAATGATGATTTCAGGTTGGTTGCATCTGATACAAGTCCTTCATTACTTTTGTGGTAATCAACAAGCTTCTGATATCCTGCTTGCGTTTTATGAAGTAAACGGCTTCGGATAATAACATCAACCTCGGTTGATTCAAGGTGAACCTTGGTCTTGAAACGATCGGTTAACTTGGTCAGCTGGCTTCGATTCACATTGGCATTGTTAATAACATCATCGAGTTTTTCCTGTGCAATAGCGATGGTCCAAACATTGTTGCTGATACTTGAAAGAGCTTCACTTATACCCTCCAGGTCCAATAAAGTGAATTTCTTCTGGCTGATAGCTTCACTGGCTTCATCAAAGACAAAAACAATCGTCTCCTCCGGACGGTACGTCAAGTACTTCTCAAGCTCCGTTTTGAACTTGCTTGCAGAAAAGTTCTCAATAGCGGAACTGTAAACCTTTTGAGTGTCTGCGTAGTCGGCTTCGCTATAACCCATTTCAGCAAATACTTTCCGCATGACTCTTGCAACCTGACGATTGCTTGTTTTTAACCGATTCCATTCTTGCCCCTCGAGGGATTTGGTTTTACTTTTGAACTCATCGAGTTTACCATCGATCAACAAATCAAACTCCATATAGCCATAGATATCATCGCGGAAACCGAGATTTTTCAATAAGTTGGCAAAAAGAGTGAATGCTAGGCCTTTGTCTGTGTTCTGTTTGGCGACGTCAAGGAAAACGACTCTACTGTTGACCACTTCAAGATTGCGGATGGAGTTTTCAATTAAGCTTTCGTCCTCTACACCTTTTAGTCGTGGGATAAATCGATCTCTGGCAGGTGTTCCATTAATAATAGGATTGCCGATGATATATCCCATCATCTTGCCGAAGTAAGATTTACCTGAACCATAGAAGCCGGACAACCAAACCCCAGTTTCTTTAATATTGGAGGTGAACAGGTTGGTAAAATTGTAAAGATGCCGGCCGATTCCTTCGGTCACAATGTAAGATTCAATTTCCTGCTGGATTTCCGTTTCGGAACGATCCTCAAGATCGATCACATTTTTTATATCTTCCTGAAGATCCAGTGTCAGTATTTCATTTATTTTTGTCATAATAGATCCCCTTATTTAACTAACATGCAACGATATTTCGATGCAGGTTTGAAGTTCAAAAAGTAAATATTGTCGTTCTCAATTTTTGATGGGTAAAATATCACAAGAGGATGAGGCAAATTCATAACGGCCTTATTCTCCATGATGTTTACGTTCTCGACTCCTGTACCAAATAGACAACCTGTTCTTATTAAAATTGGAATCTTGTCGTTCTGACAGGCTTTCACAATTTCGCGAATAATCAGGTCAAACAGATCAATTGAAGGATCATCAGAACGAAAAATTAGGTGGGGAGTGTTCTTAAAGTCACTATAATACTCCTTAAATGACTCCCATCCGTCCTCATCAATGAACTGAACCAGCAACTTGCTAACATCAATAAATACAGCCTTATCAGTATATAGTTCTTTCGCTTTTTCAATATACTGCTGTTCTTCATCAGGCGGGTATGAGAATAAGATACTGTTCCCGCCATTTGCCTGCCGGCGAAGCTGATCTTGGTTTTCTATATGAAAGTTTAAATCTGTAAACTTTTGCTGATGGTCAGTTATATAAGACATCACAAACTCCTTTATAGCTTTGGGTTAGTTCGATGTTCAAAGCAACACCGTTGAAATTCATATTAAAGAATCCTTTCATTGACAGCTTCTTGAGCCGCTCCTGCATGTCTTCTGAAGGAACAAAACTGATGGAAAGCAATTTGTTAATCATGATGTTATTGGCTCTGGGAGAGCATAATTTCGCAAAGTAAAGAAAGAGCACTAGCGCTTCTGAAGATGGGCGTATATGATTGAATGACTTTACTCTCCCAGGGCTTAGAAAACCAAGCTTACTCATCAAATTGAGATATTTGGTGGATAGCGTGTTAATTGTATTTTCTGACCAACTGATTTTCTGTAATTCATTTTGCAGAAGAAATTCTTTTAGATAGGCAGTAATATCATCCTTTGAGATGCTTGCACGTCCAGAATAATAAGTTTTCACAAAAATCCCTGATGTGATTTCTCTGAATAATCTGTTGTTTAAAGCAAACTGCCAAACCAGAACCAACTGCTTGTCCTGTAGAGGCACGCGGTCGCTGAAAATCCCCTGAATGAGATCCTGATGATCCTCGTTCTTAAACTGCAAAAATCCTTTTCTTACCTCGCGTTCAATCCTTGCTCGACTTTTTTCAGTACGAAGATTAAATTCATTCCGCTGATTTACGAGTCCTTTTAGTGAGTCGGATTGACTAAAATGAGAATCTATGGCTTTGAAAATGACTGTAATATCCTTTAGCCCACCAATAACGTTAATTGCGGTATCATATACGCCAAGTTCTGTTGTGTTATTAAAATCATCCATTAATTATTGTTCATCCTTTTCGGGTTGTTCGCTGCACCACCAAAGCGAACCCATTCATCTACCTCGTTTTTTTAAACAACCAACGGCGTCCTACTCGGTGGCCTGGCATTCCGTTGCTCCATCCATTTGTAAACAGCCTCATTTCTACATTGAGATATTTGTAAATTTCATCAACTATAAGCCATCATTCTTATATAGATCTTGTTCTTCTTATTCATAAGATTAATTATCGCACACCAAATGATCAGAATTGAAGTGCCTCTGTATTCGAACGTAATTTCTACAATATACACATATAAGATAACGAATTGTTATACTGATATCAAGTTTATTATAGTCATATAGCGGCAATAATAGTAGACATGCCATTGCCCCTTAGGAGATCCAGATATATACATTTAATGGAGAAGCCATTGTGATATACATTGTTCCAAAATTTTAATTGCAGTTAGTATTGATGTCTGTACCGTTTATGCTCTTTTCTCTGATACTCCATAAAGTCGATATAAATTCATGTTCTACTTGATCAGAGAAGTGATGTTTTTCTAATCGCTTTGATTGTTACTTCTCTTCTATAATGTGTGAGGTACAAAACTGTTGGAATGCTCAAAGTGACCTTAACAAACATTAGCACCTTTTCTACGAGCATCTTAAGAAAGAAATCTGAGAAACTTAATAACAATTTAATAGCCTACTCTCTCTTCATGCAGAAAAAAACATAAAAGCAAATAGTTCAAAGCAAAGATCAAATTGCTTTCTGAACATCTAATTAAATTGGGCTAATTGGAAAATGTAATTGCACTCTCAATTATACGAAAAAAAGACCAGGATAAATATATCATGGCCTCAAAAAACTAATCAAAAGTTTTTTTAACCTCGACATAAAATACCAACAAGTTATGAAACAAGTTCTTCAGCGTCTCATTAAAAGATCAAAATAATTGAAGGAGCAATGATTGTCATTCTCTCAGCCTTGCATCGCAAAACTTTAAACTGTTAGGTGCATTTTTTCCACTGTATCTTTCAAAACAAGTTTCACTGTCACCTCCACGTGTACTAGACTGAGGAAACTTTTCTTAATTCAATTGAAGGATCAAATTAGCTATTGCACTATCAATAGCTAATTTTTTATTAGTAGTATGGTATCCAGAACCAACTATGCTAGCTCCAATTTTATTAATGTTCTCTTGGAAAGAAGCAAAGGCTTGTATACCATTATCAATATAAAAAATTTCAATATAATATTTTTTTTGGTCCTTAGTATAATTACTAATTATTTGAGCGGAATTAACATTTATCATTTCTGCCACTCTTCCTTGGGATATTTATATTTATGAAAATAAATAGGTTATCACACTTCTTAACTTACAATTTCTTTTAATCTTGTATGAATGCTTAACCAATCTCGGTTCAAATCTATAGTATTGATTCTTATTGAAAACCCCTTAATTCTATATTCTAACATCAATTCCTTACCAGTCTTAGGATAAAGGAGCATACCTACCGTTTCCTCCCCCTCCGCCTTCTTATGATTACTCAAATAAGCAAACAGCTGATACAAATTCCCGCTTATCAATTTCTGTGATCCAAAATTTTGAGTCAAAGCATTCTGATAATATTTTGTATCAATTATAATTTTTTGATCCACACTTTCAAGAGAAATATCGGTCTGCATGAGTGGAAGGTATCTAGTGTCTTCTCCTTCAGCATCCCAATAAATATTTTCACGATGCACCTTGTATTCGGGCATTTCTCTTTTGTAAAAGTTACGCACAAAGTCCTCAAATAGGCGTGCCATTACCTTTGGATCTCGTTCAAAGTCGACTAATTGAGATTCCCCCTTCTCTTCATTTAAAAGCAATGATTCATAAAGAAAACGGCAGATGTCCAGGACGAATCGGTAGTGCTGACTGCTTCTGTGCAGTTTAATTTCCTGAAAGATTCTCAGGTTTAGCTTTATGACAGTTACTTCGGCAAAATATGGATACAGCTGCTGGATTTCTTCCTTTAGCTGTCTTTCTAGCTGCTGGGTTTGCAGCAGCGCATAAAGTGTTGATTTAATTACCTGGTTATGAATAATATCATGGGTCATTTCTTCGAACTCACAGTGCATTTTGCCTCTTTTAAAAGAGAAGGTGTTGATGGATTCCTGAAAAAGAATTCGACCCTTTAGGGTTCCGGTTTCCTCCTGGTAGGATTTGTACTCCCGGTAAAAACCCCGCTTGATGAGCGAGCGGAGCTTTACGAGGAGGATTCTAGTTAAGAGATGCTTGATATCCTTTTCATCTTCACGGGCAATGTTGGCCATATCTTTTTCTTCCAAATGTCCCCAGGCATAACAAAGCATATAGTATAAGTTTTTGATCGGTATTTTAGAGTCTGCCAAGGAGCTCATTTACTTTGTCCTCCTGATCGAACCAATATTCACGTAGGAGTGGGGCGATTTCCAGGCGGATGATTCGCTCATACCATTTTTGTTCATCATCCACTTGTTCATTTGTCGGGCAGAAATAGCTGTGGCCAATTTCATATCCTTTGCCCAGATTGACCGCATCATTTGTTATCGCCTGATTAATGTCATTGATCCCTGCGATAAGTTTGTCAATAAAGCCCTGGCTAATCCCTTTACTGATTAAATACCCATTGAATTGCTCTGTTTCAAATGCCGGTTCTACACTAATGAAGGAAAACTTTCTTCTAAGTGCATAATCAACCAATGCCAGTGATCGGTCTGCTGTGTTCATGGTACCAATCAGGTACAAGTTTTTCGGAATATAGAATGTTTCCTCCCCTTCACTATACGCAAGCTTAACGGCGAATTTTCTGCCCCGTTTATCCGCTTCAATAAGCATCATCAGCTCCCCAAAAATTTTGGACAAGTTACCCCTGTTAATTTCATCAATAATCATATAGTAATTGTTTTCCTGATCTTCTATCGCTTTTTTACAAAACGAATAGAAGATTCCGTCTTTCAAGGTGAAATGTCCCTGTACATTCGGTTTGTATCCTCGGATGAAGTCTTCATATGAATAGGATTGATGGAATTGCAGCATTTCGACTTTGCTGTCATCCTTTGCTCCCATATGGAGAAAGGCAAGCCGCTTCGCCACAAAAGTTTTTCCAACACCAGGAGGGCCCTGCAGGATAATATTTTTCTTGTAATCAAGCGTTTCAAGGATATCTTCGATTTTATCTTCTTTCATAAATACTTCACTTAGCAGTTGTTCTGTGGTGTAAGGAGTGGAGTCTTCTTTTCCAATTGACATTCCGTCGTTTGATGTTGGATAAATTGTTGTTTCTTCTTTACCAATTGCAGCAAGCAACTTGTCAACAAATTCTTCATACTGAGTAATATCCGTTAACGTTTTTGTGTTTAGCTTCTCAACTTCCCATTCACCCATTGAAATCCACTCAACCTTGCGAAGTGAATGGTACTTTTCCCTTGACGGTTCATGTTTATAATCTGAAACAACTTTGCCGTAACCAATTATATGATGTGTCCCTCTTTTTATGAGAACATAATCTCCTATCTTCATTTCATTGGCAAACTGGTAGTTAGCAAGGGCATCATTATTTGGGTTGTAATCCAGCCCATAGATTTCCTTGAGAGCATCGATTACCTCACGTTTGCTTCCGTATTTTTTGAGATCACCAAGCTCTTCCCAGCCAATTCCGATATGCTCATTCTTATGGAAATCTTCCCACATGAAGCTTCCTTCCCCTGCTGCCAATAACCAGTATTGTGGTTGCTCTTCCTCTTCATCAATAGCTTCTTTTTTACCATAGTTTTCGAAAAGATAGCTGAAGAATTGATCAATTTCATAATAGATTGGAAGACTTGTTTGCTTCCCAACTACTTCAAGGTAATTTTCAACTATTTCATTCTCTTTCAAGCACTCCTGAAATTTAATGAATTTCTCGCCAAAGGTATCCCCTCTCGCATATCTGGGTTTTAACTCTATGATATTCTCCAGAGCTACTCGATCTCTCTGATTGTAAAAGCAATATTCATCAGGAAAAATGTTACCGATCAGTTCACTGACAACGCTATAACCAAAGCCAAATAGTTTATAATCTTCATGGTGAGCAAACTGATCCATGCGTTTTTTTAGTGGATCATCTCCATATATTAGATATTGAAAGCTACTTCGGTAATGCTTAATGTCAGCATTGGGATTCCCTAGTGCCCGTTTCTTTGCTAAAGGCATCCGGAAGGCATTGATGTGTTCACCCAGCTTCTGTATATCCTCCCACTCCATTGTGCTTAGAAGGCCTCTTTGCTTAAAGCTTTTAAAAAATTGATAGCTTTCCTGCAAATAATCTGTATTGCTGCTAAACCAATCTTCTGCTTGATCCTTGAAAGAATGCATATATTTTTCAACTGTTGACATTTTTAACTTTTCGGTTATTGCCTCCGGTGATTCCCATAAATGGTGAAGCCGGTTAAACTCTTCATCAGATAATCTGTAATTTGTGTTCTGTCGCATTTTGAAAATCTGCAGATTCATTGTATCCGGTATATCTTTTAGTTCATGTCTGAGAAGCATCCCATCTTCTGGTGTCAGGCGCCTTTCAATAACTTTTAAGTCTAGCTTAATATCAAATTCAGCCAGGAGATAATGTGTTTATTTGGAGATCGGATGGCGGAGAGAAGAATTCAGGTGGGATAATTGCCTTATGTGAAATTATTAATGAGCCATATGAGGTTACAGACAAATATTGTTTCTGACGAATACTCCAATTAATAATATTATTTTCTTTTATATATTCATCAATTGGAAAATACTTGGGATTTCCTTGAAAAATCCAATTCCCCATAGCAATAATCCCCCTAAAATACCTATTCATTTACAAAAAGAATACCATACAGCCCTTTCGAAAATTGCAAAGGGTTACAATGCAAATAAATAAAAAGTGCCTAGTCCTAATTAACATGCATAATTGAGACTGACACTAACTGTTTCATTCTAAATTCTCATTAATAATATAATTATATAATTTACTATCAATAGCTTCTTCCATAATCATATTCATGTAAACAACCGGTTTCCCATCTTCCATTGCACCCTGTTTTACAGAATCTTCATCTGGTAATCCCTTACCTAAATAATAAAATTCCGTACCTTCATCATCATCTTTTTTCACAAAAAAGTGAAGGTCGATATTATTTTTTTAGCTTGAATAATGGTTTTAACTTCATTTGAATTTAAAGTCCTATTTTTTGTAGTATACCACTTAATGACATCTTGACTTAAGAATTTATCACCATATCTTAAGCCTGTTTCTAATTCTACTTTTTTGTGATAGGTTATAAAAATTGGACAAGTTTGATGTTTTGTTTTATAGCCAAACATTGTACTTGTTTCGTCTTTGTCCCAGTTTAAAAGTTTACATACATCTTTTCTAGAATATTTTTCATATAAAGTTAATTCTCTATCACCGGAATACTTTTTGTTTTTCTCTTTTGCACACTTCACGACATCCATCATTAAAAAATTGAAGTATTCATTATTCTGGATGCTTCCTTCAATATCCTTGTTAAATATGAAGTAGCCTTCTTCCAACATTATTATAGGTTTTTGTCCATACTTTTCCCTATTAACCTGATTATAAAAGGTTAAGTTAAATATTCTCTGTATAGATCTTATGGTCTTCTCATCCGTACTACAGTTGAATGTTTCTAAAAGGTTAATATAGTCTTCACATCTAACTTTATTGTGATTCATTAATTGTTCAATTAGAATGATTTCATGCTTGCGTTTTCCCTCTAAAATTTCTTGTGTGACCATGGTTAAGACTTTATTTTCATAATCAGTTAACGGAGAAACTTCTTTATTCATTTTCAACAAGAACTGATGATAGTTAAGTTTGTATGGTTTACTACCATCTACTAATACCGCAGGGTCAATCGAATAATTTAAAATAAAGTCATGCAAGTAAGGTGTTTTTCCAATCTTATTTTCTAACTCAACAAAGGCTTCCCTAATTAGTCTCAATTCTGTAAGTCTACTATTATTTATTGCTTTAAAGATTTGTTTCTTTGCTATCTCTTCAAAGTTAACTGTAGAGACGCCTTTAATATAGCTTGTATCTTTGGTACGACGTCTGATATTATCCTTGTTTTGGGATTTATCACCTGAAAGAGCAATAGGTATTAAATAATTGTTTTTATAATTACCAATAAAGTCTATTATCGTGACAAAATCTTTTGATGTGTGTTTACGTAAGCCTCTACCAAGTTGTTGGATAAATATAATACTCGATTGAGTTTGTCTTAGCATGACAACTTGATTAATGCATGGAATATCTATACCCTCATTAAAAATATCAACAGTCAAAATGTAATCTAGGCTGCCATTTTCGAGTTGATTTACTCTCATTTCTCTTTCTTCTTGTGAATGATCACCTGTTAAAGCGACTGTTCGAAATCCTCTTTCATTTAAAGCTACTGATAGCTTCCCAGCTTCCTCTTTTCGACTACAGAAAATTAATCCTTTAACACTTTCTCCGGAATAACCATAATAATTTATCTTTTCAATAATATGATTTACACGTTCCTCTGTAATCAGATGAGAAAGAACTGCGGAATCATCAATTAGTTTCCCATTATATTCAATGTCTGTGACACCGAAATAGTGGAATGAACAGAGCATGTCCTCTTCAAGTGCTTCTTGTAATCTAATTTCATATGCAATGTTGTAATCAAACAACCCATATATATTAAAGTCATCCGTCCGCTCAGGTGTTGCAGTCATGCCTAATAAGAATGTTGGTGTAAAATAATTCATTACCTTCTTGTAAGAACTCGCTCCTGCTTTATGTACTTCATCAACAAGAATATAGTCAAATTCATCTTCACTAAATCTGGACAAGACATCATCCTTAGAAATAGTTTGAATAGTAGCAAACAGATACCTTGCATTTGTCTGTTTTTGAGAGCCTGATAAAATTCCAAAGTCTTCTTCTAATCCACCAAATAATTTTTTAAAATCTGATTTTGCTTTCTTTAAGATTTGCTCGCGGTGGACAATAAATAGCATGCGATTAGGATTAAATCTTCTAACATCAAAAGCTGATAGATATGTTTTTCCAGTTCCGGTTGCTGAAATAATTAAACCCTTATCATTTCCAGCTTCTCTAAGGGATTGAATTTGCTCTAAGGCTGCTTGTTGCATTTTGTTTGGTACAATCTTGATTGCTTCTTCGAGAGAATTCGTTTGATATTGACTAGGCATTTCTAGAACGTTTTGAATAACATGGTTATTGACATCAACATATGTCCTTTCATATTCAGCAATCCATTCTTCAGTCAATATGCTAGACTTCTCCCATACTTCTTCAAATTGATTTTTGAAATGATGAACTATTTCTCCGTTTTCATGAGATGTTAACTTCACATTCCACTCATAATTCACTTTTAAGGCTTGGGCAGTTAAGTTTGAACTCCCTACAATAAGTGAATAATGAGTGTCTTTATTAAAAATATACCCCTTTGAGTGAAAACCTTTAAGATCTGCTAGCCTCACTTCCACATTAGTTAACTTCATTAATTCTCTAAAGACCTTTGGTTGATTAAAGTTTAAGAAAGTTGAGGTGAGTATTCGACCTTTAATACCTTTTAGGTGGAGGTCATAAAGATGTGATTTCAGAGTCGCAAGGCCGCTTTCTGTAATAAACGCCACTGAAAAAATGAAAGACTTACAACTTTCTAGCTCATCAATTAATGTAGTTAAAACATTTTCACTTTTTTGGGCATTGTTAATTAATAACTTTGGTTTATAATTCCCTGAATCCTGATGATGCTGATTAATAAAACCTCTATGTAAAGAAGCTTCTAAATTTCTAATTAAATTATTCATTTTTACTCCATTCCCTACCAGTTGTTATAACCATTTTAAACTTAGAGTAATGTCAATTCAATAAATTCCCATATAAAAAAAGCTATCTACTGTGTGTAAATAGCTTTTGGAAATACTCATTTTAAGGAAAGCGTTTTTGAAATTTTATTGATGGCTGGGATATCAGCAGGAGCCCAGTCCAAAGTTTCAAGATCTGACGGTGACAGCCAATTTATCGAAACATGTTCTGTTAATGTAGGTTTTCCTTCAACCAATTTACAATAAAAAGTAGTTAAATGAACAATACCGAAATCATATTCATAGACAGTGTGTTCAATTTGTTCACCTATTTCGATCTTACAATTCATTTCTTCATTTATTTCCCGAATTAGGGCTTGCTGCGGCGTTTCTCCACTCTCAATTTTCCCTCCAGGAAATTCCCATTTGTAAGGAAGCGCTTTTGATGGACCCCTTTGAGCACATAGAATATTTCCATTTTCAATAATAACTGCACCAACTACATGAATGTTCTTTTTCATAAATCCTCCATAAAAATAAACAGACTTACTATAAATTTGATATTGTATATTATAACTCAAATTGACCATTTTGTGGGGGTTTTGAACCGTTTGAATCAAAATGGCTTCGAGGAAATGGTCCCTGTCACTGTGATATTTTTTATGGAGGTCTACGGTACCAAAAGAAGCTTTGAAAATAGCAGCCAAATCCCCTCCCATGATAAAATACAAAATATATATTTTCTAGTAAAGGAATGAATGTCTATTAATCTGCCAGACAAGGTGAAAAACCTGCCCTTAACCCCAGGCGTATATCTGATGAAGGATTCGCAGGGTCAAATTCTGTATGTGGGGAAGGCGAAAAATCTAAAGAATCGGGTTCAGTCTTATTTCCGGGACTCTAAACATCATTCTCCAAAGATTAAAAAGCTGGTCAAACACTTAAGGGATTTTGATTATATTCTGACAGATACTGAATTTGAGGCTTTTATGCTTGAATGCCAATTAATTAAAAGCATTAAGCCGCTATATAATCGAATGATGAAGAGTCCGCAGTCATTCATTTATATCTCGATCAGCCTTACCGGTAAGCACCGTAAGATTGATATTGCATTTAATCCCATTGAGAATGACGGCAAGGTTTATTTTGGCCCTTTTACAAGCCGAAGCAATGTGGAAAGAGCTCTCCGGGGGTTAAAGGAATGCTTTAAGCTGAATTGCAGCAATCCCAACGGAAAGAACTCCGCCTGCCTGAATTATTCCTTAGGCTCATGCCTAGGCCGGTGTCTTGGCGGGCCTGCAGAACAGCAGTACAACGACATCCTGGACAGGTTTATCGGTTTTCTGAAAGGCACTGACAGGAGTATCATAGAGGACATGAATCAAATGATGTTGAATGCCTCTGAAGCATTTGATTTTGAAGCTGCATCCGCCTATCGGGACCATATACAGGCAGTCAGCTCCCTGCTAAAAAAGAAAAAGTGATCGAATTCACCGAAGAAAATCATAATATCGTCGCTATCGAAAGATTAACAGATTCTACTATTAAACTTTTCCTTATTAAAAGGACGGATATTCTGTACAGCGACAACTATGCATCAGCAGGCAACATTGAGGAGAAAATAAAAACGGACATTCTAGCTTATTTTAAAAAAGATGAAGCAAATGCAGCCCGAGACGTTAGCAGACAAGAAATCGATGCAGCGCATATTATTTACCGTTATTTACACAGCGGCAGCTGCTCTTATCTCATCATTCCAGAAAACTGGCTGGATCCTGAAAATCATGCCACCCTGGATCTGGCACTAAAGAATTTACTAAATAACCCTCAACACTTCCAACCCCTTATTTTAAATGAATAAGGGGCTGTTTTTATTGCACTTCTATTCACGTAAGATAGAGCTGTAACAGGCATTCCGTGCAAAGGAACCTAATCAGCAGCTTAAAAAACCGCTGATTAGGCTCCTCATCCGTACATTTTCAGTTCACATACTCATTAGCAAAAGCCCCATCCACCCTAAACAAAACAGTAAAAGGAACCGACTCATTAAAATAATAAGCTGTCTCCCCTGTACTGTGTACTATCAATAATCTCAGGTATCTCTATTGATCTTAAAGCTCCTCTCAGTCTTTCAATAGATTTGATAAAGGTGTTCTTCTTCACCTCTCCATCACTGCCAGTCCTTCCATAAAAATCACGCATAGTGATTCTCGTGCATGGATTCTCCTTGCTGGAGGACAAGAGGAAATGTCTGATTATATTGGCCTGGGTTGGGGTGATTATGGCTTCCTCCCCATTAAATAAGAGAATGTTTTCGCGGTCATTAAAGTACAGGACCAGTTCATTAGGTTCACTGTTTTCGTAGAGGTCTTCACATACTTCCTTTGAACAGGTTTCGGTATTATTTTTAGAGATTTTGTAGAAAGCATGGGTCTGTAAGTATTTTTCATTCGATGCCAATGTTTCAAATAATGGCGACAGCTCTGGATTGGGCAATTGCTCCTCCGGTAAATATGGGAGTTTTTCCATAGTTTCAAAGGTCTGGCTGGCAACATATAAAGCACTGTTGGCCAGATACATATGGGCATGGAATTCCTGCTGCTGATTAAGGGCATATCTTGGATCATTCAGCAGCTGCTTATTCAGGGCTTGCTGAAAATAGCGGACGGCTGAGCCATACTTGCCATGTTTATAAGCCAGAAAACCAAGACGATAATAGGCAATGGGAAGTTTTTGTTCTAAACCAATGGCCTTGATCAGAGACTCTACAGCATCACCGTCATCCTTAAAGTGATTCATTTTTATGTAGGGACCGAATTTAATAAGATGAGATATAAAAACATTTTTAGTATGCTGAAGGGAATGATCATAGTGTGGTCCATTATTTCTCGCTAGACTTTTTAGCTTTTTATACATGGTTTCATAGACGGTCACCAGCTGCATGTAATAGCCGTAATCGCTTTTTTCCCCGTTTTCGTGAAGATCCTGTTCAAGCAAGTCCAGCTCGTCCAGGGTTAAGTCTTTGATCTTTAAAGTCCTCATCCCTACACCTCATTTCTATTAAAAGGTGCCAGCATTGACACCGCATCTCTCATGTATCAGGAACACTTTCAACTATATAGAAATCATTCCTCCGTTGCGCGCGAATATTGTCGAATGAAATATGAATTTTTTGTTGCGAATCTCATACATTATAGGTGGCTTAGATCTTCTAATTTCTCCCATATTTACTTCAACTTGAAAAACACGAACAAATGTTTTATGATTTACCTATAATATCCAACGAATGGAGGAACGATTGATGTATGTAACCATTTCAGACTTTATTAATGAATGGAAAAGAGAGGCAGTACTGACGCAAAAGGTGTTGGACGGATTAACAGATGACTCTTTAAAGCAGCAGGTTTACCCAGAAGGACGCACATTAGGGAGAATTGCGTGGCATTTAACAGCAAGTATTCCAGATTATTTAGCTCATTTCGGGTTAAAAATAGAAAAGGCTGTAAATGAAGAAAATGTCCCCGCTTCGGCAAAAGAAATTGCGGATACATTTAAAAAGCTGAGTGAGGAAGCAGCTCTGGCGATTGAGCAGCAATGGACAGATGACTCATTGAGCCAGACACAGAATGCATTTGGAAGAGAAGAAACCAATGCTCAAATTTTGATGGGCTTAATCAAACACATTGTGCATCATCGGGGGCAATTGACTATTCTCATCCGCCAAGCAGGTTTAAAGCCATTTGGAGTTTATGGTCCTCCAAAAGAAGATTGGGTTAATTTAGGCGTCACGAATCCGCCGCTATAAAAGGGAAAGAGGAAAACGCTCGGAGATTGCCGGGCGTTTTTCTTAGTTTCTAAATAAAAGGCTATCCTAAGTAGCCCTTTCTATTTCCCTTTTCTTCTTCTCCTTCCTCCCCTTTTTCAAATGACCTTATTAATAAATTCTGTTAAACCAGAAGAAAATCCAAGCAGCGCCACTATATAAGAACCCGAGGATAATGGTCCATCTTTCATAATGGTATAAGTCTTTTAGGGCAGCTGCCATCAATAGGAACATAAAAAAGAGCCTGGCCTCCACAGTACGCTAATACTTCAACGAACCGAAGGACAGGCCCACATGTTTATAAAAAGATTAAACTTATAGCTATCTCCTTTAAATGCGGTTGATCTGCCCATAAGATGAAGTAATTGTAGGTTTCTCCCTGAATTGTAATGGGAGTTGGATACCTTACGATTAAAGCGGATTGATTCAGCATTTCTGCTGGCTGGTCCGCAGAGGGAAAAACGTAGCAGGCTTCCTGGTTTTGAATTCGAGTCTTCAAGATGCTTGGCATGGATCCATAGGGCATTAATGGATGGAAAGCTTCTCCATGGCACACCTCATCTAAGTTTTCACCTGCTGAAATCGCTGATATTTGAAAAAAGCCGTCAGCACCTTCGTATCGTTCCTCGTTCACTTTTCGCCAGTTTGACGGATATTGGAAACGAATCTTGTAGGCAGTGTTCGTATATGTGTTCTTTTGGGTGCCATCCACTATGGCAGTTGGAGACCATTGAAGTGACTGAATGTTAACTCCTGCAATTAGCCGTATCGGGACGGGGTGACGGAGGTCGATAGCCCACATTTCACTTGCAAATTCCTGTTCCTTGCATCCACTAAGATAGGCTATTTTTGTTCCGTCTGTTGACCAAGTGACAGGAGATGCAAAACAATTGGAAATAGCCCAAATTCGATCCTCTTCTCCTCGCCTCCCCACCGTTCGAATTTGTGAAAAATACCCGCGATCTTCAAAGGCGGTAGCGCTATAGGCAATGTTCAAAGAATCAGGTGACCATGTCGGATAATAATTTTTGGCAAGGGGCCCGCCTTTTACTTCAAAAACATTGCCTGTTGAAAGCTCAACGGTGTGAATAATGGAGACGCTGACACCTGGTGTTGTATAAAGAACAAAGCTTCCGTCGGGTGATAGCTGGGCATTATTAAGCCGCCCTCCTGTGTTACGTGTAATTTGCTGTTTCTCGGAACCATCGGTTTGAATTCGGAAAAGCTGGCTAATTCCTGATGCATCCGGTGCCTGAAAAAGCAGCTCCCTGCCGCTTGGAAACCATTGAACATCCGTTGAGTCAGACTGTTGAATGCTTTGCGCTTGATAAGACAGAACGTTGTACATAATAATGCGACCTTGCTTCGTATAAGCAATTTGGCTGCTGTCAGGCGACCAATCCAATTCAGCACCTCCTTCCATCTGGTCGATTTGAGCGATCGCACCAGATGCCACATCCACAACATATATAATTCTGTTCTTTCCAATAAACGCAATTCTCCTGCTGTTAGGTGACCATTCTGGACTTGAAAAAGAGTCACCCAATCCACTGGTGAGCTGCACGATCTCTCCTGTCCGGGGATTATATAACCAAATATCATATTGCCCTCCCCGATCAGCAGTATAGGCAATCAGGCCTTGGCCACCAGGAGGGGCGTATGGAATCCTTAATTTCATTCCGGGAAATAGCTGTGAGGATGAAAGCTGGTTTACAAACCGAATAAGCTCAGTATTTGGCTCCCCATTCGTCATGACATTAAAACGCAGGGCAAGCCGATAAAGTGTTTCCCCTGGCTGGACGGTATAATATGGAACACCTGGCGGAACCTTTAATAATTGACCGGGCTGAATGACATAGGGTGGCTGAAGCTGATTCGCCTCTATGATAACTGAAGGCGGAACGTTGTAAAATTGTGAAATTCGATACACTGAATCTCCTTGCCTAACACGCACAGCATCAACTCCAGGTGGAAAGGACAGCTGCTGACCTATATAAATCGTGTAAGGGGGCTTCAAATTATTTGCCGCAATAAGGGAATCGGCCGGAATTTCCCATCTCCTTGATATCCCGTACAGCGTATCACCTGAACGTACTGTATAAAAAATTTGCATGATCTTCACTTCCCAATGAATAAAATTTCCATTGTGTATTAAATGCGTACACACTCTCTGCCCATATACTATTCAATAGGAAGTGCGAGGTTCAGTGCAAATGAGGAAGAATAAAAAAAGAAATTTAATTCCTGTATAGATAGCTCTATTAAAAATCTGTATAGCGTGATTTGATTCAGGAAACGCCTGAAGGAATCATTATTAGCGAAAAAAATTGTGGTAAACAGATAAAAAACCCTTCAAATGGAAAGGGTTTTTACTAAGCAGCCCTCTTCACTTCGTCATCGCAAGCTCTGAAGCATAATTTCTTTAGGATTCGATGATCCCGCTCCTGCAAAGACACCATCCAGGGTTTCGAATCCTCCGATTATCGTCATTAAGATGGCATCCTATTTGAAAAAACAAAATGCATTCCATATCTCGATGAAAATCGAATTATTTAGCTCTTATAATAGAAATGAAGCAATAAGAAACTAAAACCAAATCAGTAAAAGGAGCTTAATATTATGAGTAGCAAAGGACAATCATTAAAGGCAAAAACCTTTCACCGCTTACATCAGCAATCGTCCACCTTTGTTCTGCCAAATGCATGGGATGTAATCAGTGCAAAAATGTTTGAAGAATGCGGCTTTAAAGCGATTGGAACAACAAGTGCTGGCATCGCTGCTTCTTTGGGGTACTTGGATGGGCAAAGTATACCTCTTAACAAAATGGTTGAAACGATTGAAAATATCGCCAAATCAGTGAATGTTCCTGTGAGCGCAGACATTGAGGCAGGTTATGGACAGACGGTTGAAGAGGTTTTAGAGACCGTAAAAGCAGTAGCTGCTGCTGGTGCTATCGGGATAAATCTGGAGGACGGTACAGGTGATCCTAACCGGCCTATCTTTAATATCACATCCCAAGTGGAAAAGATAACAGCTATGAAAGAACTTTCAGAATCCAGAAATATGCCGTTATTTATCAATGCACGAACAGATCTATATTGGTTAAAAATTGGGGATTCTTCAACGCAATTACAAGAAGCAATAAAGCGGGCAAAAGCCTATCAAGATGCAGGGGCAGATTGCATTTTCATTCCTGGTTTAACTGATAGGAAGATTATAAAAAAATTAGAAAGGAAATTTCTTGTCCGATCAACCTATTGGTTGATCCAGAGATGCCTTCTTTATCGGAGTTATCTGAGATCGGAATTGAAAGGCTTAGCTGTGGATCCGTCCCATTCAGAGCTACCCTAACATTCTTACGGAGTATCAGTGAAGAGATTGTAAACCGCCAGACCTTTCATCACATGACGAATGGCGATGTTCTTTCTTATAAAAGGTTAACAGAATTCCTTCAAAAATAAAAACGAACTCCTAATACCCAGCAAAAATTTTATTATTTTAAGAAGCCGATTTTCTATAATGAACAAATCGGCTTTTTTCATCTTCCATTTTGATGGTTTTCCTTTAGATTGTTTGGTTCTAATTTTTAATTATCAATTGACCTATTGGTTACCGGCGGCTCATTAAACCAGTCTTTCCTTACCAATAACTTAAACCCTTTCTCTGAATAATCTTCCACTTGATCAATTAATTCCTTTAGAGCTTTCACGTGACTTTTTTTATAACTGGAAACGACAGCAGTCTGCAGATTGCCGATTGCGATAGGATTTAAGAACATGATTAAGTTAGCCATTAGTTTATCTGAAAATGGGGATTTATTCACCTTTTGAACGTGAGCCTCTAATCCGGTCGTTGTTGGGACTCCGTTTTCTCTATATATTTCGGATAAAACATCCACTTGATGATAGGATAATTTGATCCCATCCTGCAAAAAACTCTTTGTATCTTCATCCTTCGCCACATCCGAAAAAGCAGTACATAGAGCTACCCCAACATTATTACATTGAAAAGAACCAAACATACTTGCTAATTCAACAGCATTAAGCGGCCTCTGCTGGGTTGATGCCACTTTAAATAATTTGTTTTCTCTGTCTTCAGCATTTGTGTATGAAAAGGACCTGTTTTGCAGCAACCCTTTATGCTCCAGCAAATTTAATATAGAAATGTCAATTTGAATTAACTTATTGAGTATTTCTTTAAAAAAATTCTTAACCTTTGGGATGGTCAAGTCTGTATATTGAAAAGAAAGTACACCCAATCCGTTGCTTGTTATATGCTTAAGAATTTCTATCATTAATTGATCAGAAAATAACTTTTCTGAGGGGCTATGTAAATCATTTTCACTAAAAAACGGTGTAACATGTAATCCATTATCAGCTAAGAATTGCAAAGCCTCTTGTTCCTGGAATGAAGAAAGTGTTTTAATTTCCGTTAAAACATCCTTCAAATCAGTATCTTCAGCAGTCTCCATCAGATTTCCCAAAAAATATTGACCATATTGGAACTTGAATGTAAGTACCAAAGAAAGCCTAATTCGTTTAAATTCATCTAAAAGGCCCCTCCACAATTTATTTCTTATCTTAGTTTGTAAATTGAAAATAGTAATTATTCATTAAATAGTCTCTAAACATCTTACATTGACTATTATTAAGCTGCTTAACCATAAAACGTCTGTCCTGTTTACATTGGCTCGATGTGTTTCTTACTTATTATCTTCATTAAAATAACACCCACACTGACACCTGGTATTACGCACAATATCGGAAGCCAAATAGGCCCTAATAATACACCAAAAAGCTTAAAGGTAGGGGAATATATACACCCCACTGTAACAAAGTAAGCTGAAGACACAAACGGAAGAAAAGAATAACTGTTTTTCCCTCCTCCTGCATCCTTAAAGGAATCCCACATCGCAAAGAAATACAAACAAGGATAAAACATCAGCCACAAATAATCGGTTTCTGCTATTGCCTTCTCAATATCTCCATGAAAACTAGACATAATGACTCCGTTGAAATTCGCTTGTACATTGATAAGGAACTCTAAAAATACAATAACCAATCCCTTTATCAGTTTTCCATTTAAAAATTGCCCAAAACCAGGAAGTGCAATACTCCATAATAGCCTTTCTATAGATGTCGCCATTCTATTCAAGCCCCTTACCATGTTTCTTATAGGTGTTCTCTTCCTGTAATCCCCTTTTAATGAGCAGCAAACTAATTGCCATCTGCCTGAAGATATCAATTAATATTACTCAGCATGACACTTATTATTATGTAAGCACTCTTCTCAAACTAATCTCCCTTTTAATAGGAGAAAAAAGCTGCCGAACCGGCAGCTGGATTTTAATGCATTCTTGATTAGGTTCGAAGGGCGTAGTAATAGATTAGGGATTTATCATGTCCGAATAAGTGCGATTATATCTGACGGAATACAGCAGCACATATATAACAATAAATGCAGCAAACAGGTTCAGCACAATCAGCGAATGGTTCAAACTGAAAAATTGAGTAAGCGCTCCGACACCAATAACGGGAACGATAAATCCTGAGTACGCGCATAAATAGAAAACCGAAATGACTCGTGGCCGTTCTTTTGGTTCCGGTAACTGTCCGGCAAACCGCAGGGCGATTTGAAAGGTCCATCCGCCCCCGATAGACTGGATGAAAATGCCTGTCCAGAGCAGCGGCAAGCTTGAGGTTAACCCGGAAGAAACAATAATATATGACCCTACCGCAAGAAGCAGGATGCCGAATCTCATACGTGTAATGGGGTGACTTGGCCAAGGAATGAACTGAGCCACAGCTGCTCCACTGAGAAGCACGAAAATGATTAACCCGGAAACAGCAATGTTAGACGTATGAATGACATTTTGGACGAAATTAGGAATAAGAGCAAAAGCGATTCCTTGAATTGTGAAAACTGTGAAGATAGGCAATCCGGCCATTGAGAAAAATGGAGAACGAATATTGTCTGGCACACCAAGCGATATCTTCCTTTTTACTCGTTTTTGTTCAATCGAAACAGAATCTTTAGGAATTGTTTCCAGCACGAATAGTGAGATGATGAGCAGGACGAGCAAAATCCAAAATGGCAAATGGAGTGGCAGGTAATGTATATATTGCAGAATCAAACCCGCGATAGCTGGTCCCAGACCGAAACCAATGAGAATCGTAACACCTGATAATTTGAGAGCTGCACTCATTTGGCTGGGAGAAGTTTGCTTCATAAGAAAAGCAGCAGCTGTACCTGTAAAGGCTCCGTATGCGATTCCTTCCAATGATCTGGCGAGATAGAGCATCCAGGAATGATTGCCTGCCAAGAATAACAAGGTAGATGCGATGGATATCCATATACTGATGCGAACAACCCTTTTTAATCCCCACGTGCTGCCTTTTTCTCCCGCAATAAACAAGGTCGGCAGCAAGAATGCTGCATAAATGGCAAACAAGATCGTGATTTGCAGACTGTTCAGCCGGTAAGCCTCACTATATAGAGGGAATAACGGAGTAATAAAGGTAGCCCCACATGACATCAATAGAGAAACCAATAGCATTCTTTTCACTGCGGACTTCCCCACTTTCTATAATAAATTCTCCAAGATAAAATTACTTACTAGAAGGTAAGTATTTTATGTTAAAAAAACCGTTACTACGGTTTTTTTAAGAAACGATCCAACTGATTTAGTACTCCGGTTAATACATCATTACCCAGAACACGTCTATATAATAATGCTCCTTTAACACTTGATAATATCATAACCGCTACTTGATGGACATCTTCAGAGCTATTTATGATATTTTCAGTTTGTGCCTCTGCAACTAATTCTTTCATTACCCTGAGCTCCAGTCTGCTGACTTCTCCAATCTTTTCTTGTACTGCAGATGGCAAAGATTCATAATCTGTCTGCAGCGAAGAAATAGGACAAATTTCAGTACACTCAAATCTTTGAGCCTGCTGCTGGATGAACTGCTTCAGCTTCTCTTCAGCAGAAGCCGGCGAATTTTGAATTGACATTAAAGATTCCTGCAGTCTCAATAAAATGCGTTCTGCAACCGCGACTCCTAAATCCTCCTTCTTCTCAAAGTGATAGTGAATGCTTGCTTTGGTCACCCCAAGCTGTTTAGAAATGTCATCATAGCTGAAGGCTACATACCCTTTTTGCTGGATCAATTTAATGGCTAAGTCTACAATTTGTTTTTTTCTGTTTTCCATGCCTCAATAGTAACTTACTAATAGGTAAGTGTCAAATCGGAAAAATTCTGAGCCAACATGTTAATTTCATAAATTTAAATATTTCCTATATCTGCTTGTCTTTCAGCAATAATAAAAATGATAAAGTGCATACAATTTTTGTTAGTAATAATAATAAGTATTAACACATCTTAGGGAGTACACTTTTTTATGATAAAGGAAAAAAATAATCTGAATCCTGCAGAAAATCAAACACCTGCAGAGATAGTGAAAAGAGCCAAAAAGTCATCTGATTTTAAAGAGATTAAAAAAATTTTTCTGGAATTCAGATATTCATTTTATACTTTACTTCACTAATCGATCACAAGACGATGGAACATGTATTTCTTCCATATATTAATGAGTGCGAAAAAAGACTGACCAAGCCTTTGATATGAATCAATTTAAAAACAGCCTGCCGCTTGAAGACGTTATCAGAACAAAGGAAGCTAAAAAAATCGAAGAGAAAATTCATCAGGGATATGTCCTAATTCAATTTAAAAATAACTTAGATGATTTTCTTTTGGTAAATGTAAATAATTTATCTAAAGGGATAAGAGAATCCAATGAAACAGAAAATGAATTTAATGTTATCGGTCCAAAATTAGGATTTGTTGAGAGTCTTGATACGAATATTCTTCTACTTCGAACTAAGTTAAAATCTCCTTTATTAACCACTGAAGAGATCGTGCTGGGCACGCTGTCAAAAACAAGGGTGGTCATTGTTTATTTAGATGGTATTACAAATGAAGACCACATAAAATTTGTAAAGAAAAGGCTCTCTGAAATAGATTTTGATATTATTTGGGATACTTCTGCTTTAATCCAGCTCATTAAAGAGAATTCTTATACTCCCTTTCCACTTTACTTTTCTTCAGAGAGGCTTGATCGAATCTCATATACACTCACTTCCGGCCAAGTCGTGATCTTTAGTGATGGTTCACCCTACGCAGTATCCGGACCTACTACCATATTCGATTTTTTCTCTCATCTGAAGATTATTATTATAACTGGATTATTGGGTCTTTCTTCCGTTTTACCCGAATACTTGCGATCATCTTTTCCATCTTTTCTTCATCCATTTATGTTGCGGTTGTAACGTTTCATTATGAGGTGGTGCCCGCGGATTTACTGGGTCCGCTAATCGAGTCCAGAGCAAACGTTCCATTTCCGCCGCTGCTGGAAGTTCTTTTTTAGAATTGACCATTGAATTATTAAGAGAGGCAGGAGCCCGTTTGCCTACTAAAGTAGGACAGACATTGGGCATTGTTGGCGGTATTGTCATTGGACAGGCAGCTGTAATGGCAGCACTGACAAGTAATATTTTACTTATCATTGTCGCTTTATCAGCCTTAGCTTCATTTACTACACCCACTAACGTTATGTCCAACACCATTCGAATATTAAGATTTCCATTAATCATCATGTCATCATTCCTGGGCGGGCTGGGTATTATGATAGGTTTTGCCGTGCTGCTATGTCATTTGTTTACATTAAAATCATTTAATACTCCTTACATGGTTCCTTTGCACCCGTTTCGCAGCAATAGTCTTGCGGATAGTATCATAAGGCCGCCTTATACTAAATTAAACAAGAGGCCGGATTATTTGAGACCTAAAGATAAAATTAAATATTCACCAAAAGAGAGAAGCAAAAAGAAGGAAGATATTAATGACGAATAACACATTTTTTAAAATGGGTATTGTTGTTCTAACTCTAATCCTGACTGGATGTGTGCCCCACAATATTATTAATGAAGTCTCTCTGATGCATAATCTAGGATATGACAAAGAAGATGAGATGCTAAAGGCAAGTGTTGTTTATCCAAATTATGCCGAGAGTGATAATCCTGCTTTAATCACAGCTGCTGCCAAAAATCCATCCAGCCTGCAGGAAGAGCTTAGCCATAAATCTCAATTCCCCTTTGAAATCGGTCAGGTGAGGCTCATGATATTTGGGGATCAACTAAGCAGAGAGGGTTTGGCACCTATATTAGACACCATCTGCAAGGATCCAAAAATCGGCATAATAAGGATTGTCATTACAGATGGAACTCCAGAGCTTCTGCTTAGTAAAACCATGAAGGAGAGTCCCCTATTTCTAATGGATTTGATAGAAAAAAGTATTGAAAATGAGGGAATTCCTGAATCTGATCTTCATGTCATGTATGACCAGTTTTTTGGAACCGGAATTGATATGTCATTTCCAAATCTCACTGTTGATTCTAAAGATCGTATTAAAGTCGAAGGAATGGGGATTTTTAAAGATGATAAATTGGCACTCAGGATTTCGGAAGAAGAAACCTTCCTATTAAAATTAATGACGGACACAAATAAAAGAGGGGTTTACAGTTTTAACCTCGACATGAATGGACACAAAGCAAATATTGGGGTCAGAACGATCAATGGAAAACATAAAATCAGAATCACCAGGGAAAATCTCAGGGACCAGGTAAATGTGAGCCTTAATTTAGATGTAGAGCTTGATGCTTTGCCTGAGTGGATTAATCCGGAAAAAGAAAAGGATCTTAAACTGTTTAAAAACTCCTTACAGAAATCCATTTCAAACGAGGCTGAATCACTCCTTAAGAAATTTCAAACAAATGGGGTAGATCCTTTAGGTATAGGAAGAAGGTATAAAGCCAATCACAGAAATTATTCTGAACTAAGTTTTTACGATCGAATTTATCCCAGTATGACATGTGATGTAACTACCAAAATTACAGTAAGGCAAACCGGGGTGGGAAAATAGGTGAACGTAAAAGTAGAAAAACAATTTCAGATTTCAGCTTTTTTCACATTTTTTCTCGTTCACTCTTCACAAACCGGAATTGGCATCCTGAATTTTCAAAGCCAGGTGATCAAAGATGCTGAACAGGATGCGTGGATTTCTTTAATTATTACTTGGGTCACAACCCAAATCATACTCTACATGATCTTTAAGCTGCTAGGCGGGGAAACCAATGATTTAGTAGCTGTTCATCAGTATTGCTTTGGAAAAGCACTTGGCAGCATTATGTCTATCATGGCATTGGTCTATTTCTGGCTGGCTTCTTTGACGGTCCTTCGTGCTTATATTGAGGTCATCCAAATTTGGGTGTATCCTACCATAAAAACATGGCAGCTATGTTTCATTTTCGGACTGACATTTTATTATATTATCTCAAGCGGCTTCCGAAGTCTTACCGGCTTTAGTTTCTGGGGAGTGATTTTGCCTTCTTTTCTGTTCTTTTTAATCTATTTCCCATTAAAGCACACGAATTATATTTATCTGCTCCCAGCCTTCAGTCATTCCCTCAAAGAGCTATTTTTATCTTCTAAAGAGTATGCTCTGCTTTTTCTTGGCTTCGAGTGGATACTGATGTATTATCCCTTCATTAGGAGTTCGAATAACAAGGATATTTCTAAATGGGCCTATCTTGGCAATACATATACTTTCATTGTGTACCTGGTTATCACTTTAATATCATTCTTATACTTTAATCAGGATGTATTGAAGCATTTACCCTGGCCCACTCTGATGATGGTTAAGATCGTTCAATTCTCTTTTCTGGAAAGGTTTGAATATGTATTTATCTTTATTTGGCTGTTAGTGATTATATCCCCTATATGTATTTCTTTGTGGGCATGTACAAGAATCGTAAAAAGGACCTTTTCAATTCCACCTAAAGCGACTTTACTATTCCTGCTTATTGCTGAAATGATAGCTTCTGTATACCTTCAGGAATTTAAGAGTATTGATTATCTTGTCCAGTTTACTTCTAACGCGGGAATTGGTTTTGTATACGTGTATCTACCGCTCCTTCTTATTATAAAATGGATTAAGAGCCATTTTATGAAAAATAAGTTAAACAAAATCTAATTCCCACTGCAAAAGAGAGTGCCTATCTTGTTTAAAGATAGGCACTCTTTAGGTGATCCCTGTGCTGATTAACCAACAACGTTGGATATTACTTCGATATTACCTTGAGTTGCTTTGGCATAAGGACAAACCTTATGAGCTTCCGCAACGACTTCTTCTGCCACGCTGGTTTCTACGCCCTTTACAGTGATATCCATTGTAATGGCCAGCACATAGCCATCGTTCGCATCCTTGCCAAGCGTAACTTGTGAAGCAATATTTATACCATCTGTTTTAATGTTCTTTTTCCTAAGGACAGTGCCCATCGCTCCCTGGAAACATGCGGCAAACCCTGCAGCGAACAGCTGCTCCGGATTAGTTCCAGCTCCGTCCCCGCCTAATTCCTTTGGATATCTCAAGTCTACATTCAGATTGTTATCGTCAGATACGGCTTTCCCATCTCTTCCGCCTTGGACATTTACAGTAGCCGTGTACAATTTCTTTTCTATTTTCATCATTTTTAAAACTCCCTTTTTATAATGGATTAGTATTTTTTTGGCTTCAATTTTTCCACAAGTAGCTTTTGCATTAAGGGCAAACTTTATGAGCCCGGCAATGACTTTTTCTGTAATGCTAGTTTCAACACCTATTAAGCAGTTATCACGCCATATCACTTTGCCCTTATCTTTCGTCTAGAACGCTTACTGTTTTTTACTTACTAGAAGGTAAGTTCATTTTTAAAAAAACGATCTAAGGAAATAAAGACAATCAAGGTTTAAAAATTGACATATTATTATGGCACGAACTGTTGGAGATATTATTTTTCAGTTGCGACATTCCCCATTGCAATTGAAATTCTATTCCAGCTGTTGATTTGATTGATGATTAAAACAAGGTCAATATATTGCTTCTCATCATAATGTTCACGTACCCGCTGATAAAGCTCATCTGGCACACGTTTCGCCGGGATTAAAGTTATGTGCTCTGTTAATTCAAGAGCTGCTTTTTCTGCTTCGGAGTAAAATGTGCACTCTCTCCATGCACTGATGCAATATAAACGCTGTTCTGTTTCTCCCATTTTTCTCGCATCAGCTGTATGCATGTTAATGCAATAGGCACAGCCATTTATTTGAGAAGCCCTAATTTTTATAAGTTCACGAAGTTTACGGTCTAAACCTGTCGTTTTCGTATACTTCTCCATTTCCATCATTATTTTCATTGCCTCGGGTGCTAAATTGTAATAATCAATTCGTTGTTCCAATATCAATTCCTCCTTATAAGCTGATTCAATAAATAATTGAACCGCATTTTGAAATTTCAATTGTAGATAGCATCAATCAGCGATTGATATTATCTATAATAAATTGTACACTTTATTATGTCAAACAACTTTTCATGTTAATTGATTCCAATGACCCTGTTTGACAAAGAAATAAAAATTCTTAAGATAAATGAATCTCATTTATGAAGAGGTGTTAGTAATGCAGTATAGTATTGGGGTTGAATACGCACTTCACTGCCTTGTATATTTAATTGATAATGAAGAGGATTCTTCCATTGGAATAAAGGAACTCTCCACTTTCCAAGGGATTTCCGAAACATATCTTTCAAAGATTTTCAGTAAATTATCAAAAAACGGTATAGTCAGTTCAGTTCCTGGAGTTAAGGGTGGCTATAAACTCGCTAAATCTCCAGAAGAAATATCTTTTTGGGATGTAATTGAAGCAGTGGAAGGTCCCAAGCCGATTTTTCAATGCAAAAACATTAAAGATAATGGTTATTTGTATAGAGATAATACCTGCTCTTCGGCTCCCTCCTCTTGTACCATCAATTTAGTTATGCTCTCAGCCGAAGAAAAAATGCGTGATTTCCTACGCAGTAAAACACTTTCGTGGTTAAATGAAGAGCTTGATCGTGTCTTGCCAAATCAAATACGTGAAGATACCCGGAAATATTTCTCCAAGAGCAGCCTATAAAACAAACCTCTCTTGTAATTCCTTAAAGAGGAATATGGAGAGGTTTGTTCATATTTCAGGTAATGTGTACCATTGGATTGTTTATTGTAACTGCAACCACCCTCAATAAACATGCCCCATTGCCGAACCGCCAGGTAGGCTCACGGCCTTTTGGGGTGTATGGGCCACTTTAAAGAAGACTCGGTCAAATTAGGGGCAGATAACCCACCACTAATCAGTGACAAAGGTAAAAAGAAAAAACGCTTGGATTACCAAGCGTTTTTTCGTTCTAATTGTATTGTTATTTGAGATGAAGTTTTAGAGAACAAATCTCCTGAATTCAATTACAATTAACACGATTGCTCCTCTAAAACCACTGACTTCTTTTTTCAGTCACCGCTTCAATTGAATTACTCATAATTTGAACCATTTTTCTGATTTGATCATCAGAACTCGCCAGAGGCGGCATAAAGACGATTACATCCCCAAGCGGCCTTGTGAGCATCCCCCTTTTTCTCATTTCCAGTGTGGCATGATAGCCCATTCGCTTTTCCCATGGAAAAGGTTTCCCTGTTTCTTTATCCTGAACTAGTTCAATACCGCACATTAATCCTAATTGGCGGATGTCTCCTGCATGTTTTAGGCTTTTTAATGCTGCTAGTTCGGATTTTATAACTTCTGCTTTTTTTGCTGCCTGTTCCACGAGTTTTTCTTTTTCATAGATTTTCAGATTGGCCAAAGCAACCGCACATCCGAGCTGATTGCCCGTGTATGAATGTCCATGAAAGAATGTCTTCATTTCTTGATATTCGCCATAAAATTCTTTATAAATTTCCTCTGTCGTAAGTGTTGCAGCAAGGGGAAGATAGCCGCCAGTTATCCCTTTCGCAACGGTCATAATATCCGGCTGAACGCCTTCATGCTCGATTGCAAACATCTTTCCTGTCCGGCCAAAACCAGTAGCTACCTCATCAACAATTAAAAGGATATTGAATTCCCGGCACAGCTCTTCTACTCCTTTAAGATAGCCATCAGGCATGATATTCATGCCTCCTGCCCCTGGATAAGCGGTTCCAGTGTTATGGCTGCAATTTCCTCATGATGTTCCAGAAAAATGGCTCTTAGCTCTGTTAATGCCCGTTCTTTAACTTCCGCTTCTCCTGAATAAGGACTGCGGTATTGGAGCGGAAAAGGGGCCTTTATCGTTGGAAACATTAAGGATCCATAGACACGGTGAAATAGATCGACACTCCCAATACTGATTGCACCAATTGTATCTCCATGATAATTGTTAGTGAGGGTTACGAATTTCTTTTTCTTTTGATTTCCTTTATTTTGCCAATATTGATAGGCCATCTTGATGGCAATTTCTACTGATGTTGCTCCTGAATCAGAATAGAATACTCGCTGCAAATCCTCCGGTGTAATTTCAATAAGTTTCTCAGCAAGCCGAATCGCAGGAACATTAGCTGCTCCTAATAAGGTTGAATGAGCGATTAAATCAAGTTGCTCCATTATAGCCTCATTCAATTCCTTTTTCCGGTGGCCGTGTACATTTAGCCATAGTGAGGAGTAGCCATCCAAGTATTCCTTCCCGCAAATATCCTTCAGAATGATGCCTTCTCCGCATTCAATGATCAGCGGATCACTCTCATAATCTTTCATTTGTGTAAACGGTAGCCATAGATGCTTTGTGCTGCTTTCTAATAGATTTGCCTGCTCACTCATTTCTGTCCTCCTCCATTATATTGCCCAGCTTTGAAAATATGTTCTCAAGGAATTCCGAATCACCAACTGCGGATGATGGATTTTCTAAATATGGTATCATGCCAATTACAGGCAGCTTTGTCATAAGTTCAATCATCTGTATGTTGTCCTGCTCAATCTTTGTATCTCCGATGGACATCTGATTCATAATAATCCCCTTTACATCCACACCCTCCTGTATTAATCTCTCAGCTGTAAGAGTTGTGTGGTTGATTGTGCCTACCCCTGTCCTTGCTACAATAACAACAGGAACATCCAGATCTTTCATTAAATTAAGCATGTTATATCCATCATCCCTTAAAGGAACGATAACTCCTCCAGCACCTTCCATTAATACAAAATCATTGTCCTCTGACAGCTGCTCATAATGTTCAATTATCTTATTGACATCTATTTCTTTTCCTTCTTCCCTTGCTGCCAGATGCGGGGAACATGGTTTTTTAAATAAATATGTATAGGAAGCTGTTAATTCCGGATTGGCCAGTTTATAAAATTCCACATCAGGTGCTGAAAGCTTGCCATTAATGATTTCAGCTCCACTTTGCACAGGCTTATATGCCGCGACCTGGGTACCTCTCTTTGTTAAAAATGCTATTAGGAGAGCGGCAGCGGTCGTTTTTCCTGCATCTGTATCTGTACCTGTTATAAAGAGACTTTTAATATAAATTCCCCCTTTTTATATGTTAACCACATTTACAACAAAGTTAACATATGAGACTATTATATTCAACTTATTGTTAACTAAATAACTAATTAAGTTAACACAACTCAAGGAGGTTAATATGAAAGCTTTAAGCACTCAAGATTTAGTTCTTTGTGGCCTTTTTGCAGCTCTAATGGCAATTGGCGCAAATCTATCCCCTTTTTTAATGATAGGGAGTGTTCCGATTACTTTCCAGCTTCTCTTTGCTATTTTGGCCGGGGCGGTATTAGGGAGCAGAAAAGGGACACTGGCAATGCTTGTCTATATGTTTGTTGGTTTAATAGGGGCACCTGTTTTTGCGCAGTTTAAAGGGGGACCTGTCCAGTTATTAAGCCCTACTTTCGGTTTCGTGCTGTCTTTTGTGGCTGTTGCTTATGTTTCTGGAAAATTAGTGGGGGATTCTCAAATTATTAAACAAAAGCACTATTTTACTGCAGGATTTTTAAGCATATTATGCAATTACATAATTGGAACCAACTGGATGTACTTAGCTCTTATTCTTTGGGCAGAAGCACCAAAGGGGTTTAGCTATAGTATGGCCTGGGGCTGGATGCTGGCCTATTTGCCGCTTGACTTGGCGGTTACGGCTTTTTCATTTCTCCTGGTCCCAAAACTGAAACACGCACTTAGAAGAACCCATAATCTTAAAACCGATATGTGACCGAAATAAGTTTTACAAGCTGCTTTAAGAACAGTCCTATCGATATGATGATGAAGCATTTGATCCATCATTTAGAATTGGCCACCTAAAGAAGACCGGGTTAATTTATGTGTCGCGAATCTACCACTATAATCTAATACAAATATGAAAGAAAAACGCTGGGATGACCGAGCGTTTTTCTCTACTAAATTATTTAAGGGCTCAAAATGGCTTTTAGTACCCTAAGCAGCTCTCTCCATTTCCCTTTTCTTCTTCTCTTTCCTCCTCTTTTTCAATGTGAATTTTTTCATAACTCCTGCCAAGCCGGAAGGGAACCCAAGGAGCACCACTATATATAAGAACCCAAGGATAATCGTCCATCGTTCAAAGATGGGGTAAGTCATTGCAAGCTCTGAAAGATAATGTCTTAAGAATTCGATAATCCCCGCTCCTGCAATGGCACCAGCCAGGGTTCCAAGTCCTCCGATCATTGTCATCAGGAGGGCATCCAGCGTGACTTCAATGGAAAAGACATTGGTATTGATGAACCTTAACGATACAGCATACAGAGCCCCGCTGAAGGAAGCTGCCACTCCGGCCGTTACACTGGCAATCAATTTATAATGAAGCGATTTATACCCTAATGCCTCTGCACGATATTCATTCTGGGATATGGCTTTTAATACCTTGCCTGTGGATGATTCCGTAAAGAGCTTCAGCAGGATAAAAACGGCAGCCACACTGAAGAGCGTAATATAATAGAAGGAAGTACGGTCTTTGAATACATCTGGGACACTGAATGTAAATCCGTCACCGCCATGTGTCAGTCCCCTCCACTTCTCTGCCAGTACAAGAAACAGCTGTGATACAGCCAGTGTCAGCATCGCATAAAAGTGGCTTTTGAGCCTTAGGGATAACAACCCGATGATATAGCTAACCAAAGCGGACAGAAGGATGCCTATCACCAATCCTATTAAAAAGTTGGGCAGAGTTGCATCCAGCTTATTAAAAATGAGAGCCGTGCTGTACGCGCCGATCCCAAAGAACATGCAATGACCAAAGGAAACAATGCCGGTATAACCTAAAAGAATATCAAAGCTCATCGCAAATATGGCAAAAATGAAGATTTGTGCAAGTAAAATCAGTGTGCTTCGGGAGTCATTAACAAAGGGAAACAGAAGCAGGAATAGCAGAATCGCAAGCCCCCAGTACAGCGGCATTTTTTGAAATACCCCTCTCATACGGCACTCCCCTTTTCTCCCAGCAGCCCTGTTGGTTTTACTAATAATACAATGGCCAATAGGAGCATATTCAATGCCAGTGACAAATCAGGCATATAATAAGCCATAAACGCACCCGCTACTCCTACGATCAGGGAAGCCAGTGCCGATCCCTGCAGACTGCCCATTCCGCCAATGATGACCACAATAAAAGCCAGTATGGCATACTGCATACCCATTTCCGCAAAAACGACTCCGGAATACGGCGCCAATAGCGCTCCTCCTAAAGCAGCCAATCCAGCACCAAGCAGGAATACGAATGTAAAAAGACCCTTGACATTGATTCCGAGCGCCTGAACCATTTCCTTATCAAGCACTCCAGCCCTGATCATAAGTCCAATCTGCGTACGGCTGAGCAAAAGCCATAATGCCAGATACAGGAGCAATCCAACCACAATCACAAACACACGGTATTTTATGATTATGATTCCATCAAACTGATAGCTCCCTTCAAGCCACGCTGGCAGGTTTACCCTTATCGGGTTTGGCCCCCAGAAGATTTTGATGCTTTCCGATAATACCAGCATCCCGCCTAATGTAATCAGCAGCTGTCTCACATGATTCCCATAGACAGGACGGATCAGGAATCTCTCCAATACCCAGCCCAAGACCATTCCGACTGCAACTGCACCCACTATCGCTAATAGAAAACTGTTTGTTTCTTTAAAGATCCACGCTCCTGAGAAAGCGCCCCAGACGAATAATCCGCCATGGGCGAAGTTCAATACACTCATCAGTCCAAAGATTAAGGTAAGTCCAGCAGCCAGAAGGAATATCAAAAGCCCTGTTGAAACCCCATTGACCAATAAATTAATAAAGACTTCCATTTCCAGCCCCCTTCACTGCTTACGCGATGCCCAAGTATTTCTGACAGGATTCCTTGTCTTCCTTAAGATCCTGCATGCTGCCATCATGGACTATTTTTCCGTCGTCCATAATGTAAAAGTAATCGCCGATTTCACTCGCCATTAGGAAATTCTGTTCCACAAGCAGTATCGTTGTTTTTTCCTTCATTTTCAGAATAGATTCCATGAGTTTTTCCACCATAATGGGTGAAAGTCCTTTGCTAGGTTCATCTATCAGCAGGAGTCCATCTCCATTGATATAGGCTCTGGCAATGGCAAGCATCTGTTTTTGTCCGCCGGAAAGCAATCCGCTTTTCTTGCTCCAGAACTTCTTCAAATCCGGGAAGAGCTCCAACATCCACTCCATTTTTTCCTCTGTCTCACCTGTGCTCTTTGCCTTGGCCAGATACAGGGTTTCTTCTACTGTCAGCGCACTGAACATTCCCTGATTTTCCGGCACATAGCCGATTCCTTTTCTGGAGATAAGGTGGGTAGGGATTCCACTGATCTTCTGATCGTGATAATGCACGGAACCCGTGGTGGATGAGTTAAAGCCCATGATGGTCCGCAGTGTTGTCGTTTTGCCTGCGCCATTTCTCCCGAAGAGAACGGTGATGCTTCCCTCTTCCACAGACATGGACACACCCTGAAGAATGTGATATTGACCCAAATAGGTCTCCAGATTATCCAGTTTTAATAGACTCACGGTGCAAGCCTCCTAAATATGCCGTCTGAACTCTTTGATCCTTAATAATTTCCTTCGGATTGCCACTGGCCAAGAGCTCTCCATTGAATAGCACCACAAGGGTATCGGACAGATGCATGACCATTTCCATTTTGTGTTCGATTAAGACAATCGTGTACATGCCTTCCTTCTTAATGTTCTCAATCACTTCCAGAATCGCAGGGATCTCTTCAATCGATATGCCTGCCGTCGGCTCATCGAGCAGAAGCAGTTCTGTTTTAAGAGCCAGCAGCATGGCCAGCTCCAGTTTTCGTTTTTCTCCATGTGCCAGATCCTGTGCCAGCACATCTTCCTTGCCGCTTAGCATGCACCGCTCCATGGCCGCTTTTGCTTCCTCCTGCTGGCGGCTCATGAAAGATAGCCTTGGTAAGATCGAATAATAATCTTTGCTCGATGACTGGATAGCCAGCCTGATATTTTCCAGGACCGTCAGCTCCGGAAAAATATTGGTGAGCTGGAAGGAGCGGCCGATGCCCCTTCTCGCCCGTAAGGGTACCGAAAGCTTGGTTACATTATCTTTTTTAAAATAAATCTCTCCTTTTGTCGGAGCGATCTGACCGCTCAGCAGGTTAAAGAGTGTGGTCTTGCCTGCCCCATTGGGACCGATAATCGACGTCAGTTTCCCTCGCTCTATTTCCAGGCTCACATCTTTGATGACATCATGCTCGCCAAAGGAAACCGATAGGCTTTTTGTTTCCAGTATTTTTTCCAACTTGTCGGCCCCTCCTTTTTACCTAACTATTTTGACTTTTTACTTGCCATTCCGGACTGGCGGCTCGGTTTCTTCCATATTTAATTCCCTCATCAGGACCGGTACCGGATGATCTACGCCTTCCTGTTCCTCGAGAGTTACTGCATACAAAGACTGCATTGCCTGATGATCCTCAGCACGGAATTTCATCGTTCCTTTCGGTGTCTCAAATTCCATGTTTTCCATTGTGCTGATCAACCCATCCACATCTTTATCGCCTTCAGTTTTCTTTAGTGCCTCTACAATGGAAATGGCAGCTGTCATTCCGCCTGCTGTAAACAGGTCCGGAATTTCACCGTCAAATTTTTTCTTATGCTCCTCCACCAGCCAGTCGTTCACTTCATTATCCGGAAGGGTATGATAATAAATGGAAAAACCGCTCATGCCAATTAAGGAATCCATCGTTTTTAGGGAAGCAATGTCCTGTGCGGCTGTGGAAATTTTTATACCCTGCTCTTCCAGCTGCATATCCTTTAACTGTTTCCATGGTGCATTGGATCCTGCCCAGACGATATAAAGATAATCAGGCTTTTCATTTATGATGCTTTGAATATTCGCTGTGAAGTCAGTGGAATTCGGGTCTGCATACTGTTCATTCACAATAGTGGCACCGAGCTTCTCGGCTCCTTCTTTAAAAGCGGCGATTCCTTCCCGGCCGTAGGCATTATCCTGTGCGAAGGTCGCGATTTTCACATTTTTTTCAGCGATTGCTGCCGCACCGGCAACAGCATCCTGAGACGAATTTCTTCCTGTCCTGAAGATATACTTGTTCCAGTTCTGTCCAGTGATGCTATCTGCTACAGCAGGCTCAACCACCATAATTTTTTCGTATTCTTCAGCGAGCGGCAAGACGGCAAGAGTGTCTCCAGAGCTTGATGAACCCACTAAGAAATCTACCTCATCCTCTTCCAGCAGCTTCGTTGCTTTTCTTACTGCTACATCCGGCTTTGTTTCTGTATCTTCCACAATGAACTCAACCTTTTTGCCGGCTACTTCATTGGATCCCTCGGTTGCATAATCGAGCCCCAGCTCAAATCCGGCAACTGTTTGCTTTCCGTACGTCTCGAGAGGACCGGTTAAGGAGGCTAGAACACCAATTTTAACCGTATCTTCTTCTGAACTTGCTGTGTCTCCGGAACATCCGGTAATGAATAAAAGAGTGAGTACGATTAAGAGAGTTAAAACAGACTTAATGCCTTTCACCTTACACTTCACTTCCCTTTTTTAATTTTCTTTTCTAAAGAACTGAATTTTATGGAGCAGTCCGTCAGCGACAATGATATTCCCGCTGCTGTCTATATCAAGACCCTGAGGTGAAAAGAAATGTCCGTCCTCACCGCTGAAAGATCCAAACTGCTCTATGAATCTGCCATTTTCATCATAGACATTCATACGGTTGTTGGAAGTATCTGTCACATACACACGGTTCTGTTCATCAATGGCAATGCCTGTAGGCAGGAACAAATCACCCGGTTCTTCGCCCCAATTCTCTAATGGATCCAGGTGGCCGGTTCCTCCGTTTGTTCCCCATTTCGTAATAAACTGGCCATTGTTATCGAATTTCTGAACACGATTGTTGATTCGGTCCACTGCGTACACATTGTCTTTAGAATCAATCGCCAGCTGCATCGGCTGAGAGAATTCGCCATTGCCAGTCCCTTTTCTGCCCCATTCCTTCATATACACGAAAAAGGAATTAAACTTTTGGATTCGGTTATTTTCAGAGTCTGACACAAAGATATTGCCTTTGCTGTCAACTGCCACACCGCTTGGGAATTGAAAAAAGCCGCTTAATGTTCCTAAAGATCCGTAGGCTGCCAGAAAGGTTCCTGAATTGGAGAACTTTTGAATGCGGTGATTCACTGAGTCAGCCACATATACATTGTCATAACGGTCAACTGCTATTTGTCTCGGCACAAAAAATTGACCTGCATAACTGCCGTAGCCAAAAGGTCCGCCTGTCCCGTACATACTTCCCCATTTACTTACCAGACTTCCGTTTGTATTATACTTCAGGATTCTATGATTAAAGGAATCAGAAACAAACACATTTCCCTTTGAATCGCTTTGAACATCGTAAGGTCCTGCATATTGTTTGTCACCATACCTGCCTAATCCGATTGTCATCTTATACGAGATGCTCAATCCTATTTCCTTGTAGACTTCAATCCGGTTATTGCCTGTATCGGTAATAAATAAATCTCCATCTTCATCCGGCAGGACCTGATTCGGATACACTAAGTTAGGAAAAATACCAGTTGTATAGAGAAAACGGTCAGAGGCATCAAATTTCATGATTCGGTTATTATAGGTGTCCGCTACATATAAAGCTCCGGAATTAGGCTCAAAGTTGATTCCCCTTGGATGGTAAAACTGATAAGAGCCTAATCCAGGTTCAAGACCGCCTATTTTTCGCTTGAAGCTGCCGTTCTGATCGAACACTTGAATTCGATTGTTGTACGTATCCGCTACATAAACTTCGCCACTATTGTTTATGGCAATGCCTTGCGGAAGCGCCATCTGCCCATCGCCTTTTCCATAGGATCCAATCGTAAGGAGATACTGTCCCTCGGAATTATATTTTTGAATGCGATGGTTAAATTCATCTGTAATGTAATAATTGTTCTGCTGATCTATCGCTATTTCTCTAGGAAACCCAAATTGATTATTCCCTTCCCCTTTAGTTCCCCAGCTCTTAATGAATTTGAATTGGGAATCAAACTTCTGAATTCGGTAGTTGCCTGTATCAGCAACCAGAATGTTCCCTTCTCGATCAATGGCAATGCCAAAAGGCATATTAAATTCTCCCGGTGAATGGCCGAGGGATCCAAATGCACCCAGGATTTTGCCGGAGGAATCCATTTTTACTATACGATGATTCCCCATATCTGCCATGTAAAGATTACCGGAGCTATCTTTGGCCAGTGCTACCGGCGTCCTGAACTTGTTGGCGGGATCAGTCTCATTTCCCCAGGCCTGCTGAAAGCTATAGGAAGATTCTGCAAAACCGCTGCTTCCGCCCCAAAGTGAAAATAGAAGGAGGAACAGGACTATCCCCTTTATCCTTTTCATCTTTTCTCTCCTTTCCACTTCACAACAGTCGCAGCCCACGTATACCCAGTTCCCGCACTGACAGCTACGGCAATATCCCCTGGTTTTAAAAGTCCCCGTTCCTGTGCAAAGTGCAGACCAATGCATGGGTCGAGTGAAGACATGTGGCCATGGTGATTTAAGTAAATGGCTTTTTCTTCTGTAAGTTCGAGTGATTGTAAGAGTTCTTTGAACATGGAACGTTTGGTGTGCAGTGGCAATAGGAGTTTCATATCTTGAGGAGTATAACCGCTTCTATGGAGTGCTTCGCGAACTACATGATCAAAATTTGCAATCGATACAGGATCAAGTCTTTCTTTCATGGATTGCGGATCTTTTACATCAATATAATGGAGGTTTTTCTCGACTGTTTCGTGGCTTGCAAAGTGCTTGGACCCTCCAGCCGGTGTTCGGACATCATCATGAAAGGATCCGTCTGTCAGGATGGCACTTTCGAGTATTTCATTCTGGGAGGCATCCCTTGTGACCAGAGCAGCAGTGCCTCCATCCGCAAAGTTGAACATGAAGCGTGAGCGCGGGTTAGCATAATCGATAATTTGTGATTCCTTGCATCCCCCAACCAGCAAAATATATTGAATGGAATGGTCTGAAGCAATCATATCTTTCGCTACCTTCAATGCAATCGGAAAACAGGAGCTGACATTCATGATTTCAAACGCATAGGCATTTTTTGCCCCTAATTCATGCTGTATTTTCGGAGCACTTGACCAGACATAATAATCCTTATGAGGACTTCCAAAGTAAATCACGACATCGATGGACAGCGGGTCGATCCCTTCGATCGCCTGCGTTCCCGCAGCAATTGCCAGGTCGGAGGCATGCAGGCTGTCATCTGCAACGTGCTTTTGAACTAAACCGAACTTTTCGATAATCACCTGTTCGGGTATTCCCGTCTTTACAGCCAGATCGGCTGCCGTTTCGATTTCAGGAGGAAAAAACTCCTGTTGCTTTAATGCCAATTCCCATCAGATTACCCCTCCATCTTCAGGCACCATCATCTTGGCTGTGCCCGTCAAAACTAGTGTCCCATCCTGATTAAAGCATTCTGTCAGCAAAGTCAATATTCGCCTTTCGCTGTCAATCTCCTGAACCGTTCCTTGTGCGGTAATCGTATCGCCTATAAAAACGGGCGCCTTAAACCGGATGGTCTGTTCAACATAAATGGATCCTTTTCCGGGCAAATGCACACCCAATAGCTGGGATAATAGACTGGATGTTAAGAGACCATGGGCTATGCGCTTTTTAAATCTCGTTTTTTTGGCGTATTCTCCGTCAATGTGTACCGGGTTAAAGTCGCCGCTCAACCCCGCAAACATCACAAAGTCTGTTTCTGTAATGGTTTTGCTGCAGGAGGCCTGCTGGCCGACACTATAACTGATCACCATTTCACCCTCTTACTAAAAGTTGTGTTTTCTGTATTTTTCCCGTGGCATTTTTCGGAAGCCCGTTTAAAAAAGTAACCTTCTTCGGAATCTTATATTTTGCGAGTTTCCCCTGACAGTATTGAATAACATCCCCCTCTGTTAAAGCGCTTCCATTTCGTTTGACAATAAACGCTTCAGGTACTTCACCCCAAAGTGGATCAGCATTCCCAACCACGGCAACTTCAACAACATCTCTTAATTGGCTGATCACTTGCTCTACTTCAAGGGGGTATATATTTTCTCCGCCTGAAATGATCATTTCTTTCTTCCTGCCTACAATGTAAAGAAAACCTTCATCATCCGTTTTCGCTAAATCGCCTGTCAGAAGCCAGCCATCTTTCAATGAATCCTTCGTGGCATCAGGCCGGTTCCAATATTCCTTCATAATATTTGGCCCTCTCACCGCAAGCTCGCCAACTTCTCCTTTTTCAACCTCCTTACCGTCAGAATCGATCAGCTTATATTCGGAAAATAATACCGGCTTGCCGATCGATCCCTTCTTTCGCGGTGCGTCTTCTTTTGTAAGCATAAATAGAGTAGGAGAGGTTTCGGTCATTCCAAAGCCCTGGCCGAACAGGAATCCTCTATCAAAATAGGCATCTATTAATTCACGCGGACATGGTGCTCCTCCATTATAGAACCAGCGGACTGCGCTTAAATCAGCCGTTTGGAATGATGGACTTGTCAGCAGTGCCTGATGAATGGTCGGAACACCCATCACGATGGTCACCTTATGCTCCTGGATCATCGACATCGCCTTTTCAGGCTCAAACTTTCCGGGAATGACGATCGTTCCCCCTGAAAACAGGGCCGGAAATGCAAATAGTCCAATTCCGCCAATATGAAACAGCGGAAGGAGCACAATGCTGCGGTCCTCTGATGTTAAATCAATCGCGAGTTTGTTATTGACCGCATTCCAGAACATATTGCTCTGTGTCAGTACGGCCCCTTTCGGTTTGCCGGTGGTCCCCGAGGTGTAGCAGATAATGTATGGAGCTTCTTCATTAATCGTATTTTCATTCACAAAGCTTGTTTGAGTACCCTGGTATAAGTCCTCCATAAACTCCATACTCTGGAGTTCGCTTTGTTCAATAAGGGAGGCTGCAAACTCAGCATTTTCTTTTTCAGCAAAGATCACCTTTGAACCGCTATCGTTGAGCTGGAAAACCAGTTCCGTTGCACTTAGCCGAATATTGAGCGGGACCGCCACACATTCTGCCTTTGCAATGGCAAAAAGGAGGACTATGTATTCAATCCGGTTGTGCGACAGAATGGCGATGCGCTCCCCTTTTCCTCCTTGCAGCTTTTCCTGAATCTTCGCGGCAGCTGAATCGACCATTCTATCCAGCTGCCTGTAGGACACCTTTTCGTTATCTGTTATGACTGCTGTTCGATCTGGATGTGTGTATGCCCATTTCTGAATCCAATAGGCAATCCCTTTCATCGAACTCCCCCTCTTTACTTTTTTAGTCCTTGAAAGATGAGTGTCATTGCAGCATCAAATGCCTCTTCAGGGACTTCTTTCTTTTCCCAATACACCCATCTCATACCGAGGAACTGTCCAATCGACATTAAACAATAAGCAACTGTCTCCTGGTCAAGGTCTTTAAATTCGCCAGCCTCTACGCCTTGAGACAAACTCTTTAAAAATCCATTGGCGAGCTTCCCGTAATACCAGCGGAACAGCTCCTGATCCACCACGACAGCCTGCTGGACAATGCTGTATAAATTAGGATGATTTTTGACCCAGCTGAAGAAAGCAAAAAAGCCATTTCGCTGTGCTTCTTCAAATGTAGAACTTCCTGCCATTCCTTCCTTAATAGCAATGCGCAGATCCCGGCTGTAGCTGCGGATTAATTCATCATAGATATCTTTCTTTGAAGGAAAATAGTTATAGAAGGTTCCCTGGGCGACTTTGGCTTCCTGTGAAATATTGACGATGGAAGTCTCAAAATATCCCTTCTGCCCAAAAACCTCTTCAGCTGCTTTTAACAGTTTTTCACGCGTTTCAATTCCTCTTGGAGTAAGTACTTTTTCCTCAGTCGGATTTTTAACTGACACCTGAATCACCTCTCAACTTTATTATAATTAATATTCTCAAAATTACAACAATAACTTATGAAAATTTTTTGAGGGTATTAGTTTTGGTTTTTAAAACCCAATTAGAAGAACCCCGTATAATAGTTATAACGGGGTTGAATACTCATTAAATTTCCTCTAAAAAATGAGATCAATCATTCATTATAGTGATTTTCCCAATCCTGTCACACTCCAATGCAAACCATATGGTCTTCCCATCACTGCTTGAAATGCCATGCGGTTCAGCATTAGGGGTTTCAATCGGATACTCCTCAATCATATTATTGTCTGTAATTCTTCCAATCTTATTTGCTCCCCATTCTGTGAACCATAAATCGTTGCCTGCCCCAGCTGTGATGGCATGCGGGCGGGCATTCGGGGTGGGAATTTCATATTCCGTTATTTCTCCAGATGTGTTAATACGTCCAATTTTATTGCCGATAATCTCGACAAACCAGAGTGCACCATCGTTTCCTTTTGTAATCCCAACCGGTCCAGATGCTGGAGTTGGAATTGTATACTCTGTCACTTCTCCATTTTCAGTAATTCTTCCGATCGCGTTATTTTGGTTTTCTGTGAACCATAGGGCATCATCAGATCCCAGCGTAATAAATGCTGGGTACGAACCTTGAATAGGAAGATTGTATTCATGGATAGAACCGTCATCCTTAATCCGCCCAATACGATTTCCATTCATTTCAGTAAACCATATCTCTCCGTTTGACCCTTCTGTAATTCCATAGGGTGCTGAACCTGGATGGGGCAAGGGATATTCCTGAATAGTGCCTTCTTTTGTTATTCTCCCAATGTTGTTGGCTGCATTTTCGGTAAACCAGACCTCTCCTTTTGACGACACTATTACACACATGACCTTTGCATCGGGTGTCGGCAGCGGGTATTCTGTCAATTCCCCATCCAACCCAATGCAGCTTATCTTATTGGCTTTATGCTGTGTAAACCAGACCTCTCCCTTGTCTGAAACAGCGATTCCGTATGGACCTGTATCTTTACTGGCAAGATCTATTTCCTGTAATTTAAATTCCATACTGTTCCCTCCGAACACCAATATTTTTTTCAAAAACAAAAAGCCCCCTATCTTGTTTTTCCGAGACAGGAGGCAATGCAGCACATAAATAGACTTAAATAGGCTTTCGATTAGTTCAGCCCCTTTTCAAGTCAAAAAGCACACACATTAATCCTATCTCAGAAAAACAATCGATAAATAAAGCCCATTCCAACACATTTTCGGAACTGAACCAGAGGCTGAAATATCGATTTTCTCTAAAGCTAGGATTATAGGATCATGTGCTTTTCTTCACCCTTTCGACTATTGGTTGTTTTAACTGTAAGATATTTAATGATTCAAGTCAAATGGTGCTTGGTCAAAGATGGAAATACTTATCCAGAAAAAGCGAATCAGACAGAATTTAAAAAAATAATTCTACAGCCTTTTTTATAACAGTATTTGATAATATAATAGAGTGTTGGAATATATAGAAAGGTTGAGACATTATGAAAAAGGTTCTTTCAAATTACAAACTAACCATCTTCCTGCTCCTTTCCATCCTGATCGGCGGAATTGCCGGAGTGGTTTTTGGCCCGAAGACAGCGGTTGTGAAGCCGTTTGGGGATTTATTCTTAAATTTATTGTTTATGATCATTGTCCCGCTCGTCTTCTTCAGCATCGCTTCAAGCCTGGCGAATATGGGCGGTATGAAAAGGCTCGGGAAAATCATGGCCGGAATTTTCACTGTGTTTTTCATTACGGCTGTTATTTCCGCTATTCTGGGCTTCATCGGAATTTCTATTGTGGATCCGCTGAAAAACACAGATATCTCTGCCATTAAGAGCATTATGACGGAGGCAGCTGTTGATCCTGAAGCAGAAGATGTCACGTTCCTGGGTCAGCTGGTTCAGGCGTTCACGGTGCCTGATTTCCAGATGCTGTTTTCGAAAAATAATATGCTGCAGCTGATTGTGTTCTCGATTTTATTCGGACTGGCAACTGCGATGTCTGGTGAAAAAGGCAAGCCGATTGCAAATCTTCTTTCTTCTGGTTCAGCTGTCATGATGAAGATTGTTGGATTTGTGATGTACTATGCACCGATTGGTCTTGGCTGTTACTTCGCAACCATCATTGGTGAGCTTGGCCCGCAGATTCTTGGCGGATATGTACGTGTGTTTGTCCTTTATCTTGTATTAACGCTAATCTACTTCTTTGGATTCTTTACGCTGTATGCCTTTGCGGCTGGCGGGAAGGATGGGGTCAAGGTGTTCTGGAAGAATGCCATCACTCCTTCAGTCAGTGCGATTGCCACATGCTCGAGTGCAGCATGTATTCCGATTAACCTTGCGGCTGTCAGAAAGATGGGTGTTCCGCAGGATATTGCTGAGACCATGATCCCGCTTGGGGCTAATACGCATAAAGATGGTTCTGTTCTTGGCGGAGTGTTTAAGATTGTTTTCCTGTTCAGCTTGTTTGGAAAAGACATGTCGAGCATGACAAGCATTCTAACCATTCTTGCTGTTTCATTCCTTGTTGGAGCTGTTATGGGGGCAATCCCTGGCGGCGGGATGATTGGCGAGATGCTGATTTTAAGCGTATTCGGGTTTCCGCCTGAAGTACTTCCGATCATCGCGGTCATCTCTACAATCATTGATGCACCGGCAACCCTTCTGAATTCAGCCGGCAATACGGTTTCGGCCATGATGGTCAGCCGATTTGTCGAGGGAAAGAATTGGCTGAAGGAATCATTAGCCTTGAAATAGCAATCAGAGAGGCTGGAAGGATACACACCTTCAGCCTCTCTTTTTTATATATTATTCAATAAAATACATCTTTCCGTTGACTTCAAGTGATACGGATGATTGTTTCATTTCTTCCTTTAAAGATTTGGCATAGGCAACTACTTCCTTAATCTTTTTCTTGTCAAGATCCTCTGCAAAGCTGTACACGATTGTCACTTTCTCCTTTACAAGCTGCTCGTCATCAGACAGCCATGCACCTGTTCCATCAACAGCTGTTGCCCCTCCAAACATTCCCGAAAATTTTTCTAAAGTTTTGTTCACATAGGGAGTATTATCAATTGGCTGATCAACATCATAGGTGGATGGCACATAAATTTTTACCACGTCTTCAAGATAATATTGCCCTTTTAGGGCGGATTGGTTCTTACCGCTCGCTGCTTCCGGCTGCCCTGCAGTATAGACAGCACTTCCCAAAAAGCAAATGAACAGGATGAGAGGGATAACCCAATAGGCAATTCTTTTCCTTTCCAACACTGCCACTCCTTTGTTTGATATTTTGCTGCCGAAAAAAGGGGTATTTCTATCAGTGATTATAGCTTCTGCGATCAATTTATTCACGGTGAATTATTACTTATTTTCAAATATTTGTGTATATCCTTTTCACTAAATCATCCCGCTTTTTGCCAGCTCTTTTGACTTTTGATATATCCTTTATCTCCAAACGGCTGCAGTTCACTAAGCCACTTTTCTTCTAATTGTTTTTTTACACTAAAAAGGACACCGTTAACTCCGCAGTGTCCTTCATAACATTACAACTTTTAAATTATTGATTTCTTCCCGAATTTATCAGATTTACTGTTAATAAAATTGCTGCTGAACATATTCCAATTTGTAACCTTTGGAAACCCCTCTTCTGATAAATCTGCAGCAAACTGCGAGATGATCGGCGGCTTTAATTTAAGTGAATACAGCTTTTGGCAGCTGTTGAAAAATACGTCACTCGGATGCCCATCCAGAACGATTTTACCGTCATCAATGACAACTACTCTACTTGCATATTGCGCAACAACCTCCATATCATGTGTAATCATGATAATCGTTGCATCCTTCTCTTCAATAAGTTTTTTCATTAGCGTTAACAGGGCTTTAAGGCTTTGCTCATCCTGACCTGTCGTTGGTTCATCAAGCAGAATTATTTTGGGGTTCGATACAAGCATCGTGGCAACAGCCAACCGCTGTCTTTCACCCCTGCTAAGCGAAAACGGATGATCTTTTCTTTTTTCTGTAATCCTACCGTACTGATGGCCAATTCGACTTGCTCCTCGACCAATTCTTTGCTGTAGCCCCTGTTTATCAGTCCAAATGCCACTTCCTCTTCCACAGAGTTGCAAAAAAGCTGGTTGTCGGGGTTCTGGAAAACATATCCGATATCCAATATGATATCCTGGACTCTATGCTCTTTCGTATTCTTATGATTGATGATAACCGATCCTTGATGGGGCTTTAGCAAACCAATTAAGTTTTTCATTAAGGTGGACTTCCCACAACCATTGTGCCCGACAATTGCAAGGAATTCGCCTTTCTGAACTTCAAGATTGATATCATATAGAATTTGCTTGCCTTTCTGGTAACTAAAATTTACAGCTTCCAGTTTAGCAACAGTCTCTTCATTCATATCATTTATTTCTACCTTGTGTTTTGGCAGGTTTAATTTTCCCGATACAAGCAGTTTTTTAGCCCATTCATATGCTTCTTTCTTTGAGATGGGATAAAAATCACATTGGTTTCCATTTTCTATGAGGTACTTAGCCAGCCTGATATGATCTGGTATTCTGATTCCGAGCTTGTTCAGTTCATCAAAATAAGTATAAAAGATTTCACTTGGGCTCCCATTATAAAGAATAGATCCTTCGTGCATTATGATTACTCTGTCAACGGCTTCAATCAAATCATTTAAATCATGTTCAATAATGATAAAGGTTGTATCAATTTCTTCTTTCAATTCCATTAGAATGTCCATTACTTCCTGCTTGCTTACCGGATCCAGATCGGTTGTAGGATCATCCAATATAAGGATAGATGGGAGCATAGCCAGGTTGCTGGCAATGGAGACCTTTTGCTTTTGCCCCCTGATAATGAGAAGGTAATTTGCTTCTTAATGTCTTCAAGCTTTAGCTTTTTCAGCGCGTAATGAACTCTTTCCCGAATGACTTCCTGCTGGCAGCCCTGACATTCCACTCCAAAGGCAATTTCATCCTCCACCCGGATGGAGAAAATTTGATCCTCTGGATTTTGAAAGACCATACCAATCTCACTGGCAAGGTCATGCATAGGAACACGCTGAGTATTCATTCCATTGATAACGATTTCTCCTGCTAGATTCCCCTCTGCCAGATGGGGTATGATTCCGTTTAGACATTTCGCTAAAGTCGTTTTTCCACTTCCGCTGGTACCGGAGATAAGGACAAATTCTCCCTTACCTATCTTCATATTTATATCATGTAGTGCTTTCTTTTCCGTGCCTGAATAAGAAAAACTGACCCCGCTTACTTCAACAATAGGATTGTCATTCATACATTCACTCCTTTCTTAAGGGGATCCTGAATTTAGCTGTAGACGATTGAATTTGATCCTCCCAGCCCCAGGATGAATCGAATATAGATGGCACCAGCAAAGAAGATAATGGTGAAGGCGATTGCAAACCAATCCATTTTTTTTAACTTCATATCTTGATAGTATTCTTTCCATGCCATTTTACTAAAGCCTTTGCTTTCCACAGCCAGACCCATTGTCCGGCTTTTTCTCAAGGAATTGATTAAGAGCGGAAATACAGCCAGTTTAAAACTATTCCAGCTTCCTCTCATCCCTTTTTTATTGACTCCTCGAATGGTCTGGGCATTTGATATATTCGTCAGTTCTTCAAAAACCAGCGGAAAAAATCGCAAAGTGCCAAGGAACATAAACGCCACATTAATCGGCACTTTCATTTTCATTAACCCCTTAGCCAATAGGGCAGGGTCTGTGGTAGAAATGATTATGATCGTCATAAAACAGGGGATGCCAATCCGATATCCCAGGATTAAGCCTGAATAAAGGCCAACATCCGTTGCCTGAAGAGAACCGATTGAAAATAAGATGGTTTCATCCGGCTGATTGTAATTGTAAAACGTCGCAAACACGATTGCTGACATGGCTAGAATTAAGATGGTCACCAGCAAAGGAAGAATCGGTTTGATCTTGATCTTTGCCGAAAACCACAGCACCATTCCCAATAGAAGGATTCCTGTTAAATATAGAGGATCCATAAATAAAAGCGGAATGATCACAAAGCCCAGAATTAAACATAATTTTGCCCTTGGATCAAGTTTATGCACCCAAGTTTCTTCATCCAAGTTGGAAACAAAATCAATTGCCGCCATTTGTCACACCTCCCGAAGATTGATTGGGCTGACCTTAGCCCATGAGAGCTTTAATCCGAGTACCAAATTTTCTCCCAAACACGGTTCCGATGACCATACCAACAATGGAAATGGCAAAGACAATGCCCATCAAATGGAATGGTACAGGAATTTTCATCACGCTAACAATGCTCCACCATACAAAAGCTTCATAAACGGCGTTATAGAGGATTGCCGCGATGATCAAATGTTTAGTGCTTGAATAGATGTCATCCGGATTACTAAATGCTTTTCTGCTGATGTTCAAATAGAGCTCAGGCAGCAGCGGAGCGATGACGACAAGAACCCAGTAAACAGGAATTTCTCCCTGAATGAAAAAGTTAATCGCACACCAGGCTACGGTAAAGTAAAACGATGCATAAGGCCGCCTGACAATAACCCAGCAAAGAACCAGGCAAAATGCACAAAATAAGTAGACAAATGTATGATTGAATGGGAAAACAATTCCTGCAAATTTAAAGAAATACCAGAGGACTCTATACAATACAGCGAAGATGACGATGGTAATCAAATCAACAGCCGTAATTTTATTCTTTACCTGCTGAACTGGATTGTTCATTTCTAATTGACCCATCTTAGTACCCCCTCTATTAGATTAAGGAACACTTTACATTCACTGAATAACTCCTCTAAGGGCTTGCACATCCTCCCTTGTTAACCCCTTAAAATCGACTCCTTCCTTTCGAAAATCCCTTTCCATTAACAAGGAAGCTGTTTGAATAATGGCGTCAGTGTAAGGAGTCTTTACTCCTGCCAATTTCCCTAATTCAGATATCGGAACAAGACCATAAGGAATATCTTCTATTAAATACCTATGGTCCAATGATACAGGTCCGCTGCCTTTAGGGAATAATCCCGATAAAGCTTTATATAAGCTTGAATAATCCGATTCGTAGAATTCATTTAATAAAGTTAAGGTATCCTGAGTCTCTATCTCTAGAATTTTTGCTATGCGAAGTCTTTCTTCATCAATTTTTTCAATATATGAAACGGTTTTTTGTGAAGCACCTTGCGGGTAGAATTGAAACTCCTCTGAAGCGTCAATCCTGCTGGCATTAAATATGGCAATTGGCGTGTGGATAATAACATTTGTATTATTTATGGAAGTTTCAAAGACATTCTTAGTCGGTGTTAATTGCGGAAAAGTTTTTAGGAACTTTTTAGAGATTGGAGTATTTGCGGAATGTGAAATGGAGCCTATTTGAACGTTTTTCTTAACTTTATTGATAGAGACGTTTCCGTTATAATCTGCTTTACTGACAAAAGGCATGGCACTTGTCTCTGCTATCGTGATATTCTTTTTCTCGAATTCTTCACCAAGGATTTCTTTGCATTCGACCGCTCCCCAATACCCTGGAAAAATCACAATCGTCTGATTGGCTTTTATTAATGGCTTTAGCTGATTAAAGATCGGTCTGTGTCCAAACGCTGTAGTTGAAATAATTATAAACTCAGCTTCATCTATTACTTCTTTTAAATCAACCGATGCTTTTAAATGAACTTTGCCTGAATACACACCTTTAAGGGTAAGTCCCTTTCGGGAAATCAGCTCTGCTTTTCGGGAGTCTCTGCTATATAATTTCACCTCCTCGCCTTGTAAAGAAAGATAACCTGCAATAGCCTGCCCTGTGTTGCCAGCACCAATGATGGCATACGACATAGAATCCCCCTTTTCCCAATATGCTTTTTCTATTTAATCTCATTCACCTTGTTTTCATACTGTTTTATAGCTGTTACAGCCTTCTCCATAGAATTTAATACATGCTTTTTCATCATAGCTTCGGCATTGTGTTTATCTTTCTTTACTATAAAATTCAGAATCACTTCATGTTCAAAGGATGTCTCTTTTGTATCTATAAAATGAGCGAGCCTCCTATAACGCATAATATGATCGTTAAGCTGCCTAAGTATTTTTACAGCTGTTTTGTTTTGGCTTAGTTCATAGAGATACGTATGAAATTGACTCCCGAAATGGCTGATATCTTCCATGTTACCTTCATAAGCCGTTTGTTTGATCATGCGGGCAAAATAAGATAAATGCCTTATATCCTGTTCTGTGCATTTTTCTGCTGCTTCGGCTGCAACAATGCCTTCCAGCATACTGCGGATAAGAAAGAGCTCTCTCACTTCTTGTGCGGATACAGGTGCAACCTTTAACCGCCCATTCGTCTGTCTGACTACCAATTCCTCAAGTTCAAGCCTCTGCATGGCTTCACGGAGCGGAGTTCGGCTAATTTCCAGCTCTTTAGCCAATTCCTCCTCTGCAATAGGCTGATTTGGCATATATTCACACTTAAGAATCCGATTTTTGATCTCCTGATAGGCGAAGTCTTTTGCGGAAATTCTTACTGCCGCTGCTTTTTTATTCAGTTTAACCACCTCCTAAAATATAATTGTATACAGTTATATTTTAGTTCAGAATTTTCAAAATATGACTAACATGTTAAATTAGTTACGTAAAGAATTTTCATTACTCTTTAAGGCTGCCCGATTATCATGGTTACTGCATCCAAAAATTCAATAATAAGAAAGCTATTCGTGACTGTGGAGTAAGTTTTTCGGCAACAAAAAATGACGTGTGCACACGTCATTTCTTCTTGTTATATCCATTGTCCCCATATGGCTGCAGCTCCTCCAGCCACTTTTCTTCCAGCTTTTCCAGGGCTTCCTTTTCGTTGAAATACGGATCATTTTTCTTTTTCAGCTTCTCCAGAATGCCGATTTCAAATGCCTCTTTCCCGTATTGATTCCACTCGTCCTGCAGCTCCCGATTAGGCATGTAGCCGTTTGTTTCGAGTGAAAATCTTACTCCATTCAAGCTTTTTAAATTATTTGTGCTGCCAATGAAGATTTTATTGTTCACTGTATTCTTTATTTGATAAACCCTGCTTCAATGGGCGTTTCTTTAAACTGCTGTTTTAATTCTCTTTTGCGTTCCATGATAATCCCCCGTTTGTCTATTTTTTAAGCCAATACTCGCTGCCATCCAGCTTCCGGTCCAAAAATCCATAATCGATCAAATATCGTCTGATCAAAGCATAATCCTCATAAAAGCCCTGCAATGCCCGATTTATCTCTTTCTCGCCATATGTGTGCTCAGGCTGAAGCTGCCCGGCAATCTCCCGCAGCACAATCAGCCTTTGCTTCTCCTTTGGCGGAAACTTTACGAGGGGCTTATCAGTGCCTTCAGGGAAGTATTTCTTAAGGATTTTCTCCTGTTCTTCTTCTGTAATGTTATAGCGGTCATCCACCATCGTGGCTGTTTTATGGACAGGCAGGAACGCTGGTGCGTACTCATCCTTTGCCTTCAGCAATTCCATGATTGCCAGGAAGGTCTTCGCCTGCCGTTCCTTTTCCTTTAAAGCAAAACGGTGATGGCGGATGGTCGAGGTGCTCCCCATGTCCAGTTCTTTCTGAATGTCCTTATCGCTTTTACCCTGATGAAAAAGCTGCAGAAGACTTTTTTGATGATCGGTAAGCCCTGTAAGCTTCTTATCCATGGACAGCAAATAATCAAACACCGAGTTATGCGCCGTTTCGATATGAATGCGCATATACCGTTCCGCTTCGTACAATCTATCTTTATACGGATATACAATCCCTTTTTCAATCTTTTCCCCGCATAAGAGGCATGTAAATGAATCCTTTTCTTCGATATAGCCCTGTTTAAGCTCCTCCAAAGAAGCGTCCCAGAATAGATTTGATAATTCCATTAGCCAATACACATCCTAATCCATATGAATAAACAAATTATCACTTTGTTTGCTTTATGATAAACATAATAATACAAAGTTTGAATTTAGTCAATGAAATAACAAACACACCTATTAAATGTTTGCATACTTCCAAACACCTAACAAAAAGGTTTAAATTTTTCATAAAAAAAGACCTCCGGTTAAGAAGGCCTGGCATTATTACTCCATTTACGACTCTGCTTCATTTGCCCAGGGATTTAACTTCCTCTTTTTCAAAGTCCCTGTAATGGATGATCTCAGAAAGAATCTTACATCCATTTGCTTTCTCGAACTCCGTTCTGGCTTCATCCTTGTTGTCATACTCAAACATTTTGACCTTGTCATGTAAAAAAAGTGTTAGAATCCACAAATCTTATAACCTCCCTGGTTTTAAAGATGCTTGAAGAATGAGCACAATCTGCAGAACCCTCTATCGTGTATGGAAGTGGGAGGTTGTGTTCATTTTAAAAACAGATTAAAAGCAACCGTAATCAGCCAGCCGAGGGCAAAAGTAAGAGAAATATATGTACCGACATAAAGTAAAACCTCCGTCATGATTCCTCCCCCAATGATTTTGACGTGAATTTTTCTTTATAGATGGGTTAATTCTCGCTGCGAAGGATTGTCAAATTGTATTAAACATGCAAGTACTTAGCCGGTTTCATCTCCCTCCCTTTAAAATACTGTCATTATATCAAGCGTTTTTTAAAAATATGTCGAACAATCGCACCTTTACCGATTTGTAAATAGAGTGTTAACTGTCTTTAATAATTCTAATCTTTGTATTATTACTGAAAGATAGTCTTCTATTTTCGTTGATGCGTATTAATTGATACAGAAAAAGAAAAAGCCTATTTTCCATCGAAATAGGCTTTTAAACATAATTCATTCCTTATTCTTTTTATTGATCCATCCATGAAACGCAGTGATCAATCCGATAAATAGGCTGTATCCCACAAAGGTATAATGATGATGCCAGTTTTCTGCATGGACAAACATTCCCATGTCCTCTCCCATTTTTTCCAAGGCTGCCATTGCTAAGCTGATGGATAAAACAAACATCCCTTTTAACCAGCCCTTCAGGCTTTTCATGATTTTTAATAATGGAATCATGAAGATAGGAAGGACTGCCAGGGTGAACAGTATATTGATTGAAAAAATGGCTGAGAATGGCCGGTTCGGGAAGTAGTACATCCCCTTCCCGATAAAATACAAATCTAAGTATGTGCCTAACAGCGATGCCAATAGCATGGCCGGCATATAGCTTCTAATTCCAGACGGCTTTTTTCGCAAGGGCTGCGAGCTCGAGCCTTTCAAGTGTTTTACAGTATGCATGCTGGATCTCCCCATTGATCATATCGTCTAACTCCAGAAAATACTCCAATACGTGAAAATCCCTAAACCAATCCCCTGATTCGGCATCATGCTGGCTCCTATTTTTCCAGGCCGTTTCAAGGCTTGGGCTATAAATCCGTCTTCCCCCGGCCGCAGCTGGCACGATTTTAATTGAAACTGATATTGCTCGCCTGGCAGTCCTTCATGGACATCATTGAAAATATGCGGCCAATAATCCTTCCTTGAACCGGTATGGGGGTGAGCATATGCCCATTGTTCCGTTAAGGCAAGCAACTCTTTGTCCTTAAACAGGATATCATACAGCTTTTTCCCTAATAGGATCCGTTCATGAAGCGATTCAAAATGATTCAATGTCTGGCCCTTCATATGGGTAACGCCATTCCTTTCATAAGGAAAAAGGATGTGATTCAAGGCCAGAAGCTCCTGCAGCTTAAATTCAAACTTATGAAAAACCTCTTGTTTATATAGCGGATTTTGAATCACCCTATTTTCTAAATAGCTTTGTTCATTTATGACAAGGGCAATGGTGAGAAGGTAAGGATCGGGCTTTCTCCAAAAACAGCTCCAGACCGTTTCCATGAAGACGGAAATATTAAGGAGCGGAAAAAGGTAAAATAATGGCTTATTTCTTTTCAGGCTTTCCCGGTAAATCAAAAATTGCGGATAGGCATCTTGAAAAATGAGCCAATTCCCTCTTTCCAGAAAGGAAAAGAAGGAATGTTTTTCGCGATTCGGTAATAATCGGGACAGAATCTCCCCCTTTAAATCGGTCATATTCCATCCGCCATTGCGGGAAACCATATGTCCCAAAAAGGCCCAATGGATTTCCGGTTGCTGCCGGTAGAAATCAAGATAGGCTTTTGTCCTGGTGACATTATTCAGATTCCAGCCCATTGTCTCCCGTTTAATATGGCTGAGGATTCCCTTCTCCTCTTCTGAAAGATGGATCGATTTTTGAGTTCGTGTCCTTTTCTTTAATTCTTCCTTTAACCAGCCCATTGGGGACTTCCCTTGTTTCTTTTGAAAAAAGATGAGCATCCCCTCCTCCATGAATTCTCTTTCAGTCAGATGAATATGTATCTAAAGGATCCATTTTACTTGAGAGGAATGTGCATGAAATGACTGATACGGTTTCTAGCATGAACAATCTCATCACCCTGTTAAGAAAAGACCAGTCTCCTGATGGTTCCTGGAATTATCCATTTGAAACTGGCATTTCAACAGATGCTTATATGATCATTTTATTAAAGACACTGGAGATACATGATGAAAAATTAATACAGGGGCTGGCAGCAAGGATCATAAGCAAACAGGAGGAAAATGGCGCCTGGAAGATTTTTGAGGATGAAAAGGATGGAAATGCAACTGCCACTTTGGAGGCTTATTACGGGCTATTATATTCGGGTTATATTCAGAAGGAAGATCCCCGAATGAAAGCCGCCAGGGAATTCATACTGGAGCATGGCGGTATGGAAAGCGTGAATGTTTTCACAAAAATTATGCTTTCCTCTACAGGACAGTATAAATGGCCTGAATCCTTTCCGGTTCCCGTAGAGATTATGCTTCTGCCTCTCTCCTTCCCGTTTAACTTTTATCAGTTTTCCGTGTATGGGCGTGTAAATCTGGCTCCGATTTTGATTCTGGCAGAGAAAAAGTTCAGCATCAAAACGAAAAACAGCCCCGACCTTTCAGATTTACTTTTAACAAGGTCAGGAGAAGTCCCATGGGATATCCAGCCGGAATACCGGTCATTATTATCATTCATCAAAGAAGGAGTAGAAGATCTTTTAGGACTGCCTGAACAGTTTCACTCATTGGCTATGGACCGGGCCAATAAATATATGCTCGAGCGGATTGAACCGGATGGAACATTCTATAGTTATTTCAGTTCTACCTTTTTAATGATCTTTGCACTCCTGTCTCTTGGCTACTCCAAGGATGATCCGATTGTAAAAAATGCGGTCGCAGGGCTGAAATCGCTCAGGACTGACATCGATGGTCTCCCCCATATGCAGTATGCTAACGCCGGTGTCTGGAATACTTCTCTGATTAATGCAGCTCTCCAGTTAGCCGGCCTTTCACCGGAAGATTCTGCTGTAAAGAAAGCAAATACCTATTTGCTGCAGCGTCAGCATGATCAGTTTGGAGAGTGGGTTATTCATAATCCGAATGCTCTGCCGGGTGGATGGGGATTTTCCGACGTAAACACCCGCAATCCCGATATAGACGATACAACTGCTTCGTTAAGAGCGATAGCCAGGAGTGTGGAGGACAATTCAAAAAATCAGGAGGCCTGGAATCGGGGCACCCAATGGCTGCTATCCATGCAAAATGATGATGGAGGCTGGCCCTCCTTTGAAAGAAACACCGAGAATCCATGGCTTGACTTCCTGCCAATTGAAAAGGGTGAATATATATTTGGAGACCCCACATCTGCAGACCTGACCGGAAGGACACTGGAGTTTTTAGGGAATTATACAAACCTGCCTGATCATGACCCTGCAGTTCAAAACGCCATTAACTGGCTGTTGAACAACCAGGAACAGAATGGCTCATGGTATGGCAGATGGGGTGTTTGCTATATTTATGGCACGTGGGCAGCCGTAACAGGGCTTATTGCTTCAGGCATGTCAAAAGACCATCCTTCCATCCAAAAAGCCGCTGACTGGCTGAAGGGTATTCAAAACGAGGATGGCGGCTGGGGAGAATCCTGCCTGAGTGACAGCAAGAAATCATATGTTCCTTTGCATGCAAGTACCTTAACTGACACGGCATGGGCGCTGGATGCCTTAATTACAGCGGAAGATCAGCCAACCGAAGAAATCCAGAAAGGAATTCATTGCCTGGTCCATTCAATTGATAAAGAGGATTGGACAACAGCCTATCCAAAAGGGCAGGCTATGGCAGGAAGCTTTTACATCCATTATCATAGCTATCGGTATATTTTCCCCCTGATGGCTTTGGCTCATTATCATCGGAAGTTCGGATGAAGCGTTGATCCATTAGCCAATGTGGAAAGAGATGTTAATCACCTCCTTGCACTTAATGCGCCAGATTTCCGCATACAAAAAAGAAGCGACAACTATTGTCGCTTCTTTTTTACTACACATGCTTCAAGTAGCTTTCTTTCATTTGAATTAATGTATCATCGGCAGGCTGGCTCCAGATTTGATCATTGAAAATTTCCACTTCAATGGGCCCCGAGTAGCCTGTTTCCTCTACAGCCTTGCGGATGCGGTTGATTTCAATTACTCCGTCGCCCATCATGCCCCGTCCCTTCAGCATATCAGGTGTAGGAACGAGCCAATCGGAAACATGGAAGCCTAAGATTCGGCCTTTGGCCCGGCTGATCTGGTTATATAAGCCGGGATCCCACCATACATGAAAGACATCGACAACGACACCTACCTGTTCAGGCCGGTATGCTTCCGCAAGAGTGTTAGCCAGGTCCATAGAAACGACCACCGACCGTTCCGCCGCATACATAGGGTGCAGCGGCTCGATTCCTAATTTCACTCCATGCGATTCCGCGAATGGAACCAGCTGGGAGATTCCTTCCTCGACCATTTGCCGGGCAGATACAATGTCCCGGTCAGGAGACGGCCCGCAGACCAGAACGAGAACATCCGTACCCAGCTCGGCAGCTTCTTCCACCGCTCTTTTATTATCTTCTATTCTTTTTTGCCGCTCAGATGGAGTTCCAGCGGGAAACATGCCGCCTCTGCACAAACTGGAAACCTTTAATCCCGCATCCTTGATCAGCCGTTTGCTTGTGCCTAGGCCCAACTCCTCTACCTTATGCCGCCAGGGGGCGATCCAGGGAACTTCTGCCCGGGCACATCCCTCGATGGCTTCTTTTAAATTCCATTGCTCTGTCGTAATTTGATTTAGACTTAAACGCTCATAATTTTCCACTGGAATACTCCTCCTGACGAATTCCGGCTAAATTCAATACCAGCTTCATTCTTTCTGCAGCAAGCTCAGGGTCCGACAGCAGTCCGGCCTGGTCTGCCAATACAAACAGCTCCGACAGATGCACGATGGACCTTGCACTCTCAGCCCCGCCAATCATGCGGAAATGGGATTGGTGCCCGTTCAGATAAGCCATGAAGACGATACCGGTTTTATAGGAATAAGTTGGCGCCTGGAAAATATGACGTGACAGCGGAACTGTTTTTTCCAATAATGCATGATAGGACTCATAGTCACGATCATCCAGAGCATGCAGGGCTGCAGCTGCAGCTGGTGCGATGGCGTCAAAAATCCCCAGCAGGGCATGGCTGTATCCATGTTCATCCCCTTTAATCAGTTCAGGATAATTGAAATCATCACCGGTATACATTTTCACACCTGGTGGAAGAAGCCGGCGCATTTCTATTTCACGGGAAGCATCAAGAAGAGAGATTTTAATTCCGTCGACTTTGTCTTTGTTATCCCAAATGACATTCAGACAGACTTCCATCGCATCATCCAGATTCTTATAGCCCCAGTATCCTTTTAAGGATGGATCAAACATGTCGCCAAGCCAGTGAAGGATAACCGGCTTAGAGACCTGTCTTAAAATATTGGCATAAATCCTCTCATAATCCTCAGGGCCTTGGGCACAATCTGCCAGAGCCCTGCTTGCCATCAGGATGATTTGCGAGTTATGCAATTCCACAAATTCGCATTGCTCCTCATAGGCAGCCTGAACATCCGCTAAGGTGACGGATGGGCCAGGGAGCAGCTGATCTGTCCCGGCTCCGCATGCTATCCTGCCACCCTCTGCTTTTGCCTCCGCCGCCGACCGGCGAATCAGCTCCTTTGCATGCTCCCAATTAAGTCCCATTCCGCGCTGGGCCGTATCCATCGCCTCTGCCACCGAGAGACCCATAGACCATAGATGTCTTCGATAAGCTAAGGTGTTTTCCCAGTCGATCTTTGCCTCTAAAACGGGATCGGAATCTGCGAGAGGATCACAAACCACATGGGCAGCTGAAAAGGCGATCCTGCTTTTGAAAGGGCCTTCCGGCAGGATGAAAACTTTCTGATTCCCAGCGTGATATTCATATGACTTGCCGTTTTTATCTGGCAGAGTTAACTGCTTCACCATTCTTTCTCACCTCCAGGCTTAATTCCGGTACATCAACCCAGCGCCGCTCCTCCCACGATTTAAGCCCTAGTTCAGCCAGCTGAGTTCCTTTGGCACCCTCGAGCAAATCCCAAGGAAACGGTTCACCGGCTGCAATATGCTTCAAAAACAGCTCCCACTGGACCTTGAAGCCATTATCAAAAACCTGGTTATCCGGGACTGTTTGCCATTGTTCTGTAAATGCAAAAGGATTCTCAATGTCAGGATTCCATACAGGCTTCGGTGTATTGATGCGATGTTGAATCTTGCAATCTCTTAAACCAGCTACAGCGCTTCCGTGTGTGCCATCTACTTGAATCGTTAATAAGTCTTCCCGATTAACCCGGACAGTCCAGGAGGAATTCACCTGTGCAATAATGCCGCCTTCGAGTTCAAAGGTTGCATATGCTGCATCATCGGCTGTGCACACGTACGTATTTCCATTCTCATCGACCCGTTTTGGAATATGGGTTTTACCCAGGCAGGAAACAGACTCTACATTGCCAAACAGGTTGTCGAGAACATATCGCCAATGGGCGAACATATCAACAATAATTCCGCCTCCATCCTCCTTGCGGTAATTCCAGGATGGCCTCTGTCCAGCCTGCCAATCCCCTTCAAATACCCAATAGCCAAATTCCATCTGAACGGATAGGATTTTGCCGAAGAACCCTGAATCTATCAGTCTCTTTAATTTTAATAGTCCAGGCAGGAATAATTTATCCTGCACAACCCCATTTTTCACCCCAGCCCCATACGCCAGCTTTGCCAGCTCAATAGATTCCTCCAAGCTTGTGGCAGTTGGCTTTTCACAGTAAATATGCTTTCCGGCTTTTATGGCTTTCCGAATCGCATCTGCCCTGCGGACGGTGGTTTGAGAATCAAAATAAATTACATTATGCGGATCTGCCAGGCACTCATCAAGGTCTGTGCTCCATCGGCTGATATTGTGCTTTTCAGCTAGCAATTGCAGTTTATCTTTGTTTCTTCCAACAAGAATGGGGTCCGGCATTATGACATCACCATTCGCCAGCTCCACCCCGCCTTGCTCGCGGATTGCCACGATAGATCTCACTAGATGCTGATTCGTTCCCATCCTACCGGTCACACCGTTCATGATAATTCCAATATTTTTAACTGCCATAACTACTTCCTCCTTTTGACTTTAAAGCCAAGTAATTTGTTGTTTAGCTTACTTTTATTCTAAAAATTTTTGAAAGGATTATCTCATCCATATCGGAAGGCTATTTGCAATATCGGAGATAAGAGGGGAAATCTATTACACGTGGCTCTGTTAAATTTGCCTGTATATTTCCGTTGCAGCTACTCGCTTTCCGCGGGCGGTCCGGGAGCCTCCTCGGCGCTTTCGCACCTTCGGTCTCCCGATGACACGCTTCTCCCGCAGGAGTCCCGCACCTTCCACTCCAATCAACAGGGTGCTAAAAGCATTTTTAGAAACTTTCAAAAAAATACCGTCACTTCTCAGAAGAAGGACGGTAATTAATGAGATCATTGGTAAACAAAATCTGCTAGATATAGAGAAAGCTGCGGAACATAAGTAATGACCATTAGCGCTGCAATCAGCACAAATATAAACGGCATGGTACCCCTTGTTACACCAGCCAGCGACATTTTGCTGATGCCTGATGCCACAAATAGATTCAATCCAAAAGGAGGAGTCAGCATTCCGATTGCCAGATTGATAATCATGATAACGCCGAAATGAATCGGATCTATTCCCATTTCAAGCACCACCGGCAAAAACAGCGGGACGAGGATCAGCACTGCTGCGCTCGAATCCATAAACATGCCCACGATCAGCAGGATGATATTGACCAGAATTAAGAAAACAATAGGATTTGATGCATACTCTATCAGTGTTCCTGCGACGGTAGACGGGATCTGTTCATAGGTCAAATACCAGCTGAACACCTTCGAAGCAGAAATGACAAGCATAATCATGGCAGATGTCACAATCGATCTTTTTGTAACGGCAAATAATTCTTTAAAGGTCAGTTCCTTATAGATAAAAAAGCCGACAATCATGCTGTATACAATCGCAACCGCTGCAGCTTCGGTCGGGGTGAAAACGCCAAAGTAAATACCGCCAAGGACGATGACTGGCATCAAAATTCCCCAGATGGCAGAAACCGTTGATTTCCATAATTCCTTTCCGGTCGGTCTTGGATCTGGCTTATGCCCCTGTTTCTTTGCAATAACATACCCGACAGTCATAAGAATCAGTCCGATAAAGATTCCCGGAATGATTCCGGCAATAAACAATTTGCCGATTGAAACTTCCGCAACTGAGCCATAGACTAGAAACGTTATACTGGGAGGGATGATGATCCCGAGCGAGCCGGATGCACACATTAATCCAACCGAGAATTTTTCTGAAAACCGCGCTTCCTTTAAGGATGGAATCATGATGCCCCCAATCGCAGCCACCGTTGCAGGGCTTGATCCTGAAAGGGCAGCAAAAAACATGGACGATAGCACCCCTGCAATTGGCAGGCCTCCGGTTGTCCATCCCACCCATTTCTTCGTAAAATCAATTAATCTCTTGGATGTCCCCCTGCCAGCATTAAATCTCCTGCAAATACAAAGAAAGGGATGGCCATCAGTGAAAAGGAATCTACTCCAGAAAACATGGTCCTCGCCAATGTATCCATTGGAACGTTACTTTGAAAGATGACGATAATCGTACTTAATGCAATGGAAATAGCAATTGGAACCCCCAATAAAAGAAGAACCAGAAAGATGATTAATAGCATCATAGTTTGGGTGCCTCCTCTTTTGGAGGAATAATTGTTGGTTTACTGTACGCAAGCTTTTTACATCCTGAACCAATAGCTGCAGAAAACGAATCAGCATCAGGCTTGCCCCAACAGGGAGAGCCAGATATGGGAGATACATCGGCATTCCGGTGGACGGAGTCACACTGCCGAATTCAATAACACTGGAAACGATCCCGCTGCCTGACCACATTAAAAAGACACAGAAAACAATGGAAATCAGATTGGCAATCGTTGAGAAGATTTTTTCCCTTATCAGGCAAATACGTAACAAGGGCATCCATCGTGGCATGCGCTTTTTCTCTGACGGCAATACTGCTTCCTATAAATACAAACCACACTATTAAGTATCTTGCCACCTCCTCTGACCAGGACAGCGAATAATTGAAAACATATCTTAACACCACCTGGACGAAAACAAGCAAGGAAGTAAAGATTAGGGAAACAACGCCGACATATTCCTCAAGGTAGTTCAAAATATGATTGATTTTCTGCAATGAAGATCCCTCCTTCTTGAAAAAGAGACGGCTATCAGCCGTCCTTGATTGTATTTTAAAAATGCTATTGCGCTTCTTTTATGGCATCCAGTACTTCCTGCCCGCCCTCCACTTTCTTAAAGTCTTCATATACTCCACTTGTAGCCTCAATAAATGCCTCTTTATCCGATTCTGTCAGTTCGGTAATCTCAATCCCTGATTCTTCTAATGTTTTCATATAGGCTTCTTCATCAGCTGCAGATTGTTCCCATTGCCAATCCGTTACCTCAGCAGACACTTCATCGACAGCTTTCTGAAGATCTGCAGGAAGCTTCTGATAGAATTGCTCGCTGATTAATAATGGATAAGCCATATATCCATGGCTGCTTAAGGTTAAATAATCCTGGACCTCATAAAATTTCTTGCTGACGATATTGCTTAAAGGATTTTCCTGCCCATCAACCGTTTTGGTTTGAAGAGCCGTATATAATTCCGCAAAGTCAATGGAAACCCCGCCAGCGCCCATCGCCTGGAACTGAGAAATTAAGAGCGGGCTTTGGGAGACACGCATCTTCAGGCCATCCAGGTCCTCCGGCTTTTGAATCGTTTGCTGGGAATTCGTCAGATGCTTGAATCCACCGTCCCAATATCCCAAGGCACGAAGACCCTGTTTCTCTAAGTGCTGGTTGAAAATTTCACCCACTTTTCCATTTACCGCGCTTTTCACATGGTCACGATCTTTAAATAAATAGGGAAGGTCAAACACTTCAAATTGTTTAACAAAGGCAGGCAAAACGCCAGTAAAAGGAGCATTCATTTGAATGGTTCCAGACTGCATTTGTTCTGTGATTTCCCGGTCAGCTCCCAATTGGGAATCCGGGAAGACTTCCACTTTAATTTGGCCGTCTGTCCGCTCTTCCAATAGCTCTTTAAACTTCTCGGCAGCTTTGCCCTTTGCTGTTGAAGCGCTTACAACATGTGCGAATTTTATTACATATTCCCCTTTTTCTTCAGCCTTGCCGCTTCCCCCTGATGATGCTGATTTTCCACAGCCAGCTGTAAACATAGCGAGCATCAAAATACAAATTGAAAATAATCCCCATTTTCTTTTCATGTCCCTTTGGCCCTCCTAAGTAAAATAATTTTCTCTCTTGTTTACTATTTTGAATTTTCTTTCAACTATTGTCTTATGAGATTGAGAGAAAAATTCTTAATTTTGGAGATAGGCCATCAGGAAACGGTATCTGACACATCTGAAGCTGACTGAGAGGACAAGCGGAATTTATTCGGTGAAATCCCCACCAGATTTCTGAAAGTACGATAAAAGGTTGATAATGTTTCATATCCAACCTCAAAGCAAATGGATACGATATCCTGATCAGATTGGAGCAGCAATTCCTTTGCATGGTTAATCCTTACTTTCTGGAGATATTGCAGGGGGTATCATTAAACTTCCTTTTAAAAATATCATTCATGTATCTTGTTGAAATTCCGAACACAGCAGACAGGCTTTCTGCCGTAATATTATTGAAATAATGCCTTTCTATGTATTCCTTCATTTGTATGGACCGAATATCATTCGCGTCCTGGACAAATGAAAAATTCTGCTGACGCAGAAGGTGAATGATGATTTCAATCAGATATACAGGCATGGACAGCTTTCCAAATAAGTCCCCATTTTTTTGTTCGTACAGCATTTTTCTAATTAACGGCCGAATTTCACTTGCCGTATATAAATCAAGCTCAAAATGGCGGGCGCTTTTCTGAATTAAAGTAAGCAATTCATTTTGCAGGGTAATATTCAGCAAAGGTACTGAAAATGCCAGAACCAGAACAGTCATTTTAGTAGTCGCTTTTATCGAGTGAACACAGTTTGGAGTTATCAGCACTACCTTGTCTTTAGAAAAATTATAAGCCTTGCCATCAAGGGTAATCTCCCCTTCACCTTCAAGCGCATAGAGAATTTGAAAATGATCATGATAATGTTCAGCCACAAACTTGCCTCTGAGATGCTTGCTTTCATACAAATTAATTCCTGTTTCCGGAAAATCGAATCTTCTGTAAAGATTTTTGTCCATGAGGGCCTCCTTATAAAACGGGTTATTTTCTGATGATATTTAATATTCTCTATATTCAAAGGCTACCCTTTAATAAATTTTGCGCAGGCATTTGTAAAAAGCTATAAATACTCAGCTCACCAGTCCATCCAATTTTGCCGTTTTATTTTTCACACATGGCTCTCTCAAATAGCTAGATTTTGTATGTTTAAAGCGGCATCTAAAATAGATAAGGCCCCTGTTAATGAATCCTTCATTCAAGAACAGGGGCCTTACATATTTAAGTTATGAAATTAAAAAAAATGTACAACTATACTAATAAGTGTTTCCTATGAGAATTACAATATAGTCTTATATTGAATTATTAGCATGGAAATCTACCAAGCATGCCTCTCATAAAATCATCTCTTCACCTAGCTGATTAAATTCCCTCTCAGCCATGGACGTGCCCGGTAGAAGCCAATCGGGATTTGGATAAGGGTTGTTTTTCCCTGTGATTCCATTCTGTAAATTTCATCACACATTTTCGCATCAAATCCGAGAAGCGGATGCCCGCCCATCCCAAGGGCTGTCGCAGCTATAAGCAGCCGCTGCATAAGCATTCCCGCTTCTATTTGCTGGATGCGATAGCCTCTGTAGCCCATTTCCGCTTTATGAAAATCTTTATCCCCTGCTATATGAAAGCAGAGCGGGACTTGAAACAGATTCACATTGCCTGCAGGCATTCCGTTTTGAAGCGCAATTCGATGGTCTCCGGGATTAAGCTCCCTTAGTGAATGAGCATCGCTGTCATAATAATAAGCTCCATCCGGAATCCCTTCGACGTTATTCAAACACACATATAGAGTTACACGTGACGCGCGCCTGTCAAGTGCCATATCTAAGTCGTTTCGATACAAGCAGGATGCGGTCGCCTCCTGAAGGAGTGCAGCAAGCTGCTCTTGGCTAACCTTTCCTGAAACAAAATCCATGTCCGGTGAAAATCGCTCGCGGCAGACTGACGCCAAATCATACGATATCCTTTTTACATGAGGAAGAGTCAAAGGCCGGCCCTCACAATTGGTTTCACTAGGGCTGATTTGACGAAACGATTTAGCTGATTCCTGCATGGACGCTTTATTGATGCCGGTTAACATCGGAAAGTCTTTCACTCTGATTGACCTGACCCAGTCATTATTCTGAACCGATGTTACTTCCTCGCACAATTCGGAGGCAGAGGCCATTCCATCCCTGCCGCTTCTGTTCACAGCCCAGCTGGTCGGTTCAACTGACAGCGGGATAACGGCATATACGCTCTCCTCCTGATCAGACAGTCCAAGGAGATGGTTTAGGGCACGATCAAGAAAGTTGAAGTACACTCCCGCTGCAAAACCAAACCTCTTTGTAACCTCTAATAACTGTCCCATCACTGCACCTCCATCCAAGCCCTGCAGTCGATAAGCAAAGTTATTGTATTTAAAGTAATTTTTCCAGAACATGGTCGTCATAAATACAGTCCCAAAACAAGATGTCACATCACAGCGATTGCCAAGAGCACGGGCTATATAGGAATCGAAATTACCCTTGTGCAGCAGCACCAGGCGGTGGTGCAGCACATCGTAGTGGTAGATTCCCTCCGGCAAGTCATCCAATTTCAGGAACATGTATAGTTCGTTAGGATACAGCGCTCCGCCAGAAGGCACAGACCGCCGAAGCGACTGCATAAACCCATCCGCCTCTTCATTGGACCCAATTGGAAAGAGGGATTGGCTAACCTGATTAAGGCCGAATGTGTACCAAAGAAAATGACCCATTCTCCTAAGTTCAGGCTTTGCAGGTTCCTCCATTTCTTTACAGGAAAGGGGAACCTCCAGTGACAGGGGAACAACTGGCAAGCCCCGGTAAAGCTTATAGGCAAGCGGCGCATCTTCCCAATCCACTTCCCAATCCGGCGGGCTTATTTGGTCAATATCAAAATGCAAATTGTGCAGAAAGGTATCTAGATTCATCCTTTTTACCTCCCGGTCATGCTCATGGAAATGGGTGAGGATGTGGATTAAGCTGTTCAACTGTAAGGGGTTCTTTTGCATATCCCAGTTTCATCGGGACCTCAAGCACCCTCTCAAGCCCTGTTACACGTGTCAGGTGGTGTCCAAATGTCATTGACAGCATACCCGGAATCAGCACTTTGACACAATGCAATCCGCTCTGCTGTATTTCCGGTGTCGTCTGATCCACCACTATTACATCAAGATTTTGCCGGTGCAATGCCTGAAGAAGGTCCTGCAGATCATCTGTCAGGTCTGCATGTCTTCTCTCCCGCTTGAACTCCTCGGAAAACGTTCGGAGCGGACGGTTTTCATCCAGCAAAAACTTCAGGCGCTCCTCCGCTTGCGGCAAGCCGTAAAGCATCCCATGGTCATCCATTTTGCCGACGAGGGAAGAATCCTGCAGCATTCGCAAAAATTCCCCCTTGTTTTCTTCGAGTTTATCGTCCAGTGTCCCCATCATTCCGGCTAACTCATGAACAGCGCTTTTTACCGCCCGGACCGGGTCGGGATGAGCTCCAGCCGCACAAATGATATTCAATCCTTTTTTCTTCCTGTTTTTCGCCATCGCCCAAACACTTGGAATTCCATGCTCCATTGTGGCGTTATACAGATGCAGATCATATCCCGCCACTGTCCTCACCCGATCAATCATCAGCTGCAATTCCTGTTCATTGGAGGAATAAGGATCAAGACGCGGCAGGGACAGCTGCCCATACCAGGTCATCAGGAATGAATCACGCTCCACCACTTCTAAAATACCGTAGAAGATCGCTTCTTCCAGGCTGCCGCCCAGCGCGCATCCGTTGGATGTTTCATAGACAAATCCATTCCCGCAGCCCAGGCTGTAATAAGCAAGCAGCTCAGGAACCAAAATCGGGCGCTCCTGCAAAAACGAATAACCCCATACCCAATTCATCGGGTTATCTGGATTAAATTTTTTAAATGGAAAGTTGGGCCGTGCATATTGATCATCCGCATGCACACCTACTTTTACAGGATTAAGAGCCCGATCTTCCAGGTTGCGGAAACTGTCATAGACTGCTGTCCTCTTTCCACGGGGCGATATGCCGCATGAACGCTCAAGCCCCTCCAGGATGGCTGTCAGCTCGCTCACCTTATAGGAATGAGTGCGGCCAGCCACGCCTTCGTCCCCTCTAAACAGCGGAAGGTTTACGACTACATCCGCAAAAGGCGGCGTGAAATCATACATTTTCCCATTCATTAAACCAGTCCGAGGATCCAGATAATTTTTGACTAGCGTTTGATCTAAATCTTCCAATGAGCGGCAGCGGTAACTGGCTGCGCTTATTTTCGGACTTGGCTTAATGGTAATTCTTGCAGCTTCCTGTGAATCTTCAGGCAGGGAGCTGCACACTGGGCACATTGAATCCGGCAAAATGAGGTGGCAAGAGGTTTTAAATGTTTTCAGGCTGACCAAATACATTCGCCCTTCCAGATCCGCAAAACTGCCCTCCAGTACCCTTTTTACCTCTGACACAAGCAGGCAGGACATCTGTAAAAGTCCTGTGCGCGATGCCCAGGCATCACGCTCTAATCCGCTGCTCCCTTCGAGTCTCTGCTGCAGTTCCCACATCTCTTCCCGGTCACGCCCTGCCAGGAGTTTTCGAGTGTCCGCACACTGTGAGCATCCCGGCGCGGACGGGTGAACAAATGGGCCAATCACACCCTCTCCAAATGATACAAAGCCCCGCAGCCAGGGAATACCTGATGATCGTGACACCTCCTCCGCTTTCTTATGAACTGAAGGCATCCAGCTATCGTGCACCACCAGTATCAAATCAGTCCCAACCGGCAGTTCAGGCTCAAAGTTCACATGACGGACTACCTTATATTCGGCGAGCAGTTCTTTGCTTACGCTGTCCGCCAGCAGTCCCTCTCCGACAACTACCACGACAGCACTCACTGAGATTCCTCCTCTCTTATGAACACCCCAAACACCCCTGCCAGACTCTCTTTCAAAAATGGCTCGAACGAAAATTCACAGACTAAGAGCCGCTTGCTGTTTTCTTCCAGCACCCTTCTTGCAGACAGCAATAGCTGGGTTTGTTCCTTCTCATCACAAGGAGGAATGACTAGACTTTGAGGCTCCTTTTCTTCGAGAAGCACAGATGGTGCCTCCACAGCGGTCCCCTTATGAGTCCCCAATTGGTTTTGCATCTGTATAATCGCATGCTGCAGCGCTTTCCTCAGAGCTAATGTGTTATTAAAGCCAACACTGCCATACCAGCGATCGTCCGTGCCGACCCAGACCACAGGGAAGCCGTATACTCCCTCACCCCGGCAGATTTTCGGTGCTCCCTGCATCGTTGTCAATGCATCCAAATAGAACCTGCATCGTTCATCTTCTACTGCATTCAAATGGAGCGGAGAAACTGTTTTCTGAACCTCTTGACGCTTAGCCAGTTTCTCTTCCAAACCCCTATCCAGCCCGCGTAAAACACCCTCCGCAAATGTTTCCCCTGCTCCAATTCCAGCAAATTCATTTAAATTTAAAATATTCCCCTTTATTTCGCTATTTGGAGGCAGTTCAAGCCGGCCAGCCATCCGCGATACATACGCTTCAATCCCGGTCAACCCCGCTTCCCTGCGCGCCTCGTCATGCCTCAAGTCTGTACAGATTATATTTGGCAGGAGCTCTGCCGGGCCCTTTGACAACGGGTCTGCTACCTGTACGCTGCACTGTGCCAGCGGAAGCTGCTTTAAATCCCCCTCCTCCCATGTATGAAAAATCCCGGATTCTTTGGAAGTCAATTGGCTGAAAAACAGAAACAAACTGTCAGTCTTATTTCTTTCGGAACTCTGCCCGATCCTCTGATCAACATCTTGAATCCATTCCACAGCAGCATTTCCGGTCAGGTTCGGATGTGGCAGGTAGGAATGCCAATTTCCTTCAAGCGTCTCCAGATTCAGCAGGAAAAACTGATTTCTCTGTTCAGCACTGATTAATCCGGTAACCTCTTTAAACAGTTCAAACACGATTAAATTAGCCAGCATCGCTCCTGCCGTTGGGGAGGTGGTGTGCAATTGCTTGTCTTCGCAAAACGCGGATTGATGGACTCTATGCCAGGCAGACTCCCAGCAGCCTTCTGATTCCGGATGCACGAGAGGCCCTGCCATACCAGCCTGTTTGTAGATAATTGCAGGAAGAAATATCTTCTTCTCTTTCCGGCACGCGGCATGTATAACCTGCAGTTCCTCTACATTCCCTGCTTCCGAAACATATAAAATGGAATCATAAGGCTGTATCAATTCCTCCCAGGGACAGTCTTCTTCCTTCTGGTATGTTACGTCCTCAACTGAAACTTCGGGGTCTGTTTGCCGGGCATGTGCGACAATCTCATTCAGCCGCCTTGTATTCGTCGATTCAGGGTCTGTAATGACCATATGAACTTTAGGCAATCCGGACTCAATCAACGAAGAAACCAGCGAAACCAAAAAAGGGCCAGATCCTGCTGCCAGCACTTTTTCCTGCCGGTAGGCCTGGAATCGGTATGCACCCGAGTCACCGAAGCTTTCCAATAATTCGATTTGAGAAGAATACTTTTTAAGGACATGATCTTCCAATTGATGAGGATGGTCCCCGCTTACATCCCTTACAAAGCCGTTACGGTATAGCACTTCTGCAATTTCAAACACCCGATCCCTATGCGGGCCCGGCAAGCCGGCTGTCAATTCCCCCAGCGAATGCTCGCCATTAAACATTGGCATCAGCTTTTGAACCCACTGATCGATCATAGTTCCTTCCATTTGGAAGGAACTTACATTATTGCGGAAATACACACCCTTAGTTGGATCTGGGAGAAAAAACGTGTCCCTTTTTACCTTCAGCCGCATAGAAGGGGTCAAATTTTTCATTTCGCGCCTCCTTACCCGTAAACTGTTCCTATTTATTAAACATTACTTTCTCTATAATCCTATGTACCGGGCTTTGTCTCATATGTCTTACCTTCAAGAGAAGTGCCCCTGCAAAATGCAGGGGCCTTCCTTTTGCAATACAGCAAGGATTGTTTTATAGATTCATGGTTATCAACCACCGCAGCGGCCGCCACAACGGCCTCCGCAGCGACCGCCGCATCTGAAACAATTAGAGCATCTGAAACAGTTGAAACAATTAAAACAGTTAAAGCAGTTGAAACAGAAGAAGAAAAAGCAGCTAAAGCAGCGGCCAAAACCAAAACCAATTTGCCGGGATTGATCATTATAATACTGGCTTTGATCCCATGGAACCGCCTCGTTCGCATGGAAATCACCAACATTCAGCATTTGAAGATCTCTCTGAAAATCATTCATGTTCATACCTCCATAAATATTAATAAGCTGTGCCTGCAACAAAGGGCAATCATGAAGAACAGCAGAAATCAATCGGCATTTCTTTGAATTCATCCATTCTCCGAATACTCTCCTCATCAAAATATGTGCCGGGCTGGGGTATTGTTACTGAATCAAACACCCAGATTTATCGGGTTCCATATAACCATGCAGAAAGGAATAAGGTTCATGGCATTTATAGCTCTACATAGTACAATTTTGGGCAATACTAAATAAGTAATGGCATTCTTAATGGAGGGCAGAAATTTGAATCATACCTGGTTATCTCTCATACCATTTATAATCGTAATCGGAATGTCCATCTGGCTGAAAAACATCCTTCCAGGCTTAGTAGTCGGCATTCTCGTTGGTTCCATCATTGTTTCAGCTGATTTGCTGACAGGTACGGAGCAATCAGTCGCTTATATCGTGACAACCCTTTCAGATGAAACAAATATTAAGATTGTCGGGTTTTTATATTTGTTCGGAGGGCTTGTCGGGATGATGAATATCTCAGGAGGCATTAAGGGGTTTTCCGAATGGGCCGGGAGGCGGATCCGATCTGAGCGGGGTCTTCTTGTGTTCATCTGGATCACCCTCCCTTTCACTTTCATGATGCCGATGTTCAGGATTATGATGATTGGGCCTATTATAAAATCCTTAATCAAAAAGATGAATTTGTCCAAGCAAAAAGTGGGCATGACATTGGATATTTCAACCGAATCAGTCATCGTGCTCCTGCCGGTTGCAACGGCATTTGTGGGCTTCATGGTGTCCCTGGTTGAAGGCGGCATCAGCGGGCTGAACCTGGATATGTCGGCATATGAGATCTTTTTATTAAGTATTTTGTTTAACTTTTACGCGATCATTATGCTGCTGATCGGAATCATTCAAACCTTTTGGCGCCGGAAAAAGACCGGAGAGCAAAATGGGGAGGCCCATACCGATTTGGAGGAAAAAGAGCATGAGTTCCATCGGATGGGAATTAAAAAGGAATTATCCCTTGTCAAAGCCCAGCCATGGCATTTGATTTTACCGGTGGTTTTATTGCTTGCCTTTTCTCTGTTCCTGTTATGGCAGGATGGCATGGCACAGGGTGCAAATACAATATTCGAGGCCTTTTCCATGGCAGATGCAACCTTTGTGATGCTGCTTGCTGTTTTTATTACCCTCGTTTTAACCTTTATTTTCTACATAATAAGGCGGGAGAAGATGAACGAAATCCTTTATCATTTTTATGATGGAGGCAATCAGATGATGGAGGCGATCAGCCTGCTCATCCTGATTTGGGCACTGACCTTAGCTGCAGAGGATCTTGGATTTTCCGAATTCATCGGGAGTTCACTCGGAAGCTTTCTGCCTGCCTTCCTGACTCCAGCAGCCATCTTCGTGCTCGGTTCAGTGGTCGGCTACTTTATAGGAAGCTCATGGGGGACCTGGGGATTATTCATGCCGCTTGGAATTACCCTGGCGGTTTCGACTGGCGCCTCCATTCCGCTTACCGTTGGAGCCGTATTCGCAAGCGGGGCATTCGGAGCGTTAACCTCACCGCTTGGAGATACGACCATTACCACTGCTTCGATCTTAGATATGGACCTTGTGGATTATGCACGATATAAATTGAAGGTCTCAGCCATTGGCGGTGTGATTGCAGCGGGGTTATTCATTGCAAGCGGGGTTTTTATTTCCTAGGAAGTTTGTATTCACTTCTGCTGTGTCCAGCAGTCCCTTTTCCACTTATGCACATAGTGATTCATGCAGATGAATATACTGCAATGAATCCTATTGCAAAGGGGCGGTGAGATGACTTGGAAGAAAAAGCCGGAATTAACGAATGATCATATGCTGAATGTGATTCATCACGGCCTTCCAAAGACACAGTCGCCAAAGCATATCATCATTGTTGGTGCAGGTATGGCTGGCCTGGTGGCAGGTTCTTTATTAAAGGAATCGGGGCATAAGATCACCATTCTTGAAGCAAATGACAGAATAGGCGGACGGGTATATACCATGCGCTCCCCTTTCAGCAAAGGATTATTCTTTAACGCAGGCCCAATGAGGATTCCTCATATCCATTCGCTTACCTTGTCCTTTATAAAAAAATTCAAGCTCCCTATAAATGTTTTTATAAACCGCACTCCTATGGATCTTCTTTACGCAAATGGCATTAAAACACGGCTTGAGGTGTTTGAACGCTATCCAGGCATATTAAATTTCCCCATTCATCCTAATGAGAGAGGAAAATCGGCTGAAACGCTTCTGCTGACAGCGGTACAGCCTTTTATTGACTTTGTCAGCACAGACCCCGCCAGAAATTGGGCCATTTTGGAAAGCCAATATAAAAAATACTCTTTTGGCTACATATTAAACCTTTATTTTTCAGCTGGTGCGATTGATATGATCGGTGTGCTGCTGGATTTGGAAGCATTTATGGGAATGTCTTTTACCGAAGTTTTACGTGAGTTAGTCATTTTCACTTCTCCAGGAGCTTACTATGAAATAACAGGCGGAATGGACCGATTGCCAAAGGCTTTCCTCCCTCAATTGAAAAATGATATTCATCTTCATCAAAAAATGACTGGAATCATTCAGGACACAAACAGCGTGACCATTCAATTAACCCATCAGCAGACCAATGAGCATTCCACCATAACCGGAGACCTTGCCATTATCACTATCCCCTTTTCAGTTATGAGATTCGTAAATATCGAACCCTTTCATTCATTTTCCTATTTCAAGCGGAGAGCTATTCGCGAACTTAATTATATGGCAGCAACCAAAATCGCCATTGAGTTTAAGTCCCGGTTTTGGGAGATAGCAGGCCAGCCGGGCGGCAAAACCATTACAGACCAGCCGATTCGATTTACCTATCTTCCAAGCCATGGGATTGGCACAAGCGGCCCTGCCATTCTTATTGCCAGCTATACCTGGGCGGATGAGGCTCATACGTGGGATAGCCAGCCGGAGGAGATGCGTATTCAATACGCACTAAAAAACCTGGCGGATATTTACGGCAATATCGTTTATAGCGAATTTGCTGCAGGTGCTTCATACAGCTGGGCACTGGATCCTTTTGCTTCTGGCGGATTTTCATTCTTTGAACCAGGACAGGAAACCGAATTGTTTCCCGGTATTGTTTCACCTGCGGGGCGTGTCCATTTTGCCGGAGAGCATGCATCCAAAACCCGGACATGGATTCAAGGGGCAATCGAATCCGGCATACAAGCTGCATATGAGGTAAATGATTTGCCTAAGTAAGTAATTTTTAAATACTGGTGTAATGGCTGATTAGAAATCTACTTCTGCTTAAACGGATTATCTAACTATTAGTTCATATTATGGGCCGAAACGCATTGACACAAAGAAGAAAAAGCGATCTCTCCAAAACTGGAGGATCGCCTTCATACCATTAGACACTATTCCTGCTTTCTATTTCTGATCTCCTTTTGAACCTTTCTCAGCGCCTTTTTCGATCCTCTCTCCAGATCATGCTGCAGCTTCCGTTGATGGTAATTGGTAAATAAGGTATTCATATCATATCCTTCTGGATAAAGCTCGCTTGCTTTAATGTCCAATTCAACCCGCTTACTGTTCACTTCCACAATTTCATCTTTATAGAACAGCTTGATGTTATTAAATTTATCTATTGCCTCGTAGACAATGGCGTAATCATCCTGGCTGATCCATTTTACCCGGTCACCGATTTCATAATGATATTCCTCTATGTTCTGCGTCACTTCAATCACCGGCTTCTTTATTCTGTTCTCTCTTACTGCTTCCAGATTATAATCCTTGTTTTCAATATACATTTGCGCACGCTTCAGGACATGTTCGCGGATATTCATCTTTCTGGAAATCCAAAGCGCATTGCTCTCTCCTGATTCACCTATTAAGAGCTTATACATCGGCTTCAATTCCGCACTATCGAATAACATGGCAGCATTCATAAAATCATCATGCATTTCAGAATATCGTTTAATCTCACCATAGTGAGTAGTGGCAACCGTGATGCATCCCATATGATAAAACTCTTCCAGAATGGCAATGGCTAAAGCGGCACCTTCATTCGGCTCTGTTCCGCTGCCGATCTCATCGAATAAAAGCAGTGTATTATTCGTGGAAGCACTCATGACCTCTGATATGTTCTTCATATGGGAAGAAAACGTGCTTAGAGCGTTCTCTATGCTTTGATTATCGCCAATATCAACAAACACATGATCAAAGATGGCGATTTCACTTCCCGGTTTCGCCATAATATGAAACCCGGACATGACAGCCAGAATGAGGATTCCGATTGTCTTTAAGACGACGGTTTTCCCGCCCGCATTTGGGCCTGTTATGACTAAACTTCTATAATCTTTCCCGATTTCAAAATCCAGCGGGACAATGGTTCCTTCTAATAAGGGGTGTTTGCTGCTTACTAATTTGATATACCCATGATTATTAATCTCCGGTTCAATGGCGTCCGTACTTTTGCTGCACTTCGCTTTCGCAAAAATCATGTCGTACTGGCTGATGCATTCAATATTGATGCGGATCTCATGAATGGATTCAAGAATGGCTCCGGAAAGCGTGGCTAATATTTGATATTCCTCTACCGACTCCTCCGATTTTAGCATCGCCAATTCAACATTGAGCTTTGAAACTGCATCAGGCTCTATGAAAACAGTCGACCCTTTTGAAGATGTTTGGATTACGGTTCCGGCTACCTGATTTTTAAAGGATGCTTTAATCGGAATTGTAAAACGGTCATCCTTTTTGCTGATATAGAATTCTTGAATGTACTCCTTATTTGCTCCGCTGCGCAAAAACTTATTCAAACGTTCTTCTATTTTCCCTTCTGTTTTTGCTATGTGATTTCTGATTCGTTTCAGCTCTTTGCTGGCACCGGAATCAACCATGTTTCCTTTAATCGCATATAAGATCTCTTCTTCGATATTTCTAAATTCAGTCATAGATAGCGCATAAGTGTACAGAACTGGCGCAAAGAATTCTTTATCAGCCATAAACTTCTTGATTTTCCGGCAGCCTCTTAAAAAATCGGATACAGCGTTTAACTCGGATGGAGTTAATATGATGCCTTTTTCCAATTTTTCAATATGGCTTGTGATATTGGAAATGCCTGTTAATGGCAAATGCTTTTCGGCGTCCAGCAGCCTTCTGGCCTCGCTTGTTTCATTTAAGCGATTGCGGACGGCTTTCATATTCGAGCTCGGCTGTAACCGGTCGATTAACTCTTTCCCTAAACTGCTGACGCAATGCTGTTTCACTTTATTCTTCAATTCGTGGTATTGTAATTTTTCAAAAGTCATTTTATTCATATTCTCTGCCTCACTCCAAATATAATAGCCCGCAAAAGCCTTCCCCACCGCCAAATTGAATTGGGCAGAAAGCTTCCGCGGGCGTTCTATTTCGAACAGGCATAAACAAACTAAACCCTAAAGCAGGAATAGTGTCTTAAGCTACACGAAAATATAGAAATGGAAGCAGTCTTATAGTAGGTATTCAAACAAGTTATGTTTGAAAAAAGGCATTCTTAATAAACTGGCTAAAACCAGAAAAATAAACACCTTATTCAACTAATAACAATTAGTTGACACCTACTACCGACATACTTCACCACACCTTTTTGTATTATGAAATTAATGTAGCACGGAACTGCCAGTCTCGTCAAACAACTTTTGGAATTATTTGTACATTGTTTAAGGCTCTTTTCGTATAAATTGTTGTTTTTCGTCTATCAATGTTGTCCGTTGATTTCCGCTCCAGGATGCTCGCTTTCCGCGGGGCGGGCGGTGAGCCTCCTCGACGCTGCGCATCTGCGGGGTCTCACCTGTCCCGCTACTCCCGCAGGAGTCTCGCACCTTCCGCTACAATCAACTCAGTAAATAATAATATATAAAAAGCAACAAACCTTGCGAAAACAGCCTTGTTTATAAAGCTGTTTTTCCAAAGAAAAGTGCACCTTCTTCAAAAGGCGCACTTTCTTTGAATTTGAATCTTACTCAGTTTCCTCTTCTGTTCCTTCTTCTGTTCCTTCTTCAGTGCCTTCTTCTGTTCCCGTATCTTCAGTTTCTTCTGTGTTAGTCTCGTCAGTATCATCTTCATTGTTGCAGCCTGTAGCCACACCTGTAATCATTAAAACTGCCATCATAGCTAATAACCATTTTTTCATTTCCAATTCCTCCTTGGCTGCTATATTTGTTACAGTAGTAATCATAGAAGAATCCGAACGGAAATAGAAGGTCACAATCCATTTTTTTACATTCATTAACCTTCTTTTAAGAAAGTTCATGAAAATAAAACATAGCTTTTTCAAAGAGCGGGACTAAAAGCCCTTCACAAACGGGTACCTTGAAACTCATGATCTAATTTATTTCAGGGTAACTGCTGGCACTCATTCTCCACCGTCGTCCCCTCCATCATCGCTGTCTCCTGTATTACTCTCATCGCCGTTCCCGGCATGATCAGCTTCATCAAAAAATCCTTTAATCGAATCCAGTATATTTTTATTCGTATCTTCACTTTCATTCCAGTGATGTGCATTTAAAAAACTCTCTAAAGTAAATACCTGAACCGCTTGTTTTTTATGTCTGGCAATAAAGTAAAGACAAAGGATTATAATCAGCAAGATAATAATTGTAAGAATCCAGTCATTAATCACCGCAGCCGCCGCTCCTTATTTTTTTCTATAACCGATTAAGTTTTAGTCCCCGTTAGCTCTTTTTTTGTAAGAGTCTTTTATTTTATGATAGGGAATTAACACAAATGGCTGGTCTGTAGGTGTGAATTGCTCGATTCCATTCTGGTTTTCATCAGGCAAAAAGTATGTTCGTCCCCATTTTTTGATTAACCACCCTTCACAGCCTGCCGGGATCATCCCCAGTTTTCTGCTTTAATATCGTCTAAAAAGGGATAAAACCCTCCAAAAACATTATCGAGAATGCCTATTACCTGGCATGGTTTAATAATCTGAATCCGATACAGTTTCTCTTCTTTGAATACAGATGCCATTGATATTAATCTCCTTCTTAGAAATATTTTATAATCGAAGCCTAGTATAATTGATGTCTTAACTTTACTTCTATTAAACTTCTTTTTCGTGAAAATAACGTATTTTTAGATAAATGGATTCAAATCAACTATACAGCATCAGGGTTTCTCAGTTCGTCCATTTAGCCATCACATCACAGGACAGGCCCCAGCTACTCAACTTCTTTCTTCTTCACATGCTTCATATAGACAAGATTATTGACACCACTTCTTTCACTATGCTTTTGAGGTATACGCATAAACTCTGAAAAGCCCAGTTTTTCATAAAGCTTGATGGCATTTGTATTGGTATCTGCTACCTCTAGAACATATTCGTCAAATGGATTTGAATCCATTATGGATTTTAGCAGTTCTGCCGCCACACCCTGTCCTCTATAATTAACTGATGTTGCCACAAACTCTATTGCACCCATATTTTCAGATATTTGAAAGGGATATTGATTTTTCTCAAATTCTTTTTTGAGAACGATATAAGCAATACTTCCCATAATTAAACCAAGATGCTTTCTAAATTCACTATATTTTAATCTCACTGCAGGTGTATTGTTTGTACAGGCGGCTATAGCTGCAATATGATTGTCATCTGCAGCCGTATAGAAGACCTCAGTATTAAACATATGGGCAAATGTCCTGTAAAGTTTAGCTTTATCCTTTGAAAAGTAATTCAGCCATTGATAAAAGCCGTCTACAAAAATGACACTCATCTCATTTCTTATATTTCCTTTTGCTTCACTAGCAAGAATAATATTCATAGTCTGCCCCTCTATTCTTTGTGGATGTTTCAACTCGATAAATAAAAAACACAAAACTATACACTGAGTTTACCTGGCTTTAATATTAAGAGGATATGATTGGTTTATCAACGAAAGAGGAGGCAATATAAATGAATATGCGTGCAGTATTTATTGATATGGATGGTACACTCCTGAAAGCCTCAAACTGCATTTCCCGCCGAAACATGGAAGCCATTTATCGGCTCATAGATCAGGGAGTCATGGTGTTTCTAGCCACTGGCCGGCACTATGAAGTAACTGCTCCCTACCATAAAGAAATTGGATTGCAAACTCCCATGATCTGTTTGAATGGTGCCTCTATTCACGATGCAGAGACAGGAAGGGCTACGCAAATAAAAACCGTACGATTGAACGAGGAACGCTTTCACCATCTGACCGCAGAAAGTCCATGTAATGTTATGATCCATACATCAACTGGGCTATATTGTAAGGAAACAAATGAAGAAATCGATTATTGGACGAAAGTTGGGCAAATTCCGCCGCAGTATATTGGAGATTTAAGACAGGCTGCTTATCAGGATGTTCTTAAATATAGTGTTCGAACTGGTTCCCCAAGCCAAGAAATATCTGCTTTGTTTAAAACGGAAGCAGCAGTCATCGATTGGAATGACGGGTTTGAGCTGGTTGCTCCCGATGTTTCCAAATGGGCTGCTATCAAAAGCTTACTTAACGAACTTGGAATCAGCCCAAATGAAGTCGCAGCCATTGGAGATGGCCCCAATGATATAGAGATGCTTCGTCATGCCGGTACGGGTGTGGCAATGGGGAACGCCGGCAAACTGGTTAAAGACGCAGCTGATTTTGTTACAGGGCACCACGAAAATGATGGATTAGCTGAGTTTATTGAACGTTATCTTCTTAAATCTTATGCGATTTAAAGTATTTTATAGGTCTTTTTGAAATAAAAAAGACAGGTGTAATTCGTTAACGGGTTCCGATAAGGGAGAGAACAATTGAATTAGTATATGAAGCAGACCATTCAGCATATCAATTTGGTCTGTTTTTTTATTGTCATAACAATGTTTGCAATGAATTGACATGGAAAATAACCATCATATTAACAGCAGAATATTCAAATACGACTGAGGGCTTAGAAAATAATTAGTCTATAGCAGGTTAACCTAATAAAGACTATCTTGTATGATTATGTTTGTACTTCGAGCCTTTCATAATAAACACAAATCTACTGGAGGAAAATTATTTGATACCTTTTAATACGAAGAAATTATTTTTTATTCCTCTGTTAATAATTCTTGTAATGCCTATGTTCCACCTCCCTTTTTCTGCACATGCTGCTCAATCGTTTAGAACTGAAGATGTTGATAAATTTGTTACTAACTATATGGAACGTAACGGACTACCCGGTGCATCCATCGTAGTGGTAGAAGATGGTAAATTAGTATATGAGAAAGGATATGGTCACGATTCTGAAGGTATGTCTATAAATGAAAACTCATTAATGAGAATCGGTTCCGCATCCAAATCATTTACTTCATTTGCTGTTTTACAGCTCGTTGACGAAGGGAAAATCCAACTGGATGACCCAGTAATAAAATATTTACCAGAGGTAAAACTTGACGACACACGATGGAAAGAAGTTACAATACGTCAATTAATGAGTCACACATCAGGGATTCCGAATCGGATAATTGTTTCGCCAGCGAGCAGCTTAAAAGCAGGAGTGGAACGTTTATATGATTGGAATCTGCAATCAAATCCAGGAGAGAAACACTATTATAGCAATGCAAACTACTGGCTCTTAGCCCGCTTAGTGGAAGAAGTAAGCGGAATAGAATTCTCTCAATATCTTAAACAAAAGATATTCTCTCCATTAGGAATGGGTGATTCACTTGCAGCAGTGAACTCTACTGATTTTGTACAAGGACTGCCTAAAGGATATGTAACAGCTTATGGAACTGCAATACCTTGGACAGAGCTTGAAGCGATGAATATGGGGGCTGGAAGTGTCATATCAACTGCATCAGATATGGGGAAATGGCTTGCTATGCACACGAACGAAGGGAAAAACAGTTCTGGGCAACAGCTTTTATCCAAAGAATTATTGGAAGAATCTTATTCACAGCAGCCTGGCAGCAATAAATACGGACTTGGCTGGTCTTTAAGCTCACCAAGCGTCAAACCAGTCCGAATCTCACATAGCGGTGCAGTATCAACGTATCAAACTCAACAAGATATTGTTCCTGGCATTGGCTATGGGGTTGCAGTTTTACTAAATAGCTTTACCCCTACTTTAGAACACGCTTATGAGATTAGTTCAGGTATTATCCAATTAGCCGAGGGACAAGAACCTGAATCAAAAGCTCCTTCACCAAAAATAATCGATTTATCACTTGGCGCTATCACATTGATTTACTTACTTTTAGGAATAAGAGGTATACTGCGAAGTAAAAAATGGTCGAAAAAACGGAAACATCAACCAACTTGGAGATTTATCCTTCGATTAATTCCTCAATTAATTCCAGCATCATTAATCGGATGGTTGTTCTTTATTGTCCCAACATTACAAAATAATAGTTCAACCACAATTGATGCATTTGGTCTTTTTCCTGCTGCAATGGTCTTATTAGCGATTGTTTTCATTATTGGATTGGTTCTTACCGCTTTAAGAATCTATCATCGATTCACCTTAAATAAAGATTAAGGATTATAGAAAATTACACTCAAAAAAAACGCTCAGAATAACTCTGAGCGTTTTGGCTTGTAATTTATATTGCTTCAGCAGGTCGCATTCCGCTAAAGCCTTTTCACATTATGCACCGATTATTTTCTTTACCTTTTGCACTCTCTCAGGATCAATCGCATGCTCATAGCTTGATTCCACACGAACTCCTGTACCAAAATGAACTTCAGTGACTGGCACCTCATCCAAAAACACACTGATATTTTCAATGGAAAGACCTGCACCCGCCATGATCTTTAAATGACTATTTGCTGTACGTTCATGCAGGCTCTTTAGTCTTTCTGCTGCATCAGCTGCACTTCTCCGGCCTCCGGAAGTAAGGATTCTCGAAATTTGCGGATACTGTTTTAGACTTTCCAATGCTGCAAATTGATCATCGGCCTCATCAAAGGCACGGTGGAAGGTTATATCCAACCCACCTGCTGCGTCGATTAGACGTTTCAAATGATCGTTATGTACTTGATGATCAGGTGTAAGAACGCCAAGCACTACACCCGCCGCTCCTAATTTATTGCATACTTTAATATCCTGAATCATAATGTCAAGGTCTTCTTCCGAATAGAAAAACCCGCGGCTGTGCGGACGGATCATCACATTTACTGGAATCTTTAATTCCTTGCACACTCTTTCAATGACTCCATAGCCTGGTGTCAGACCGCCCTCTGCGAGCCCGGTTACCAGTTCAATTCTGCCTGCTCCTGCTTCCTGGGCAATTAGCGCATCACTTAGGGTATCTGCGATCACTTCTATTAACATGTATGTATCTCCTTTAATCGTGCGTTCTAATTTTAATTTAAAGGCAATTTCTCGGACTGGAATATTTCCTTTATAGATCCCACTTCCATTCCAGCATCATTTCGAATAACGGATGGCCTTAGGTTTCTCAGGTTTTTTATGGTTTCGTGATTGCTATAGTGTATTTGTTCAAGAATAGATGCTACAATGTTTGGCCAGACATCCTCAGATCCATTTAACACTTTGAGGGCAAATCCAGCCCGTTCTTTTTTTAGTCCGAAGCAATACACACCCTGGGCCCCGCCTTTAGCTACAATATTCTTGTCTTCCAATAAAATCGAACAGATAAAATGCTGTGATGCAACCATATTGAACTGGTTATTCATAATGGCCGTCATCTTATTAACTGCCAGCTGGAGCTGGGGGTCTTGAATCAGATCGGGACAAGCCAGCTTCAGGTATACTTCTGACATCCTCTTTAAAGGAATGGCAAAAACGGGGTCCCGCAGCCATCAATACCAATATGAATAGCAGAGACCGGGATGCCCGATAAATGAGAAAGAATATCCATGATGTGCTTTTGTAAAGGATGGTCTTCTTTCCAGTATCCCTCCACTGGAAATCCCCATTCACGGCATACTGCAATAAATCCCATATGTTTGCCTGCGCAATTGTGATAAAGCCTCCTTTTCTGAATCCCTTGTCTGATCATCTCTTCTCTTGGCTGTATATTTAAAGGATAAGAAGGCGGGCAATAAAGTTCTTCTTCCTTTACAGGGAGTTTTGCTAACATGGATTCCAGCGCCTTAATATGGTAGGGTTCTCCTCGATGGGAAGCTGTAAACAGTGCAGCTTCCTGCTCTGTTAATCCGTACTTATCAATTATGTCAGTCAGAAACACCGGCAGTGCCTGGATTGGCTTAGATGCAGAGCGAAAGTATGTGTAATGCTCTTCATCACCAACCTGATAAAAGGATTCTAATTGATCATTCATACCGCAAATGATCCCCGTATGAATATTCTCAACCAGTCCTCCCCTGACTTCCTCTACTAATGCAGTGTATTTCAATTCAGTTCTCTCCTTAAAATTAGCTTATCTACTCAAGCTCCAGCATGAGATTTTGGGCCTGTATGGCCGCCCCAAGAACAACTCCGTTCTCACTTAATTCCGAATATACGATTCTCACCGATTGCTTCAATGGCTCCCATATATATAACTCGCATTTTTGCTCAATGGCTTGCTTCATTTCAGGCAGCTTCTCAATCGTATTGCCGCTCAAGATAATGACTTCAGGATTATACAGACAGAGGAGGTTGCTGATGGCCAATGCAATATAAGTGGAGGCTCTATCCATAATATTAAGTGCCCAGGGCTCCCGGTCACGGTAGGATTGGAACACATCTTCTATAGAAGAAATATCCTTCACCTTCCTGCTGTCAGCAAGGATCGCCCCTTCAGAAATATAGGTTGCAAGACAGCCTATTTTGCCGCAATTGCAGACATTGCCAGTAGGATCAATCACGGTATGCCCGATTTCCCCTGCATTATTGGTTTCCCCTCTGTAAATGTCTCCATTAAGCATGATAGAAGAGCCTATTCCTGACCCAATGCCTATTAATATGGAATTCTGCGAATTCTTCGCTTTGCCTGTAAAGCTCTCTGCCACAATCTTCATTTTTAATTCATTATCTACTATGACATTAAAAGAGGTAAGCTTTTGCAGATCTTCAGCCAGGCTTGCATCTTTCCACTTTAACTGATCCGATATCTTTACAATTCCGTTTTTATAATCAATATATCCAGGTAAACCGACTGCCAGGCCCATTATTTTAGCAGCAGGAATCTCGTTTTCATCCATGATCTTTCGAATGACCGCATCTATTTTATGAAGTGTTTCCATATAACTCTCTGATTCATTTCTTTTACTCTTATGTAATGAAACCATTTCTCCAATATAATTGACAATTCCAACCTTCAGCAGGGATTTATCAATTTCAATGCCAACTGTATAAAGCACATCTCCGCGAACTTCCAGCAAGGTTGCTTTTCTCCCTACTCCCGATGCAACTGCCTCCGTTTCCCTTAGATAGCCCTGCAGCTGAAGCTCAGTGACAATTCGTGTTATGGAAGTCGGGCTCATCCCCGTCATTTTTGCAATATCTATCCTTGATATAGGAGACTTGGTCTTTAAAATATCAAGAACAAGATTTTTATTTTGTCTTTTCATTAAAAGCTGATCGTGTTTCTCCATTATCCTACCTTCTTTATGCCTGCAGATTTAGACTTCCAACTCTGAAGGTGCATTTAAAGAATCGTGTTGACTCTCGCCTTCATTGGAAAAACCAACAACATCCTTTAAAACTAAATCACTTTTCTGTGCAAGTTCGTTAAAGCTTCCAAAAGAGAAATCATACGTTTCCATTTTGGAAGCTTTCATTGGAAATCCCTATCTCATTATACACTTTGTTCAAAGCATGAATCCATTTACCTAAAGCTTTTAATGAACCCTACCGCTTCCGCGATATCACGGATTGGATTTTGGTCCACTTCTCTTTCAATCGTTAAGTACCCTTGATAATTAATTTCGTTCAAAGCATTGAAGTAAGCCTCGAAGTCAACATTTCCCTTTCCGAGCGGAAGCTCCCTAAAATATTCACCTGAGGCAACCATTTCGGCAATTTTCGCATGGTCTGTACCGCCGCCATATCCAAGGAACCCGTAGACATCACGGGGATCAGCAGGCTTAAGCCTCTTTCCATCCTTCACATGTGTATGGACAATATAATCCTTTAGGAGCCTAACACCAGCTGCCGGGTCATCTCCGGTTACCATAACCATATTCGCTGGATCGAAATTAACTGATACTCCATTTGTGCTCAGGGTATCCAGGAAGTCTTTAAGCCTGACAGAAGGTTCAGGACCTGTCTCAATGGCAAAGTAGGCATTCATGCTTCTTGCGTAAACAGCCAGTTCTTCACATGCTGTCTGCATGGCTTCATATATGGGGCTGTCCTGCTCTTCAGGAATAATGCCAATATGCGTCGTCACAATATTTGTTCCCAATTCTGCAGCGAGATCCAAAATGCGTTTGGATTTTTCGATCTTAATAGGATTTTGCTCAGCATCCTGAAACCCATGCCCTCCAAGGTCGCCGCAAAGTGCCGATATTTCCAGGCCAATGGAATCCAAATAGCTTTTAAGTTTTTTTCGGGAAGCTTGATCTATATTTTCAGGAGCCATTTCTCCTTCAACGGCGTATATTTGTACACCATCCGCCCCCATATCCCTGCAGACTTTAAGTCCTTCGTACAAGGGCAGCCGAAGACTATCCACCATGACACCAATTTTATTTGAAAGTTTCACAGTCTTCATTTTAAGCAAACGTCACCTCACTTTTCTTATCAGCCGCTTCATAAATGCCAGCGAGGATCTTCATCATTTCCACTCCATCTTCAACGGGCGCCAATGGATTTGTACCTGTTATGCTGCTTGAAACAAAGGAATCGATCTGATTCTGAAAGGCATTGGCAAAATCAAATGTTAGATGATCCATTTGCGGATGAATATTTAAAATGGTGTTATTTTCTTCACTTACAATGGTCAATTCTGGCTCAAGTTCTGCCCCGCCTTTTGTGCCATATAATTTGACTCAATTTCATCTTGCTTCGCATGAAGTGTATAGGATACATCCACAAATAAAGAGGCACCATTCTCAAACGTTATAAGGGCATTTGCTAAATCTTCTACTGTATTACAGTTTTTTTGATAATCTGCCGCTTTATAAAAGCGCAAATTCTCGACATTCCCTCTGTTCCCCAGCTTGCTGTACACATTTCCGGAAATCGACTTCACTTTAGGGCGGCCCATAAGATACCAGCACACATCGATGACATGAACACCCAGGTCAATTAAAGGGCCTCCCCCTGAGCGATCCTTGTCAGCAAACCAGCCCCCGGGATTTCCGAGACGGCGCAGGCATGATGCTTTCGCATAGTAAATGTCGCCTAAAGTTCCGTTATCTACAAAAGCTTTCAGCACTTTTGTATTTGTTGCAAACCTTCGGACGAATCCTACCTGCAGGGTTTTCCCGCTATTCCTTACAGCCGCTTCCACTTTTAACGCTTCTTCCACATTCATGGCCAAAGGCTTTTCTACCAGTACATGTTTTCCAGCGTGTAGTGCCCCAACAGATATTTCCGCATGGCTATTATTCCAAGTGCAAATGCTTACTGCATCGATTTTCGTGTCACTATACACTTCTTCTATATTCCTATATACATGGGTGATTCCATACTCCAGCGCTTTCGCTTCCGCTCTTTCCGCAGAATAATCAAAAACTCCGTACAGGACAGCATCAGAATTGCTGGCAAAGGACTTGAAGTGCATATCAGATATGGATCCGGCTCCTATAATACAGACTCTTAAAGGCTCCACTTTCTTCACCCTTTCAAAACCGGCTTAGTATCATTCACTGCCTGCACTTCGTTCCATAATCTTCTTACATTATCCATGCCAATTTTCGAACCGGTCCTGCAATCTTCCATGCCTTCAAATTCCACTGTTAGATAGCCGTCATAGCCGGAGTCTTTTATCAATCTGATAATCTCGCGTATATTTAGATCTCCGTGGCCCACGATGGCTCCGCGCAAATAGTTTTCATTTACCGTTCTGAACCATACTCCATCACCCGGATTCTCATAATATGGGCGAATATAGAAATCTTTTAAATGGACAGTTGCCGCGTATTTCAGATTCTTTTTCACCCCAACGAGCGGATCCTCATCAATGCAAAGGAAGTTGCCGACATCGAGAGTTGTTTTGAAGTTAGGACGGTCCACCTCATGAATGACCCGCTGTACCCGGTCGCTCGATTGGACATTGAATCCGTGGTTTTCAATGGTTGTCGTAATGCCGTATTGTGCTGCGTAATCTGCGATTTGACGGCTTCCTTCTACTAGCTTATCAAAATGCTCTTCGAAGTAGTGAATCGTCATTTCTTCCGGCTTCAGCTGAAATGCTGTTACATCATGGCGCATAATCTTAATGCCCATGAGATTAACGATATCGACATGCTCCTTCAGCCTCTCCACTTCTTGTTCGAATGCTTCCTGTGTCGGCTGAACAAAATTGGCCGGCAGGGAATAGGCAGAAAGTTCAATACCTGCTGATTCTGCTCTCTTCTTAATTTGATGTGCCAGCTCCGCATTATCCACAACCGAAAAACCATAAGGGACTATTTCCATATGTTCCCCGCCATTTTCGGCAATCCAGTCGATCACATCCAGAACCGTCATATTGCCATCTCTTAATTCTCTTACCAAACTGTACGTGCTAAGTCCAACCTTCATGAAAATCCTCTCCTATTTCTTATATTTTTATAGTGAATTTGCAGGAATGCTGATATTCCGCCAAGTGGCCGATATTTTAAACATGTGACCGAAAAAATTAAATTCTGAACTATATCTCCGAAAAGTGACCGATAAATTCCTGCAGTGCGTAAAATCCTTAAGATAAATCTCCTTGAATCAGCACGTTTGGCTAATCCATTAAATGACATGCAACAAAATGATCATCAGCCAGTCCTTTTTTCACCTCTGGTTCCACTGTTCTGCAAATATCCATACAGGCAGGACACCTCGTGTGAAAGCGGCAACCGGAAGGAGGGTTAACCGGACTCGGCAAGTCTCCCTGCAGGACAATCCGCTCCCTTCTCAGCCGCGGATCCGGGACTGGCACAGAAGATAACAGTGCTTTTGTATAAGGATGCTGCGGATTTGAGAAGATGACATCCTTCGGGCCTGATTCAACTATGGTGCCAAGATACATGACCCCGATGCTGTCGCTGATATGTTCGACTACACTTAGATCATGAGAAATAAATAGATACGTAAGATTAAATTCAGTCTGCAAATCCTTTAATAAGTTCAGGATTTGAGATTGAATGGAAACATCAAGAGCGGATACGGGTTCATCAGCTATAATGAGCTTAGGCTTCATAATCAGCGCTCTGGCTATGCCAATCCGCTGGCGCTGGCCGCCGCTGAATTCATGAGCATACCGGTCTGCATGATGTTCTGTCAGTCCAACGACTTCGAGCATTTCTGACACCAGGTGATTCCGTTCGGCTTTTGATAGTTTCGTATGGATCACAAGAGGCTCGGCAATAATCTCTCTTACTTTCATTCTTGGATTAAGAGATGCATAAGGGTCCTGAAAGATCATCTGCACCTTTTTTCTTACCATTTTCAGCTGTGATTCTTTCTTTTGTGAAATTTCTTCGCCATCAATCCAGATTTCACCGTGGCTGGGAGTCAGCAGCCTTGAGATCAGCCGTCCTGTTGTAGACTTGCCGCAGCCGCTTTCTCCAACCAGACTGTATGTAGTTCCTTCCTCGATCCTGAACGACACATCATGAACTGCCTTTAATGATCTCTTTTTGGCAAACATGCCGCCCGGAAGCGTGAATGACTTCTTCAGCCCGTTTATTTTCAGCAGTGTCTCAGGCATATACATTCTTCCTCCCTTCTTCAATCATCCAGCAGCTGCACATTCTCCCATTTCCCAAATCAGTGGCATTCGGCTCTTCCTCTAAACAAATGGCCATGGCCTCAGTGCATCTTGGCGCAAATTTGCAGCCCTTTGGCATATTGCTGGGGTCAGGCACATTCCCTTTAATGGATGTCAGTTTATCCTTCCTCTGCCCGATTTTTGGAACAGATCCTATCAGTCCTTTCGTATAAGGATGCTTAGGGCTTTCAAATAAATCGAATACATTTGCTTCCTCTACTACCCGGCCTGCATACATGACTGCTACCCGGTCACACATTTCCGCCACTACACCCAGATCATGGGTAATTAATAGAACGGACATGCCTTCCTCTCGCTGCAGCTGTTTCATCAACTCCAATATTTGCGCCTGAATGGTTACATCCAGTGCAGTCGTCGGCTCATCTGCTATTAGAAGCTGAGGATTGCAGGACATGGCCATGGCAATCATAATCCTTTGCCGCATCCCCCGGACAGCTGATGGGGAAATTCATAAACGATTTCTTCTGCCCGGGGAATCCCAACTTTCTTTAAACTAAAAATCACATGCTCCTTCGCCTGTTTTTCGTTTAAAGCAAGATGCAGCCGGATTGGCTCAAGCAGCTGTTCTCCTATTTTCATTACGGGATTTAATGAAGTCATCGGCTCCTGAAAGATCATGGCCATTTGTTTTCCGCGGATCTTTCTCATTTCCCGCTCTGATTTATGTGTAAGATCCTCGCCTTTAAAGGAAATTCTCCCGCCCGATATTTCTCCGCTTGTGCCTTTAAATAATTTCATGATTGACAGGGAGGTTAAACTTTTGCCGCAGCCGGATTCCCCTACGAGCCCGAGTACCTCTCCTTTATTGATATGAAAACTGACACCCCGCAAAATTTTCAGCTTTTCCTTATCCTTTGTAAATTGCGTCTCCAGCTCGTTTACCTGCAATAGCTTCTCCATTATTCAATCTCCCTTACTCATTCTTCGTTTTAGGGTCCAGGACATCCCGGAGCCCATCTCCGACAAGATTGAAAGCAAGCACTGTCAAAAAGATCGCTAATCCCGGCATCATGACAACATGGGAAGCTGTTCCTAAATAATCACGGCCAAGGCTGAGCATAGCACCCCAATCCGGTGTTTCAGGACTGGCACCGAGACCCAGGAAACTCAAACTGGAGGCCGCTAAGATTGCCGTGCCAATTCTCATCGTAATAAATACAATTAAACTTCCAAGAGTTTCAGGGAAAATGTGCTTGAACATAATTCTTCGGTGCGAGGCTCCCATTGATTTCGCTGCTTCCACAAAGACGGTCTCTTTCCCCTCCAATGTCGAGCCCCTTACCAGTCTTGCAAAAGATGGAATACTGAAAACGGATACTGCAATTACCACATTCGTTAATCCCGGCCCTAAAATGGCCACAATGGCGATTGCCAGCAGCAGATCCGGAAACGCAAACATGACATCACTGCCCCGCATTATAAGACGATCCAGCCAGCCGCCAAAATAACCGCTCATTAGTCCAAGGATGATTCCTCCAGCCGCTCCCAAAAAAACAGCCAGAAAACTGACACCAAGCGAAATTCTCGCACCGACGAGCAGCCGGCTGAAAATATCGCGTCCGTATTCATCCGTGCCTGCCCAATGTTCATTGCTCGGACCCTGCAGCGTCGTATTATAATCGGGCTCATAAGGATCATAGGGTGCAATATAAGGCCCAATGATGGCAATGATGATTAGCAGCAGGATAAAAATGCTTGCCCCAAATGCCATTTTTTGCTTTTTCCAATTCTTAAAGAATTCTTTAACAGGTGAGTATTTTTTCTTTGGAATCACTGGGGTATAGGCATTTACTTCTTTTATGATTTCCATGATTCCCCTCCTCTAGGAAACGTAGCGTATTTTCGGATTCAGCATACTGTACATGATGTCTACTATTAAATTAACGAGAATAAATTCAATGGAAAAAAGCAATAGCTCGGCCTGGATGACTGGATAGTCCCTGAAGGCAATGGAATCAATCAGCAATCGTCCCATTCCCGGAAAACTAAAGACGGTTTCTACTACAACTGATCCTCCAAGCAGGAAGCCAAACTGCAGCCCTGCAATAGTGACTACAGGAATTAAAGAGTTTCTCAGTGCATGCTTTGGAATGACTACTGATTCCTTTAACCCTTTCGCTCTTCCCGTCCGGATAAAATCGGCTCTTAATGTTTCAAGCAATGATGACCGGGTAAACCTGGCAAGCATGGACATGATGCCTGCGCCTAAAGTGAGGGAAGGCAATATATAGCTTTTCCAGCTCTCGGCCCCACCTGTTGGAAACCAGCCCAGCTGGACAGAAAAAATCTGAATAAGAATCAACCCAAGCCAGAATCCCGGCATGGAAATTCCAGAAACAGCAGTGACCATCCCAAGATAATCCGGCCACTTATTTTTGAATACCGCAGACAGTGTGCCTATTAACAAACCAAGCACCAATGCCCAGCCCATACTCATGAACGTTAAATAGATGGAGGGCATGAAGCGGTCTGCAAACATCTCTGAAACCGGAAGACCTGTCTTTAAGGAAGTCCCCAAATCTCCTTGAAACAAATTGCTCATGTATGTAATGTATTGATCCCAAATAGGTTTATCGAGCCCCAGTTCCGCCCTGATGATATTGACCTCATCAAGAGTTGCATCCTTTCCGGCAACTAATCTGGCAGGATCTCCAGGAATTAAATGAGTGAAGAAAAAGATTAATATTGAAACAATAAATAGGATTGGGATCATTTCCAGGATTCTCTTCAGGATATATTGAAGCAAAATGAAAACCCCTTTCTTAGAAAGGAAGAGGCATTGGGTGGTGCAGAACCTTTGCCTCTTCGGATTACCTTGCTTTTACTTAAGATTCGCGTCTGTCACATTAATTCCGCCTGTTGGAGAAATGAAGACGCCCTCGACATTGGACCTTGAACCAGCCAGAATCTCATCTACCCCAAGGAAGATCCAAGGTGCATCTTTGTAGATAGCTGATTGAATATTGCTGTAGATTTCTGCCTGCTTGTCAGGATCTGCTGTTTGATTTACCTCTGTAATCCACTTATCTACATCATCATTTTTGTAGTATGCAGTATTCGCTCCATCCGGCGGGAATGAGCTGCTGCTGAACAATGGCTTCGTTGCATTGGTGGTATCGGATGGATACGCAGACCAGCTGACATACCACATTTGCACCTTTGCCTCTTCCGGTGTCTGAGCTCCATAAATCTCATCTGACAGCGTGCCTTCTTCCATTGATTTAATTTCAACCGTAATGCCAATTTCTTTTAACTGCTGCTGGATAAACTGCATTCCCTTCAATGTATCTGAATTGGTGTTACCCCAAATTTCAGCATTGAAGCCATCTTCAAATCCAGCCTCTTTCATTAATTCTTTTGCTTTCTCAATGTTGTGATCATAGGTTTCCTGTTTGGAGTAAAACTGGGTTTTGCTAGGTATAATCGAGTCCAGCGGCAAGCCGTAGCCGGAATTTACGACACTTATGAATGCCTCTTTATTCACTGCATAGTTAATGGCCTGGCGAATGCGGACGTCATCATAAGGCTCTTTCATCGTATTGATGGATACATATCGGGCAATCGTGGAAGGAATCTTATGAATTTCAACGTCTGTATTGCTCTCCAATTCCTTCAAGTTTTGAACTGGCGCCGGATAGATCACATGTGCTTCGCCTGTTTTAAGCATAGCTACACGGGAGCCGTTTTCCGGAACAGGTTTGTAAGTAATCTTTTTCACACGATCAGCCTTATCCCAATAATCATCGAATCTTTCAACTGTTAGATGATCCCCCTGAACCCATTCCACAAACTTGAATGGACCGGTGCCAACTGGTGTTTTGCCGATATCACCGGAAGAATCATTGATCAGCTTCGGGCTTAAGATTTTAGCGGAAACAAATCTTGTCAGCATACCTGCATATGGTTCCTTTAATGTGACTTTAATTTGATAATCATCAATCACATCGATGCTGGTAATAAGATTGAAACCGCGGCTATTTAACCTGAGGCTCTCATCCTTCATAATCCTTTCAAAGCTGGTTTTAACCGCCTCTGCATTGAACGGCTCTCCATCATGGAAGGTAACACCCTGCCGGAGTTTGAATGAATATTCCAGTGCATTGTCACTGACACTGTATTCCTCAGCCAGCTGCGGAATAATTTGCCCTTCTTCATCCGACCCCAGCAATCCCTCAAACATGGCCGTCTGGACAGAATTTGAATTCGTATCGCCCGTATTATGCGGGTCCATGGATATAAAGTTTTCATTTACCGCAATCACTAATTCTTCTTCATTCGAGCTTGAAGAGCTTCCAGAGCTTTCTTTCTCATCCGTTCCGCTTTCTTTGCTGGAGCAGCCAGCCATTAGTACCAAAGAAACAAAAACAACAAATAGCATTTTCCACACGTTTACCCTTCTCAAATTGCTTTCCCCCTCGAACAATTTTGTCTTTTTTGCTTTTCTTGGAAGTTCAATTTAGATAATTAATTTCACCAAGTTAATAAATATGCAAAAAAAATTATGTATTTTAGCGTATTTTAGTTTGTTTTACATATTATTTTCTCCACTGATGAAAATAATTAAATTTATTATAGATTGATATTCTCGTGATTTCAATATTAAATTCTGAAAATTTTATATTTTTTTATTTTTCACGGTGTACTTCTTATCTCTTCCCTTTATTTTTAGTTTCGTACAAGGCAGAGAAATACCGAACTTATAAGCCGGAAATTTAAAATTCAATAGACAAAGTCCCAGATTCATTTTTTTGAATACAGTTATATAAATTCTTTACTGGAGGTTTGATAATGGAACAAAGCTATAACCGTCCCCCGCAGCATCTCGCATGGCACGAAACATTGGAAATCCATGAATTAGTCGCTTTTCAATCTATTGGACTTATGAAACTAAAAAAAGCATACCGGGAAATAACTGACCCGGATTTAAAGGAAATATACAGACAGTCCATTCATGCCCTAAGTAAAAATATCAGCGAGCTTCTTCAGTTTTATCCCATGGCTCCAGGATCGGATCGATTTGATGAGGAAAGAGTGGATAAACTGCCATTTTACTCTGGGGATTTATTAGGCCTGGCCAAAACTTCTGTCAGGAATTATGCAATTGCCATTACCGAAACAGCGACGGATTCAGTAAGAATTGTATTAACTAAACATCTTATGGTAGCAATTGATTTACACGCAAAAATTTACCAGTATATGTATAAAAGAGGCTTTTATCCTTCTTACAATTTAAACAAATTACTTAAAAACGATGTAAACCTTGCAAATAAAGCTCTTTCTGAGCCTATTTAACGCATTAAATCAGCTTCCGCTTTGACTTATGGATATCTGATTCTTTTTGACAATGTCGGGGTCACCTGATGAATGAGCATATCGGAACAATTTCCCAGATTCCAGGCTTAACTTCAGATTTTTGGCCCCGTTAAATGAACTTGCCAATAAGACCAATTCATTTCAATCTTGTTGCCTGGCTAATCGTCCCTTTTCCTCAAATCCATTGAAAACATCAAATTTGATAACCACCGAAATTCTTCTTATAAAATTAATAGACCAGGCATATCAGCACCTGGTCAAATTCTTGCTTATTAAGCTGTTTTCAGCTTTCTTTTAATCCTGGCAGCAAAGACTTCAAGGATAATCGCTACGGCCAGGATAAAATAAGTAATTGCCCCTATTTCCCTCATATCCAGGTAAAAGCTGCTTGCCATGAACATGTCAAATCCGATTCCGCCGGCCCCTGCTGCTGCTCCCATGGCAACGGCTACTGCAAAGTTAATCTCAAAGCGGAGAAATGTCCAGGAAATCATATAAGTGATGGAAGATGGGATAACCGCTTGAAAGACAATTTGCCACCAATTGGCTCCGCTCGCCTGCAGCGCTTCAATCACTCCCCTATCCAATTCTTCAAAGGACTCCGAATAAGCTTTGATTAGATAACCGATCGAATGGAAGGTCATTCCAATAACTGCAGCTGTACTTCCAAGTCCGGCTGCAACCGCGAAGATCAGCACCCACAGGACGGTCGGCACAGCTCTTATAAAGGCTACCATGCTTTTAATGACTATTGAAACCCTTTTCGAGGACAGATTCTCAGCAGCCAGCAATCCGAACAGGACTGCAATTATGGCTCCAAACAAGGTTGTCAGGAAAGCCAGCCCGAGTGTGACCATAACTTGGTAAAGGGCATGTCCAAAGGAGAAATGCTTCAAGTGCGGTTCAAGGAAGATGGTTTTTAAATTGGCGAATGTGCCAAGAAGCGCATCCATAAAGTCCAGTTCCTTATAATCAAAGCTGTAAAATGCATAGACTGTCACCGCAGCCAGAATAAAGAGGGTTAATCTTGTCACAATGGCCGCTTTGTTCAAAGGCTTAGCCGGCATTCTTTTGCCAAGCAGATGATCGGCTGGTGCTGTTACATTACTCAGCTGTTCCTTTACCTCCATTACAATATCACCTTCCTTACATAATTGGATGCATATTCGATCAATAGGATAGCAGCAATGATGACAACAACGACCAGACTTGCTGTGTCATAAGCCAAACTCTTATAGTATAAGTTGAATGTAAAGCCGATTCCAGATCCTGTCAGCAGTCCAATTAATGTGGCACTTCGGATATTCGTTTCGATCATGAACAAAACCCAGCTGATTAATTGCGGTATGCTTGATGGGATCACTGATTGGAAGATGATAGAAAAGTAGCCCGCACCTGTCGCTTTTAACGCCTCTACTGATCCCCCGCTCACTTCATCAATCGTTTCCGTAAAAGCCCTTGTTAAAAATCCAAATGACCCGAAGAATAAAGCAAAATAGCCAGTTAAAGAACTTTGGCCGAATGAAAACAGCAAAATCAGCGCCCATGCGGCAACATCGATGTTTCGAAAGACAGTGGCAATTCCTCTTGTAATCGCTCCAAAAAAGGGATTTACTCTTGTTGTATTCGAACCGAAAATGGAAAATAATAGGGCAAATACAGCAGCTGCTGTCGTAGCCGCAATCGAAACCAGGAGTGTTTCCTGCAGCTTTTCCAGAATAACTGGCAGCTTTTCTAAGGATTCTGTGGTTGGATAAAAGTTCGCCATTCCCCATTGAATGGCTTTCGGGATTGAAGCAAAGCCCTTTAAAGCATTGTACTCCGTAATAATCATGGCAAGGATGGTCACGGCTCCAAGGAGTAATAGGAAGGCAAGTGTGTTTCGCTTTTTCTTAGCAAAGATATCAGCCTGCATGTATGCCTCCAATGTCAAAGATTAAATCTTCTGCTTCCGATCCATATATTCTCTGAATGTCTTCTGAAGTCAAGCCTTTAGCCGATCCATTATACACTACTTGCCCTTTGTTAATGCCGATGATTCTGTCTGAATATTTGATTGCTACATCTACCTGATGAAGATTGACAACAACGGTAATGCCCATTGTTGTTGAAACCTTCTTCAAATGATCCATGATCACTTTTGCCGAATTAGGATCCAGGGACGCAATGGGTTCGTCGCACAAAAGCATCCGCGGATTTTGGATAAGCGCACGGGCAATGCCAACTCGCTGTTTTTGCCCGCCGCTTAATTGGTCTGCACGCTTATATATCATTTCGTTCAGTCCAAGCACATTCAAAATCTGGGCGGCCTGCTGCTTTTCCTCTTTGCTGTAATATCCAAGAACTCCAGCCAGTGTTGATTTGGTTCCCAATTTTCCATGCAGCGTGTTTTCGATTACCGATAATCGATTCACTAAGTTATAGTGCTGAAAGATCATGCCAATTTTGGTGCGGACCTGCTTTAATTCTTTTTCTTCAAGTCCATTACCTGGAGATCCTGGAACCTTATTTCTCCGCCTGTCGCATCAATCATGCGGTTGATGCAGCGGAGGAGAGTTGATTTCCCTGCTCCTGATGGGCCGATAATGGAAACGAACTCCCCTTCCTGGACTGAGAAGCTTACATCAGTTAATGCTTTCGAATCTTTGCCAAATTGCTTTGTAAGGTGATTAACTTCCAATAATGCTGTCATGAGTTAACCCCTCCTATCCAATTGTTTTATCCTGCTTTAACGGGCAGAAGATTTCATCACTCTGTTCTAACTGCAAATAAATCTTGACTGTAAGCAAATTAATAATTTTATCCGAAAATAAATCAGAAATATACCTAAAAAATTCTCTATTCTATGCAAATAAATTAATCTATCCCCAAAGACAATTAAGTAAAAGTCATCAGCGGGGAATGGAAGCCCCCACTGATGAATGCTTAACTTTATTTTGCAAGCTCGCGGATCGGATTGAACCACTCATCCTCTACTTCAACCAGACGCTCATTTCCAGATTTCTTGCTGAATAATCCGGAAAATTCGGAGTCCTCCGGAACAAAGATTTTTTCGTTATTTGCCACTTCATCTGATGTCATGATTTCAAGCAGCTGTTTTTGGTCTTCTTCGCTCAATGTACCGGAATTAATTACAAATGGTGCATTTAAAACAGGAGTTACTGAGATTAAGGAGAATTCTTTTCCGGCAACCGTGTTCAATGGTTCAGCAGCATCATCTTTCACTTTATAAACTGCGCCTGGCTTGTTAGCATCACCTTCTGCAAGCTCCACATAATTGTTCACACATGTATCACAGAATGCCGCTACATCCGCTTTGCCGGTTAATAGATTGACAGCAGAACCCTGGTGGGAGCCGCCAAATAATACTTCATTGAAGAACTTGTCCTCTCCGCCCTCAAGTAAATCCTCAGCTGTCAAACTCTTAAACTCTTCTTTTTCGCTGAAATAATCAGTAATGCCTGTAGATGGAACCTTGAATCCTGATGTGGAACTGTTTGAAACAAAGGAGAATTTCTTTCCTTGAATATTGTCTATGGCAAATTCCCCGCCGTTTTTGTATTCATCTGCATTTTCCTGCTGAACAGCCAGCCAGCTGTAATACACAGCGTCCTCCAAAGTGCCGGACTCGCCGCTTGGAACAACCAGCGGAAGAACCTTTTCATTCTTTTTATGGGCTTCTATGTATCCTTGTGCACCAAGAAACGCCATATCTGCATTGCCGTTCGCAATCGCTTCAATTGCCACAATATAGTCAGTCGTTGTTTGATGCTCCACTTTCTTTCCTGTTTTCTCTTCTATTAATTTCCCAATTTCGTCACGTGCCTCACCTAAATCAGCGCCTGATTCGTTTGGAAGCCAAGCGATCGTCAGTGTATCATCCTTCTCTGAGTTTGCAGTGAACGAACAGCCTGCAAATACAACTGTCATAGCCATAGAAAGCAGAAATAGCGCCATTTTCTTCATAATTTTTTCCCCCTCTTATTTGGAAAAATTTTTATAATACCATTGACCTAACTATAGCGAAAGAATATTAATCTACTGATAAGGCATTATGAGAAATCGTTAAGCACTGGTAAAGAATTAATGAGATAATGTAAATACACCATTCTGCATGTTGTATTCCCTGTCACATAAGTTGTTCATAAATTCAAGATCATGAAAGATTCCCAGCATCGTCGTGCCTTCTTGCATTAGTTGCTCTATTAAGACTTTCACCTTCATTTTAGATTCATAGTCCAGGCTTGCGGTCGGTTCATCCAGAAGAAGCAGTCTTGGCTTCTTGACCATCGCCCGCGCAATGTTGAGTCTGAGTTTTTCCCCGCCAGAAAAGGTGGCAGGATAGCTGTCCCATAGCTCTGGGTCCAGCTCGAAATGCGAAAGGATCTGCTCTGTCTCTTTCTCAGCATGAACCTGGTCCCGTCCCATTTCAATAAGGGCCTGCATTACAAGCTGCCTGGCAGTGGTTCTTGGCATAACATTCAGAAATTGAGATACATAGCCTATTTCATGCTTGCGCAAATAAATCATTTGTCTATTTGTTGCCTCTGCAATATTGAGAGGACCGAACTTTTTGGAATTGTACCAAATGCTTCCATGTTGAAGTCTGTATGTTCCAAAAATACATTTCAGGATTGTTGATTTTCCGCTTCCGCTTTTTCCAGTAATTCCAACAAAGTCTCCTTCCCCTAATCTGATATCAATGCCGCTCACTGCATGGATATTTTTCCCCAGATTATGAAGGGTAAATGATTTGGACAGTTCCCTGATTTCCAATAGATTTTCCACCAATCCACCTGCTTTCTCTCAAAGTAGTATTAAATTCTGTAATTCGTTTTTTGGATCAGCTTCCCATCAACGAATACGCCCGTGATTACCGGAAAATCGTCTGCCAATTTTTCAATGATCAAAAGGTCTGCTTTTTTCCTTCCTCGATCGAACCGATTTCCTCATCCATATTCACGGCTTTTGCAGGATTAATGGTGACAAGCCTGATCATGTCTGCCAGATCCATCCCATACTTCCTTACCAGTTCAAAAATGGCATGGAGCATGGCAGCCGGATAGTAATCACTGCACAAGATATCAATTGAATCATTTTGAATCGCGTCGGCAGCACCCAGATTTCCACTGTGGGAGCCTCCGAGCAGCACATTTGGGGCTCCGGCCACTGTATACATGCCAAGCCCCTTCGCCTTGTACGCCACCTCCTGGGTAATCGGGAATTCACTGATGGTCGTGCCAAAGCTTTTGACCAGCTCCAGCTTTTCGAAACTGTCATCATCATGTGAAGCAACTGCTATATTATGTGCCCGTGCGTGCTCTGCAATCTCCTTCATATCTTCGACAGAAAGCTTTTCCTTCGTTTGGTGATTTCGGATTAAAACGTCTATAGCGGCATCGCTCATGCTGTTATAGCTTTTAACCGTGTTCCGGTAAATTTCCAGATGGCGATATTGCCCTTGTCCGGGTGTATGGTCCATAAACGAAATCAAGTGCACCTTATCTTCGCTTATATAGCTTTTGAGGTTTTCGATTTCATCCACATTATCAATTTCCATTCGTGCATGGAAGCGATGTCGGACAAGATGCTTTGTACTGTGTGTCTCATCGATCAGGTCGATGAGCTTTCTGACATTTTCCGGTTCCCGGATCGGCTTGTATGCATATTCTGTTTCTTTAAATAGGGAAAGGGAGTGGAACATCGTTGTGATTCCATGGGATATGAGCTCCTTCTCTGCTTCCCTTAGACTTAAATGAAAGTTCATTAATGAGGTTGGCCTCGGTGCCGCCATATGCTCAATATAGTCGGAGTGGATATCGATAAATCCAGGTGTGACATAGCCGCCCGCTGCATCTATCACTTCCATGGAATCTTCAAATTTCATTTCTCCCTTTGGAGCAATTCTGCTGATCCTATCATTCTCAATCAGAAGATCATAGCCTTGCAGAATAGTATCCTCTGTAATAAGTTTTCCGTTCGTAATGACGTACAATGTGCTTCCCCCTAATTTGAAATGAAATATATTCCGATTAAGCCTTAAAGAAGCGAATGAACCAAGCTTTGAGTAAATGGAGCTTGAGGATCTTCGAGTATTTGATCTGTCAGCCCCTGTTCAATGACCTTTCCCTCCAGCATGACCAATGTTCTGTCCGCAAGCATCCGGATAACGCCCAAATCATGCGAAACAAGCACTATACTAATATTCATCTCCCTCTGCAGGCTTTTAATTAAATCCAGAACACTTGCCTGTACAGATAGATCCAGTCCGGTCGTAACCTCATCCAAAAGCAGAATCGGAGGCTGATTAGAAAGTGCCTTGGCAATTTGCACACGCTGCTGCATTCCTCCGGAAAAATTCTTTGGAGCTTCTTTCCGGCGATGGACGGGAATATTCACCTTGCTGAGCAGTTCTGATCCCCTGTCTTCCATCATTCCTACATTTCTGCTGCCGGCTGCAATCAATTTTTCGGCAATATTTCCAATCGAAGAAAAGTCGATTCTTAATCCCAATAGAGGGTTTTGATAGACTTTCCCCATTAAGTGGTTGCGGATATACCGTTGTTGCTGGGAAGACTCCTCAAAAAGATTCTTAAGCCCATCCTGGTAGGTAGAAATATACGCTTCCCCTGAAGTTGTTTCCTGGTCAAAGTACAGGCATTGCATTAAGGTGGACTTGCCGCTTCCGCTTTCCCCTACAATTCCAAGCACCTCTCCAGGGTAGACATCAAATGACACATCCCTGCATGCATAGACCGTTCCGCACACACTGCAGTAATTTTTGATCTGGGTCAAAGGCTCAGGGTTTCTGCAATGATCGCAGCCGGGACCGAATTGCTTGTTTAAGTTTTTTATAGATAAGACCGGAACCTCAAATTCAGTCATTTAATTCACTCCTGTCTTTTCGACTTCGTTTAATATTTCATAGCAATAGCTTGTATCATTGCATTGGTAATATGTCTCTCCTGTTGTCTCATCGATCAGTTCGTCAAGGAACACTCCCCGAGAGCCGCACAATCTGCAGCATTTCCCATCAAAACTTTCCCCTTCAAACGGATAATCTTCAAAATCAAGGGAAACGATTCTCGTAAATGGCGGAACTGCATATATCTTCTTTTCGCGACCTGCTCCCAATAAAATGAGTACTTCGTTTTTATCCATTTTCGGATTATCAAAGCGGGGGATCGGGCTTGGTGCCATTACATAGCGGCCGTGAACCATGACCGGATGATCTGCACCTGTTGTCATGCTTCCGTATTTCATGATCTGTTCAAAGAGCATGAGCCAGGCACCGCTGTATTCTTTTTCTGCATGCAGCTTTTTCGTCACATGCTCACTCGGTTCAAAATAACGGAGCGGTTCAGGAAGCGGTACCTGCAGCACAAGGATTTGTTCCTTTTTCAGCGGTACCTCAGGAATTCTGTGCCGTGATTGAATAATGGTCGCCTGAGAAGTATGTTCCGTTATCTGAACACCTGTTGTATCTGATACAAGCTTTTTAATACTGACCGCATTGACAGATTCATCTGAACCCTGATCAATTACCTTTAAAATATCCTCTCTCCCGATCAATGAGAGTGTCAGCTGCAGGCCGCCTGTCCCCCAGCCTCTCCCAATCGGCATTTCCCTTGATGCAAATGGAACCTGATAACCCGGGATAGCAATCGCTTTTAAGGTAGCTCTTCTAATTTCCCGCTTCGAACCTTCGTCAAAGAAAGCAAAGTTATAGGCGTTATTCATATGCTTGCACCTCTTCCCGTTCGTCTGCTTTTGTTTTTGTCTTTCTCACACTGTCAAGCTTCGACTGGAACGTTACATAATGCGGCATTTTCAAGTGCGATATAAAGCCGGTTGACTCGACAGAATCAATATGAAAAAGGACAAATTCCTCATTATGGCTTGGGAAGCTATTATCAGGATGCTCCAGACAATTATCCAGAATGCCCATTGCGATCGCTTTTGTCTCATTCTGTCCGAAACATAATCCGTATCCGATTTCAAACTCCAATTCCTTTTTGCCTTTTTCCTTTTCAGCCATGAACGGCATCAGCATTTCCGCTTCTGTTGTTTTGATATCACCAATGTAATAGTCATCTTCATCACTGCCCTCGTCATTCGGATGGCCCACGTATATTGGCAGGCTTCCAACTCTTAGCTCCCCAACAGTCGGATGCAGAGCGCCATAGCCTCTGATAACCGCATAAGCCAGTGAAGTAACAGCTCCTGTCTCTCCTCTTGTCAGAATTTGCAGGCGCTGGCTGCGGCTTGAGGGAAAGTCAAGGCTTTCCCTCGTCACATCATCCGGCTCAGCATCATTGTTTTCAAGTGGAGGAATTAAGCCTTCTTTCCTCAAATAATCCAGCACCTTCGGTAATATAAGATCGGGCTCCTGCTGCAATTCACCAAATGGGTTATTTTCTGAAGCATAAGATGACAGCCATTCTTTTACCGTCTTTTCCGTTTCCTTCATCAGATTGAAATCGAGGAGCCGGTGGGTATAATCCGTTGTCGCCCCTAAAATCTGGCCGCCGGGAATATCTTTGAAGCTTGCTGAAATCCGGCGTTCAACCTTCATTTCCCCGGTTTCAATGGTTTTCGAGCAGTACTTTCTCGGCAGCGTCGAGCGGTATGCGCGAAGCAGGAATACTGCTTCTTCCGGATTTCCTTCAGCCTGCTTGATCGCTAATGCTGCAAGCTTTTCATTATATAAGCTGCTTTCTGACATCACTTGATCGATTAACCCTCTCATCCCTGCTTCAATCTGTCCGGTTTCCAGCACTTGTTCCTTATGAATCCTTTCATATTTCAAGCGTTTTATCGATTCTTCAATGGCTTGTGTCCCGCCTTTTACCGCTACATAACCCATTCTTTCTCCACCTCCCTGCTTTCAGTTATTTGAGTCGTTCTTGGCAGTGATAAAAGCTGATGATATCGGTCCACGAATATCAGGTCGACCCCTGTTGGATACTCTTTATTTTTTTCACTACGTCTTTCAATCCAATTTCCTGTTAGATCTATACTGATTCCGGTGCTTGTTTGAATGCCAGGTCCTTTCAAAAGCAGGTCATTACCAACCGTGATCGCTCCTGTTTCTGCTATAATCACTGCGGATTTGTGCGGGTTTATGAACGTCCCCGGATTCGCTATTTCAATGGCATGTTCCAGAGACCCAGCCCCGGTATCCTTCAGGAGAAATAAATAATCTGCCTGACCCGCTTGTACCGCTTTTGCGAATGTTAATTGATTGATTTCTTTTTCAACTGCTTCAGCCTTACTGCCATACACCTTAAACGTAACCTCAGGATCAAGCAGCGTGAGTGCCAGCAGTAAAATTGAGCTCGAGCAGCCAGCAGCATTCTCTCCGTCCAGTATTGCTGCCTCCTTGCCCAGGTCTGATATCAGTCCTGGCCTTGAAGTGGAATCGACTAATTTTCTATATACAGATTGCAGGTCATGAACAACATCCAATTTCAAAGCCTGTTCCTCCTTCTATTAAACATCCATCGTCTCAAAGCTGACTTTTGTTCTTAAAATGGCTTCATTCTTTGCTTTTCTTTTCTGTTCTATATAATACTTTTCAATTTCGAATATCCCGGTCCATGGTTTGGTTTCGGGAAGATCCCCGAGAAATGCCGCGTCAATCACGGCAAGATGATAAGCCAGATCTGGGTGATCGCCTTTCACAATTCCTATGCCGATCTTTCCTTCCACCTTTGCCTTGCATTCTGTCACCAGCACTTCCCCTAAATAAAACAGGCTTTTCCTGGAAGTCTCCCGTACCTTTAACATCACAAGCCCATTTTCCGGTTCCTGTATAACAGAAACTGAATATTTTTGCTCAATTTCTTTCGCTAAAGATTTTGCCAATTCATGTGAACCTTCAATCAAAATTTCTGTTCGCTGTTTTCTTTTCACCTTTTGGCCTCCATCTGTTTTTGTTCTGCATCTTAAATCTATCTTGTTGCCAAGCTGGCGGATGTTAAAGAAGTGTAAATTATGTAAGAGTTTTATTAACCTGATCTATCTCCAAAGCCAAATTAAATTAAGTAAGTAAAGCAATCGCTCCTATATTTGATTCTTGAGGCTTCCAGTACTGTTCCCGTCTCCTTGTCCTTACAGAGGGACTCCAGAAGCAGAAGCGGAATCAAGCTCGAGCATTGCAGGATTTTTCGTTCAGATTCATTCGGGAAAACCACACTCAGCTGACTTTGGCCCGAAGTGAATTCTTTATAGCCATGCGTTTTGTAATAATGAAAAATAGAGGTAATTCCTGGTCCATCCCTATCAATTTGCGGAAAAACTGATTTGGCTGCATAAGATGTATGCAAGGCAATCGGGCAGCCGTCCACGATTCTTAATCTGGAAATTTTATAGACTTCATCCTGCTTATTGACCTTTAACGAATGATAGATATCAGATTCATAGGGGATCTTTTCAAAGCAAACATTCTCCGACCTGAAGTCATACCCATGCTCATTCATCTTTTCACTAAAGCTGATATCTCCTGTCAAAATCAGCGGAATCTGCTGTTTCCTATTTTGGACATAGCTGCCCCTTCCCTGCTTTGAAAAAATGAACCCCAGATCCTGCAATTGTTCATATGCTTTCCGTACAACCATCCTTGGTATCCCATATTGATCTGCAAGCTCATTCTCAGAAGGAAGTTTTTCATTTGGTTTATACACCCCTTCCTTTATTTGGGTAATCAGCTCGTCTACCAGCAGCATTTTTTCACTCATACAATCAGCCCCTTTCGGAATCCGGAAACAATTTAAGTCTAAAGAAAGAGTTTATATGGAGAGTTACATGAATGTAATGTTTTTATAAAAAATGAAAATGACCCAATCCTTTTAGTGACTGGGTCTTGTAAGGCTATGTTTCAGCTCCCAAATTTCCTGATGAAAGCTTCCGTATCGTTTAATTCATCAAAATGGGCTTCCAGCTTTTCTCGTGGCCAATCCCACCAGGCAATCTCAAGCAGCTTTCCAGCTGTTTCTTCAGTGAACCTTCTTTTCAACGGCTTAGCGGGCACGCCGGCTGCAATCGTATAGGGGTCAACATCCTTTGTAACGACTGCCCCGGACCCGATGACCGATCCCGTGCCGATTTCAACGCCCTTCATGATGATGGCACCGTGCCCAATCCATACATCATGGCCAATTTTGACCCGATTGGTTCGGCGCCAATCAAAAAATTCATGATCATCCTGATTGCCAAAACCATAATCGACTTTCCGATAGGTCATATGGTGCTGGGTCACCCGGTCCATCGGATGCTGAACGGGATTAATGCATGCATGAGAAGCAATGGAACAGAACTTGCCGATTTCAGCATAGTTGACTGTCACATCATCCATTGTATAAGTGTAGTCGCCAAATTTTGATTCGATAATTTTATTTCTTTCTCCGATTGATGTCCATTCTCCCGCATAGCTGTCAATGATGAAGCTGGAATGATGTACAGCAGGTGAAACAGAGAGTTTTTCATCCTTTTTTGGTTTATAAATCATTGACATGTGCATATCCCACCCCTTTTTAAATGTGCTGCCTATAATCGCTGGCTTTTCAGTCTCTGCCGTCTTGCAGCTAATTCATGCACTCTCTCCACACCCGGAGACATGCAGCCCAGCACAACCGGTTTCTCACCATAAGCACCATGAAAGTCGGAGCCTCCAGTCATGGTTAATCCATATTGTATGGCCAGTTTCCTTGCCATTTCTTCATGCTGTTTATTATGAAGGGGGTGCCAGACTTCTATCCCCTGCAGGCCGGCTTCAACCAGCTCAGGCACTTTTTCAAAATTTCCATATTGGCCAGGGTGGGCAAGTACCGGCACACCGCCTGCTTCAAGAATTGCCTCAACAGCAAGCCTCGCATCCACATATTCCATCGGGATAAAAGCCACTCCTTTCGATTCTCCATTTTGACCGCGGCCAAATAATTTTTTGTATTGGGAACCATATATAGAATCTGCATATCCAGTTTCAATAAGAGCTTCCATGATGTGCTGCTTATAAACTCCCGTTCCACCCGCAGAAAGCTCCAGACAGCGGTCCCATGTAATGCTGTAGCCTGCTGATATCAGCCTTTGAACCATTTCGAACGAAAGCTTATGCCTCCGCTCAATGATCGGCTGGCACAGCGTTTCAATTGACTTATGCCCAGGTTCGATAAAATAGCCCAGAATGTGGACCCGGCGTGCCCTGTCAAAATCAAAAGCAGAAATTTCAATACCAGGGATCACCTCCACTCCATACCTCTTACCTCGCTCAATTGCTTCCCTCAGCCCTTTTGTGGTGTCATGGTTCGTAATGGCCAAATGTGAAACCTCATTGGCAATGGCCAGATTCAAAACCTCATCAATTGATAGCGGGCAATCAGAAATATTCGTATGGCAATGCAGCTCTGCTTTCATCTCCATTCCTCCCATTTGCAGCCTTTTTTACTAGAATAACTTGGTGCCAAGCCAGATAGGTTAACGGGATGTAAATTTCTGTTAAGAGTTTGTAATTCCTATTATGATTTTCAGTTTAGTGGTTTCTGCCTTAGTAAAAGCCCCGCATTAAAGCAACTGACCGATATATTGGAAAAGTGACCGATATATTCAATTTCTGACCGATAATCTACCGAAAGTGGCCGATATTCCCATTTGGAAGACAGCTTTTTTCATAAAAATCTTCACGAAAAAGGGCCAACTCCAAAAAAGTCGGCCCATTTCTGCTTTATGATTTCGTTTTGCTGCTGTCTTCCTGGTTCTCTGACAGCAATTCTTTTGTTGAGCTTTTAAATTCCCTCAATGTCGAGCCGAATGCTCGGCCAATTTCCGGCAGCTTCGATGGACCGAAAATGATAAGTGCGATAACTAATACTAATATTAGTCCAGGTATACCTATATTTTGCAGCATGTTCATCCCTCCTGCTGAGTATTGTTACTAACCGTCTTAATTAAACGGTTTCTGCGGCAGCCAATGTTTTCGTCTTCCCTAAAGCTTTTAAAGGCCTCTTACATACATTCCCATAAGCATCCAGTGCATGCACCTCAATTTGATAGGCTGTATTGGCCTCTAATCCTTCAATTGTTAACGTCAAGGGGTTTGGCACAGGATCTTTATAGAATTCCGAGAAAGCAAGAAATTCCTTCACAACTTTCTCTGAATTTGCATGTCTTGCCACTACCTTGTAGTCATGAACCAGCAGGTCATCCTTGGCCTGGGTAAACATAATGGCCATGCCAGTGGCTGATGTCATTTCATGATTAATGGAAAGCATCGCATCTTTTGTAAAAAAAGGTGCCTGCTTATCTCTGTCTTCTGTGTATGAAAATTTCCGCTTATTTGCCGGATAGTTTATTTCAAATGGCTCACCTGTCCAATCATTATGATGAATATCGCGTCGCCTGATCAGCACCTTATTATTATGTACCTCTACAATTAATGCCTGATTCAGGACATCTGCACCCTCAGGCACTTCCCCTTGAATTCTGCCGGCATCCAGCCACAAATAAGCGCCAGTTGAGGTTCCAATTGAAGTAAAATCCTTCTGGTGAATGATTCTCGGGTCATCAAGAGGATAGTGCGTATGACCGGAAAATGAGATGACTTGCGGATATTCCTTTAAAGTGTTGTAAAAAAGGTCTCTATTTTGAGTAAAGCCCCATTCGCTGCCATAGACTGTCCCTTTAATCGGCTGATGGTGAAAGACAAAAATTGGCTTTTTCCAATCATCTTCATGAGCAATCTTCAGCTGCTCACCCAGCCAATTAATTTGTTCAACGGAGAATGTGCCCTCTGTTAATCCATCTTCTGTTCCCAGAATAATAAAATGGTAGCCTTTGATTACCTTGTGATAGCAGATAGATTCCATGCCTGTTTTTGTTAGGAATCGCTTCTGTGCATCTGCTGCTGATAAGCCATTCCAATAGTCATGATTCCCTATGGCAAACATGGAGACGGCACCCGGCTGTTTGTGGGCATTATAAGCTGACATAAACTTATCGAATTCGGCTTCATATCCATAATCTGTTAAATCTCCCACAACCAAAAAAGCATCCTGCTCCGGAACAGCCTTATTTAGCTGTTCTAAAGTTGTTATAAACTTTTCAAGTGTTTTATTGCTGCTGTTATGGATATGAATGTCACTAATAACCGGGAAAACTAAATCCGGTTTGCCAGCAGAATTCATAATCGAAGCAGAAGAGGCAGCACTTGCTGTAATTAAATTAAGAGAGTTAGCAAGAGATAATCCAATTGTTGCACTGGCAGCTAAGGTAGTCTTCTGCAAAAAAGCACGGCGATCCATTTCTTTTTTAAATATATTTCCATCTCTTTGTCCAGTCCGATTATCATTCATGATTAATAAACTCCTTCTCCAATTTTTCCATACTCCTCTTAACACCGTCCCTTATTAACTTCGTTGGCCTGTTTTAGCCTATTCTTTCTCCAGCGGCAGCGGATCAATGCTCTGGTCGTTGGCTGTTAAATCAATACCGAAGTCTTTGGCAAAAACCATATGGGTATCTGCTAAAACACCTTCATGATTTTCATCTAAATTAAACACTCTCGCTCCCCGAAGTCTGTTTCTGTCGGGCCCTGAAAGACCGTAAGTGCCAAAGCCGGTATTCCCGGCATATCCGAGCAGAATTCCATAGTAGTTGCCGCAATATGTATTAATATGATCATGGCCGCAGAATACGCCTTTCACATCCCCTCTATCCAGCATGGCTGTAAACAAGCCGCTGTTGATTGGGCCGGGGCACTCATCTTCATTCCGCTCTCCATTGATTTGATGCCTGGCCACAGCCAAATCATGCCCGGCCTGTGTTCTGCCGTCCACACTGCCCCACCACATAAAACGGTGCTCCCATAGAGGAATATGAATGAATACAAGAGAAGGCACTTTATAGCCATAACGCTTTTCTATTGCTTTGGATCTTTCATAATACCAATTAACCTGATTAAATCGCAGCCAATCCCATGTTGGATAGCCCTTGAAATCCTGGCCGGCGATCGTTTGAGGGGCATATCTGCCGCTGTCTAAAAGCCAGAGATTAAATGCTGCCTTATTCCCTCTGGATTTTTTGATTAATAGATTCATATTTCCTGTTCCTGTAAGGCCTTTTTGTCCAGGTGTGTTCATATTATGCTTGTATTTCATATAGAACTTGAGCATACCGCTCTCATCCATGCCGCTCTTTGGAGATGAGTCCTCATCATGATTTCCAAACGTAGCCGCCCAGCGGATTCCCCTTTTTCCATTGGCTGGACGACATTATTCATGGCTTGCTTCATTTCTAATTCTGTATCACACCCGCCTGTTATATTGTCACCATTTAAAACGACAAAATCAGGCTTCTCTGAATCAAGCACCTTTTCCATCAGCTGTATGGTCCGTCTGTCGATCCTTTCATCATCCTGAGTATCATTAAATTGGACAACTTTAAATTTCCCATTCGAATTGAAGGAAAGCCTTGGCCCTTCCAGCTTTTCACTTATCTCTTCCGCTTGAACCCTGCTTTCGAATAAGTCTCCAGGCAAGCCTGCAGCTGCCATAGTTAAAGCCAGTGTCCCTGCTCCTCCCGCTTTAATAAATGCCCTTCTGTCCATTCCTTTGCTTTCATTTTCTTTCATCATCCTTACCTCCATGAATTGATAAAAAATTCCCCTACGGTTAAAATCCTAGAGTAAATCTATTAAAGAAGTATTAATATCAATAGATTGTTTAGTAAAGAAAACAAAGGCAAAAAGATAAACAAAAATATGATTTTCAATTTTCATCTGAGATTAATAGGAAGGAAGAATGAAATTCGGGACTTTCCTCTCTTTGTATTCTTTTGTTTTCATTTCTGTTTTTAAACTTTTATATAAATTAATATTTTTGACCTCAATTTTTAAAACTTCAGCCCTATAATGATCCATAAGATGAAAACGGGGGGACCAATAATGAAAAAAGGGTTCGTTGCGGAAAGGCACAGGAGGATTATCAGGGAATTAGAATTAACAAATAAAGTGAGTGTAGCGGATCTCTCCAGAAAATTAAGTGTAACGCCAGAAACAATCCGGAGTGACTTGAGACGGCTTGAGAAGGGAAATAAATTGCGAAGAATTCATGGAGGAGCCATATGCTATTTTGGCTTAGAGAAGGAGCAGCAATTAAATAAAAGGATTGTTGTAAGCCTCCCCATCAAAAAGAAAATTGGTGAAGCTGCAGCAAGCTTTATTTCCGATGGAGAAACAATTGTTTTGGATGTCGGCTCCACAACTCTTCATATTGCCGGTTCGATTGAAAATGTTGAGAACGTAACGATCGTAACCAATTCACTGGCTGCCGCAGAAATATTAAATACAAGAATGGAAAATAAACTGTTCAATGGCAGGGTCATTCTGATTGGCGGGACCGTGAATCCTCTGCAGCGCTCAACCTCAGGTTCACTAACTAATCAGATGCTGGAACACTTTTATTTTGACAAGGCCTTTATCTCCTGTGGAGGAATGAACCGCGAAGGGATATGCGATTATAATATTGATGAAGCTGCTGCCTCTGCTATCATGATAAAAAGATCTAAACAGGTTTATGTGGCAGCCGATTCCTCAAAACTGAATCAAAGGGCATTTTTCCATATCAGCCCTTTTTCGGCTATTGATTTTGTCATTACTGATGCGGATTTGCCGCAGAATTGGCCGGAGGAGGAAATCAAGTTCAATGGGCTAAAATGGGTAAAAGTCTATACATAAAATGAAACAGAACTCTCAGGCCACTGTTAGACGGAGTGACTGAGAGTTCTCTTAAAAGAGGCCAAATGCAAAGATAACAGTTAGAACGATCATACACATCATTTTTGATTAGCAATGGCCCCTTCCGATTTCTCTGGCTCTTCCTTATACATCCACCACTTTCCCCACAGCAGGCTTTCTTCGGATCGAAATAACTCCAGATTAGCACTCAGTAAATAAGAAATCTGCCATCGTCTCAGCCCCTTCGCTATCATATTACGTTGGTATCATCTCTATCCGGATTGTTTATTTCCTTCTAAAACGGAAACATTAGTAACATACAGGAGAAAAGGGAGGCAAATGATATGAGTGAAAAAACTCCACAGGATGTTAACCGTATTCAGGAAGAAGCTCAAAAACAGGATCGGGAAGCGCAGAAAGCACAGGAAGTTGTTGAAGATGCCATTTCCAAAATGACTCCGCAGCGGCAGTATGAAAAAGAAAAGGAACAGAATAAACGATAAAAGGAAAAGCCTTATTCCTGCCCGGATGCAGTGATAAGGCTTCCTTCATTATTGAATTTTTATGTACACACCTTCCATGGCTTTTTCATATGCATTTTGTCCACTGTTATTAACATCATCTGACAGGCTTGATGCCCTGATGAGCTTGCTGTTAATCAAAACGGAAGGATCTATCAATCTGATTTTCCCTTTGAAATGAATATCGTAGTCTAACTTGTTTTCTTCTGCGGTGACCTTATGATCAATTTTCTCAAGCAGACCCTTCACTTCCTGATCCCCTGATTCCCTTATTTTAACTAATACCTCTTCATCTTTGCCAAGGAGATCACCCAAATGAAGAATTTCTTTTTCCAGAGATCTTTTCAGGACCTTTGCAAGAGATTCATTTGCATAAATATTTAAGGGTTCCATGAAGAAATCAATGACTTCTTTATAATAAGTTTTTACAAACCACTCAGCTGCCTGCAGGTCAGAAATATAAATTCGGCCGTCAACAACGATCAGACTCTTCAGAAAGCTGTGTGCCTCATTTAAAGAAATATAACCGTATCGGTACATGTCCCTCAACGTGTAGTCCAGCCGGTCCGCACAAAGTTCGGGTGCGGGCTGTTCTAATAATGTCCATTGTGAATCCTCAAAAAGGATACTTTCATAATCAAGATGATGCCTTTTCAAAATGGCCGGGATCTCAGATTCAAGGACAACACGCTCAAAAATATGTTCATGATAATCTTCTGCTTCATTTTCCAAGACTCCATCAACCACATGGGAAAAGGCAGTATGAGAAACATCATGAAGCAAACCGGCAATCTGCTCTTCCACAGAACCGCCCAGTTTCCTTATTAACAGCATCACGCCTAATGAATGTTCGTACCTCGTGACATTCCATTTTTCATTGACAAGGTAGCCCGCTCCGCCCTGGTGTACACCCTTTAACCTTTCCACCGGCCTGCTGTTGATTAATTCTTCCAGCACTTGTTCAAGCTTGTATTCTCCATATAACTCGTCTTTAATCAGCATAAATCCTCCTGCTTTGATAAATATGTACCTACATTATATATGTTTCAAAGAGAAAAGCCTTAATCCCGGCAGGAATAAGGCTTTCATTTTCCGCGGACCCTATTTTGTTCGACTGCCTGCATGTAATTCATTGGTAAATAGGTAATCAAAAAGACAATCAGCGCAGCAGCTTCAAGTGCTGCGTAGTACCAGACACCGTTCCCGAAAAACGACAGCAGGGTTTTAGTTTCTGTCGGGCTGGTCAAATAAAAGAAATTTGTACCAAGCAGCATATTCAAAAAGAAGACTGGAACCGCAATGACGTTGAGTGTTAAAAAGCCTTTCAGCACTGCCTTTTTTGGCACCCTGTATCCTTCAAACAAAATAAAATATAATACGGCAAGCGGAATGGCTGAATGATGAAGAAAGTATTTGATGTAGCGGTAATGAGGAAATTGGTAAACCATATCAGGTGTCACCATGCTTAAAATTTGAGGTATTGTACCAATAAAATAAAGCAGCCAAAAAGCCTTTTTATCAGGCTTCAAAAACAGGTAAAGAGCAATGAAAGTGCTCAAAGAGCAAAGCTGGAGCGGCAGATCTGCCACATCCCACTGATTTGTAAGAACCAGCCATATATGATGCGTCACTTCACAAGCCAGCAAAGCACCAAACAGCGACCATTTTATGATTTTCTGATAGGCCCTAAGTGCCTGCCTGTAATACACAAGCCACCAGGCGGTAAAAAAGAAAAGAAACAGTGTAACAAGGTGCATAACCGAAAATATTTCAAATCCCTGCATACCCGATACCGAAAACATGATGTCATCCCCCTCAATAGGCAGTGAAGTGCTGTTTGATTCATTCTATTCACAGTGAGGAAAATAAACACGGTTAATATGCGGAAAAACCGGATTTTATGCCCGCCCAAAAGGAAAATTATGTTAACCTTTTAGTATAAGGGGCAGGGGGATGGAATGAGTTTTAAGTCTCCTCTTTTTATCATTAACCTCATTGCTTTACTTGGTCTAATCTTTTTCCTCTGGATAGCCGGCTTCTTCGGATTCTGGAAACATGAAATAAAGGATATATCGGAAGATGCTGGGGATATTTTTGCTCAAGCCTATCCTGTTGTAAAAATAAATTTTGAAAAAACTGAGGGAAAAGTTATTTATGAGGAAGAAAACAATAAGATTTATGTTTCAGAGGTATTTATCGACACATATTCAAATTATCAAGTGATTTTTAGCTCCATTGGCAGCTATAATTTCAGCGGGGCGACACTGGTTTCTGGAATTGAACACGCCAGACAAAATAAAGGAGATACAGATATACTGCAGGTGTAGCTTATCAGGGTATAACATTTTGAACTACTTCCTGCGTGCTCAGGCCCTTTAAGGATACAAGGATGGGGATGAATTCAGTTTCTATTTATACGCTTCAGATGTTGATTCCCAGAATGAAGAGACTGTTGAGATTACTCTTTCAAACCTTTATATCAATTATTGGGCACGAAAACCCAATTTATGAAACCAAAAAATAGCAGAGTAAATTCATTTTGAATTACTCTGCTATTTTTCTATGCTCACCCATGCAGTTCTTCAAAAGCCTGATACACATTGGCTTTAACCTGAATGCCATTCAGCTTAATGCCGAGCGTGACTATCGTCTGGGCCACTTCCGGACGGATACCGGTAATAATCGTTTTAACTCCAATCAGCGAGAGTGCCTCAATTACTTTAAACAGCTGATCTGCCACCATCGTATCAACAATCATCACGCCTGAAATGTCTAAAATTAAATGCGACAGCTTCAGGTTCGCAGACTGTTTTAATGTTTCTTCCATCAGAAGCTGCGCCCTCTCAGTATCAATGTTTCCAATTAGCGGCAGGATGCCAACTCCTTTTGAAAGAGGAACGACAGGGACGGATAACTCAAGAAAAGCCTGCTTTGCATTCTCGAGTGTTACCTGATGGTATTTGACATAAGACATGCTGAAGCAATGGATGGAATGATCCAGCAGGGGATCTATAAAATAGATAACCTTAAAAACCTCTGCTGCCGGCATCTCAAGCTCCATCATAGCTTCCTCTAAAGATTTCCAGATATGTTTCCGATAATAACCCGCATCTTTTAAAGCTTCATCCAAAGGGATTCCAAGCTTAAATAAATTTCCCCCTGTTTCCTTGCACCATTTTTCTATCTTTTCCATCGTTTTATCTTTATTATCATGGTTCAGCAATGCTTCACCGAACAATCCAATAAACTCAGCACGAATCTGAATAATCTGCGCTTCCAATTTGTCAGCCTGCATTCTCTCCATTTCCGTCATCTCGACACCGCTCATTCGATCCTTATGCAGGTTTTTGGCTATCATATCTTTCTCTCTTAAAATCTTTTCCCCTAAAAGACACATCTGTTTACTCATGTTCTCCCCCTATAGTACTTAGATTTAATCCATTAAGAATGGGTCCGCTTCATCCTAAACATATCTCAATACCCGTGCGAGTTTTGGAATAAACCTCTGACTTTAAAATTATTTAAGTTAATTGAGGAAGAATGGTGAATAACTGCCAGTTTCGTTGACCATTCCGTTTTTCGTCGTTATTCGCTCTGATTAACTACCAGTTTCGTTGAGAATTCCGCTTTTTCGTCGTTATTCGCTCTGATTAACTACCAGTTTCGTTGACCATTCCGTTTTTCGTCGTTATTCACTCTGATTAACTTCCACTTTCGCTGACCATTCCGTTTTTCGTCGTTATTCACTCTGATTAACTACCAGTTTCCTTGAGCATTCCGCTTTTTCGTCGTTATTCGCTCTGGTTAACTACCAGTTTCCTTGAGCATTCCGCTTTTTCGTCGTTATTCGCTCTGATTAACTACCAGTTTCGTTGACCATTCCGTTTTTCGTCGTTATTCGCTCTGATTAACTACCAGTTTCGTTGACCATTCCGTTTTTCGTCGTTATTCGCTCTGATTAACTACCAGTTTCCTTGAGCATTCCGCTTTTTCGTCGTTATTCGCTCTGATTAACTACCAGTTTCCTTGAGCATTCCGTTTTTCGTCGTTATTCGCTCTGATTAACTACCAGTTTCGTTGACCATCCGCTTTTTCGTCGTTATTCGCTCTGATTAACTACCAGTTCCCTTGACCATTCCGCTTTTTCGTCGTTATTCTCTCTGATTAACTACCAGTTTCCTTGAGCATTCCGTTTTTCGTCGTTATTCGCTCTGATTAACTACCACTTTCGTTGACCATTCCGTTTTTCGTCGTTATTCGCTCTGATTAACTACCAGTTTCCTTGACCATCCGCTTTTTCGTCGTTATTCGCTCTGATTAACTACCAGTTTCCTTGACCATTCCGCTTTTTCGTCGTTATTCACTCTGATTAACTACCATTTTTCCTGATCACTGGATTTTTCGTCTTTATCACTGTGTCCATGACTGCCACTCTCCCACCTCTCCACCCCTTTTCGTCGCCTTGTCCCCACCATGGGTACCATTTCCCAGCCCACTCTCCTATTTCTAGTCGCCATCCCCTGCAAACCCCACAACGTCACCTCCTCTGTCAGCCCATTTTCACCATGGACACTCACCTGCCTTATCCCATTTTGAATATAGTGTAGGAGTCTGAAGGGGGTGACTAAGATCAACAGTCTATATACTGCGAACTCCTCCGGCATGCATAGTTTAGAAGATTGGCAGCAGATTGCTTTTGATAGATTCCAGACAAAGATGACCGATAAAGAAAGGCCTTTCCCCTGCATACCAGCAACTATAGGGTTTGCCAAAAATCAGCTCCGTTATGGGTTTGCTGACGACCCAATGGATCCGGCCGCCATTCAGCAAACCGCAGTCATGCTGAGGGAATTCTCTCTACATTCAAGAGAGTTCGGAAGCTACACTTCTCTGATCATTTTTTACAAAACAAGGGATGATTTGAGTGTGGAGGAATATGAGCAGCTTTTTTGGGAGCAGCTCACAGAGTTATCTGAGATGGATAATGCTGGGTGGCCAAACGAAATCCCAAAAGATCCGCATGATCCACTTTGGGAGTTTTGCTTTAACGGAGAAAAGTATTTTGTCTATTGTGCCACCCCTGCGCATAAAAATCGGCAGAGCCGGCATTTTGATACGATGATGCTCGCCATCACACCGAGGTGGGTTTTGCAAGAGTTTATGAAAAAAGTACCTTTAGCATCACGAATTAAAAGTCAGGTCCGCAAACGGCTTCAAAAATATGACAGCATAGCGATACACCCTGATTTGAACAGTTATGGAGCCGATGATAACTTCGAATGGAAACAATATTTTCTGCGGGATGATGACACCACGATCTCTAAATGCCCCTTTCATCGTCTGCTGGGAACATTCAAGAATAAATAAGGAGGACAGAAGCAGCTTCTGTTCTCTATTTGTTTTTTCTATCGATATAAAGAGTGCCATCCTGCTGGACTTGAGCAAAAAATACATCTTCGGCTGAGTGGATCTTCGCTTTTTGCAGTTCCCTGTCAAGCCAGTTGTTGTCTAATTTTAATTTAGAAAGATTTTTTGAATTGACCTTTCCATCTGCAATGACTTCTGTTGGTAAAGGAATGAGATCTTTTTTGGACTCATAATATTTAAATCATTTTTCGTAACAGGCTGTTGACTTTCCTTTTTCAAAACGGACAGATCTCCGTTTGTTTCCAGGATTGCGTAATCGACATCGTTAAGCGAAAATATGTCCTTTTGCCTTAATAATGCCTGCAGCTCATCCAGATCCACCCTCGATATCTTGAGTGCCCTTTCCATTATCCTGCCAGCTTTTATGACTATTAATGGTTCACCAGTTGTGACTGTCCTTCCCTGTTTCGACTTGAGGTCAAGCATGTCCATCAGTATGGTAAAAAGTGTCCAAACAATCAGTGATATAACTCCATCTTTGATGAGGGTACTCTCATTCACAGCAAGGTTACCGGCGATAGACCCGATTCCAATGGCTGAAGCCCAGTTGAAAAAGGTCATTTGTCCAATTTCCTTGCGTCCCATCAGTCTGGCTAATAAGAAAAGTACTAGAAACGAGATAGTTACACGAAGGATCGTCTCGTTTACCGTCATTAAAATTCCCCCTACACATTATGGGCCTGCGCCTTCAGAACAGCTGCCAGCTCCTTAAATCATTTTTCAGCCCGGGGATTATTTCGCTTCCCCCAATACGGATCATCAAAGCCTTTTTGCATATCTAATACCATCAATGCTGGTGCATTAGGAAATTAATTCATCACTCGTCCTCCAAAAAGGATATTTAATTTACTCTGGCGACTCCGTTTGCAAGATGCTCCCAGAGGATTGCCTCAACCTTTTTTCCTTCTTCCTCCTGGCAGTCAATAATAAGAATAACCTCTGACTTTACTCCTTTTAACAGGCGCTTATTTCTGGACCTTAGCTTTAAAAGAGTGAAATCAATTGCAAATCCAAGCAGAAAACCAGCAACAGCTCCAATTAGGCCCCAATAAATTGGACCCCATTCCAATATAAATCCTCTGCTGGCTCCAACAACCGAGAACATTACTGCCAGAATCATCCCTTTATTTATGAGAGATGTTCCATCCGATTGGTGAATGGTGTCAAACAACGCGGGATCCTCCGCCCGGTTATCCAATGGAACTGAGTATATGTCCTTTATTCCATGCTGCTCCAGCTTTTTAATTGCCAGTTCCAGATAGGATGAATGATCAAATGTTGCAAAAACCTGCATTTACTTCACCTTAATGCCTTTCTTTACTATAAATGATTTGGATTGATAGAACTTCCTTAATAGCCTTTTCTGCTCTGAATCATATAATTTATTATTTTCAACCACATTCATATAGGAATCATAAATCGTAAAAAAGTAGAAAGAGGGCAAATACATTAACCACTGAGCATTCAATACCTGAGTGGATTTTTTAAGTTCACCCACCAAGAGGTAATGAAAGGCTTCGATAAAGTGAGAAAAGTGAACAAGTATGACAGTCATGACCAAAGTAAATAAAGCTGCAAATATTCGGTGAATGTACAATTGGCCAAGGCTTGGGATAGTCACTGACCACATGATGGCGGATAAAGGATTTCTCTTATCAAGATAATTTATTTCAAAAGGCTTTATCACTAAACGTTCCACAGCAGCAGCGTCCTTTTCATTAAGCAAATATATTTTATTCATATCCACGGTTGTCCGGTAACTATCCCAGATTGCGAATATATAAACAGGGATATACAGGTGCATATACCTGACATCCAATACTTCCTTTGCTTTTTCAATTTCACCAATAAAAGAGTAAACCATGGCCGAATTTAAATGGATCGATTGGTTTATGAACAATTCCCATATAACCAATGAAAACCCTCTTAAATATTTATTTAACAGGAGATGCCCGTAGCCTGGGAACATCACAGACCACATGGCTATAATATATGGATTCCGCAGATGGATTTGTGTTGTGCCAAAGATACTTAAATGGGAAAGCTTTGAAGCCTCTTTCTGTTTCCTGAGTACAAGAGCCATAATTCTCCTCCCAAGACAGCGAAAATCATTATGGCTATTTTCTGCAAAAAGATTTTTTCATACTTTATCCAATATGCTTGTTAATGCTAAATCATCACCTTGTGCCTTCACCATTCAACTGTAAACAAAAGTTGATCTTAAGTTTATTTTCCTTTTGTAAGATAGGCATTGAAATAAGTTAAGGAGGCATTCATGTGAAAAAACTGCTGCATTCGATTACAGATTGGGTTTCCACCAAACGGGGGATGTGGATTACCATTATTGCCTGGCTTGTGCTGATGATTGGCTTAAGTGCAGGTCCAAAGCTTGGCGATTATAAAACAAATAATTTCCAGTCACTTCCTGATGAGGCGAAATCCATTATTGCCGAAAATAAAACCGAGGAATATTTTCCAAACAAACAAGGAACTCCGGGCATCCTGGTTTTCCATAATGAAAATGGCGAGGTTGATATCGAAGAAGCTAAACAGATATTAGAAGGGATCACGCTTGAGGACATCGATGGAATCAAGACGATTATCGATATCAGCAAGCTTCCCCCTCAAGCCTTAGGTTCTTTCATTTCTGAAGATAAGTCCACGATGATTGTGCCGATGGAGCTTGAGAACGGGCTTGGCAATGACCAGTATGCCGAAATTAACGACCTTGCTTCTGAAGCTGGCAATAACATTGCAGAGGATCTCGAGAGTACTGCATTTTATATCACTGGCCCAGCGGGTATAGCGGGAGACACGGTTAAACTTTTTGAACAGGCGGACTTTGTTCTCCTGATTGCCACCGTTCTTATCATTCTTGTTTTGCTTATAGCGATTTACCGCTCACCATTGCTTGCAGTCATACCGCTTCTGGCAACGGCGATTGTCTACCAGGTCGTAAACCAGAGTATAGCTTTGATGGGTGCTGGCGGACTTGAGGTTAATAACCAGACAACCTCGATTATGAGTATTTTGCTGTTTGCTGCTGTCATTGATTATTCATTATTTGTATTCTCCCGTTATCGGGAGGAGCTCAACCATTACGAAAACAAATATATAGCGATGAAGCATGCGATGCGCGCAACAGGCGAGCCTGTGTTCTTTGCGGGCGGAACCGTTCTTGCTGCCATGCTGGTTCTGTTCTTCGCGGATTTCCGGGATTATCAGAACTTTGCTCCTATTTTTGGAACAGCCATGTTTTTTATCATGCTCGCGTCCGTAACGCTGGTTCCTGCTTTATTCACCCTGTTCGGGCGTAAGGCTTTTTGGCCGAAAGTTCCTCAGTACGGAACGGAAACGGAAGTTAAACATAAAGTCTGGGGACCGCTTGCCAGATTCGTAGTGAACAAGCCTGGCCTCTCAGGCGGAATGGTCGGCATTTTTATGCTCATCACAGCGCTTAATATCTTTAACCTTGATTATGAATTCGATATGGTTAAAAAATTTCCGGATGACCTGCCATCCCGTGTCGGCTATGAAATAGTAGAATCCAGATTTGACAAAGGAGAACTGGCTCCTTCGACACTTCTGGTTGTCAGTAATCAAAAATTGGATGAAACAGATGCCAGTGCGATAACTGAGAAGCTGCAGGGATTTGATGAAATTGCTTCTGTCCGCCTGTCAGCACTTTCTGAAGACGGCAAGGCAGCTAAAATGAGTGTCGCTTTATCCATTAATCCCTATTCGACTGAAGCCTTAGCCTTTATGGAAAATTTGCGTGACGACACACCGGAGCTGCTGCAAGAAGCCGGTTTGGAAGCTGAATCTTACTACAGCGGGGTCACTGCGAAAATAGTGGACGAACAGGATATCAACAACGGTGATATAATAAAAATTGTTCTGCTTGAGACGGTTCTGATTCTTGCGCTGTTATTTGCGCTTACGAAATCTGTAAAGATGCCGATCTACATGATGGCAACCATTCTGCTCTCATTTGTCTCAGCTTTAGGACTGGGGATATTCCTTGTTGATGTATTATTCGGCTTTGAATCCATCAGTTCCCGTGTTCCTGTCTATTCATTCATTTTCCTTGTAGCATTGGGGATTGACTATAACATCATTCTTGTTTCAAGGTTTATCGAGGAAAGGAAGACACATAGAGTCAAGAACGCTCTTGAAATTGCCATCCGGAATACCGGAGGCGTCATTTCTTCTGCCGGCCTCATTCTGGCTGCTACATTTGCGGCCCTGATGACCATGCCGATAGCGGACTTATTCGTTTTTGGATTCATTGTTGCCATGGGAATATTGATTGATACCTTCCTTGTTAGAGGGATGCTGCTTCCAGCATTAATTCTGTTTTTCGAAAAAGACAAGGAGACTTCCCGGCAAAAAATATCGGAATAGAGAGAGGGTCCCCTCCTATTCCTCTGTGAGGTGGCCCTGATATGAAGATACTTGTCGTAGACGATGATGTGAATATACAGAAACTCGTCACAATCCATCTAAATCGTGAAGGCTATCAAGTCCTGCGCGCAAACAATGCACAAGAAGCACTAGCACTTTTAGAAGAACAAACCGCAGATTTAGCAGTTGTCGATGTCATGATGCCTGGTATGGACGGTTTCGAACTCACCAGGCTTCTGACTAATGACTTCGGAATCCCTGTTATACTCTTAACGGCGAAGGGGCAGCTGGGTGATAAGGAACAAGGCTTCTTATCCGGATCTGAAGATTATATTGTAAAGCCGTTTGAAGTGAGGGAGCTCCTTTTCCGGGTAGCCGTGGTGTTAAGAAGGGCTGAGCGGGCAATGGAAACAGTCATCAAAGCCGGAAACCTGTTAATGGACAGAAAAAGCTTTGAAGTGGAAATCAATCAGGAGACCATCCTTTTTCCATTAAAGGAATTTGAGCTGCTGAGCTTACTTTCGGCACGAAAAAGTAAAATCACACAGCGGGCTGCATTGATCGAACAGGCTTGGGGATCGGATTACGAGGGCAGCGAACAAACTTTAAATACCCATATCAACCGAATTCGCGATCGTTTGAAAAAATATGGCGCAACCGTTGAAATCCAGACTGTTCGCGGTATCGGTTATAAGCTTGAGGAAATAAAATGAAAACCCTATACCGAAAATTCATTGTAGCCACAATTGTGATTCTAGCCATAAGCATCGTGCTTTCCTTCATTTTAACCAATTGGGTCTATATGACTTCGACAAAGGGGAAAATCGACCGGCAAAATGTTGTGATTGCAGAGGAAATTGCTCATGGCCTGGAAAATATGCATTCCTCTGGTCCTGCTTATGAAACTTACTTAAATTCCATGAGCAAGCTCGGCTATCAGCTCTATATCGTGACGGAATCGGGTGAAGGGGAATTCTTCGGGCAGCCGTTTAATAAGACCGAATTGCCTGAGGAAGCTGCCAAAGTGCTGACCGATCAGGAAGTTTATCATGGGATGGATAGTTTTGCAGGCCAATTTCTGCTGATGGGGCATTTTTCAAACGATCTTGAAAATACCGTCGGTGTCCCCTTTACCATGAACGATCAGAATTACGGGCTATTCCTTCGCCCGAATAATAAACTTCTTTTCTCGGACATTCATATGATTTTCGCATGGTTCTTTGTCGCCATTGCCGTTGTCAGCATCACCGGAGTAATTTGGTTCGCCAAGCATCTCATTAAGCCGATAACAAAACTGACGGAAGCCACCAGGGAAATCACACGGGAGAATTTTAACTTCCCGCTGAATATTGCCCGCAGGGATGAAATCGGACAGCTGGCAGAAAGCTTCAGCCGCATGCAGGAACAGCTGCAGCACAATGACGAGGCCCGCAAGTCATTCATCAACAATGTATCTCATGACTTTCAGTCCCCTCTTATGAATATTCAAGGGTATGCAGAACTTCTGCAGACACAGAAATTGTCTGCAGAAGAACACTTCGAATATGTACAGATTATCGATCAGGAGTCGAAGCGGCTCTCCAATCTGACCAAACAGCTTTTGCTTTTGACTTCTCTTGACCAGAAATCGTATCCGATGAAGCTTTCGGATGTGAAATTGGACGATCAGATCAAGGAAACCATCCGCAGACATCAATGGCGGCTGGAAGAAAAAGAGATTGAGGTTTCCTACAAGCTTGCGCCTGTCATTTTCAAGGGAGATCCGGAGCTCTTGGTGAATATCTGGGACAACCTGCTGACGAATGCGATAAAATATAACTCTCATGGCGGAAGTATTTTAATCAGCCTGTCTCAAACTGAATCATCGATTGAAGTTGTTTTTAAAGACACCGGGACCGGAATATCCGAGGATGCGATCAGCCAGATTTTCGACCGATTTTACCGGGTGGACTCAGCAAGAAAAAAGATGGCACAGGACTCGGGCTTTCGATTGTGAAACAGATTATTGAACTGCATACTGGGGAAATCAGGGCAGTCAGCCAGGCTGGCAAAGGAACCACCTTAACCATTACATTTTTCAGGGAGAAACATCGGGAGGAATAAAAAACTATGGAACAAAAATGGAGCATCAGATTAATAAGATTTGCAGCCATCTTTGGCATTATCGGGACCTACCTTGGATCGCATATGTCCGGGCAAATGGATTATTCTTTAAGGCCTATTCATGCCCACATCCTGCTCGTAGGATGGCTTTCCGTATTTGCATGGGGAATCTTTTATAAGGTATACCGAGTAAAATATAAAAAGCTCGTTGCCATTCACAGCATACTTGGAATGGCAGGAGCACTCGGATTGACAATCGGAATGTGGATGTACACATTAAATCCGTTTAATTTAGGGGATACCTTTGTTCTGGTCTTCTTCATCGTTGGCGGAACCTTGCTGCTGCTGGCCTTTGCACTGTTTGTGGCGATTACCTTTTTGACTGAAAAAACTTCGGAACGCTGAGTTAAAAGAGCCATGCAGTCCTCTTTGGGGGCTGCATGGCTTTTTTAGTCAGCTATTCAGCTATAAAGCTATATACAGATAGAGGCTTAACTTCTGTTGATTCTGCTACCGTTTTCAGCATCGAAACCTCGGATTGCAGGAGATCTGTTAATTTCTCAGGCAAATTCTTTATCCCCTTTATTTCATCGTTAAAGTCCGTCAGCACCTTATCTATTTCCCAAAGGCCGTCCTGCAAATCAGGGGAATCTATGTTAGAATCTTTAATGATTCGCCATCCTGCTTGTTCCGCAATATCCCTCAAATCGCCAGGAGTCAGCAGGGTTCTCACATTAGAATCACTTTCTTGTTTAAAGGCTTCATATTGTGCCTGAATGAGGATCGATAATAAATGCGGATATTGTTCGATTGTGTTTATATCGGTGTTCCATTCTGCAAAACAAAGCTGCTTTCCCCATTTTTTTACCTTTTCGAGGATCCTTAAAAGCTCGGCAGAAGATTTCGTGTACCATGAACAGTGGGAGAATACGATATAATCATAGAAGTTTTCCTGAAATTCCACATTCTCAGCTAAAATATCTAAATTAAAATCTATTTTGATCTGCTTGCCGACTTTGGATTGGTTCAGGTATTCAGCCGATTCACCGAGTGAAACCGGACTCCCGTATTCAGGTGAAGCAGAATCAATCCCATGTACAAATCCCTTTTCACCAGCATAGGCAGCCAGCACCGCGGTTGTATCTCCCTGTCCGCATCCAATTTCAAGAATTTGGCTTTCAGCTTTTATACCCCAGAAATCCACAAGCTTTATGCGATGCCTCGTCTGAACCATCTGTACTTCATATGCCATTTTGCCCGCTGCCATGCAGTCAACAATAGCCTTTATTTCATTTTCATTCATGGGTTTATTTGTTCCTTCTTTTACTTCGATGCTATGACTATTCCGCAAGAATGTGCTAAATTCCTCCTGCAGCTTAGGTTTTTGATCCGATTTCACCTATCTCTTAAAGAAAATAAAAAAGGACCCTAAAGGTCCTATTTCTAACAGCATCTTCCCGTATTCCCGATCATCGAAATCCCGCTTCCGTTTCCGCTTCGCTCTAAAACAAGGTCTTCGGTGTTTGGTTCAATAATAGGGTCAATTGCTACTTTGATTTCATTGATTGTGACAATAATATCATCTGCTGCCGGCTCATCCAGAGCCAGTCCTATTCTTGGCTGTCCTCAGCCATAGCCATCAAAAAAGATGCGAATGCTGCTGGCATTTTGTTCTTCCAGCATTTTTCTTAATTCATCACGCGCATTGTCTGTGATTATCATGTTTGTTCCCTCCCTTGAATGTTTTTTAGTATATTATTTACTTTCCTGTTTCGGCAAATGTTTTAATGCGGCTGCCAATTTCATCACGGACACGCTGGAAAAAAGCCCATTTTTCTGCTTCTGTTCCTTCTGCTTTTGCAGGGTCATCAAATCCCCAGTGCTCCCGCTTCACATGAGGAGGTGTCATCGGGCATTTATCAGCTGCGTCTCCGCAAAGCGTTACAACCAAATCAGCATGATTCAGAATCTCAGGATCTATGATATCAGAAGTCTGATTGGAAATATCAATTCCTGCTTCTTTCATTGCTTTTATAGCGTTAGGATTCAAACCATGTGCTTCGATCCCCGCACTATAAACCTTCCATTCATCACCTAAATGCTGCTTGGCCCATCCTTCTGCCATCTGGCTGCGGCATGAGTTGCCTGTGCATAGGAAGTAGATTGTTTTTTTAGTCATGTTGAATTTCTCCTTTTAGGTAAGTTTTTTAAAGGATCTGCAGCCAAATATATAGACCGGCTAATGTTATAAATAATGTTGGAATGGTTAATACAATCCCTGTTTTAAAATACGTTCCCCATGAGATTTTTACTCCCTTCAGGGACAATACATGAAGCCATAGCAAGGTTGCCAGGGAACCAATCGGCGTGATTTTCGGGCCTAAGTCAGATCCAATCACGTTCGCATAAATAAGGGCTTCACGCATGATTCCGCTTGTATTCGTATCAGCAATGGCCAGGGCATCAATCATAACGGTTGGCATATTGTTCATGACAGATGAAAGGATGGCCGCAATGAATCCCATTCCGATCGTGGCTGCAAATAGTCCCTGGTCCGCTGTCATTTGAATTAAGTCTGCCAATACATTTGTAAGACCCGCATTTCTTAATCCGTAAACCACAACATACATGCCAATTGAAAAGAAAACGATCGCCCATGGAGCACCCTTGATGACAGTACGCGTATTCACAGCCGGGCTTCTTCGCGCCATAATCAGGAAGAAAATGGTTATAATGCCTGCAATGAATGAAACGGGGACACCAATCCATTCACTTGCAAAATAACCAATTAATAAGATGCCTAAAACAAGCCAGGACAATCGGAACATTTTGCTGTCCCGAACTGCTTCCGCCGGTTCCTTCAAATGAGATAAATCATAATTTTTTGGTATGCTTTTTCTAAAGTATAGGAATAAGACTAAAATGCTGGCTGCCAGCGAAAAGAAGTTCGGAATAATCATGCGGGACGCATATTCCACAAAGCCGATGCCAAAAAAGTCAGCTGAGACGATATTGACAAGGTTGCTGACAACCAATGGCAGGGACGTTGTATCCGCAATAAATCCGCTCGCAATGATAAACGGAAAAACCAATTTTTCTTCAAATTGAAGGTTCCGGACCATTGCGAGGACGATTGGCGTGAGAATGAGTGCCGCTCCATCATTCGCAAAGAATGCTGCGACAACCGCTCCCAAAATGGACACGTAAATGAACATCTTCACTCCGCTGCCCTTTGCCGCTCTCGCCATATGTAAAGCGGCCCACTCGAAAAACCCGATTTCATCTAAAATAAGAGATATAATGATGATGGCAATAAAAGTTAATGTCGCATTCCAGACAATTGAAGTAACATCTATAACATCATGGAAGTCAACCACACCGGCAATTAAGGCCAGGATGGCTCCACCGCATGCTGACCAGCCGATGGATAGCCCTTTTGGCTGCCAAATGACTAATATGAGGGTGACCAAGAAAATCACCGATGCTAAAATTATTTGAGTCAATGTGTTCTCCCCTCTTACTCACAGGAAATTCGCAAACCCTGTTCTTTCAATTTTTCTAATAAATAATCTTGGCTTGGAAGGTGATCGAGCACAGTCTGAACCAATGGGTAGTATTCACTATCCTGATTCAATGAATAAATAATCCACTGACCTCTTCTGGTTTCCCTTACCACTCCTGCATCTTTTAGTTTCCTGAGATGCTGGCTAATGGCCGGCTGGCTCATTTTAAAAATTTCCACAAACTCACACACACAGCATTCATGGTTATTTAAAAGTTTGACCATTGTGAGCCGTGTTTTATCGCCTAATAATTTTAAAATGGATGATGCTTTGTCGATTTCAACTGTGGACACTTCCATGATCTTTTCACCCCCGCTTTGCACATATTAATATATAATGATTTACTTATATAAGTAAATGCTTTTTTCTTATTTACAAAAACTTTACACATATAGTTTGCTTTTTTTACTTCAGCTCATTCATTTTGGTTTGCTGGTTTTGACAAATGAGCTTATTGGAACAGAGCCGTTTTTTTGTGCGGTTGCCTTACTTAAGGCTTTTTCGAACAAGGGGATTTTACTATGAAGAAACTGACTATAGATAGCACTCCGTTCCTTCGGACAGGCGAGGAAGAAATCTGAGAGATCATGTCTGAACCTTGTCCCAACTTCGGACTGATTAACAGGAATTCCGGCTGATTTTGTCCGAACCTTATCCAACTTCGGACCGATTAACAGGAAATCCGCGAAATCCTGTCCGAACCTTATCCAACTTCGGACAGATAAACAGGAAATCCGGGAAACCCTGTCTGAACCTCTTCCCCCTCCGAACTTTTAAGAAAAAGCCAACAAAAAAACGGCTAAACCAATAGCCGCACCTTTAATTAAAGCAGTTTTTCCATAGCCATCACATCGACAAACTCTCCATCCAAAACACCCTGGTTTTGAAATATGCCTACTTCACGATACCCCATTTTCTTGTACAGTCCCTGTCCAAGTCCATTAAATGGAAAAGTAAACAAGACCAGCTTATGAAACTTGTTTTCTCTTGCTTTCATTTCGAGAGCAGAAAGCAGCTTCCCGCCTGCTCCCTTGCCCCTGAATGCTCTGGAGATATAGACTGATAGATCTGCAACTCCATCATAAGCACAGCGGCTGCTATACGGATTCAAGGAAGCCCAGCCAATCACTTGATCCCCTTCTTCAGCGGCAAGCACACTATATCGGCCTTGATGCTGTTCAAACCAGTTTGTCATATAGGAAAGATCTTTTGCGTCTGTTTCCAATGTAGCGATGCGATCTTCTATTCCCTGATTATAAATCTCCAGAATATCCTCTAAATCTGTCTTTCTGGCTTCACGAATAACAGTTTCACTTATCATTTCTGGTCCCCCGCTAATAAGATTCATAGATCTCTTTTTTTATACATGTGTTTAACCTCTTTGCTAACAACATCCAAATCGCTGCTAAAATAATCAGTATGATCGAACCGCCCCAATATAAAAATGTAAAACCCGCCTCTAACTGTATTAATATGTAACTAAGCGCCGGGCCTAAAGCTGCCCCCATATCTTGAGAGATTGAGTATATCGTAAGGAAAGATACAATGTTTGCAGTCTTTGCTGTGTCCAGTGCAATCGTGTCCAGAATGGTAGATAAAATTGTAGCACCGGCCATTACTAAAAGAGTAACGGCTATCCACAGCTCTAATGGAAGTCTAATGGATACCATGCCAAAGACAACCCCTGCAAAAATCAGGGACACAATAAAAATCGGCAGCCTCCCACGCGCTCCATCAGACCAATGCCCCACTGTCCTTCCCAGAAAAGGTTCCCATGTCCACCTTACCGCTTGAATGATGCCTGATAATAATGTAACACTGACAACCACATTCCATATTGATATATTCTCTCCGTAAAAATGTTCAATCAAGGAACTAAGTGTGGATGTCACTATTCCTTGATATAACATGGCAATTAGAAAGCCTGAAACAATTATCGATGCTTTATATCCGGCCTTTCCAATGAAAGGCGTCTCTTTAGCCATTCTATCTTTCTTTTCAGGAGTTTTCACATCCTGATTTATTTTAGAAATCAGCATTAAAGGCAGCCCCAATAGGGACAAAAACCCAAATGCAATTGAAACCGTGCTCAAACCTATAACCGGAACGAACAAGCCCCCAATCAGCATTCCAACCAGGCTTCCAGTACGGTAAAGCCCGTTATATAACCCCATGGAACTTCCCCGCTTATTGTTATCCGCATATACGGCAACAGCTGATAATCCGCCTATTCGAAAAAATGACCAGGCAATCCCCCATAATGCACGGAGGATCACCCATGCCGCAAATCCTTCGAAAACACCATAACAAATCGTTGTGAATCCGCCTAACAGAACAGCAACGATCAGGCCAGCCTTTAATGAAATATGTTTATATATCCAGCCTGCAATTGGATTAAAAGGCAATCGTATGAAACGGTTTATGGATAGGAGCACACCCACTTGCCAAATTGAATCAAGGCCTGCAGTTTCCCAATAGACAGGCAAGGCAATATAAAGCATGGAATCTCCTAATAGACTTAAAGCTGTGACGACGGCGACTATTATAATAGGCTTTGAAGATAATTGATCTTTAATAGTCACCATGATTCATCCTCTCCGGAGTTTTCTTAATCATTGGGATGTTTCATTAAATCCCGATAAGCCAAAAGAAATTGTGTATACGTTTCCTGCCCCATTTCACTTTCGCGCAATCGAAACAGCCTTTCAAAGGTTCTATCTTTGGCTTCCTCAACAGAACATCCAAATGCATTCATGAGTAATTTCATATATGAAATAAAATATTCTTTTTTGAGCGATCCAGCATGATTGATGGTCATTGGCATCACCTTTATTAGGGAACTAATTCTCCCCTTTATTTAATTGCAGCAAGTAGAAGCAGGTTCATCACAGGAACTTTTTAGATTAACGCTGCAAACACCCGTTTCCGGCAAATCGAGTTCCACTTTTTCTGCAGCGGCGAAATCACCGCTTAGATAAGCTGCCACTGACCTAACCTGCTCATAGCCTGTCGCCATCAAGAAGGTTGGAGCACGGCCATAGCTTTTTGAACCCACGATATAAAAATTCTTCTCAGGCTGTCTTAACTCCTTTTCTCCATGGGGGCGAACTGTACCGCAGCTATGAATATTAGGATCAATTAATGGTGCCAAAGCTTCTACACTTTCAGTTGCAGAATCTATAGAAGTACGGAGTTCGTTTATCATTGCAAAATCCGGACGGCTTCCTGTATTGACAATCATTTCATCGATTCCTTCCAGGCTGCCCGGCTTGCCGTTTTGGCTGCCTATTAACTCGATTCCCGTTTCTGACTTTTTGACCAGCTGGATGCGAAATGGAGTAATGGCCTCCACTTGGCCGTTATCAACCAATTGGCGGATTCTGCTTCCGAGGCGGCCGCGTGCTTCAAGTGCATCTTTTTCTTCTCCTCCGTAGGAATCCTCAACCTGATTCCTTCTCATAATCCATAGAATCTCTGTTTCAGGATAGGTCTCTTTCAATTCGGCTAAATCCAGCAAGGCATTAATGGCTGAATGGCCACCCCCGACAACTGCTATCCGTTTATTCCTATAGCGCTGCTGCTCACTCCCTAATATATCGGGTATTCCATAATATATTTTCTCCTTCAGCTGCTGTTCTTCTGCCAGCCAAATTCCGCTTGACGAAGCTGGATTAGGATTTCCCCAGGTGCCTGCAGCATCTATTACTGCTTTTGATTCGTATGTTTTGTACTCTCCATTCTCCTCAGCATGGATAACAAAGGGAATATTTTCCCGGTTTGCGGTTTTCATTTTATCGGTGTCTTTTCTGCCAACTGACAAAACTTTCGTATTTAGGTGAATGAAAGGCTTTATTTCAGGTAACCTGGACAGCGGCTTGAGATAGTGTTCAACAAGCTCTTCCCCTGTAGGCAAAGCTTCCAGCTGCGGCTGTACCCAGCCATTGGCGCTTAATAACCTGACAGCCGCTTTATCAATATTGTACCGCCATGGTGAGAATAACCGAATATGACCCCAGCTTTTAATATTGGCTCCTGCTTGCTTCCCTGACTCCAGCAAAATAAATGATTGCCCCCTGCTTGCCAGATGTGCAGCTGCTGCCAGCCCAACCGGCCCCGCGCCAATTATAGCCACAGGCAACTCTCTTCCATCATCCCTATTTAGCGACGCCTTTTCTGATACATCTTTCTTAGACGTGCAGCACCCTTTGACAACAAAAAGATCATTCTGATTCGTCATGCTCTCTCCTCTTTCTCCAAATTAGGATTGATTGCTTTTACTTGCAATATACAAGTATTATACCCAGGGGATTCACCCCTGTATTGGCTTACAGCATGCACTGGACTTTGCCATTGCATTATTTAACAAATGAATCGAGCGGATGACTGTTTCTTTTTCAAACTCATTCATTTGTGAAAAAACCTCATGTAAAAATGAATTCATCTGCTGATCTATTGAACCTGCAATATATTTGCCTTCTGCAGTCAGCGAAAGAATACTGATTCTCTTATCAGCAGGATCCGGTGTTTTCTTAACTAAGTTCATCTTGACTAAAGATTGAACCTGCCTGCTGAAAGTAGTAATATCCGTCCCTAACGTATCTGCAATCTGCTGCATGGAGGGGTTATGCTGATTGTCAATCTCATAAAGAATATGGCTTTGAATGAGGGAAATATCGCAACCGCCGACATTGCAGCAATTTTTATTGAGTAAGCCAAAACGGCGCGTCATTACTTGAAACAAACTGCGAAGATTTTCCATTATTTTCACCTCTTGGTTACAGTATAGTTCTTTTAGTTGTATTTTGCAACTAATTTCTTTTTCAAAAAACAGACCATCACTTTTAAGGTCTGCTTCTGATATTAATAGCCTAAGGAGTTCTTAAGATGTCATCCCCAGTCCAATAACACCAACTAAGATGAATGCCAGGGATAAATATTGCTTATAACCAAATTTTTCTTTAAACCAAAACAAACCAGCCAGCGTAATGCCAATGCTCCCCACTCCTGTCCAAATAGCATAGGCCACACCGGCTGGAATCCTTTGCATGGCCATAGATAAACAGAAGAAAGAGAAAATAAAACCAACTGCCATTATAACGATCGGCCATTTCTTTCTCGTTCCATCCATGTATTTCATGGCAATTGTAGCGACCACTTCTTCTATGCCCGCCAGAATCAATAATCCCCAAGCCATTATAATTCACCTCTCACTTCAGTGTTTTCCTGTTTCGTAAAAGTCTTCATGCCAATGATCCCTGCCAATAATATCACCAGAAAAAATACTTGAGTTACCGAAAAAGGCTCCCCCATGATCACACCTAAAATATAAGTGCCTACAGTTCCAATCCCGACAAATACGGTATAAGCTGCCGCAACAGGAATTACTTTATATGAGCGAATCAATAGTATAAAGCTTGCTGCTATCAGTACAGTGGTAATCGTCCATTCCAGAAATGAATCTGCATATTTTAAACCTGAAGCCCACATCACTTCAAGGATGCCGGCTGTAAATACTAACATCCATTTCATTTGCTCTCAACTCCTTATGAATGACAGTCAGTCATTTTTATTTAAAGAAAAATTATTGGAAGCAGTCCAATAATTTTAGTCCGTGATTAATGATTTCCTGATAAATTTAAAAAGCTCTTCCTTATAAACAGTCAGGGACTCATCCCGCTCGCGGCCAATATAATATCTTTCAGCAGCATTTTCGATAAGGTTAATGATGGTCCTTGAGGTCCACTTCACATTAATGTCTGGTAAAATTTCTTCTTTTTGAACCGCCTTGCTGATTTCAACCTCAAGCCATTCGTAATATGGCCGGTATACCTCTTCCCATTTTTCCAGGGAATGGTTGACAGCAAGCCCTGAGTATACAAGTACGATGATATCTTTATGTTCATCTGTAACCTTAAAGGTCTCATCAATGACGGCATCTAAAGTGCTCCAGAAGCTTTCTGCTCCCTGCACCTTCCTCTTCATCCGATCCAGTATTTTGGTGAGAAGTGAATTGGCGATCGCAGGAACCAAATCACTTTTTGAAGAAAAATATAAATAGAACGTTCCCTGAGCAATGCCTGCTTTCTTAACGATCTCTGATACCGAGGATTTTTCAAGGCCTTTTTCAGAAATAACCTCAATAGAAGCGTTCAGTATTCTACTGTATTTATCATCCGGCCGATCCTGCATGTATATATCCTCCTTGTTCAAAGTGACTGACTGTCATTCATTATACCAATCCTTTCCCTTTCTATCAAGAATAATGAAATGTCCCTTAAAACTTGTTATTTTCCCAGAACTAATTACTTTGCGCAAAGTATATTTTCGATTATACTTAATTTGCAAACGCATTTTAAAAAGATACATCAAGGGGGAATTGTAATGGGTAAATTTGATAATAAAATTGTATTGGTTACTGGCGGAGCATCTGGAATGGGAAAACGAATGACTGAGCTTTTAGTCGAAGAAGGCGCTTATGTTATTGCAGCGGACATTAATAAAGAGCTCTTGAACGCTGTCAGCCAAAATGTTTCAGTGGAAGGCAAATTGCTGAATGTCATGTCAGAGGATGATTGGAAAAAGGCAGTGGAAGAAATCGTTGCCGATCATGGAAGAATCGATGTTCTTATTAATAATGCCGGCATTTCAAGCGAGAAGCATATGGATGATGTGACCATTGAAGATTGGGATCTTATGATGCGCATAAATGGTTTCGGGCCATTTGCAGGAATGAAGCATGTATTGCCGCAGATGGTCAAACAGCAAAGCGGTGCAGTTGTGAATATTTCAAGCTACACAGCCATGGTGGGGATGGGGACAAACACGTACACTGCTTCAAAAGGTGCTGTCAGAGCCATCTCCAGAGCGGCAAGCACACAGTATGGCCGTTTCGGTATCAGGGTTAACGCCGTCTTCCCTGGCGTCATTAAAACGCCAATGACAGAAAACCTGTCAGAATCCAGTGAAGTGCTGCAAAGATTAATTCAGGCCACTCCGCTCCAAAGACTTGGTGAAGCGGATGACGTGGCACGCGCTGTATTGTTCCTTGCTTCAGATGATTCTTCATATATTACAGGAGCAGAATTAGTTATTGACGGCGGCTTTTCTGCACAATAGAAAAGCGGAAGGGTCTTTAAGCCAGACAATTAACTAACTTCAGAGCAGGTAAGCCTATCTCAAACAAAGAAACTGTCCAAGGAGACAGTTTCTTTGTTTATGTTAACTTTTGCGTTCCGCCGTCTACCATTATTGTCTGTCCGGTAATATAAGAGCTGCTTTCGCTGCTTAAGAATACAGCCGCTTCCCCAATATCCTTTTCCGGATCCCCCATGCGGCCAAGCGGAATTCCATTGAGTACCTGCTCATATTGATCAGGGAAGTTCTCGCTCCAATTTTTCACGCCTTCAGTATAAGCGATTGGTGAGATTAAATTCACATTAATCTGATCCTTAGCCCACTCATTTGCAACGGTTCGCGTCAAACCGCGAATCGCTTCTTTTGCAGATCCATAGGAAGCCTGGTTAACCTGGCCCGAAATACCGGCACCTGAAGCAAAGTTAATCACGAATCCTTTATTTTTCTTAAGCTGTTCGTATGAGGCTTGCATTAAATGGACAGTAGGGTAAAATCCTGAATTAAAGGATAATTCAAAGTCTTCCAGTGTTGTATTCACAAATGGCATCTGTCTGGAAACATGCGCGTTGTTGACAAGGATATCCAATTTTCCATACTGTGAGATAGTCTCCTGCACAAGCTCTACGGCATTTTCCTTCCGGGATATGTCTTTTTCAATAAAAAGAATCGATCCAAACTGGCGTAATTGCTTTACAGCCGCTTCTCCGGCTTCCCGGTTGATATCTGCAATCACAACGTTAGCGCCATGTTTCAGCATGGCAGTAGCTATTCCCTTGCCAATTCCGCCGGCACCGCCTGTAATTAATGCAACTTTGTCCTTTAGATTCATATGATCTCCTCCTCACCTTTATTATAAATCATTCATTACTTTGTACAAAGTAATAATTTAAAAGGAGCTGCTATTATGTCCATGCAAATCGTGATTCTCGGTCTTTTAAAAGAGAAAGAATATCATCCATATGAAATGAAAAAAGTTATTTTAGAACACAAATGGGATCAGCTATTCCCCGTTACGGACGGCAATTTATATCATGCCATCCGCAAACTAGAAAAACATAAGTGGATCCAGGCGGAAAAGCGGGAACAGGTGAATAACCGGCCAAACCGCACTGTCTATCAAATTACTGAAGAAGGAAAAAATCAGCTTTCAGAAGAGATCATTGAGGTGTTTAAAAAACGGATGCCTGAACCTCGTTCCCTTTATCCAGCCCTATTATTTATCGAATCACCCGAAGTCCCTGCAGCAGCAGAGCATATTAAATCCTGGATCTCCGATCTGAAGACAGAAAGTGAAGTGAAGCATGATTACCAAGACGTCATTCCGAACCTGATCCAGGAGCATTATAAAGGGTTAAATGAGTTTTATATGAATTGGCTTTCTAAAATTCTTGATGCATTAGAATCAGTATAAAAATAGAAGTAAGGGGTACCTCCCCTTGCTTTTTATATATCCGGCTGTTTCCTCAGATTTATCCCCATCTAATAAACTGTAAAAATATTGCCATTTTGCTTAAAAGCTATGTACTTTTAGCTCAAAAGCAATTATACTATTCTGAATATTGTCTTTTCGTTACGCGAAGGATTTTCGAAATACCTTTAAGGAGTGTCTTTAGTTGAGAAGTTCAGCAAAATTTGATTCAAAAACCTTTTTCCTGATGGCCGGCATTATTTTTGTTGCTTTTAATTTACGCCCTGCGATTACATCAGTTGGGCCATTGATCGGAGCAATCCGGGATGAAACGGGAATTTCCAATGGTGCAGCAGGCCTTCTGACTACCCTTCCGCTCGTTGCCTTCGCCCTGCTCTCTCCTTTTGTTCCGAGGATTGCCCAAAAGCTTGGAAGTGAATGGAGCATTCTATTGGGTTTGACTATTTTGGGATCCGGCATTGCTGCACGTTCTGTAGGGATGCTTCCGCCTCTGTACATAGGAACTATTTTAATAGGTTTAGGCGTAGGTCTTTGCAATGTGCTTCTTCCTGGAATGGTCAAGGAAAAGTTTCCGCAGAAGGTTGGCCTGCTTACAGGCATTTATACATTTTCAATGGGGATTTGTGCAGGGCTTGCGCCAGGATTCAGTATCCCGATTGCAGAAGATCTTGGCCTGGGATGGAGGCTTTCACTTGGTGTATGGACCATCTTAATCCTTATCGCCATTATTGTCTGGCTTCCTCAGATCAGATTGCGAAAGAAAAAAACGGAAGCACCTAAAGGTTCTGCACCAAAGGGTTCTATCTGGTCCTCACCCATCGCCTGGCAGGTCACACTGTTTATGGGATTGCAATCAATGGTCTATTTCAGCACCACCACCTGGCTCCCCGAAATTCTTCATAGCCAGGGGCGGGAAATCGCTGCTGCTGGATGGATGGTAACAGTTTTCCAGTTTTCAGGACTCCCTGTTAATTTTATTATTCCGGTTCTTGCCGATCGGCTGCCTAACCAAAAGGGGATTGCTCTTGGCATCGGCATTTTCACTTTTGCCGGCATAACGGGACTCCTGATGAATATCAATGCCATCATCTCTAACATCAGTATTGTTCTCCTCGGGATTGGTCTTGGGGCTGCAATCAGTCATTCCTTAACCCTGATCGGCCTTCGTGCTGAAAATGCCAAACAGGCAGCCAGTCTTTCAGGAATGGCACAATCGGTCGGCTACCTGCTTGCCGCGGCAGGACCGATACTCATCGGCTCACTGTATGACCTGTTTCACTCCTGGACCGTTCCACTTATCTTCCTTATGGCCATTACTGCCATCTTTACTATTTCCGGAATTGGGGCAGGGCGTAATCAATTTGTTTTGCAGGATAAGCACAATAAACAGGATAAAACTGCTTCAACTATTGCATAATGCAAAAAAACAGCAGCCGGTTCACATAAGACCGGCTGCTGTTTCATTAGTATTATTTCCCCTGACTCATCAGCGCACTCAAATCAGGCTAGTCAGATTAGAAAGTTATATACAAATATAAAATTGTTAAATTTATCAATGCCACAATACGCGTTGTTGATTCCGCCCTGTCTTAAGGAATCTTAAAAAATTTTAAATTTGTTTAAAACCGTTTACCCCTCCCCTGCGTTACCTGTATTTGATAAGAAAAAATAACGGAGGGATTAAACATGAAAACAAAAGTTTATTTTTGGACAATTCTTTTAGCTTGCATACTTTTTGCAGGATGCAGCTCTCAGGAAAAACCAGAAAGCACAGGTACAAAAGAACAAGCACAAGAAACAACAACAGCGGTTAACAACGAGTCAGAAAAAGATCTTGCAGAATCGGATGCGAAACTTCAACTGATGGAAAACAAAAAAATTGGTAAATATCTTACAGATGCTAAAGGTATGGCACTTTACTTCTTTGCAAAAGATCAGCCAAATACATCAAATTGCAGTGGAGATTGCCTTGAAAACTGGCCTGCTTTCTACTCTGAAGATTTTGCCGTTCCGGAAGGATTTAATAAAGAAGACTTCGGAACGATTACTCGCGCTGACACTGGTGAGAAACAAACGACCTACAAGGGCTATCCGCTTTACTACTTCGTAAAGGACGGAGCATCTGGTGATGTAAAGGGACAAGGCGTCAAAGATGTTTGGTTTATTGTTAACAGCGAAACATCATTTGCACAATAATGGATACTGCCGAAGGAACTGCCTGGTTTATCGGCAGTTCTTTTTTCCTCCCCTATCAAATTTTCCCGTCAATCTATGTTAACATCTATACTAAATAATTTCGTTTAACAAGGGAGCGATTTCCGTCAATGAAGTCTAAGTCAGATGAAGAACTAATAGAATTAATTGTTCAAAATCATCGGCCAGCACTTGAAGAGCTATATGACCGATATGTAAAGCTTATTTATAGCTTCTCCATAAAAATAACCAAAGGCGATACGGAAAAAACGAAAGAAATTGTTCAGCAGGTGTTCCTTCGGCTTTGGACGACAAAAAGCACCTATAATGCATCCCAAGGACAGTTTGTGAACTGGCTTCTCACCATAACTCGAAACATTTCCATAGATCTCATCCGTAAAGAACAAAAATATAAAGGAACGGTCCAATTGGAGCTTGAGGACTGGCAGCAAATGCAAGGTCTACCAGCTGATGATGTACAGCAGCAAGTTACCAGAAATCAGCTAAAACAGCAGATTCAAGAAGCAAAACGACATCTCTCTGAACCTCAGCAGCGCCTGATCAACTTATTATATTGGGAAGGGTACTCCTTAAGTGAAATTGCAGAACTTGAACAAAAGCCGCTGGGTACGATTAAAAGCCGCCTGCATCAGGCCTTAAAGAAACTGCGGAATAATTTCAGCGGGAAAATAGGAGGTGTTCGGCATGGAGAATAAATGTGATAATTTATCTTTATATATTATAAATGAACTTAATAACCAAGATAAAAAACAGTTCGAAGACCATCTGCTAAAATGCGCAAAATGCCAGCAGGAACTGAAATCTATACAAGAAACATGGCAAATGCTTTCTTATGATGTAGAAGAAACAGAGGTACCGGAATCATTGAAGTCACAAGTGATGGATTTTGTCTTTGAAGAAAATAAATTTCTTAAACACGAAGAAAAAATAGAAGCCGAACCGATTAGCTTTAAAGAACGAATTTTATCAGTTACCAAAAGGCATTTCTCACCCCTATCCACTGCTGTAACAGCTATTTTAATCATTTGTTTAATTGGGTTTTATTGGAACAGCCTTCAATTGAAAGATACTATTAAGTCATTAGAGAATAAAGCTGCTGATCCGACACAAATTGTTACGACTTATTCCTTAACAGGGCAAAGCTTAGCTGCTTCTGCAACCGGCAGCGCATACCTTCTTCAGGAAGGTACGGAAACAAGTCTTGTCATTGCCTTGAATAATATGCCTATTACGAAGGGTAATGAGGTTTACCAAGTATGGCTGTTAAAAAACGGAAACCGGCAAAGTGCTGGCACTTTGATACCTGATCAAAACGGCAGCGGACTTATCACCTACCGCCTGCCTCCAGAATATTCGTTTGAAGATATTGGGATTACATTGGAACCTAATCCGTTTAACACTCAGCCGCAAGGACAAAAAGTGCTGGGAACCTAATATAATGAAATAAACCTGCCCAATAAAATTTAGGGCAGGTTTAAACTCATTATTTTTCAGCTAATTTCTCATTAAATGACTCTAATTTTTCCTTTGTTTCGGTAACCAGATCTTTCATTTTTGCTGAGTCACCCTGATCTTTCTGAGATTCACTAATTAGCGGATATAAGCTCTTTTCAATACTTTCGTAGTCTTCTGGAAAATTCTCCTCCACTTTCTTCTCAATCTCATCCCAGTTTTCCTCAAGGTCTTTGCCCTTTTTTTGTATCAGTTCCGAGTTTTCCGCCTTATTTTCCAAATTAGCTTGTAAATCATCCAGAACCGCCATTACCTCATCACTGCCATTTAAAAGCTCATCAGCCATTTGTCCGTCTGCGTTGTTTGCTTTTTCGCTGTTTGCATTTTCCTGCTTCTCATTCTCTCCATTGGAACTGCAGCCCGCTGCCAATATAATAATCACCAAAATGGATATAAATGAAAGTATTTTTTTCATTTGATCCCTCCTCGCCCATTTCATTCCCTCTTGTATTCATATCAAACTTGATAAGAGGTCACAGCCTGTTGTTTTTCGATAGAAAAATAGGCATGTTTAATAGCAGCTTACTCACTTAGTTCCATCCCCATTTTTGAAAAATCTTATGGGCTGATTCCGTTTGTAGATACTCTATGAATTTTTTAGCCTCTTTTTTATGCTGCGAAGCTTTGGCAATAGCAATAGGTGTTCCTCTGTAAATCTTTTCATCTTCCGGCATTTGGATTAATTCTGTTTCCTCTTTCAAGCGATAATGCCAGGACTCATATGTGATCCATGCATCCAGCTTTGAATTAGTCTTCCAAAGATCAATGGCTTCAGCACTGGTTTTGACTGAAATATCCATGTTTTGATTTAAACCAGCGATCAGGCCCTTTCTTCCTGCCAGGTCTTCCCAAAGACCAAGCTGGCCTGCACCGTTAACATCCACTATTTTAACTCCTGGCTTTGTTAAATCCTCTAGGGATTCTATTTTTTTGGGGTTTCCTTTTCTTACCAGAATGCCAGCAGCACGAGTATACAGCTCTGTTCGTGATTTTTCGTCTATCATTCCAGGGTGGTTAAAAACAAAGCTTTGCATCATATACTCTGAACCTCCGTAAATCAGGTCAGCATCCTCCTTTGCCTGCTGAATCCAATTGGATTCCGGTCCAGCCGTTACGTTCACCCTGATACCTGTTTCAGCTGAAAACTTTTCTGCAGTCTCCTTTATCGGGCCCAAAGGACCACCTGGACCATAAACTTGAACAGCTTCAGTCTGTGCGGCTTCAACTGAAGAATTTGCCGGCTCTGCGGAATTCGAAAATGCCGTAAAACCCGCTGCACCTGCCATAACAAATAGACAAACCATCAGGAAAGAAAACTTTTTCATTCAAGAAAACCTCCATCTAATTTTTCAGGCTAAGCCTGTTATAAATGGAAACGTACTGAATGGACAAACAGTTCGCTTTACTTGGTAAAATGAGCATTAATAACTACTTTAAAAATCCTGCAACTGTTCTCCACATTATGGGTTTTGATAATCTACGAATGCTAAATCACCATTTTTCAGGTTTTACAATTCAAACCATGCCCTGGCCAATACCCTTATAGCTTCAAATAACTCTTCTTCAGATAGTAAGGCAAAACCAAGCAATACAGTGTGACCGTCATTTTCTCCAAATTGAGATACAGGATAAATTTTTATTCCTGCCTCTAAGGCTTTCCTGATCAGCTGTTGTTCATTCATTTCATTATTCGGCCGAAGTAATATGTGCAAACCTGAGTCCTGTCCGATTACTTCAGAACCTGGTGGAAAATACTTCGATATGGCAGCAATTAGGATATCTCTTTTCTTTCGATAAACGACCCTCATTTTCTGGATATGCTTATCCCAGTAGTCCTCCTGAAGAAATTTTATTAAAATCTCCTGATCTGTCCGGGAAACAGTTTGCGCATAAAAGAAATAATCTTCCTGATAAATCTTCAGCAAAGGTCTTGGAAGGACCATATAACTAATCCTTAGAGAGGGAAGCAGGGCTTTCGAGAATGTGCCCATATAAATTACTTTTTCATCCTTATCCAATCCCTGCAGGGCAGGAATCGGCTTGCCCGTGTAGCGGAATTCACTGTCATAGTCATCTTCAATGATATAACGTCCAGGTTTTTCCTTTGCCCATTTTAAAAGCTGCATCCTTCTGGCAATAGGCATAATCATTCCGCAAGGGAATTGGTGAGATGGAGTGACAAAGACGATGTTTGCTCCTGACTTTTTCAGCTTTGATAAAACAAGTCCATCTTGATCGAGAGGAATGTCCCTCACATTGTCCATACCTTTTTCAAAGATGATGAGCTTGCGGTGATATCCCGGATTTTCAACAGCAAAAGTACTTCCATCCAGCAGCTGTAATAACGTTTTCATTAAATATTGTGTTCCAGATCCAAGAATGATTTGGCTTGGGGAACAATTTACACCCCTGGATTTATAGAGATACTTCGCGATCTGGTTCCGCAGCTCCTGCTCGCCTTGAGGATGGCCAAGCATTAGAACCTCGCCATTATCCCTTGTCAGGACTTGATTTGTTAATTTCCGGAACACAGAAAATGGGAACGTCCTGATATCCACCCCGGAATGAGTAAAATGATACATGAACTTACCCTCTATATGCTGCTTTTCTTCAGCGAGAGGCTCTTCATTTTCTGAAGCAAAATGATATTGTTCAACTTCACACACAAAATATCCTTTGCGTGCCTTCGATTCGATGTATCCTTCAGCCATAAGCTGTTCATATGCAGATTCAATTGTATTCTCACTAACCTGAAGATAACGGGCAAATTTCCTTTTGGATGGGAGCTTTGCATTTACCGCCAGATTGCCTGTCTTAATTTCGTTTTTAATATATTTATATAATTGCACATATAGTGGCTCACCGCTTGTAAAGTTTAGATTTGGCGTTAACTCGGACATTAATCTGGCCCCCTTCTATAATAAAAATCTGACCCTTCTAACAACACCAGTTATTATCTATAATACATGATAATTACATATATAGTAAGGAGACATACAACATGAGCAATTCACGCAGGCTGGGACTGGCCATGATTATAAGCGGTGCTTCTTTGTGGGGATTATCTGGTCCAATGCTCCAGTGGTTTTTTCAGGAGACCCACTTATCATCAAGCGATTATTTAGTTATCAGATTGATTGCGGCAGGCATTTTCACGCTCATTTTCTTATCATGCCGAAAAGTAAATGTATTTGCGATATGGAAACATCCCCGCCACTGGATACAGCTACTTCTTTTTGCTGTTTTGGGGATGCTTGGAGGGCAATATGCTTTTATTGAAACCATTCAGGTGAGCAATGCCGTTACAGCCACCCTGTTTCAATTTGCTGGTCCGGTGCTGATCACGATTTATGTGGCAATCGAGTCCAGAAGATGGCCATCCAAGACCCATTTGCTGGCCATTGTCACCGCTTTATCAGGAATTTTTCTGCTTATTACCAATGGATCTCTGGACCAAATTCTCTTGACAGATAAGGCTTTATGGATCGGATTTTTAACTGCGCTGGGATTTGCCTTTTATACATTGCAGCCTGTTTCCCTCATTAAGACCTGGGGAACGATGACAATCATAGGCTGGGGAATGCTGCTTGGCGGAATCGTCCTATATTTACTGATGCCATCATTCAGCTTTGCCAGCATGGCAGTTGCCCTTAATATTGGTACATTATCTATGTTAATTGCCATTATTGTGATCAGCACCCTCTCCTTTTTGTTCTATATAGGAAGTCTGAAGTATCTTTCCCCCACAGAAACCAGTCTTTTATCCAGTATTGAGCCGCTTGTGGCAGCTTTGATATCCTTCCTGTGGCTAAAAGAAACCTTCGGAAGCTATCAACTGCTCGGCGGTGTTTTCATCATTGCTGGAGTACTTTTCCTATCAATGAAAGAAAAAGAAGAGGAAGTCATGATTTTGCAGCAAAAAGGGGCTTAAGCCATACCATTTTGAATCATTAAGAAATCCAATAAGCCTTATTAAACAATCGGTGAAGCGGTTTTCCTTTCCTATGATACGGTTAAGGTATCAAATGAACGAAAGGGGAACTTTCTGTGGAAGCACAAAAAATTCAAGAATATGTAATAGAAGAACCTAAAAAAAACAAAAGGCTATCGGGTTTGCGAAAGGATTATTGCTGACCCTCATCCTTGCGGTTCTGGCTGGCCAAATTGCCAATCTTCCCTTTTTCTCCATTCTCGGAATCATGATCCTCTCCATTCTGATGGGAGGCATTTGGGGAAATACGCTATCTGTACCTGCGGACGCTCATTCAGGTATTCAGTTTTCAAGCAAGGTACTGCTTCGTGCAGGGATTATTTTACTGGGCTTTAGGCTGAATTTGCAGGAAATTATATCAGCAGGTTTTTCAATCATGATCATCGATGTTGTGGTCATCGTCTTTACCATGAGTTTCATCCTGCTTTTGGGCAAAGCGTTCAGAATCAATAAGAAATTGTCAGCTTTGCTTGCTGCAGGCACTGCTATTTGCGGAGCGGCAGCCATTATTGCGATTGCGCCTATTGTCAAAAGCAAGGAAGAGCAAACCGCAGTTGCAGTTTCATGCATAGCAGTTTTAGGGACCATAGGGGCCATTTTGTATATTGTTTTATTTCCCTTGCTGCCTATTAGCGAGCAGGAATATGGTGTATTAGCCGGCGCAACACTGCACGAACTTGCCCATGTAGTGGCGGCTGGTGTTCCAGGCGGAGATGCCAGCAGTGACTCTGCCATACTGGTTAAACTCGGAAGAGTATTATTGCTGATACCAGTTGCCCTTATTATCAGTTTTGTTTACAGCAGAAAAAACAGCGGTAAAAGCCGGAATATAGGGAAGCTGCCAATTCCATGGTTTATTTTTGGATTTCTGCTTACCAGCCTGATCAATACTCTTTTCTCCATCCCCGGAAGTATCGTCAGCATCTTCTTATTGCTTAGCACCTACCTCCTCGCAATGGGAATGGCAGGGCTTGGGCTTAATATTAAATGGAAAGACTTCGTGAAAGTAGGCTTTAAACCAGTGGCTGTTGCCATAGCAGGCTTTCTGGGTCTTCTTGCCATAACCCCTCTGCTGCTCCTGCTATATAAAATTTTTAAATGTCCCTCTATCGATTACAATAGAGAGGGAAGTTACAGGATTGAAGGAGAATATTTATGAACCTCGACTATTTGAAAGTATTTTATGTCACTGCAAATAATAAGAGTTTTTCTCAGACTGCCAAAGATCTTCACCTCTCTCAATCAAGTGTCAGCCTTCAAATCAAACAACTTGAAGAACAGTGGGATTGTCAGCTCTTTGAACGGACAACCAAAAAAATCTCGCTGACTCCTGCAGGCGAAATCCTTTATCATAAAGTCAAAAAGCTGATAGCTTTAATGAATGAAACTGAAAATGAACTTGAAGAACTAAAGGGAAGTGTACATGGGGACTTAAAGGTCGGAGCCAGCTTAACCATCGGGGAGCATGTCCTCCCCTTTTTATTAGCCGACTTTTCGAGTCTTTATCCAAAAGTCAGCCTGCATTTAAATGTATACAACTCCAGGCATATCGTTGAGAAGCTGTTAAATCATGAAATCAATTTAGGATTCATTGAATCCATGCTCTCCTACCCAGCCTTAAAACAAGTTCCATTTGCCAAAGATGAGTTGATTATCATAGCCTCTCCTGAAAATAAATTCATTAAGACGGACAATATAACCATCGAGGAGCTGCTCTCAGTTCCTATTATTATCCGTGAAAAAGGATCAGGAACAAGGCAAGTGATGGAGGATTCCTTTAGAAGATGCCATGTAGATGCATCCAAATTGAATGTCATTATGGAACTGAAACACACCGAAGCCATAAAATCCTGTGTAGAAGCAGGATTAGGAATTTCCATCATCTCAAAATCTGCTGTAAAAAAAGAACTTCGGCTCGGTACTTTAAAGCAATTAAATATAGACGGAATTACAATGCAGCGGGACTTTTACATGATCTATCATGAGGAAGCCCTGAAACATACCAGCAGGAAGCTGATGGAATTTATATCATCAAGACAATAAAGACATTGGCAGGATTATAGTAGAGCTGCAGGCTGGGTAGTTAAGTTTTTGTGATTAAACTTTATAAATAACAATTTGCCCCAATCACTTATTGATTGGGGCTATACTTATTCCTGTATGAACTTGTTCTTTCTTCGGACACAAACAGATTATTTCCGGTTCTTCCTGTCTGAACTCGCCCCGTCTTCGGACACAAACAGGTTATTTCTCGTTCTCCCTGTCTGAACATGCCCCGTCTTCGGACACAAACAGGCTATTTCCGGTTCTCCTTGTCTGAACCTGCCTCTTCTTCGGACACAAACAGGTTATTTCTCGTTCTTCCTGTCTGAACCTGCCCCGTCTTCGGACACAAACAGGCTATTTCTCGTTCTTCCTGTCTGAACCTGCCCCTTCTTCGGACACAAACAGGCTATTTCTCGTTCTTCCTGTCTGAACCTGCCCCTTCTTCGGACACAAACAGGCTATTTCTCGTTCTTCCTGTCTGAACCTGCCCCGTCTTCGGACACAAACAGGCTATTTCTCGTTCTTCCTGTCTGAACCTGCCCCTTCTTCGGACACAAACAGGCTATTTTCGGTCTCTCCTGTCTTAATCCGCCCGTCTTCGCACTAGAATTGGAAGCCAGCTCTATTTTTGCCCAAAGCTTCATCCCCCGTTAATTAACAGACCAATTTACGCAGTTTAATAGATTTATCAGCGGCTGACCCCTTAAGCACTTAAGCATCTATTTTGATACTAACCTGGGTATCAGTGTCAGTCTTATCCTCCTTCCCAATTTTCTCTGTACTCCCTAAAATATAATAATCAAGTGTACTTTTAGGTATTTGCTTATATTCTTTCCTTTTATATAGATAGAAAGCTAATCCTAATACTGTCCAAACCAGTAAGGCGATCAGTGAAGGTGCTCCAAGTGCTGATGGAGACCCAGGAATGAGCAGCAATCCAAGAAATGAAAGACCGCTTAGTGCACCTATCAGAGCAACCAGTTTTTTGCCGGGTGAGACCATTTTTCCATCGGCTGCTTCTGTCCAGCTGAATAGCTTATAGGCTGTGAAACAAGTATAAAAGTAGGCAATGGTTACTCCTGTTGCTGACATGTCAACAATCCATAATAGGACGGGACGCCCAAACCATGGGGCAAACAGACACACGGCACATGTGAACAGAACTCCTGCATATGGGGTGCCATGCTTCGGATGAAGCCTGGAAAATACTTTAGGAACTACTTTAGCTCTCCCCATCGCAAACAATAAACGGCTGGAAGATACATAGAATCCGTTAAGCCCTGTGAATACACCCATACAAAGGGAGATTGCGAGCAGAAGTACTCCGAAGGCACCTAAAGTATCAGAGATGACATCACCTGTCCCCCAAATCGGCTTTCCGGCAACAAGGTTTTGCCATGGCATTGCCACTGCTGTTGCAATAATCATAAAGGAGTATAAGATACAGGCTACAATTAACGAATATATGATAAGCATGAATGCCTTCTTAGGAGGAAAATTAAACTCTTCAGCCGCCTGAGGAATGTTATCAAAACCAACGTATGCCCATGGAGCAATAGCGATGATTGCAATGATTCCAGTAAGGGCAGGAATCTCGGGCTTAAAAAAAGGCTGAAGATTTGACAGATCTGAAGATGGACTTAATAACATACTTAAAGTAAGCAGAAACACACCGGCAACAAGGATAATACAGAATATATATTGGAGTTTACCAGATATGGAAGCACCCTTTATATTAAAATAGGCAAAGATCAGGAGTGCTGCTGTCGCTATTGCTACTTCACCCAGATAAACCTGCCAGCCGCCTATTTCATATAACAAACCGATATTTGTAAGCGAGGGAAGCATAAACTTTCCGAGCAAGGCCAATGCAGATGCATTCAGGGCGACAATACAAATATAGCCAAGAGTCAGAAACCATCCGCAAATAAAAGCATGATTCCTCCCAAACCCGATATATGCATAAGCAAATTCTCCGCCGGAAACAGGATACTTTTCAATTAAAACCCCATAACTGACAGCAATCACCATCATTAATAAAGCACCAATGGTTAACCCGATCACCGCACCGATCGGCCCTGCTTTCCCCATCCATTCAGTTGGCAGAATAAATGCTCCCCATCCAATGGCAGAACCAAGCGCGATAGCCCACACCCATTGCGGCTTAAACGTTTTTTCCAGCTGTACCCTTTCTTCCATGTTTTCCCCTCCATTATTAAGGCTTCTCTCAAATCTATTAAGGACTGCTTAATCTTGTTGAGCTAATGCCTCATCCTTAAACGGAGCAAAAGCTGACCCCCGGCTTTTGCTTCAGTATTAAGGAGTTTTTCAATAGTGGTTATCTATGAATGAATATAAGCTTTTTCTGTATTCTCCCACACAACCTTACCGGAAATAATCGTCGCCAAGATAGGAATATCTTTTAATTCCATTGCTGGACAAGTTAGAGGATCGGCCTCCAGGACAACAAAATCTCCTCTTTTTCCTTCTTCAATGGTGCCAGCAGAATCTTCTTCAAAGTTCAGAGCTGCCCCGTAAGATGTCATCGCTTTTAAAGCTTCCAGAACATCAATTTTTTGATCATCTCCAAGCACTTCACCTTCTAAAGTGATGCGGTTCACAGCCGCCCATATGGAAAACAGGGGCGAAATTGGGGTAATAGGACAATCAGAATGCAGTGTGAACAGCAAATTGCGGTCAACCGCATCAGCCAAAGGATTAATTCTAGCCGCTCTCTTTTCACCCAGGAATATTCTGCGGTGCCGATCTCCCCAATAGTAAACATGATTGATGAAAAACGAAGCTGCTACACCTAATCTTTGCATGGCATCAAGGTCTTCACTTCCGGCAGTCTGTACATGTTCAATCCGATGCCTGTGGTCTTCCATCGGACTTTTTGACAAAACATAATCGAAAGCCTCAAGGATAGATCCGATTGCCCGATCTCCATTTCCATGAATCGCAATCCTAAATCCTCTCTTATGGAGATCCAGCATTTCTTCTGCAAATTTGTTTTGATCATGCAGCAGCTCACCATATACAGATTCATCACAATGATAGGGTTTGCGGAGTGCACCTGTAAGTCCCTGGATGGATCCATCCTGAAATAATTTGGCACTATCCAGTGAAGCTCTGTTTTTAGTGCGTCTTTTTAATTCAAGATCCAGCTGATCTGCAGTATAACCGGAAAAAGCACTTCCCTCTCTTAAAAGATGATGCAAGATCATTAGCCGCATATTCATCGGATTCTTTCCTGAATTAATGGCCGCTATATGCGCATTTAATTCCTCTATTCCTCTGTCAAGGCCCACACCGGCATCTGTACATGTGGTGATCCCCTGAGACAGGTACACCTTCGCCGCATTCCCAATATTTTTGATTTGTTCATCACTTGACGGAGAAGGCAGGACTGGAAAAATAAATTCCAGGGCAGGTATTTCATGAATGACACCATCCAGCCTTCCATTATCATCCCGTGTAAAGTACCCGCCATGCGGATTCGATGTGCTTTCGTCGATTCCAGCCAATTCAAGAGCTTTGGAATTGGCAGCACCAAAGTGCCCTGAAATATGCCGGATAAAAACGGGATTGTCCGGAGCTGCCTGATCTAAATCAGACCTGTTCGGATGTCTCTTGTCCTCCAAGAGGGTATCATCATAACCCCACCCCATGATCCATGCCCCAGGTTTCGCTTTACCGGCTCTTGCTGCTATTTCTCCCTTTATATCACCAATGTTTTTATTCCGTGGGGATCTGCAATCAACATAATTCAGCATTTGACCGTACATTAATAAATGACTATGAGTGTCTATAAAACCAGGAAGCAGCGCAGCCCCTTTTAAATCCAGGATCTCAATATCAGGACCGTCTGGAACTTCCGTACGCTCGGGCTCGGTTTTATTCCAAATTTTTTCGATGATGCCATTTCTGACAAGCAGTGATTTTGCCTTAGTATTATGTGGATCAAGCGTGATGATATTTGCATTTTTTATGATAAGGATACTCACCCTTATCCCTCCTTATTTAGACAGCTTTGTTTTCTGCTGAATCGATAGCGTCTATCTTTCTATTTGCTGAAGGAAGGTCTTCCCAGTAAACAGCTATTACATTTTCTGATGATGAATGTTTTGTCCAGAGACTAATTATGACAAGCGAACAAAAAGAGATGATAAAGCCAGGTATGGTCTGATCTATTCCTGTATGGAGAAGAGGCCATAGAATGGTCGTGAAACAAGCAAGAAGCATGCTGGAAATGACAGCGGTGTTGGTTGTCCTTTTCCAAAACATAATAGCCAGAAACGGAAACACCAGAGTGGTTGCTGACAGCCTGAGTGCCCATTGATACATACTGACTATATCTGTTAATGCAAAGGCAACTGCCAGTGATAATACCGATATAATCACTACACTCAAGCGGGAAACAAACATCATTTGCTTTTCTGTTGCATTGGGATTTAATAGCCGGTGATACAAATCCTGAGTAATATTAGAGCTTCCCTGTAAAATGAAGGAGTCTGCACCTGTCATAAGTGCTGATAGGAGTCCGATCAGAATAATGCCGCCAATATACGGAGGAAGCATTTCCACGGTTACATAGGAGAAAATTAAATCTGGGTGAATATCGGCTGGCACAAATTGCCTTGCCATAATTCCTATACTATAAGGAAGCACAGAAATACATAAAGTAATGGCATAACCGGTTAAGCCTGCTTTAATGGCGATATCTTCTGTCTTAGAAGCAAAGATACGCTGCCATGTAGATTGCCAGACCAAGTAGAACGGAGCCACAGAAAGAGCAAAAAGCAGTACATCCCCAAGGCCATTCGCACCAAGCGGAGTCAAAAAATCTCTCGGCGTGTTACTGAGAATGTGTTCCATTCCTCCGCCAAATTGCAAGGCGGCATATGCAAGCATAACAATCCCTGCAATCAGAATTACGCTTTGAATGGCATCCGTTACAATTGTCGCTACTAAGCCGCCCAAAATCGTAAAGCCGAGAATCAAAATAAAAGACAGCACAATTCCAGTTTTCACATTCATATTAAAAGCAATGCTGAATACGGTACTCATCCCTACAATCTGCAGGGCAGTAGTGGGTACTGAGTAAATGAAAGCAGATAACACTGATGGAATGATACCGGTTTTTGATCCAAATCTTTCACTAAATAGGTCCGCCAGTGTATATAATCTCTGTCTTCTTAATGGACGGCTAAAGAAGAAGATCAAGAGCATACTGACAAGCATGGCTGGTAAAGCAAATTTAAAAATCCCGATACGCCCATTGTGAATCCCATTCCAATCCAGCCAATAAAAACAGCAGCGCCGCAATTCGTGCTGATGATTGTGCCGACAATATTCCAAAAACCCATATTCCAGCCTGCAATTAAATAACTGTCTGAGGTTTTTATTTTTGTAAAATAATAGATTCCAATTGCAAACATGAATATGAAATACGCCAAAATGTATCCAAAATACCAGCCCATCGACTGCCCCCTTTATTTTTTCTTAATATTCTGTAAATTATTGACAGTAATATCTTTTATTTGGATTCCACTATATTGGTCACTTCCCTATGATTATAGGTCAGATTTAGGATTTATCGGTCATTTTTTATTTTAATCGGCCATCTTTTCTAATATATCGGTCAGTCCGCGTCATAGGAACTTTCTAACATCAGCATAATAACGATCTCTTCAAACTCGTAAGCTTTCCTTTAAAAAGGAGCTTAATCAAAAATCTATTAAGCTCCTTCCATTTTACCTACCAGTTTTTATGATCCAGGTGAGCATATTTCGGCAGAAGGCGAGTCGGCATCTTTAACGCATCTTTGCGGAATGGAGGTGCCAATTGCGTGCCATCCACCTGAATATCAATGACTGTCGGTTTATTGGATTTTATAGCCTGGAGAATGGCTGGCCCTACATCCTCAGGTTTATCTACACTAATTCCTTGTGCCCCCATGGACCTTGCTACCTCTGCAAAGTCGGGATTCTGGATATCTGCTCCTACAAAGCGATTATTATAGAAATCTACTTGGTTCTTCTTTTCTGCACACCAGGCATTGTTATTAAAAACACATGCCACTACTGGAATGTTTTCCTCTACAGCCGTACTTACTTCATGCAGGCTCATTCCCCATGCGCCATCCCCTACGATGGCCACTACAGGGCTATTCGGATTTGCAAGCTTAGCGCCTAATGCTGAAGGATAGGCAAAGCCTGTATTCCCAAATGTTAAGGCTGCCACATGCTGGCGGCCGGAATTGAATTTTAAATAGGCATTTGCGGTAGAAGATACATTCCCGATATCTGTAGTAACAATCGCGTTTTCCGGAAGGACCTTAGTAAGCTCCAGGAGCGCCCTGCGCGGATTGATTGGATTTCCTTCCACCATGGCCAGATCCACAAGTTCTTTTTCCCATTGCTCTTTTTCATTTGTGACTCTTGCCATTCTTTCAGAATTGAATTGCTTACTTGGTACTTTTTCTTTTAGCCGTTTTGCGATTTCAACAGAAGCTGCTTTTGCATCTCCAATGATCCCAATTTCTACTGGATGGGTCCTGGCGATATTGCGTGGATTGATATCAATTTGGATAATCTTTGCGTTTTTCGGAAAATAATCAATGTCATAGCATGGCAATGTTCCAAATACAGATAATCTAGTACCGATAGCCAGCACCACATCTGCATCCTTTAATGTGTTCATAGCTGCTTTTGACCCCATATATCCAATAGGTCCTACCGCTAAAGGTTCATTTGCCGGGAAAGCATCATTATGCATATATGAAACAGCTACAGGAATCGTTAAGTGATCGGCAATTTCCTTCACTGCCTCTATTCCATCTGAATCCACTACTCCCCTGCCGGAAATGATGACTGGGTTCTTGGCAGAAGCAATCAAATCCACAGCCTGATCAATCTGCTCTAATGATCCGCAGCCCCTATTATCAACACGATATTGATGCGGTTCAAGAATGACATCTTCTACTTCCCCATAAAAATAGTCCCGCGGAATATCAAAGAGCACTGGACCTCTCTCTGCGTAAGCGATTCTAAAGGCAGTCCTCAGGCAATCTGCCACACGCCCCGGATGTGTGACCCGAACGGTTTCCTTTGTAATTGCTTTAAAAACTGAAACCTGATCACACTCCTGGAAACCGTCCCATCCGACTGTAGGTGTTCCCGCTGATGGAGAAATAACGACCATAGGGGTGTGTGCCTGATTCGCAGCGGCAACAGATGTTACCATATTGGTGATTCCTGGCCCATTTTGGCCAATCACTACTCCTGCAATTCCGCTAACTCGAGTATAGGCATCTTCCATGTGGGCAGCGCTTTGCTCATGCCGCACACCGATGAAGCGGATCCCGGCAGTTGGAAGCAAGTCTAATAGATCCATAAATGCCGATCCCAAAATCCCGGAAATATGTGTGACACCTTCCTTGACCAAAGTTTCTACAATAGCCTCACTTGGTGTCATTTTCACCTTTTTTGTTTTGATTTCTGCTAATTCTTTTTCTGCTTTTGCCATTACGAGCACTCCTTTCCGGTTTTAAAAGTTCCATATATTTAAATGGATAGAAGCCCTGTAAAAAAGAGCTCTCATCCAGATACAACTTTTTGTCTAAATCTCCTTAAATGCACTTTCGACCGTCCTGACAACGAATTTTAAATCTTCTTCTGTAGATGAAAGTGGCGGAGCTATAATAAGGACATTATTGAAACCAGGCACTGTATCCCCATTTCTGCCAATGATCAGGCCTTTTTCTTTACATAGTGCAATGATCTTTGCCATTAATTGATCTGATGCCGGCTGCTTTGTTTCCTTATTTTCAACCATTTCAATTCCATACAAGAAACCGGCGCTTCTGACTTCGCCTACATTTTTATGAGTCTGCAAATCTTTTAAGCTGCCTAAAATGCTTTCACCCAGAATCTCTACCCTGCTGACAATATTCTCTCTTTCGATTATTTCGATATTTTTCAATGCAACCGCACAGCTTACCGGATGTCCGCCATATGTTGAGACATGGCGGAAATGGTTATCTGTACCTTGCTCTTTAAATTTCTCATAAATTCTGGAATGCACTGCCGTAGCACCAAGCGGGAGATAGCCGCTTGTCAACCCTTTTGCCATCGTTACGATATCAGGCTGAACCCCGCCGAATGCATAAATCCAAACATTTTACCCGTTCGCCCGAATCCGGATACAACCTCATCCATTATCAGGAGGACATCATGTTTTTTGCAGATTTGTGCCACTCTCTGCAGATATTCAGGAGATGGGATAATAACTCCCCCGCCTGAAATGAATGGCTCCATTATGACCGCAGCAACGGTTTCGGACCCTTCCCATTGGATGACCTGGTCAATCATATCAGCTGCGACTTTATCGCAATCCTTCACATCTTCGCCAAATGGACAGCGATAGCTGTAAGGAGGCGGAACATGCAGGAATCCCGGCATGCCAGGATCGTATTTCACTCTCCTGTTGGCCTGTGCAGTAGCACTTAATGCACCTAAAGTTGAACCATGATAGGCACGGTAGCGCGAAATAAATTTATATTTACCCGGATTGCCATTCTGATTATGGTATTGCCTCGCTATTTTGAATGCGGTTTCATTTGCTTCGGAACCGCTATTTGAGAAAAATGTTTTATAGGAATCCCCCAGCAATTCACTAATTTTGGCAGATAACTTAATGGCTGGCGCATGACTTAATGTGAGAGGGAAATACGACAGCTGCATCATTTGCTCTGCTGCGGCCTCTGCAATTTCTTTCCGTCCGTGTCCCAGATTCAGACACCAAAGACCGGAAACACCATCCAAATATCGATTGCCATCCATATCAGTAAACCATGAGCCTTCACCTGATTTGGCTATCATCGGACTGCTTCCTTCTGTATGCCGGCTCATCGCATGCCATAAGTGTTCCTGATCCTGATCAGTTAACTTTTTGTTATCATTCAGTTCTACTGTAGACATATTGCTTGCCTCCTTCTATTTAGTAAAGATTCAGGTATGCATTGTGTCTCTTCTAATGGGGAATCATGTTGCGGCTGGAATTTTGTTTATTAACTCATGGGTGGATGTATAAGGGTAGTTATGCGCCTCTGCAACTCTCTGATGAGTGACCTTTCCATTCATGGTATTGACCCCTTTTTCAAGAAAAGGATACTTAACAATAGAATTTTCAATCCCTGTATTAGCGAGCATTAAGGCATATGGTGCTGTAGTATTAGCGAGGGCATAAGTGGAAGTTCTTGCTACAGCGCCCGGAATGTTTGGAACCGCATAATGCAAAACACCATGCTTTACATATGTTGGAGAATCGTGTGAGGTAATATGATCGATGGTTTCAATTGAACCGCCCTGATCAATGGCAACATCAATAATGACCGAATTCTTTTCCATTTGCCTAACCATTTCTTCGGTTACTAACTGAGGTGCTTTTGCACCGGGGATGAGAACAGCCCCTATCACTAAATCGGCATGTTTTACTTCCTGGGCGATATTGAACGGATTTGACATGACCGTCCTTACCCTGCCGGAAAAAAGATCGTCCAGCTGGCGGAGTCTTTCAGCACTTATGTCAATGATGCTAACTTCTGCACCGAGGCCAACTGCCATTTTTGCGGCATTCGTCCCAACCACTCCACCGCCGATAATCACCACTTTTCCTGGCTTCACACCGGGAACTCCGCCTAAAAGGACTCCTTTCCCGCCATGAATCTTTTCAAGAAATTGGGCTCCAAGCTGGACAGACATCCTGCCCGCAACTTCGCTCATAGGAGTAAGGAGAGGCAATGATCTGTTATCCAGCTGAATGGTTTCATAAGCAACCGAGGTAACTTCTTTTTCGAGCAAAGCCTTTGTCAATTCAGGTTCGGCAGCCAGATGCAAATAGGTAAAGAGAATCAATCCTTTTCGAAAATATTGGTATTCATCAGGCTGCGGCTCCTTAACCTTCATGACCATATCCGCAGACCAGGCCTCTTCTGCACTTGAAACAACTGCTGCACCTGCTTTTTCATATTCCTGGTCAGAGATCCCGCATCCTGCACCTGCACCTTTCTCAATCAGGACTGTATGGCCGGCATCTGCAAACGCAGAAACACTTGCCGGTACAACGGAAACCCGATTTTCATTATTCTTTACTTCCTTTGGCACACCTATAATCATGTCATCACTCCATCCTGCAAAATAAAAATAGTATTCATCACATCATGACGTCATGTCGTCCGTACCAGTTGTTGTATAACTAGCCTCAGTTGTAATTAAAACACAACCATTACTTCTTTTCAATATTTTCTAAAAATTTTATATTATCGGAATTATCAATAGGTATCATTGCAAAATTGCATAACACTGTATTTAACTAGAATTCTTTGATAGTTTTATTCTAAATGAGTACATATCCGAACGAAAATAAGCAGAATAATATTCTATTAAGTTTCCATTAATGTCTGATAATAACCGTTCAATGTGAAGCACACTTAAGGAACATGGAACACCAAGCAAATCGGCTTCTTCTTTAGATAAATAAGTGCTTGTAATCATCTGTTCGGCTTCTGCAAACTTTAAGTTCAGACTCTGCTCAAGCAGATCATACAGTGTTCCCTTTTCAATATCATATTGGGCGAGGCTTTCACCAATTTCAATAGGGTAATACTGACTTTCAAGGGCCAATGGCTTATCGTTAGCATAGCGAATTCGCTTTATAAAGTATGCCTCTGTAAGTCCGCTGGCTTCCACAATTTCTTTTGCCGGAACAACGATGCCATTATCCAATAATTTTGCATCCGGCTTCATACCCATTTTTTTATCACTTCTGTTGTACTGGTAATATTCCCAAGCCACTCCTCAATCGGTTTTTTTGATATAAAAGTGCCTTTTCCGTGGACTTTCTTTAGCACACCTTCGTTTACTAAATGGGAAACCGCTTCTCTCACAGTGCTTCTGCTCACTTTATAGGTATCCATCAACTCTCTTTCACTTGGTATTTTTTCATTGAAAGAACGATTGTCTATTAACTCCTGCAGCTCATTCTTTAGCTGTATGTGAAGCGGAATAGGACTATTGGAATCTAACTCTGTCATAATGGATGCCTCCTTATTATTTTTCTGTAAAATGTATAATTAATTATATAGATTACCTGAATGAATATCCATCCTTTTACAGCAGATGCTGATGCGCGAATTTGAAAATTTTGCTATTGCCAGGCTGTAAAGTCAGCAGATTATTTGGATAACCAACGAAAAAATGATATTAATTTAATTAGAGTCAATTAATTGAAAAAGGATGATTAATAATGGATCACTTCATGAAACGGGCTATAGAACTGGCCATTAATAATGTAAAAGACGGCGGCCAGCCCTTCGGTGCAGTTCTGGTGAAAGAACAGGACATCATTGCTGAAGGAGTGAATGAATTGCATAAAAAGCATGATGTCAGCGGTCATGCGGAACTGCTTGCTATCCGGCGGGCACAGGAGCAGTTTCAAACGAATGATTTAGCCGGCTTTACGATGTATGCAAGCGGGGAACCTTGCCCGATGTGTTTAACTGCCATGTATTTCGCTGGCATCGATAAGGTATACTATTGCCAATCAGTAGACGACGCTTTTCATGCAGGCTTAGGCAAGTCTAAAATGATTTATGAAGATTTGAAAAACGCAAGAGATGACAGGGAACTCAAATTGGTGCAAATGCCATTGCAGGAGGATCAAGACAATCCAATGAAGCTTTGGAAAGAGAACGTTTAACAACTAGCCTCCCATCTCTAAGCAGATGGGAGGCTAGTTGCTTTTCACCCTTTGATATTATCACTCATTCTTTTAACAAACATCGTTAAAAAATAGGCTGCATAAGCAATAGCGATATCAATCAGAAAAATATAAAATTGATTCATTCCTTTGTTAAAATGGACCATACCAGCCCATTCTTCTACCGTGGCAAAAACAAAGGCAAAAACCGCACTTGCTAAAATGGTGTAAAGAAGAAAGCTTTTATTGCGGTTCGTGCAGTACTGATAGATCAGAAGGAAACCGACCGGCAAAGCAGAGGCTGTCATATTCATGGCATAGGGAAACATGGGCAATATAAAATAGGTGTGGACAAAATAACTGTACCTCTCCAAAAAGCTATCGGCGTACGTCCATAGAATGTGCAAGGTATATCCAAAAAAGAAAATCTCAAATATCCTGGTCCGGTCTACTGATAGATATACAATAACAAGAGGCAGCACCATTAGTGCCAAAACCGCCCAAAACTGCCAGGTTCCAAGACCTGAATATTCTCTCCAGTATGAAGAAATGAGGACATTCATCTTTTCGCTTCGTGAATATATTTGCTCCCAATATTCGCTATAACTCATACAATCACCTCCCAAAATGCATCATCAGCCTAAAAGAATTATGCATAATCATAATTTTCTACCCGTGCATCAATCAGCATTTTTCTAAAGGCATCTCCTTTTTGAACCCCTGCTATCTTCTGACCATATTCAAGGAAAGACATAAGCTCGTTTTCGGATAAATGACTCAAATTCAGCGGAAATTGTTCCATCTCTTTTACCTCATCCATAATCTGATCCAATACTTCCTTTCCGCTTTTAGAAATAGCGACAAATTTATAGCGGAGCTGCTTTTTATTGGCCGTGATTTCGACCAGCCCTTTTTCCTTTAACGGCTTTAAAAGCCTAGTTACAGTCGATGGATGCCAGCATCCCAGATCACTTATTTGTGTCGGGGTTATTTTTTGATTATGAGTGCCAAGCAGAAACAGAATATGCTGCTGTGCGGGCGTCAGTTTAAACTTCTTTTCAAGCTCCGCCCACTTCTTTTCCATGCAGAAGTACAGTGCCCTTATGACAAGCAATGTCTGCTGTTTCAATAGAATGTTCACCCTTTTCCCCCTCACTTGCAGATACAATTGTATTTACAAGTATTGTTTGAGAGAGGGTTTATTTTATGCAAAAAAAATAGAGGTTCAATTTCCTGCCTCTATTTTCGTCCTATTCTTTTTTTCACAGAGTTTCTGATTGACTCTATCATCTCCTCAGATAAATTCGCGGGAAGCGATGAGCCATCATTAAATACCCAGGCGTTGATCACCTCAAGATCTGCTTTTTTAAATGTTATGCTAAAAGTATTATTTTCCTGGAGAAATTCAGTTGTGACATATTCTTCTCCATCAAATTCATCATCAATAATCATGCTGGTAATTTCGTATGGATTCACAGGAAATCTCCTTCAGCTTTTTTACGACTTAGGATGCACCTGGCCCATCAAATTATTCGAAAATGTTTAAGTCTTCATTATAATGGTATCTATGGTTTTATAAGCAACAAAAAATGTTGCAAGGGAGTATGCGGCTTCAGTAATGCCGAATAAAAATACAGAACTTCCAAAGATAAAGGTATTCATTATAAGAATGCATTGTCCGATGGTTAAGGGCAAACGTTCGCTGAATAAAATCGCCAAAACTTCTGTTCCATCCAGGCAGGCTCCAAACCGGATAATGAGGCCCACTCCCATTCCGAGCAAGAGGCCTCCCAGAATTATGATCAGCAGCGGATGGTTAGTCACTTCCTCAAATGGGGCCAATATGTATGTCTCCCCTGCCAGCACTGAACTGGCAAACAGGCTTAACACCAAAAATCTTCCCCCTAAAAAGAAAAAGCCTGCCACTAAAAATGGGAGATTCATCAGCAGGATCAAGGCACCCACCTCTACACGAAAGACATGTGAAAGGATGATGCTCAATCCAACAATTCCTCCATCAATAACATAATTTTTCACAAGGAATAATTGCAGGGAAACAGCCACAAGTGTTGCTCCGAGTATGATAATCAGTCCATTTTTAAAGGTGGAAAAATTGCCCTTTCGTCTTTGGCTTAAATAGTATTGAACCCTATTTCTATACACTGGCCATCTCCTTTTGTTAAGACTGGCTTATGTATTGAAATATATTCCGGAAAATCAATAAAATGCAGAAGCCTCCTTTCTATTTTAATAGTTTACCAGTAAAAAAAGATAGAATTCCTTCATATCAGAGTGTAAAATAAATTCAGCCTGTTGAAAAACTGCTGCAGACATCCATTTATTTAGGAGGAAGGAACGCACAAATAGGAATACTTCAAGCAGCTCCTTAATATATCGAATTTTCAGAAAACTAAATAAAAAGAGGTTGATGTACATGGCAATGGATGCATCTAATAAAGAACTAACGATTTTTGATCATGTTGGAAATAAAATAATTACAGAAGATCGAGAAATTCATATAATTGCCAAATTAGCAGAACCATTGATCGTGATTCTGGGAAATGTGCTGAGCGATGAAGAATGTGACCAGCTGATTCAGCAATCAAAAGATCGCATGCAGCGTTCAAAAGTTGCCAACTCCCTTGAAGTTGATGAACTGCGAACCAGCAGCAGCACTTTTTCCATGAAGGGGAAAATGAAATTGTCGCCAGAATCGAAAAAAGAATATCTCAAATCATGAACATTCCAGTTGAGCATGGTGAAGGGCTGCAGATCCTTAACTATAAAATAGGCCAGGAATATAAAGCTCATTTTGACTTCTTCTCTTCGACCAGCAGAGCAGCAAGCAATCCTAGAATCAGCACGCTTGTCATGTACCTGAATGATGTGGAACAGGGCGGGGAAACGTATTTTCCCAAGCTTAACTTCTCCGTTTCTCCACAAAAAGGCATGGCTGTTTATTTTGAATACTTTTATAATGATCAGAACTTAAACGACCTGACACTTCATGGAGGAGCACCTGTTGTCATGGGTGATAAATGGGCTGCTACGCAATGGATGAGGAGAAAAAAATTATAGATAGAAAAACACTTGGGAAAAATTTTCTCCAAGTGTTTTTTAACATACAACAATTTGTAATTGTCCAGCTTCAGCACCTGCCCCCCCCGAGGTCTCAAAACGGGGGCGGGCAAGGCGCTTTCGCTTTTCTTAGAACCACAGTCTCTTATGATAGTCATAATCAGAGGTATCGTAACTCTCTTCCCCTTCTGGATTAGGGGCACACTTTTCACAAGGTTCTTCCTGCTGGCCATGTTCACATTTTTCCATTAAAAGTTCCATTTGAACGCATCCCCCTTTCCTATCTGTTATTTCAATTATATTGAAAGCGTTTACAGCTGTCTTGTACAATTTGTTGGAAAATCGTTAAAAAGTGCCTATCCAATGGCACATTTTAACGTCAAAAACAGACATTCCTGTCGCATTTTAGCTTTTGCCTCCCCTAATAGCTGCGGGGCAAATCGGTTACTTCACGTGCAACCCTTATTCCTGATTGAATTGCCCCTTCAATCCATCCCGGGGCTAGGGACGTGTGATCCCCGGCGAAATGGACTCTTCCCTCCGGAACAGGAATAAATGGGAATAGCTCAGTTTCCTGGTTCGGTTTGAACATGGAGAAGGCTCCGCCAGAAAACGGATATTGTGACCAGCTATGGGAGGCGCCTGTTAAGAAATACTCGTAAACCTGATTGCCATGAACGACAGCCAAGTTGTCAAGGGCATTCCGAATCCGATCTCCTTCTTTAAGGTTATCCCAGGATAAAGTATCATCTTCCCATGTATAGCTTGCCATAATGATGCCGGAACCTGAAGATCCAATCAGATGGCTCGGATAGGCAGCGAACCGAATGGGCAGATCTGTCATCAGCTTTCCTCCCTGCAAACCTTCGCGTTCCCAAAAACGCTGTTTAAACTGCAGCCCAATTTTCGTGGAGGAAACATAATGCAGTTCCCTGATGGCTTTCCATTTATTAGGGGAAAATGATTGCCGGGGAACGATTTCAACGAAGGACAGCAAGGAGAAAGGTATAGTTAAGATGGCAAGATCACCACTGACCGTCAAAGGTTTTTGACTCAAGGTATGTCTGGCATGGATTGTAACCTGCTGAGGATCCTGTTCTATTTTTGTCATTTGGTAACCGAAATAAAGGTCTTCTTTTAACTGGGGCAAAAATGCATTTGGAAGCTTGTCATTCCCTCCTTCTACTTCATAAAAATGAATGTCCGGGCTAAATAAAGGAAGCAGTTCCCGCAGAATCGCAGGAAACGACAACTCCGGGAAGCCTTCCAGACCAAGCAAAACTTTAATGCTTTCAAGGGCACCAGGTGATAAACTCGGTCCAACCGGGTTGTATCTGAGAAAGAAGCTCATCGGATACCGGTCAAATTCTCTCACTATAATATTCCAATTTTGAGCAGGGTTTTGATTAATAAAATCTGCTACTGGCTTAATGGCCATCGTAAGCAGCTCCTCCGCCGTCTTCCCCTTTTCATGCGGAGCAACAGGATAACGCAGGATATCAGGGTTTTGCTGATATATGGTGCGATTTATTTTAATGCCATTGGCAAAGATAAGATCCTGGGGAGTTGTGTTCCGGAATTCATTTACCTTTAAGCGGAATTTTTTTATATATTCCAAAACTAAAGGGTGGGTATGAGGAATGCGCATGGCTCCCACATCCAGATACATTCCGTCCATAAAAGGTTCTCTCATTGTAAATATTCTGCCGCCAACCCTTTGTGTTGCCTCTAAAACCGTCACATCATGCCCTGCTGCCTTCAGCAGGGAAGCGGCAACAAGACCTGACATACCGGCTCCGACAACGATTATTTTTTTGGACCTTAGAAATGCCGAGACCGTTTCTGATGATGGATAGCATTTCTTCTGTATTTACCTGTGGATCCCGATAAAAGACCATACCTATTCTCCTCCTGGGGATCTGCCAAAAAGTTATTACTTTATCATACTGCCGGACAACTTCAGATTATGATTCTTTTATGAATTTGGCAGCTATGCATGAATCAAGACACGGCCAAAACCAGTTAGCTTATATGTCGCGAAAAAAGGCACCAAATCATCATGATTTGATGCCTCACCATTTTTAAATATGATTACCCTTTAGAATGCTGCAGTCCACCCGCCATCAGCAACAATCACGGATCCATTAACAAAGCTGGAATCATCAGATGCCAGGAATAATGCGACCTGTGCAATTTCCTCCGGCTTTCCGACTCTTGGCATTACACCCTGAACAGCTTTTGTACGGCCGAATCCAAATTCGTTCAGGTTTTTCATTGAAGCAGCGATGTTTGTTTCCACTCCGCCTGGTGCAATGGCGTTACAGCGGATGCCGCTGTTTGCGTACATATAGGCAGTGTTTTTCGTAAGCCCTATAACTGCATGCTTTGAAGCCCCATAAGCAGCTCCCGCATGGGCACCATTCAATCCGCCTGTAGAAGCAGTATTGATGATTACCCCTTTCCCTTTTTCTAAAAAGAGCGGGATGGCTTTTCGCATGGCGCGCATGACGCCCTTCGTATTGATATCAAATATTAAATCCCATCGTTCGTCCTGGATGTCTCCAACGGGTTCAAATCCGTCCATAATCCCTGCGTTATTCACCAGGATATCCAGCGTTCCAAATTCATGTACTGCTGCATCTATCATTCCTTCAATATCTGCTTGTTTTGAAACATTAACCTGAACAGCTTTGGCTTTTCCGCCATTCTCAGTAATTCCCTTTGCCACAGCCTCTGCCCCTTCCAGGTTCAGGTCAGCTGCAATGACACTTGCACCTTCCCTTGCGTACAACTCCGCAATCGCTTTTCCCATTCCTGATGCTGCACCTGTTACAATCGCTACTTTATCCTGAAGCTTCATAAAGACTTCCTCCGTTCGGTTGAATGTTTTAGTGAACACTTGTTGATTATCTCTTACACCTTTATAATATGGTAATAAAACCTTCCATTCAATCAGCAAATGAACGGCAATTTGTCTACTATTGAACACATTCATTGTATTTTGATCATTTTTTCATCCAATTTCTACAATGGAGGCCATTTATGTCCAATAAGCAAAATCTCCCTATTGACCGAAGAATAACTAAATCTAAACAAGCCTTAATGGATGCCCTATTATCCTTAATGCAGACGAAAGAATTCAAGAAAATAACTGTAACAGATATCGTGAAGACAGCCAATCTCAACAGGGGGACCTTTTATAAGCACTATGAATACAAAGAAGATCTCCTTGATGAAATTGTCGATGATGTTATAGCAGACCTAATCTCTTCCTATCGCGAACCATATAAGGACACAGAAACCTTCGAGTTAAAGACCCTTACCTCTTCTGCCATTAAAATCTTTGAACATGTCAGTCATAAAAAAGAATTCTATTCCCTAATGGTAAAATCCAATGCATTATCTGGATTGCAGAGCAAATTGTGCGATGTACTGAAAGAGGTAACTTTGAGAGACCTTAAAGGTGTACAGTTTAACCCCAAAATTAATCGTGAACTGCAGGCAAGCTTCTATGTACATGCCATGCTGGGAATGATTACGGAATGGATAAATCATGGGTTTGAATATGACTCAAATTATATGTCGGAACAGCTGCTGGAAATCTTACAGAGCAGACAAGGTGATAAGGTGTTCAAATTAACTTAATTGAAACAATTATCACTTACTTACATTAAACCATGGTAAATCGCGTTAAATACCATAAAAAAGCAAACACATTTTTTTATCCCACCCCCAAAATTAAAGAACCACAACCTAAATTTTTGTTGATGGTCATTTTTTGTCGAAAAATTGACCCATTGGATGTTTGGAGCATACACTCCAAAAGCTATTAAATTATTATAGATAATTCGACATTACTTTTGGGGGGAATGAATGTGGATCGTTTTTTCAGGTGGATTGTCAGATCTTTGTTTGCACCTGTCTCCGGAAATGCAGGAGCGATTGCAAGCACTCTAGGGTTTTTTCTGGCATTTTTACCTTTGGAAAGTTTTAGTATTCCATTATTGTTTGTTTGTTCACTGCTGCTGCGCCTAAATATTATTGCCTTATTCCTGGGCACTCTGATTACTGTTTTTATACCCTACATACACGAGCTGCCTTTCATGGATTTTGGCCCATTTGAAGAGTACTGGTTCATTTCATCACTTAAAACCAAAATAGTAACCTCGGAATCAATTGCATCAGGAGTCTTCGGAGGCTTGGTTGGACTAGTCTGCTATTTTTTCTTCCACTGGTTTTATAACCTGGGTCTGAAAAAAAACGAGGGAAAGCAGGAATATATATTTCTTGATCCTGCTAAAATGCGATGGTCCCTGATTAAGCGAATGAGCGCTGGCTTCATCCTATTAATTGCTGTTATATCGACATTTTTCATACAGAGTTTAAATACAGCTCCAAAGCTTCCTGAACTGCATCTAGATCAAAGCGTATCAAGTTCCGGGATCAATCCGATAAATAAGCCCTTCAATGAAGAAGAATTGGCATCACAGATTCAAAAGACAACTTCTTCAGCGGCTATTTCAGAAAAGCCAAAGATGGCACAAATTGCACGAAAGCAAGAAGTGTATGGATTCTATGTCAATTGGGACAAGAATAGTAAAACATCCTTCAAGAAAAATAAAGAGTCCATAACCACTCTAGTCCCTGAGTGGATGCAGGTTACTCCAGATCTAAAGCTCAAGTCTTCAATTGACCGGTCCATAGTAAAAGAAGCAAATAAACATGAAATTAAGATTCTGCCATTAGTGAATAATTTTATAGACAACAAATGGGATTCAGATGTTCTTCACCGGTTATTCACTGCCCCAGGTGCTGACGATCTCTTTATTAAAGAAATGCTTTCTTATGTGATAACAAATGGCTTTGATGGTATAAATATAGACTTTGAAGCAATTAAACCAGCCGACAGGGATCATTTTACTCAGTTCATGAGTAAAGTTTATAAAGCCTTCCACAAAGAAGGCTTTATGGTGACATTGGATGTTCCGCCCAATGACGAAAGCTACGATTATACTTCTTTAGCAAAATACGCTGACCGAGTGATTGTCATGCTCTATGACCAGCATTATTCCATGAGCACACCAGGCCCTGTCGCTCAAACCGATTGGGTTAAGGAGAACTTGAATCAAGCTGATATTCCATCCGGAAAATTGGTAGCAGGCTTAGGAACATACGGTTACGACTGGGAAGAAGGTTCGGATAAGCCCGCAGCTGACATGACTTTTGGAGATATCATGAAGCTGGGCAGCGAGGCGAACCTTAATATTAATTGGAGTATGAATGCTGGAAACCCCTACTTACGCTATAAAGAAGATGGAAAAAATCATACTGTCTGGTTTTTGGATGCTGCTACTTTTTATAACCAGATGAACCTTGCGATTAATGGCGGCTCTACCGGAATAGCAATATGGCGGCTCGGTTCTGAGGATCCCTCTATCTGGAGTTTTATTAACAAGCCTAAGGAAATCATTAATCCATCTCAAATGCTAAGTGCCTTTGAAAGTCATTCCTCAGCACTTCATACAGGTAACGGAGAGATATTGAAAATCGCTTCACAAGCTGAAAAAGGAAAAAGAACCTTTGAGATGGATTCCAATGGAATGATAAAAAAGGAAAGCTATGTTAAATATCCAAAGCCTTTTGAAGTAATCCGCCATGGAAACTCCAGCAAAAAAGAAATCGTCCTTACTTTTGATGACGGTCCTGATCCAGACTACACACCAAAAATATTGGATATATTGAAGAGGTATGAGGTAAAAGGCACCTTTTTTATTGTTGGAGAAAATGCATTGATGCATCCCCAGCTGGTTAACAGAATTTATGATGAGGGACATGAAATCGGAAATCATACCTTTACACACCCTGATATTACATCCATCACACCATCTCGTTTACGAATGGAATTGAATGCAACACAGCGCTTAATTCAAGGCATAACAGGTCATTCTATGACTCTTTTTCGCCCTCCATACATAGCAGATACGGAACTGGGCACAAGAAACGAACAGCTTCCTATTATGGAAGCTCAGAATCTGGGCTATACCATGGTCGGCCAATCCATTGACTCGGGTGATTGGCAAGGATCTTCAGCAGATGACCTTGTAAATCGAACATTGGATCAGCTGGCCGAAGGTAACGTCATTTTGCTTCATGATGCTGGCGGTGACCGCTCCAAAACAGTGGAAGCCCTTCCGGTAATTATTGAAACTCTTAAAAATAGAGGCTACACATTTACGACAACTGCCGGTTTAATTGGGAAAAGAGATACCGAAATCATGCCTTTTGCTGATCAGGAAAACCCTTATTCTGTTTATGATATGGCGGTATTTAAGGTCATTAAAAGCTGGAACACTGGACTTAGCTTTTTGTTTTACTCAGCCATCCTCTTAGGTGTTTTGCGCATTCTATTTCTTGTTTTCCTATCCTGGAAACAGGTCAAAAGGTATAAAGAGACCCGGATTGACCCTGGCTTTACTCCTTATGTCAGTGTTGTAATTGCAGCTTATAATGAAGAAAAAGTAATTTGCAAAACTGTAGATTCTATTTTATCCAGTGACTATCCGGATTTAGAGATACTGATAATCGACGATGGCTCAAAGGATCATACTGCTCGTGCAGTTGAAGAAACTTTTGCGGACACTCCTTGCGTCCGGTTAATTAAAAAACCCAATGGCGGAAAATCCTCGGCTGTAAACCTTGGATTTAAGGAAGCTAAGGGGAAATAGTAATTGCATTAGATGCCGATACACTCATTGCTGAAAACGCCATCTCTTTACTTGTTAGCCATTTTAAAGATAATCAAGTGGCTGCTGTTTCAGGTAATGTAAAGGTTGGGAATAAGGGGAATCTCCTGACGAATTGGCAGCATATTGAATATGTGACAGGCTTTAATTTGGAAAGAAGAGCCTTTGCGGCTCTTAATTGCATTACCGTAGTACCAGGTGCCATCGGTGCATGGAAAAAGTCTGCGGTTGAAGAGGCTGGTTACTTTAGAGAGGATACCCTTGCAGAAGATACGGATATCACACTTGCACTATTGCGCAAAGGTAAGAAAATTGAGTTCGAAGAAAAGGCTTATGCTTATACAGAGGTGCCTGAAGATATTAAAAGCCTGGCAAAGCAGCGCTACCGATGGGTATATGGCACTCTCCAATGCCTTTGGAAACATCGCGCGGCATTATTTAACAAAAAACATCATTCATTAGGATATGTAGCCTTGCCTAACATGTGGCTTTTTCAATATGTTTATCAAACCATTTCTCCTATTGCAGATATATTGTTCATCTTTGCCCTTTTCAGCCCAAACCCTGAAAAAGCAGCCATTGGATTTGTCCTATTCTACTTGATGGATTTCTTCGCCTCCCTTTATGCGTTCAGGCTGGAGAAAGAAAGCCCTAAACCACTAGTCTCATTGTTTCTGCAGCGAATTTTATATAAACAGCTGATGACTTATGTTGTGGTAAAATCGATCTTCTCCGCTATAAAAGGAGTAGCCGTTGGCTGGAATAAACTTAAACGAAAAGGCAATGTAACTCAGGATAATTCCATTATGAATATTAAATGAATTCAAGAGCCTTTCCCATTTGGGGAAGGCCTTTTTGCTGTATAATCTAATACCTATAAAGGAAAAAGGACCACCGTCTCCTGATGATCCTTCCTGAGGTTTAATGATTTTTCCCATTGTTTTCTTTGTCTTCTTTTCCTTTGCTAACCCGATTACTCTCAGCTTTTTCTTTTGCGGCTTGGGAAACCTGCTGGCCATGGTTAAGTGTTTTTGCAGCAGGATTTATTATGCTTCCTCCTCCCGTGCCAGAGGCAGGTGTGTTTGGATCTTGTGTGCTGGTCTCAGGTTTTGATGCTTCAGTTGTTGTCTTGCTTCCCGCAGGTGCAGAGGCAGGCTCCGGTGCCGAAGGTTTTTCGTTTGAGACAGATACAGCTTTTGAAACAGGATTTACAGCAGGTTTCCGATTGGATTTTTCGGTATTCGTATGAACAGCAACAATCATCTTATCGCTATTCTTTTCCTTTTTTAATGATTCTTCAAAATCAGGAGCATCTTCTGTAACCGTTTTTTGTTTCGCATTCTCTTGCACAGCCAGTATGTTTGCTTCTGACTTTTCATCAATTTGTCTGTTTACTTCAGATTTTTGTTGAATACCTGATAAAACAGAAGAGTGTTCCTCTGAAAAAAGTTTAGTAGCTTTCAGCATGCCATTGGCAACAGAAAACGTTATAGCCCCTGCAAATACCATGGCAAGGGCCCCCTTAGCTGGTGATTTCATATTTTTCCCCTCGAGACTTTTGATTGATTATATTCAAAGAATACGAAGGAGATTCTTTATATTATGGGGGTTTAATAATACTTTTTATTATTTGCTTACTCCTGCAAAACTAACATTCCATAAGTTTTTAAGAGCTGTTAGAGCTGCTGCTGGAAATTTTAAGACCGACAGACTGATACTATATTTATATTAAGAAACTAGGCTTTTTCTGTCCGGATAGTTACCTGCAAAAGAAAAGAACCATCTGAATATCAGGGTGGTTCTTACTGTCTATGCCTGAAACTCCTTATTATCAATTTTAATTATAGCAGAATTAGAACCGGCGGCAATTTTTTTCGTTTCGTTCACCAGCTCCAGAATATTTCCGCTGCATTTCTGTGCTCCTTTAATAACCAGTGGAGTCCCTAATCTGTCCAGTCCTAAGCCTTTGGATATGAATCCACCTATAGTCAGAGAAAGCGGTACTGCAGGTGAAGTATCAGAGAGGACGATTTTATCATTAATTCCTTTATGACTATTTAATAAATGGCAAAAATGATGCAGTGTTTCAACTGCCAGCTTAGAAGATCTTCTTCCAAGGGTGTACACCGGATTTCCTTCCTCATCTTCACCATGAAAAATAAATTTTCCTGCATCTTTCTTTGTCAATTTATTAAAATACGGCAGCTCACTTATTTCTTCTTTTTCGAGTTTGCGGTGACGAATGATTTTTAGATGGTATGCCGCTGCCAGAGATGTTGTATGAGTTCCCCCAAAATCATGGTAGATATAAATCACCTGCTTCATCTCCCTATTCATTAGACTTCCTGAACACCAGGATTATTTATTAGCTCCTCTGAAATATCATTTTCCTGGACTTAATTCATATTTTACTCCATAAAGATTTTTTCATTAGTTCATGTGTAAATTTCTCATAATAACACCTGCACATTTAACTTTCTAAACAAGTAAAGACTGCCCTCAGGCAGCCCGCTTAAATATTCTATAGTTTTTCTCCGTTTGACTCGATCACATCTTTATACCAATAAAAAGACTTCTTCTTTTTCCGTTCCAATGTTCCACTGCCATCATCATGCTTGTCCACATAAATATAGCCATAGCGTTTTGAAAATTCGCCTGTTGACATGCTGACCATATCGATGCAGCCCCAGCTTGTATAGCCCATTAGCTCGACGCCATCCTCTATAGCTTCACCCATTGCTTTTATATGCTCGCGAAGATAGTCAATCCGATAGTCGTCATGGATGCTGCCGTCCTCTTCTTCCTTGTCATAGGCCCCAAGTCCGTTTTCTACGACAAATAGCGGTTTCTGATAGCGATCATATAACTTGTTCAAGCTGATCCTCAAACCTTCAGGGTCGATTTCCCAGCCCCAGTCACTTGTTTCAAGAAAGGGATTTCTAACCCCGCCAATGATGTTCCCTTCCGATGAGTCTGCATCTGATTTAACCTTCTTTTCGGTGCGGGACATATAATAGCTGAAGCCAATATAATCAACAGTGCCGTCCTTCAACAAATCCAGGTCGCCTTCCTGTATGTCCAGGCTGATATGATGTTCCTTAAAGTACCTTTTAATAAAAGCCGGATATTCCCCGCGAACCTGTACATCACCACAAAAGTAATTGAAAAGCTGCTCTTCCTGCAGGGCATACATGACATTTTCCGGGTTGCTGTCATAAGCATACACAGGCGCAAATAGAAGCATGCAGCCAATTTTTGACTCAGGAATGAGCTCATGACATGCCTTAACCGCGATTGCGCTTGCGACCAATTGATGGTGATAGGCCTGGAAGGTCGGCTGGTATTTATCTTCTTCAGTTTGATAGGAAAAGCCGAGCCCATTAATCGGCATGACCAATCCGCTATTGATTTCATTAAAAGTCATCCAGTACTTTACTTTATCTTTATACCGGCCCAAAATCGCTTTAGCATACCTCTCAAAGAAACTGACAACTTTGCGGTTTCTCCACCCACCATACTCTTTTACTAAATGAACAGGCATTTCATAATGGGAAATCGTTACAACCGGCTCAATTCCATATTTCTGCAATTTATCAAAAACACGATCATAAAAAGCAAGTCCTTCTTCATTTGGCTCCGACTCATCACCATTAGGAAAAATGCGGGTCCAGGCTATCGACAATCGGAATGCCTTGAAGCCCATTTCGGCAAATAAGGCAATATCTTCTTCATATCGATGATAGAAATCGATTGCTTCATGATTGGGATAAAAAAAGATCCTCATGAATTTCGAAGTCAAACCCAGGCTTCATTAAGATATTGTATCTTTCTTTTCCTCCGGGAAGGACATCCGCAATATTCAAGCCTTTATTCCCTTCCTTATATCCGCCTTCAATTTGGTTCGCTGCAGTGGCGCCGCCCCACAAAAAACCTTTAGGAAAATCGTATTTTTTCATTTCATTACCTCCAATACCTGCTATTTTTTAATATTTGTTTAAATGGAGTTTTTATGTTACCCGAAAAGGGATATAGAAGAAGCTTAAAGCGAGTCGAAGGGTATGTAAATAAATAGAGTTAATTAAGTCTTGTTTAACGGCATTTTGATATTTGTTACATAAAAGTAACGTATTGTTTCTCCTTGTGATAAAATAAGCCTATCTATTTTTTCAACGGAGGATTACTGAATCATGTTTTCAAATGAAATCATCGCATCTTTCAATGATTTAGAAACATCCATATATCATTACATCTGTCAAAACAAAGAAAAGATTCCTTATATGCGGATTCGTGAACTTGCAGATGAAACCCATGTTTCGACGGCCACCATCCTGCGGTTCTGCAGGAAGCTGAATTGTGAGGGTTTCACTGAATTTAAGATAAAGTTTAAATTATATTTGCAGGAAAATAAAAAGACCTCTATAAAAGGTTCCAAGCAATCCATCGTCGAGTTTTTCGAGCGAACGCTAAGAGGTGATTTAGACGAAAAAATCATCGAGGCAGCAGAACTTATAAATACGGCAGATAACATTATATTTATAGGGATCGGAAGCTCAGGCATACTGGCTGAATACGGAGCCAGATATTTCTCGAGTCTTGGCAAGTTTTCACTGTATATCAAGGATCCCCATTTTCCGATCCATTCCAGCATCCGCAGCAGCAGTGTCACGATTGCCTTATCTGTCTCAGGGGAAACTCCTTTTACAGTCACCCATCTTAACCAGCTGAAGCAGGAAGGCAGTAAAATCATCAGCATCACAAACAGCCGGCTTTCAACAATTGCGAAAGTTTCAGATTTGAATATCGCCTATTATGTGACAGAGGAAACGTTTGAGCAGTCCAATATTACGACTCAAGTTCCAGTTGTGTACATTTTGGAAGCTGTCGCCAGGGAAATACACAGGCTGAACCCTTAAATTAAAGGAGATTTCCTGCGTATGGAGAATTGGTAAAATAATCACAATGAAAGCGGTGAGTATATGAAATCAATTGCTTCCCCGATTGCAGGCAAAGTGAACAATGTTTTTATTCATGTCAGCGACCTGGAAAAGTCGGCTGAATGGTATAGCACACTGCTTGGATTGCCTTTTCATAAGGGTTCAGTAGAATCCCCGGTATACAACATTCCTGTCACCTCTGAAACCGGTCTTACACTGGATGACCACACCTTTGATCCAGCCTTTACCTTAAATCCTTCCGGTCACGTTTTATTTAATTTCTTCGTCCAGGATATTGATGAGGCATACACGTTTGTTAAAGATCAGGGAATCACCATTGTAAAGGAAATTGAGCGTATTGGAGATTTTGCCTATTTCAACTTTCAGGACTTGGATGGAAATGTATTGATGATCTGCAATTGTTAATGATTAAATCTGTGGCTATTCCGCCATGGATTTTTTTATTTACAGCATTCTCCGCTGGACATCCCCCTGCACCTGGCGTATACTAGCCATATTTATGTAAAAGATTAACAGCTTCATAGAAAGAAAGGTGTTTAACATGATTCACAACCCTACTGGAAAAGAGAGGCTTGCGCTGGCATTTCTCCTCAGCATGCTTGGAATATTGGGGCCATTTAATATTGATATGTATTTGCCAGGCTTCCCAGAAATCGCTGATGATTTCAGTGCCCGGGCTTCACTTGTTCAGATGAGTTTAACAGCCTGCTTGATTGGACTTGCGGCTGGACAGGTTATTGTCGGACCGCTCAGTGATTCCCATGGAAGAAGAAAGCCTCTTCTTATCGGGATCTCTCTTTGCCGTATCTTCCCTTTTATGCGCCATTTCACCAAATATCGGAGCCTTTATTGCAGCCCGATTTCTGCAGGGATTAACCGCCTCTGCTGGAATTGTCCTATCCCGGGCAGTTGTCCGTGATGTGTTCAGCGGTAAAGAGCTCACGAAGTTTTTTGCCTTGCTTATGGTCATTAATGCAACAGCTCCGATGATCGCACCAATGACAGGCGGTGCCCTGCTTCTGATTCCTTTCGCAAGCTGGGAAACCATATTTTATTTTCTAAGCTTTTTGGGATTATTTATTACCATTGTGATCTATTTCCGATTAAAAGAAACCCTTCCTCCAGAAAAAAGGGTCCCAAGCTCCATTGGAAATTCCGTTAAAAGCATGGGGGGCCTTTTCAGGGACCGTTCCTTCATCGGGTATGCCCTTATCGTAGGATTTATACATGGTGGAAGCTTTGCTTATGTTTCGGGGACACCTTTTGTCTATCAGGGGATTTATGGTGTATCGCCTCAGGTGTTCAGCATCCTGTTTGGCATTAATGGATTGGCCATCATTACGGGGAGTTTTCTAATTGGCCGCCTGGCAGGTGTCATTCCGGAAAGAAGCCTGCTCCGGACAGCCGTCTGCCTTGCCGTCAGTGCCACTTCGTTACTTTTAATCATGACCATCATTAATGGTCCGCTATTCATGCTTGTCATTCCGATCTTTATCTATATGACTTCAATGGGAATGATCATTACCAGCTCGTTTACATTGGCCATGAAAAATCAGGGGCATCGTGCCGGCAGTGCCAGCGCCGTTATTGGAATGCTTCCTTTAGTGCTGGGTTCTGCTGTTTCCCCTTTGGTGAGCATTGATGAAACCACTGCGGTACCAATGGGTGCCATATTGTTTATTACATCATTCATCGGCTTTGTTTTCTTCTTCACTTTAACGAAAGAAAAAACAAAAAGAAGCAGACAGAACCTGAAGCTGCATGCGGAGGGATAATTCCCTCCGGCTCCCATGCCGCCTATTAAACTTTAATTTTTTACTTCCTCGATAATCGAATGACCTTCCGTCCCTTCATCATCCTGCCATTGCCATTTTTCATATAGCCTGATGCGGCCGTCTTGCAGCTTTTCAGGTTTTGAATGACATTTTCCTCCGCGTATTTCATATTTGTTATTCACATGGTTATATCTAAATTCTAAACTGCCATCTTCATTTACAATTCCAATAAGTGTCCCCTGAATAATCTCTCCCCCGCCATAATCAGCAGATATAATGTTTCCCTCCTGTTTATACTGAAAAAAGGTTTTTGATGATACTTCACCATTCTCAGTATTTTGAACAGAAACAAAGGTACGGCCATTGTAGTTCATAAAAATAATCCTCCCAGCAGATTGGTTTTTTCACTCAAACTCAATATGTATTCCTAACTCCAGCCCTTCTACAAATCCCCTTTTAAAATAGAGTACATATACAAATCATCAAATTTTCCATTTGTATATTCATAGTGCCTCAGCAAACCTTCTCTCGTGAATCCCTGCCTTTCAACCAGCTTCTGGGATGAGAGATTTTTAGGTTCTATCAGGGCCTCAATCCTTTCAAGCTCAAGGTGTTCAAATCCGAATTTTAAAACTCTCTCAAGAGCTTCATTGGCAATCCCTTTTCCCCAATGCTCTCTGCTTAATTCATAACCGACTTCACTTCGGAAATGTCTGGGATTCCTGTTTAGGAAACCGCAGCTCCCTATGACCTTCCCGGAATCCTTTAGGGTTATGCCCCAGCGCATTCCAGTGCGATTTTTGTAAATGGATTTATACCACTTTATTTCATCCAGCACCTCTTCGACAGATTCACAGGCCGAGATTCCCATATGCTTTACAACCAGTTGATCTGACAGGTATACAAACATATCTTTTGCATCTTCTTCAGTTGCTTCTCTTAAAATTAATCTTTCTGTTTCAAGGATCGGAAATACTGTTTCCAACGGATTGCCTCCTTTGCATTATATCTTCCTTCAACTATACCAAAATGCTGTAAAAAAATCCTATCATATGGAAATTACTTCAAACCCAGCTTTATCCATGTTAAACTCTATTATTAGTAAAACTTAAATAAAGAGGAGAATTTATGTGAAACGTTATGCGTTATGGCTGCTGTTTGCCGCATTGATTCTTTCAGCATGCAGCAATGACAAAGAGAAAGCGGAAGCGGAAGCTGATTCATCAGGTAAAGAAGAACAAAAACAAGAAGACAAGGAAGAAAAAAGCAGGAAAGCATTTTAGCAGAATCTGAGAATATTAATTTGGAGGTTTCAGAAGAAAGCCTGCTGAAATTGACCCCTGGAACACTAATGGAAGGGCTCACATACGAGAAGGACATTGAGGCCATTGAATTCAATGTGCCTGAAACTGATCCTGAGCTTATAAGCAAGATGACCCCCAAACTTGAGGAGCTGACGAAAGAAGCCAAAGATACAGACTCGATTAAAAAAGGGCTTCTTTCCCTGTTGGCGAGTCCGAATTATAAAAACATCATTGAAAAGTCCAATTCCTACAAACCAGATTTTGAAGAGCCTTACCTGCCGGATCCCACTAAATCAGAACCTGGGGAAGAAAAAAGGCATCAGAACAGGCTATTATTCTTCTTGATGCCAGTTCAAGCATGCTGCTGCAGGCAGGCGGCAAAATGAAAATGGATATTGCTAAAAGTGCCGTAAAGAGTTTCGCCCAGACAATTGGCCAAAGCAGCGAAGTTTCCCTAGTTGTATATGGCCATAAAGGCTCTGAAGCGGACGCTGATAAAGAAATTTCCTGCTCAGGAGTAGAGGAAGTCTACCCGATGGGGAAATATTCCAAGAAAGAGTTCCACGAAGCAGTGGATTCATTTGAAAGCAAAGGCTGGACACCTCTTGCCGGTGCCATTCAAAAGGCTGCAGAAATGAGCAGCGGTTATGATGGATCCACAACGATCTACATTGTCAGTGACGGTGCCGAAACATGTGATGGCGACCCCGTCTCGGCCAGTAAAAACCTTGTAAAAAACAACAGCAGCAATAGTGTGAATATCATAGGGTTTGGTGTAGATGGAAAAGCCGAGAACCAATTAAAAGCAGTAGCCGAAGCCGGCAATGGGGAATATTTAAAAGCGGATAACCCGGATGAATTGAAAAACACGATCCAATACGAGTGGCTTCCTTCTGCCGGCGACCTGGCCTGGGCATTTACACTGTCGCCAAGCCCATGGGAAATGATGGATGAGTATGAACTCGGAGAAATTTATCCCCGCCAATTATTTACGATCGGCAGGCGTGAAGCACATCGAATCCTTGATGCTGTTACAGTCATGGGAGACAATGGCTGGATCACTGATGAGCAGCGATCAGAGCTACGTGATTGGGGCTATGAACGAAGCGAGCAAATGAAGGACCTCTATTTAGAACTCTATGAAAAAAACCGAAATACAGCTGAGGCGGAAAGTGATGAGATCAAGCTGAGAGTCGACGAATGGGTTGAAAAAATGAAGGCTCTAAAAAAAGAGCGCGGTGACATCTGGTAAAAGAACTTATGAAATGAAGATTGCTCAGGGCGAAATGCTCTGAGCATTTTTTTATAAAATTATAAAACTCTCAATATTGCAAAATTTGTCCAATTATGTGATAAAATGTAATGGTAAAAATTAACTCATCCGAGGAGGTCATTGCTTTGTTCAGTGCAGGTGTTTTAGGAATCGGTGTAAACATTCCAGAAAATATTATAACAAATGAGGTGATTGCCAGACGTTTCGGTATTACACAAGAAGAAATATGCAGAAAAACGGGCATACTGGAAAGACGCTACGAATCTCCAGACTCATCACTTACAGATATGTGCGAAATTGCTGGAAAACGTGCGATAGAAGACGCAGGGGTCAACCCGAAGGATATTGACATGGTCATTATTGGAACAAACACACATGACACCCACATTACGGCTGCGCTGGTTCAGGATAGAATCGGTGCTGCACATTGTGCAGGGCTGGACCTTCATTCAGGCTGTTCCAGCTTTATCACTGCCCTGGCAACCGGGGCCCAATTTGTTCAGACAGGATTGTATAAAAACGTATTAGTCATTGCTGTCGACAAATGCTCCTCCCTCTTGAATCCGATGGATAAAAAGACGGCGCTGCTGTTTTCAGATGGAGCTGCTGCTGTTGTCTTAGGGCAGGTGGATAAAAGCAATGGTATTCTCGGCATCCATATGCAAATGGATGGAAGCGGGGGAAAATATCTTCATCTTGATGAAAACAAGCACATCAAGATGGACGGAAGAGCCGTTTTTGAATTTGCAGTAGACAGATTTCCCAAAGCGGTTCATAAAGTTTTGGAACTCTCTGGCCTGAGCCTGCAAGAAGTGGATTTCATCATCCCTCACCAATCCAACTTGCGTATCATTGAAGCAGGTACAGCACGCCTCGGCTTTCCTATGGAAAAAGTTCATACCAAAACCATACAATATTACGGAAACTCTTCTGCACCTACGATAGCTATTGGGCTTCATGAAGAAGTGAAGGAAGGCAAAATAAAAGACGGGGATGTAGTTGTACTGGCTGGATATGGTGCAGGTCTCGGCTGGGGAGCCATTGTCATGCGCTGGGGTCAAACATCGAGAGTACTAATTTAAGGCCGCCTATACGGGGCTTTTTTATTATGTTACAGCACAATAAAGTGGAGGAATTAATCCTCTTTGGATGCATAACTGTGCATTAAAGTAAAATGCCTGTTCAGCTCGCTTTCATTAATGGAAATCCTGACCGCTAAGTCTTTTGTCCGCAAAACATACTCTTTAATGCCAATAAATTCAGATTCAGCAATCAGGTAAAAGTGCGTTCCCTTCTTTAATCCTTTAAAATGGTTCTTTAAATTATATTTTTTCATGATCTTATCTTGGTGCTCCTATAGCTTTTCAGATTAATTGAGATTGAATCTCTAGAATAGTTATTATACACCTTAGAATTTTAATTTTCCTGGTAAGCATTTTTCATAATTTAAAAAGACTTTTTAAAATTTTGAACTTATAAATTTTCTCGGCTTCTTCACGTACCCTTCAATGATAAGACCGCAGCTGGTGCAAATAAGATATTCAATATCAGAACCGATGCTCATCTTGTTGACAGGGAACATAACTCCATAACCCGAATGGTTCCCTTTCCCCAATTCACTAGATCCGCACTTAGGACATTTTTTTCTCCCATTCTGCTACTGATAATATTAAATACGAGCAGAAGCCGGAAAAGGTTTCATGAAAAACAGAAAATGCGGCCATCCCTGATGTGGCCGCCTTCATTTGTCTATTCTCCTGCTGAAAGCTGTTCTTTGGATTTGAGCACCTGGATATAAACTCCTGTCAGTGTTTGAGTCAGCAGAAAGATAGGAAAAGAGTGCGCGATCCGATACTCTTTCTGCAGGGTAATGATACCTGCAGCAGTTAACACCCATTGAAAGAAAACACCTGATAACGCCCATACCAAAACATATATAATGAATGTTTTTTTGCCCATCTTCATTTTTTCATAAAAATAAAAAAGAAGTAGCCGAATGGCGCGAATAATAAATAATAAAGAACATCTGTCACTTCATAATTATTTAAATCGTTTATCTTATAAAAATCAGTCCTGCCTCCGCCTATTGTGAAATCATATAGAATGCCAATGGACATTCCCCAAAGCAGGCTCAGGATTCTGATTTGTTTGGCCAGCTTATCCGGCCTTCTTATAAGTAAAAAATATACAAGATAGGCAGCAGCAGCAGTTAATAAGAGAAAGAGCTCATTGCCGCCGAAATCCTCCCATAATTTCATGCTTCGTTCACCCCTTTAGTTTTAAGCTGTCCAAAATACTTCAGCAGGGATTGAACCACTAAATGCAGGAGGAATAAATATATTATTTCATAACCGATATTCCACTTTCTATAATCCACAATGTCAAAATAAAGGGCAATCACCACTGCCAAAACAAGGAACAACACTGACAGGATGGTTTTAAAAATTTTTGAACCAAAGGAAGGCGCTGTCCTGAATAAATTCAGTGTGATAGCAACTGTGAGCGGAAGGGTTATACTTCTATGTATTAAGAACGCGGAATTATCTAAGATCTGCTCGGAAATCTTCGCCATATTCAACTCTTCATACACAATCCATGTAAAATTAATATTAATGACTAACGCCACCAAATAGACGAAGGTATTTTCAATAAATGTCAGATTTTTATTCATCGATGTAAACAGCATTAGCACCAGCCAGGCTAGAAAAACTATAAGTACAAATCCCATGTAACATCAGTCCCATACTTTTTTGTTAGTATTGGCTTGGAAATTGACAATTATTCTGATGGTTGTTTTGTGGTTCGACCCGTTCTATGGATTTCTCTCTCCCAGGGATTTCTTCTTCATCTGTCTGAAGATGTCCTATGTTCGGACTCACTCCCTCGGATTTCTTCTCCTTCTGTCTGAAGATGAGCCTTGTTCGGACTCATTCCCACGGGTTTTTTCTTCTCCTGTCCGAAGATGAGCCTTGTTCGGACTCATTCCATGGATTTCATCTCCTTCTGTCTGAAGATGTGCTATGTTCGGACTCGTTCCCTCGGATTACATCTTCTCCTGTCCGAAGATAAGCATTGTTCAGACTCATTTCATAAGACTTCTCTTTCAGCTGTCAGAATGGACACCCTCTGATATCTTTAAATTGCAAAAACAAATAAATAAAAAAACGGCTGAGGGCAGCCGCTTCAAACAACTTAATGCTATACGGTTTGCCGTTCGATCAGCTTCACCGATATCTCCTGATGTGTGTGCTTTTTACCATCAATCGCTTGAAGAAGCAGCTGCCTTCCCATTTGAACCAGCGGAATTTCAAGTGTTGTAATGTGCATGATTTTGGCTATTGGCTGGTTATCAAATCCCATGATTGCCAGATCATCCGGAATATGGATGCCGTTTTCCCTGCAGGAAGTTACTATTCCGGCAGCAGCAAAATCATTTGTTACCAGCAGAGCAGATGGGGGATTATCCATGTTCGATAATCGCCGGACCACTTCTTCGCCATGCTCAAAATGCAGACATTCATAGAAGATAAATTCTTCCTTATATGGTTCGTCAATTCGTTTTAAAAAATCAGCATAAGCCTTTCCGCGCTGCCTGCTGTTGGCACCAGTCTTTCTTCCAATGCAATACCCGATTTTCTGATGCCCTTTGTTATGCAGATACTCTAAAGCATTAGAGAAACTCATGTAATGGTCGATAAAAGTAGATGATACATTACGATTCCTCGCATCTTCACAGAGAACAATGGGGCCATACTCGGTAAACTGATTGATGACATCCCATTCGCAGATTCTGGAACAGATGATTAAAGAGTCGATTTGTTTATGCTGAAGCATTTTTAGAGCTTCAATCTCCCTGTCTTCCTCGTAATTTGTTTGAAAAAGAACTAATTTATAGTTGTTTTTCATGGCCTCATTTGCAATCCCTTCTACCAGCTGGCCGAAATAAGGATGATTGGTAAAAGGAACTACGACCCCTATAAGAAGTGTTTCCCCTTTACTTAAATGGACTGCATTAATATTTCGCTGATAATTGAATTCCTCCATCACCCGCAAGACAGCTTCCCTTTTATCCTCACTTACATAAGGATGATTATTCAGCACTCTGGATACGGTCGTAACTGAAACTCCTGCCTTTTTAGCGATGTCTTTTATATTTGCCATAAAACCACCTAATTTTTTTCATTTTTTCTTGCTATGAAATGCGTTTCATAATTTAAGCTTTTTTAACAACTCAAGGAGGTATCCTAAATGTTCATTCTATCTGGAATATTATATCTGGTTCTATTATGCAGCTCGATTCTTGCCTTGTCATCTATCCCTATTTCTCTCTATCCGAAAAAGAAAGCTGCAAACAAAGACATTTATGTAAAAGATTATTACAGCCTTCTCTTTGATGTCTATGGCGATGAATCATCACATAAGTAGTTGGCAGGAACTCTCCATTTTCCTGCTGTACATATTTCTTTTAAAAATAACAGCCTCCCTTTTGATAAAATTTCCGTGTATAGTAACATGTATCCAAAACCGAAAGGAAGGCATGGCATGTTTTTAAAAATAACAAAAGAGCAGCAGCAAAAGATGATCGAGGATATCCAGATTTTTTTCTCTGAAGAAAGAGATGAGGAAATATCTGAGTTCGGTGCAGAAAGGGTGCTGGATTTTGTTAAAGAGTCATTGGCCCCGCATTTTTACAATGCAGCAATTTCAGATGTTAAGCATGTAGTGGAGCAGCAATATGCTTCAATGGAGGATGAAATCCTGACTCTCGAGCGCCCTATAAAGTAATTGTTTGTTGAAGTTTCACTTTACAGCAGTCTAACGGGCATAAGACTCCCTCACTCAAAGGTTCAACTGAGGATGTACGGGAGTCCAGCTGCCCATACGGTCCGATTGGTTCAGCTAACAATCAAACTTAAACATAGGATTTCTTCAACCTATTTTTTATCATTTAATACATCATTCACAAACATGGCAGAGTTTCCGCTCGAATCAAAAAAGATTGTCCACAGCAGAATAAACGGTAAAGCAGCGACCCATACTGCAAATTTAAACATTTTCTTCAATATTATCCCCATCCTTCCTCATCCATTTTTTTACATTATACCAAGATTCCACCTAATTTTCTAATAATTCCAGTTCTTCGAAATGATGGCGTTACCAGTGTAAATAAACTTTAATACTATGTTATCTGCTTGTTATTTTTCTGAAAGTGTTCAGTGATATGATGTTTTTGAATGCTAAATAGATTTTATAGAGAGTGAGCATGAAGCATGAACATTACTGATGCTGTGGCACAATTACATAAAGCTGGAATAAAGGCGAATGGGGCCGACATTGAGCGCTGGATTGAAGAAGGAAAAATGAAAGCGGATCGAAGCCCCAGGAGGCAAATCAGCTACACAATTAAGACGAAGGATCTCAATGATTTCATCATCAAAAAACATGAAGAGCTTTATCAGCAAAAACTAGAAGGGATCCTCGTGCAAGTTAAAGACCTTAAAGGACAAATAGAGATCCTGAATACTAGAGTCCAAATAGAGGAATCCAAAGTTAGATCATTGAAGAAAATGATACAAGCCCAAAATATGATTGCTGATGAAGAAATCAAGCCTGGAAAGCTTCTGGGCTTGAAACCTGATGAGGATATGCAATTGATCCGTAAAGAATTCAAGAAACTGCTAAAAGCCCTCCATCCAGACCGAGGCGGTGATGAAAGGCTTTTTAAGGTATTTAATGAACATTATAAAAACATCATCTAAAATGCTAACCGTTTGATATGGAATATACATACATCTTATTTCCCGCTCTGAGAAATGTTTTTTCCTTTTTCATGCCAGCTTTTTCCGCAACACGGATAGAAGCAAAATTTTTCACATTTATAATGGAAACCAGCTTTTTATATTTTAAGCTTTTAAACCCATATTCCTTACAGGCTAATGCCGCTTCCGCCGCATAGCCTTTTCCCCATTCACGCCTGGCAAACAAATAGCCAATCTCCATTTCTGTAACGCCGCCTGTATCCTGGGGGTAATTCCGCACCGCCCCAAAAACCTGCCGGATGTTTTTCTTCCGCAACCCAAAGGCCCACACCATGCGTCCGATAATTATGCAAGGTCCAGCTGATCCATTCTTCGGCCTGTTCTCTTGTTTTTTGAGCGATAAAATCTCATGGCCACCGGGTCAGAGAAAATTTCCATTAAATGAGACAGATCGCTATTAATCTGTCTGTTTTGATAATAGGAGCAGTCACCCTTTATTCCCCTTTCGCTGCACTAAAGACCGTTTCTTTCCTTTCTAGCAGGCATTAACATTTCAAACTCAAATAAATAGTTCAGGAGCTGGTCAAATTCGTCCGTCTGAAAAACTAATTCCTTATCATTAAATACATAAACAGCAGCATCTGTGATTGCCTCTCCATTTTTTAATGTTAGTGTCTCTTGAATCTCTATATTTTCCACCAGCTTGAAGTCTTCCTTATTTGGAGATTTAAACTGCTCAGTAAAGGCAGATGGTCCAATAGCAAGAATAGAAACCTTTTCAGCATCCTTCGCTAGCCATTTAGCAGCGGAAAAGACCGTGTCAGGAGCTTTTATCACATTGATGTTTTCGATTGCTCGATAGTAAGGGATGTCCTTATTTAGCTGAATCACCTCTAAAGAGATTTTCTGTCCAACTTTAACCTCTTCCATATCTGCAGCAGTAAAAATTTTATCATCCACTTGGATTACTCCTAAATTTCGATCCAGCTTTGTGACTTTTCCCTCTATTGTGCTTTTTTTAGAATACGTATTTTCTTTCATATATTTCAATAACTCTTCTAGAGAAGCTGCGCGAAATACTTCCTTCGTATGATCAAATAAAATATAACTTGGCTCTTCCTTTACTTGTAATTCAAGATAAATATCATTTACATCCTTTAGACCTAATGAATTGCTTGTTTCGAAAAGAAAGTGCAATGGTTCCGAATAGAGTTCATCAATTACATTTTTATCAGTATCTCCAACAATCAGAAGTGAATGATACCCTTTATTCCTTGCCAGATAGTTCTTTTCCGGACTAACCTCTTTAATGTTAACAGGTATGATATATTCAGCCCGCTTGCCATCCTTCCAGTAGGCTTTTATAGAATATATTTCTTTGCGGGATTCGTTTCTTAATAGTGTAAAATTACTATAAAGAGTTTGATAAGGCTCTACTTGAATCCCGCCATTATAGTAATTTCCTCTAGCAATGAAGATGGGCTGCTGATCTTTAGGAAATTCTATGTTAAGATTCTCGCGAAATTCAGCATGCTGATATTCAATCAATTTGGTAAGATCTTTTATCTCCTTCTCAATTTTTCCTGCGTTCCATGTATAAGTGCTTAAGATTGGATGTAACTCCTGCTCCCCTAATAGTACAGTGGGCATTGGCGGTTTTTCTTCCTTGTATACCTTTTGCTTATCTATATAGAACATCGCTAAGAGGATCGAAATAATCGTTATTCCCCACATGATCTTTTTATTCAGCCTCAAACGTTCAGATGACTCCTTTTTCTTCCAGTTCCATATGAGCACCCCTCTCTGATGAATGCTGGCACTTAGTAATTTGATAAAAAACCCCTTATCCCGCCAACAAAGCTGAAAAAAGCCGTCAAGATGACAGCTTGTTATTTCGTACATTCATAAACAGGAAAAGATTGTCCATCTCCGTACCCATCTCTAACTTCATGAACGGCGATTTGCCTAAACCCGTTATCTTTGAGTACTCTATTGAATTCACCTGGATCATAGAGCCGTATAGGAAAATCCATCAATTCTGTTCTTTCTGCGGTTCCTCTCCAACAGCATCATACTTCAGCTGGATATGCAGGATTTTCGTTTCATCATCATAAGCTATTTTTCTATTTTCAATAATGGTCTGCCCCTCTAATTCCTTCCTGTTCGTTTCTGTCCATTCTGCAGCTTCTTCAATTTCATTATCTTTTTCTACAATGGTAAGAAGCATTTTACCGCCTTCATTTAGGGCATTCTTTAAATTTTGAAGACTTATATTTACCAGAGAGTCAGGCAAAAGTGAAAAAGAACCATAAGGGATCATAATTAAATCGTATTTTTTAGCATTATTAAACTCTTCTATCATTTTCTGAAAAACATTAGGCTTTAAGTTTAATTTCCTAGCTTTTTCCTTACAGACTTTCAGCATGTCTTCTGAAATATCAAAACCATCAGTGTCGACGCCATGCTGAATGAAGCATTCTTCCATTTCCGCACATCGGCTCCAATACTTTCATCTTCCTGCCTTTTGCATATGACAGGTAAAAGCTCAACTCTGGACCCTCTGCCATTGATTTATCACTTTCATACATCTTAGTGCAGAGTTCCCCGTAGTAGGCAATCATTCATCTTCCCCCTCCTGCTTTTTATATCCTATCCCTTTCTGGACCGCCCATATGTGGTGACTGTGAACCAGCAATTCTGCTATTCTTTCAGTTTCAATCCACTTTATTGCATGGTCTTCTTCAGTCGGCTCTTGTATTTTATCCGCCAGATTAGCCAGATAAAAATACCCGTCACTTAGCATTGGCCTTTTCTTGGTCTGCGGCAAATAGCTCTTTGCATTACCGATAAAGAATAAATTTGAAATCTCATAGCCGGTCTCCTCCTGTACTTCCCTTTTCAGACATTCGATTTTCCCTTCACCTTTTTCTATTCCTCCGCCTGGGAGAAAGTAATGGCCAGACTGAGTTTGCACAGTTAATACTTTTTCATTTTCCGGGTTGAATATGACAGCGTAAGCACCCTTGCGTATTTTATAATCAAGTCCTTTTTTCGATTCCCGAATATATTGCTCATTCTCTTACCTTCTTTGTATAATGTGCTTTTAAATTCAGCCTTGCTTTCAAATTTGACCAATCATGTATTCCACATTCTTATGTGATTATCCTTTATAAAGAATGCCAAATCAGCAAATTAAAGATCTGAAGTTTCGTATTGCGAATTAAATTCAAAATCTTTAAAATAAAACAGAAAACATCTTTGAAAACTAGGGAGACACGCATGAACCGTAAAATTTTTCTGTATGTAAAAGCTTTTTCCGATTTGGGTACGTTCATGGACCTGATTGCCATTAATGTGCTCATGTATGCGGCCACCGGAAGCTCTGCCTGGCTTGCAGCGACAATGGCCATCAGGACACTTGGCGGCGTTTTATCTAGTCTTTTCTCAGGGGTTCTGGCCGATCGCTTTGACCGCCGAAAAATTATGATTTGGACAGATGTATTCCGGGTAGTCATCATTTTAGGCTTAATACCTTTTCCAAATCCAATCATGATTCTCATTGTCTGCTTCTTTATCGGATTGACATCAAGCTTTTTTGCAGTTAGCTACAGCGCAGAAATCCCTCAGATTTTTGGCGAGGATAAGGTACTTGAGACGAATGCGTTAATTTCCCGATTAACATCTGTCAGTCTGGTGTTTGGTTTTATCGGGGCTGGAGTCATAACTGATTTCCTCGGATACCAGATAACTTTAATCATTGATGCCGCCACATACGTCATTTCAGCACTCGTTTTATTAAAAATGAAATGGCAAACGTCGGAATCGGCTGTGAATAAAAAAATCAGCAGCGGCCTTAAAGAAAAACTGGCCAGCATTGGCAGGGATTTGAAAGAAGTTTATTCGTTTATATTACTTAAACCGATGCTGCTTCTGGTGAATATTGTCTTCCTCTCAGGCGCATTTGCAGGAGCTTCACATAACTTAGGGATTCCGCTGCTCGCTGAAAACATCGACAGCAGCAAACAAAGTTTCTATTACGGGTTGATTTGGGGCGTTTGGGGGATTGGTTCCGTACTGGCAACCATGATTCTGCCAAAGCTGAAAAGCCTGCAGGGGAGCCGTTTATATTATGCTTGTTTTTTTACAGCGATGCTTATGTCAGCAGGATTTATCACCTTCCTCTCAAATAGCAGCTTATGGATTATCCTGCCGTTTGCCTTTTTAACCGGTATTTTTGATGCCTGCTTTACTACTCTGCATGCGACAATCCTGCAAAAGACAGATAATCATATTAGAGGGAGAATTTTTGGAGTAGGCATGCTCTTAAAATCTCTAGGTTTTGCCCTCGGATTCGCTGTCGCTCCTGTTTTATTGGAGTCTTTATCATTATCTAAGATGGTATGGATATTCCATGGGTCCCTGATTACCACAGTCATTCTGGTGATTTTCTTTTCGAGAAAGCCGGTAAAGGCTGAACAGATGGGTCAAAATGTTTAAGAAGGAGAATTTGAGAACGGGCCTTCCCCTTAATCCTGGGGAATGGCCCATTTTATGAGGATGTAATCTGTCCTCCATTAACATGAAGGGTTTGCCCGGTTACAAATCTTGAATCATCTGATGCAAGGTATACAAAAGTTGGCGCAAGCTCAAATGGCTGTCCCTGCCGGTCCATCGGGTTGCCGGCTAATGTGACCTCGTCCGCGGAGAAACTGGACGGAATAAGCGGTGTCCAGAAACGGCCTGGAGCCACCGCGTTTACGCGAATCCCCTTTGCTGCCAAATTATTGGCAAGTGCCCTGGTAAAGCCAACATTAGCTGCTTTTGTCGTGGAATAGTCGATTAATTGCTCATTCCCATAGTATGCGACTACTGATGATGTATTTATAATAGAACTTCCGGCTTTTAAGTATCTAAGAGCTGCCCGCGTTGTGTAAAAATGAGAATAAACATTCACTTTAAAGGTATCATCGAATTGCTCATCCGTAATATCGAGCAGGCTTAATTGCTGGAACTGAATTCCGACATGATTGCAAAGGATATCCAGCCGCCCGAAAGTTTGGATTGTTTTTTCCACAATGTCGGCGCAATGCTCTTTTTCCCTCACATCTCCCGGAAGCAATAAGCAGCTTTGCCCGATTTCTTCGATTCTTGATTTAGTCCGATTCGCATCCTCATGTTCATCCAAATACGAAATTGCTACATTTGCCCCTTCTTTTGCAAAAGCTATTGCCGCCGCAGCACCAATGCCGCTATCTCCTCCCGTGATGAGCGCCACTTTTCCCGCAAGTTTGCCTGTACCAATATAATTGGGATTCTCAATGATTGGTCTCGGAACCATTAGTCCTTCTGTCCCCGGCTGCCGAAATTGCCGCTGCTCCGGTACTGTAATCGCCACTTCTTCATAACGGGTTATTTTCCCATAATTAGGGTGCATGGGATATTCTTTTTCCGATCAGGCATAGAAACCCTCCTAATATTCCACTCCCGACTAAAATATGCGGAAAATGCCCAATTTGTTCTCCCGATATACGGGAATTTGCATCAAACCGTGCAGAAGTGCATAAAGTGAATGGAGAGATGCCGAGGAGGAGAAGGATATGGAGCCGTTTTATTACTCACCGGAAGTAAAATTTTTATTAGTCAGCCAGTCAGATGAAAAAGTGAAGATTATGTATAATTCAAATGCTCAGAGTCTGCGATTGCCAGTGATAGGGATGAGGCCTCCTTTCTATTGTCAACCCACATATAAGCAATACTACCCTGTCATTTAAAATAAAAAGGTATAAAAAATAGCCTTGATGATTCGGTGCGAAGAGGTTCATGGAAGCCACCGCCAGACAAACTAATGCAACATTCCAGTCATATAGATCCGGTGCCTTCTTGTCTATGCCCCTACCCCCTGAGGATGGATAGAACTATAAAAACCCCATTACATGCGGCATACACTCTTCCAAAAAACGGGAAGGCCAGGAATCGCCTTATGATGCCAAAGATGAACCCGCTTTGCCGATTCACCAGGAATAAGCTTACTTCCCATATCCATTCCCAAATTAAATAGCCTCCGCCAATTTCTGCAAAACCAGCCCGTACATATTTTCATTCCCGGAAACATTTATTGCTTCCAGTTTACATGTACTTAATCAAAAAGATAAACCTCATCCCCTGCCGAAATTTCACCTGTTTTCCTGACTGAGGAATACACACCGAAGTGATTATCCCTTTCACTGATAACCTTTTTATGCAAACTGGGATCCATCTTTCCGCTCTCTGGATCTACTGTAATAATCATACACCGTTCGCAATGCCGCTTAACTTGAATCTCAACGCTGCCAATCTTCATTGTCTTCCCAAACCAGCTTTCCTCAATAAAAGGTTCATCTCTTAATAGGGAAATGACTAAATTCGGGCGAAACCGCTGGAAGTCCAGCTTGTCCTTGCCCCACAGCTCCTTCATTCTTTGCAAAGACGCGTCTGTCACTAATAGAATATTTTCTTCTTCAATTGCCCCTTCAGGTACATGGGCAGGACTATATTTCACTGGAGTGATTTTTCTGGAAGAATGCTCTTCCATTTCTTTTAGCAATTCTTTATTATCCCAGGGAATCCGTCTGCCGTCCGGAGTAGTAATTCTTACTGGAGGAAACATGTTCTCATTTTCCTCTCCCATAAACCCTGCTTTATACATGACCATTTCCGGAAACTGAGTAATCGTCAAATACTTCCCCGGCCTTGATTCATCCAGGTAGGCATGGCTGCGATCCCCATACAGGCCATAATTCATTACTTTTGTTTTTTCCACACTTTCCCCGTAAAAGCTTTTCACCGGATAGCGGACAATCTCTTTAACATGTCCTATTAGCACCTTCCACTCCACTCCCTTCAGCCAACAGAAAAACCCATGACAGCGTGTTGGGCTGTCATGGATATCATTTACTGCGGCCGTTTTGTTTGCCGCTTTGCTTTCTCATCCTTGTCCGATTGAATAATCTTTTCACGGACGTCAGGAGGTATGGACGCAGATGTTCTTTTTGGCTCAGATTTCATCTTTAACACTCCCTTTTTATTTAACGACTTTATAGCGCTTGTGGCTGATCACCGTTTTTATGGGCTCATCCTTTTTCGGATTAATTCCAAGCTCAACAATGACTGAGTTATCCCGTACCACGATTACCCTGCCTTTTTTCCTTTTTCAGAACCGCTTAAAATGCTGATCGTATCGCCGACATCCGCTTTTTTCCTTTGCTTACCTTTTCTGTTTCTTCAGTCATCGCCATTCTCCTTTAAAAACTTTTATTTTTTAGCTGGTTTTCGCTATGTCGCTAGTATTGCCGTTTCGCCCTTCCGTAAAACCCAATTCATGTTCAAATGGATTTACTCTCTCTTTGTTCCTGTTATCTTTTTAACATGAAGGTCCTTCAATATATTCAAGCCTGCCCTGATGATCATCATAATGCTTCCTGCAAGGAAAAACGATATCGAAACCGCCTGGCTGACATCTGTTAAAAATAATATACTTCCGATAAAATATAAAACACCCAGAAGCAGATCATTAATAAATGATACTACCCTATATCGCTTTTCAATGATCATTTCGTAGGCGCCTATCTCAATATGCACATCTTCCTGCTGTTCCTTTACAATATTTCTAATCTTCATGAATAACACCTCTGTTTTGTCTTTTCCACATAAGGTGCCAAACATTCATGATATAGGTGTTGTTTTCTGGAAAATTTCAAGAAAAATGATCAAGCACCAATGAAGCCAGCAAACCGATAGCTGCAATGAATCCGGTCATCGGACCACTGTCCTCAAAGGCTTCAGGCATCATCGTGGAAGCAACCATGGCAATAATTGCACCACCGGCAAATCCTGCAATTCCTGATATGACCTCTATTGAAGCTCCATCCAAAAATATGTATCCAGCCATCGAAGCAATTCCCGCAATGACAAATACCGAACTCCAAAGGAGGATCATTTTCTTTTTGAATAGCCGCTCTTTTTCATTCCCGAGGTACTGGAAAGGCCTTCTGGAAAGTTGCTGATAAAAATGGCTGTCACCAATAGAAAACTCACCTTACCTCCTTCAAGCAAACTTGTCCCGATCATGATTGATTCTGGTATGGCATCCATGATGGTCCCCGCAAAAAGGACTATTCCGCTGCTGGCTGCTGCTTTATGGCCGGATCTTTTCCGGTTCTTAGCTCCCCTGTTTGAAATCATGATATCAAACAGGGTAAAGACAATGGCTCCAGCCACAAATCCAATGCCTGTCGGCAGTAAGCCGCCGTTATGGACTGACTCCCCAAGAAGCTCATATGAAGCAGCACCAATCAGGACACCTGTTCCAAATGCCATAATGTAACCAATCATTTTGTTTTGGATGGGCAAATACATGGCTGCCAATGCGCCTAAAAGGACAGCTGATCCAGAGACCCCTCCCCATAGTGCAGCATTCCACATCATGATCACCCCTTCCATTTTCTCTTGTTTCTTTAGTTATTTCCTTTTGATCCTTCCTAAAAACCGCTATTCAGAATAAGATTAAAAAAGCAGAACCTCGAAGGTTCTGCTTATAATCTCTATCTAATGGTTTTTAATGCACCGCTCCAGGATATCACCTGGTCAATCATTGCGTTCACATTATCGAGATGAAGATCTTGAGGTTTAAATACTGTGCCATTTTCAAAATCAGTAAATAATGACAATGTTGGATGCACGCGCACATCAGCTATCATCAATTCACCCATGATTCCGCGCAGATGTTCAGCAGCTCTCGCACCGCCGGTTGAGCCATAACTTACAATTCCTGCAGCTTTATTGTTCCAAGGTTCACGAGCTAGATCAAGTGCATTCTTTAATGCCCCTGTAATACTGTGGTTGTATTCTTGAACGATGAATATAAATCCATCCAGACTGTTAAGCTTCTCATTCCATGCAGCAATTCCCGGTGAATCCGCTTCACCTAAGAATGGCAATTTGAAATCAGCGATATCTATAATCTCATAATTGGCATCCCCGCGTTTATCGGCAATTTCTTTAACCCATGATCCGACCTGAGGGCTAACTCTCCCCTGACGTGTGCTTCCTAAGATAATCCCAATGTTTAATTTCTCGTTCATTTTTTGTTCCTCCTTAGATTTTCTTCCAAATAATTGATTTAAAAAACCCATTACTCACACCACCTGATGACAATTTAAAATCCTAAAACAATTCGATTCCCCGAAGGGTCTTCGGTAATCACCTGATTATTTTCAACTGCTGCAGCCGCACCTATCTTTTTCAAATTTCCCACGGCCTGATCCCTGGCTGCTTCATTTTCAAAAATGAGTTTGAAGGATTGAAGCCCGACACTATTCGATGAAGGCTGCGGGGCTCCTACTCCATTCCATGTATTCAAACCAATATGGTGGTGATATTTTCCGCTCGAAATGAAAAGTGCCTGTTTGCCATATCGGCAGACTGCTTCAAATCCCAGCCCCTCTGTGTAAAACGTTTCGGTATTCGCCAGTTCAGCCACATGCAAATGGATATGCCCCATGACCGTACCGCCGGGCAGTCCTCTCCAGGACTGCTGCTGCCCAATTGACAGCAGATCAGGGAAGTCCAGGGGATCAACAGTCATATTTACTTCCCCGTTTTTCCATGTCCATTCGGAAGGGTTACGGTCAGTATAGATTTCTATCCCATTGCCATCAGGATCCGAGAGATAGAGCGCTTCGCTGACCAGATGGTCGGAAGATCCAAATTGCAGCCCAATCTCGACGAAATGACGCACGATCTTAGCCAAATCAGAACGCTTTGGGAGGAGCAGGGCGAAATGATACAAACCTGTTGTTCTTCCCAATGCAGGTTCAACATTTTCCGGCTGTTCGATGGTCAGTAAGGTACTATTGCCATCTGCAGTAAGCTGGGCAGTTCTGTCAGTCTTTGTTAACACTTTAAAGCCAATTGCTTCTTGATAGAAGGCCAGTGACCGTTCCAGATCCTGTACTTTCAGATTGACTTGAGCTACAAAGGTAATCGGTTTTTGATGAAAGTTCATGTAAATTTCTCCTCTCATTAGTTTGCCTTTGATTGTGTTAATTTGCTCCCAAGAGACAGTGGTGATTCCTTTGCTAATACAAAATAGATCGATGCAGCAAGCAAGATTAAATCTAATTCATATCCTGTCATTTGGCCGTTCCCAAGCAGGCCAGCGGGCAGCTTAGCAGTAAAGATAGCTCCCAGCATGATGAAAGCAAATAGTACAGAAACCATTTTTGTACCAATGCCCAAAATAAGCGCTATGCCTCCTGCCAGCTCGATTACAGCAACGGCATAAGCCATAAAACCAGGAATACCGATACTATCGAAGAAACCGGCAGTATTGCTTATTCCTCCCTGAAATTTTGAAAATCCATGAATAAAGAAAATAAATCCTAAAATCACACGCAGAATGAAATGACCTAATTCGTTTTTGTTCATGTTTTCCTCCTTGAATCATATGTTAGTTACTTACTTTATGTAAGTTAGTATAATATTGATATTTGTTTTCGTCAAGTAATCATTTTATAAAAAGTGATTTAATTATTTCTAGTTTATGACTATAATAAGAAACAAGGAGTGATTATTATGGAAAAGTCGCTAATTTGTCCAAGATTTGAAAAAGCCATTGGCATATTGAGCCAGCGCTGGACCGGATTGATCATTTATCAATTGCTTAACGGGCCGCAGCGGTTCTGCAGTATAGAATCCTCTATCGGGATAAGCGGCAAAGTTCTTTCAGACCGGTTAAAGGACCTGGAGAATGAGGGGGTCGTAAAACGCGAGGTTTACCCTGAAACTCCTGTTAGAATCGAATATTCCCTGACAGAAAAGGGCCTGGCCATGGAGCCGCTGATGAAGGAAATAGAAAAATGGTCGCAGAACTGGTTATAGGCTTAATTTATATATATATCAAAAAAGAGTCTTCCCTATTTGGAAGACTCTTTTTTGTGTTATCTCTTTGATCGTGTTTATTCCTATTTTGACTGGCGAGCGAGTTCGGACTCATCCTCTCAGAATCTTTCTTCTTCTGTCCGAAGGGGGCCGTGTTCGGACTCATTCCCTCGGATTCTTGCTTCTTCTGTCCGAAGGGGGCCGTGTTCGGACTCATTCCCTCGGATTCTTGCTTCTTCTGTCCGAAGGGGGCCGTGTTCGGACTCATTCTCTCGGATTCTTGCTTCTTCTGTCCGAAGGTGCTCCGACTTCGGACTCATTCTCTCGGATTCTTGCTTCTTCTGTCCGAAGGTGCTCCGACTTCGGACTCAACTCCTCGGAATTATCCTTATCCTGTCCGAAGGGGGCCGTGTTCGGACTCATTCCCTCGGGTTCTTGCTTCTTCTGTCCGAAGGTGCCTCGACTTCGGACTCAATTCCTCGGATTCTTGCTTAATTCTGTCCGAAGTGCTCCGACTTCGGACTCAATTCCTCGGATTCGTCCTTCTCCTGTCCTAATAAGTAAATAGCCAATTTACTTTCCTTTTATCTCTGAAATATACTGTTTTACGACTTCATATACGTAATCCTGGTTTGCAGCAGCAGTGTTGGGGTCGTATTGGCCTCCGTTTGTTTTGTTATTAGAAAGAATACGAATTCCCAGGAATGGAACATCGTATGCTCCGGCAATCTGCGCTGCTGCTGCGCCTTCCATTTCTTCAACCGATGTTCCGTAGTTTTCATGAAACCATTTGATGCGGTCAACTTCATTATTCCATAGGTCCGCTGAACCGATTGTCCCCTCGACTACTTTGCCCTTCTTGTGCTTATCTTTTACTGCTTTGGCAGCAGCAAGAAGGTCTTCATTTCCCTCATAATAACGAATCTTTTCTGCATCAGGGTCTTCACCGGCACTTCCCTCAGAAGCCATCAGGTCCATCGGGATCCAATTGGTTGGTTCAATCCCTTCCCCTTCTTCCAAATGACCAGTCTTCAATGATCCGATATTGACTGTTCTTTCTCCTAAAACGATATCATACACATTCAGGCTTGGGTCATGGCCGCCTGAAGTCCCCTGATTGATGATTGCGGCTGGATCATACTTTTCGATGGCGATTGCTGTGGCAGCCGCCGTATTTTCCATGCCTTTTCCGGTTTTAGCAACGATGACTGGGTACTTGTCCAGCTTTCCTTTATAAAAAACAAAGTTCCCTGATTTTTCTACTTTAACTTTATCTAATCGCTCAGCAAACTTTTCGGCCTCGATCGGCATTGGCCCTTGGATAAGAATTGGCTTTTGGGCACCTTCAGCCTCGGTTTCTAATTTTGCAGCCGAAGAGCATCCTGCAAGCATTGCTGCAGACAGTGCTGCAATCGCAGCGAGTGAAGCTAATTTCTTTTTCATTGTACGTTCTCCCCTTTTCTTGTTGTCTGATACACCCGAAGTTCTAACCATAGAAAAAGGCCTGTAAAAGCAGAATGATATCTACCTTCCAGACCATAGAGTTAAAGCAGCTGACATAAAGAATGCAGCCTTTTCTATACTTTAACCCGTAGTCCGGTTCTTTCATTGGGAACCAGGTAGAAACACTCAGACCATATTACCGAGCATATACGAGTGATGAAATTTGTAAGATTACAATGACAATATAACAAATAGCACGTGGGTTTTCAACTAAAATACGAACATTTAGTTCATATTAACTATTTAATATTCGTAATTCCACTATATTCATCCATAAAAAAACCTCCAGTATAAAACTGGAGGCTGTGATCATTATGCTGCTTTTTTTGCTTCAGCCGAAGGTGATTGGCTGTCATTCTTTATGGCAGAAGCAACGAGACCGATCAGACCGCCCGCGATAGCAGGGACAATCCATCCTAACCCAACATCATATAAAGGAAGGATCGCACCGAATAGGTCATTGATTGGCGCAAACGAAATGCCTGCTGCATTCAAACCATCAAACAAACTTACCACAAATGTGAAAAGCATGCTTCCCTGATAAACTTCTTTCTTGCCTTTAAAGATTGGGTGCAGGAAAGTAAGAGCCATCAATGCAATAGCCAATGGATAGATTCCCACCAAGACAGGCACGGAAATGGCGATAAGCTGGCTTAAGCCAAAGTTGGCAAAAACTGCGCTGAATAAAGATAAAACAATCACGAACATTTTGTAAGAAACTCTTGGCATCAGTTTATTGAAGTATGAAGAACAAGCTGTAATTAAACCGATGCTGGTTGTCAAACATGCTCCAAAAACAATGACACTTAATAGCAGCGCACCAAATGAGCCAAAGTAATGGGAAGATGCACCAGATAGAACCGCACCGCCATTATCCAATGTTCCTAGACCGCTGACACTTGAAGCCCCAATAAAGGAAAGCGATGTATAAATGACTGCTAATAGACCAGAAGCAATCACACCTGCTTTCGCAATGGATAACATGATATCCTTTTTAGTTACTGCGCCTTTTTCCTTCACAGCATTTACAACGATAATACCGAATACAAATGCTGCCAGTGCATCCATTGTCAGATAGCCTTCCTGGAACCCTTTAAAGAAGGCACCATTCATATAAGCTTCAGTCGGAGCCTGGAATGCACCCATTGGATTGAAAAATGCAGCACCGATTAAAACCGCGATTACAATTAGAAGAATTGGTGTTAAATATTTCCCCACGATATCAACAATCTTTGAAGAATTTAAAGAGAAAAATGCGGTAATTCCAAAGAAAATAACTGAACATACGATTAAGCCGATTGAACCGCTTCCTTCGGATAGATATGGCTTAATTCCAATTTCGTAAGACACTGTAGCTGTTCTCGGAATGGCAAAAAGCGGACCAATTGATAAGTACAGGGCCACTGTGAAGGCTAGTCCGAACAATGGATTGACGCGGCTCGCCAGTGATTGCAGATCACTTTTTCCCGAGAAGCCCAATGCCAGTATACCAAGAAGAGGCAAACCTACACCTGTGATGATGAAGCCAGCGTTCGCTGACCATACATTCGTTCCTGCCGATTGGCCAAGCATCGCAGGGAAAATTAAGTTTCCTGCCCCAAAAAACAAGGCAAAGAGCATAAAACCAACTGTTACAATATATGAGAATGGTATTTTGCTTGTCATTTCAATTCCTCCTATTAATCTGTCTGTCTTAAAAGATTTACTTATTTTGTTAAATTTAAATTTTCCGAAAAATTATTGCGCTGTAACATTATTATTTTTGTACGCTAGTAATATATTGCATAACTCAAGATAACATATCCAAAATACTTATGCAATATATCGCACAAAACTTTTTGTCGAATCATGCGATATATTGAATTTTTCAAGATACTTCTATATACTAAATTTATAATCTATTGGAAATAACTATAATTTCACAGATATATTGCATGAAATGAAAAGGTGGTTACAGCTATGCCGATACCCTCCAATTATTCATCACCTACCCGTGTGTCAGCCAAGGATCGCGCCTTCTCCCAAATCCAGGAGTGGATCATTGACGGCACACTCCAGCCGAAAGAAAAATTGAATGATGCCGATCTAGCAAAAGCATTAGGCGTCAGCCGAACTCCCATCAGGGAAGCTCTTCAGCTGCTGAATGTTCAGGGGTTCGTCGAAATGTTTCCCGGAGTTGGAACGCAGGTCACTTCAGTTAATCCTGAGGATATTAGTAAAATCCTGCCCCCTTTAGGCGTATTGCAGGCACTTGCTGCAGAATTGGCTGCTCCTGTTATCAGCCAGGAAACGATTAATATACTCAGGGATATTAATCATAAATTCGCTAAAGCTCTAATTGCAGGAGATACCTTCACAGCTTTGAAGCAGGACGAGAAGTTTCATAATATTATTATAGATCTTGCTCAGAATCCTTATATCTCGAATACAGCTTCCATGCTTCAGGCTCATGTCATGCGGCTTTACTACAATAAAACAATTATTTTGAAAGAACGTTCAATAGAAGAACATGAAGATATATTAAAAGCTTTTGAACAAAAAGACAGAGAAAAAGCCGGACACATTGCACGCGTCAACTGGCTTCGGGCAATTGATGAGTACTACTCCGAGGAAAAATGATCAAACTGAAAAAAGCAGCCTTCATCGGCTGCTTTTTCTTTTTTCTAGCTTTTATAGATAATTTCATCGATAATCCCGTATTCCTTTGCTTCTTCGGCAGTCATGAAATAATCGCGGTCCGTGTCCCGTGCTACTTTTTCTATAGGCTGGCCAGTTCGTTCAGCAATAATTCCATTAATATGCTCCCTAAGCTTTATGATCCGTTTTGCAGATATCTCGATTTCGGTCGCCTGGCCTCTTGCTCCGCCAAGAGGCTGATGAATCATGATTTCACTGTTCGGAAGGCTGTAGCGTTTTCCTTTTTTCCTGCCAGAAGAAGCATCGCACCAAATGATGCGGCCATTCCTGTACAAATCGTTCTCACATCAGGCTTTATATATTGAATCGTGTCAAAGATGGCAAACCCTGCGGTTGTCGAACCGCCTGGACTATTAATATAAAGGGAGATATCCTTTTCAGGAGATTCAGCTGCAAGAAATAGCAGCTGGGCAATCACACTATTGGCAACCACATCATTAATCTCTTCTCCTATCATGATAATCCTGTCTTTCAACAGCCGTGAATAAATATCATAAGAACGTTCTCCCTTGCTGGACTGCTCAATGACATATGGTATTGCTGTCACCTGTATCCCTCCTGTTCATTGCGGATCTATGCCGCCATACAGAGAGTATTAGAAGAAGATGGAACGCGCAGTACAGGCTTCTGGGCATGACTTTCAAGGGATCGCAGAAAAGGTATGGTTTTTATCAGGATGGACGGGTCTTCCGCTGCCACTGATTGCTGCAGCAGCTGAAATAACTTTTCTTCTTCCTCATTTGCAAAAGAATCCTCAGCCTCATCTTCCACTGGGTGCTGAAGCTGCTTCCGTGCACGGTTCAGCGAGGACTTCACTGCAAACTCAGTGGTCCGAAGTATATCAGCAATCTCTTTTGTTTGATATTGAAACCCTTCCTTCAGCGTGAAAACAACAGCCTGCTTTAATGTCAGCCTATTGAGGAGATGGGTGATTGCTTCTGTGCCATCAGGGCTGAACTCCTTCATTTCCCGTTCCGGCGCCTCTTGAAGCTTTTCCCGCTTTCTGTTTCTAAGAGTGTCAATCCAGCAATTATAGACAATCTTCTTTAAAAGAGCCTGATTAATTTTCTCAGGCGAATAGCTTCTATAAGCGCGGATGATTGCCTCATGGGCCAGATCGTCCCCGTCCCAGCGGTTCTGTGCAAGAAACCGGCTATAACGCTGCAGTGAAGGATAGATATCTGCAATACAGCTTTCCTTCTGCTTTATGGAATCCCTTGATTCAGCCTGAACTTTCCCTTGCTTCATAAACCTGTTCACTCCTTTAATACATCTCTGCTTCTATAACGGAATAAGAGAACAAAAAGATACGGGTGATTAATATTTTTTATCAGTTTATTCTAAGGATAGCTGATTTTATACTTGTCATATACCTTTTTTGATTCATTCCTTCGTGCAGTTAAAAAAAGCCCCAATCCCTGCGGAATTGAGGCTGTATTTTTATATAATTCGTGACTTGATAATGCCTTCAATTTGATTAATCTGTTCAAGCAGTCCAGGGATGACATCACCATTAACTTTATTATCGATATCGATCATGGTATACGCATATTCACCGCGGCTGCGGTTCACCATGTCCGCAATATTCAGCTGGTAGCTTGAAATAGCAAGTGTGATTTGGCCGACCATATTAGGAATGTTTTTATGAAAAGCAGTGACACGCCGCTTGCCTGTGTAAGGAAGAGCAGCATTTGGGAAGTTAACTGAGTTTTTGACATTGCCTGTTTCAAGGAAGTGCTTCACCTGTCGTGCTGCCATGACAGCGCAGTTTTCCTCAGATTCTTTTGTTGAAGCGCCAAGGTGCGGAATTGCCACTGCGTTTTTCATTTTCAGGATATTTTCATTTGGGAAATCTGTAATATACTTGCCCACTTTTCCGCTTTCAAGGGCGGCTGCCATATCTGATTCATTCACAAGCTCCCCGCGTGAGAAATTCAGAATATGAACACCATTCTTCATCATGCTGAATGTATCTTCATTGAACATTTCCCTTGTATCATCGGTTAATGGAACATGTACAGTGATATAGTCAGATTCTGCAAACACCTGCTCAATGGTCATGGCGCGCTGAACATTGCGGGATAAGTTCCAGGCAGTGTCAACCGAAATGAATGGGTCAAAGCCTACGACATCCATATCAAGTTCAAGTGCATCATTGGCCACAAGGGCCCCGATTGCCCCCAATCCGATCACACCGAGAGTTTTCCCCTTAATTTCTTTTCCGACAAATTGCTTTTTCCCTGCTTCTACAAGCTTAGGAATCTGGTCTCCTTCATCTTTCAGCGTTTTGGTCCAGGAGATGCCGGCAAAGAGATTGCGGGATGAAGCCATTAAGGAAGTAAGCACCATTTCTTTTACTGCATTCGCATTGGCACCAGGTGTATTAAAAACAACAATGCCCTGTTCAGTGCATTTCTCAACCGGAATATTATTCACACCCGCGCCTGCACGGGCAATTGCTTTTAATCGATCACCCAATTCCATTGAATGCATATTAAAGCTCCGAAGGACTATCGCATCCGGATTGCCGCTTTCATTATCGATTGTAAATTGATCCTTGTTAAACACCTCAAGACCGCTTGGCGCAATCGCATTCAGCGTTTTAATCGTCTTCACTCTGTCTAAAGTCATGGTACTCACTGGATTCTCCCCTTTTCAACTAACTTTGTCAGATTTTAAAACAGAAAGAGGCAAGGGTAGAATCCCTTACCTCTGCCCAGGCGAACGGCTTCGACACTATGTGCTCCCTCGCGGTGATCCGCGTTTCGCCAGTTACACATAGCCTTTTCAGTTTTTTAAATCTTATCAAAGTCTTCTGAAAACTTCAACCCTTTAAAGCGCTTACATTACTAAAATTATTTTTTATTTTTTCTACAGTATATTTTTCTTATTTTGTACACTATGCTTTTCGAAGTTAGTTATTAGGATAACATTTTCATTTCTGCAATGTACGCAAATAATTTCTGTTATCCAGTCATAAAAACAGCTTATAACATTTTATCTGTAAATAAAATTTGACTATCCGAAAGAAAATGTAAAAAACTGCTTCCCTGCACCTCTCTCCTTTTATCAGATTTTGCGAAGTTCTTTAACTTCCGCTTCTGCTGCACATTCATAAACACCAGAGTATTCCACAAGTCCGATCTCGCAATTTTTGCCGATTTTTACATTTTTCCCTCTTACGACAAGAGCTGCTGTGCCTTCGAGTTCGATGTCATCCCCTTCAATTAAATCCGCCTCCAGTTTCAAGGGAAAAATGGATTTGATTAATTTTAATAGGGTTTCTCTATGCTGTGTCACTTTAATTTTTCTGCCGCCGATTTCTTTCGCTTTACTGTCTCCAAAAAGCTTAATATCAATAGTTTCAGCGTTCAGTAAACCATCTACTGAAAATGTCCCTTCAGCACGGAAGACCTCCGCTTCACAGTCCCCTTCAATAGTTACTTTCCCATTCACAGCGATTACTTCGCATTTTACAGAGCCTCCGATAGTGGATCTTCCGGCGACTTCAAGGTTTTGACAGCTGACAGCTTCAGAAATGACGGCAGAGCCATTGATAACAAGGGATTCAGCTTTAACAGCTCCATGGATCTTTGCTGCACCACTGATCTTTCCCTTTTCAGTTTTTATGTTTCCAAGGACAGTGCCCGTCCCGTTACAATGAAATCTCTCGCATTCAATATCACTGTTTACCGTTCCCTTTCCATTTAATTCAACCTTCTGATATGTACCTCCATTAGACGATCCCACTCCATTAATTATTAAGTTCCCTAGTGTTTTCATATTCACAGCAAAATTCCCCCTATACCAATTTGGATTTTAATTCCTCTGCACAATGTTCTAACGATAAAGTGGCGGCCACTTTTGTTCCTTTTTCAAGCAGGACTTGTTCCCCGTTAACCGAAATCAGGCAGCTGGACATTCCAAGTTTGCGAATAAAGCAGATAACAGCTTTTGGCTGCTGCAGGATACTTTGATGATCACTCAATAACTGAAGAAGCATTTTCCCTTCCTCGATATGGATATCTCCGGATTCAAGCAGGATGGAAAGGATATAAAGCTTCAAAATCTCATGGTAATTGAATTCGTTAAGCTCTCCCTGTGTCTCGAGAAAGATATTCATAACCGGTTCAGAAGCTATCCCTTTAGCAATCAGGCTTTCCTTTGTCAGCTTCAGATTCGAAGCATTCAAGGAAAACAAATCTGCCAGCTCATCCAGTGAAAGGCTATCCTTCATCTTTTGTATTTTATCGACTCGCTCCAGAATTTTCTCTTTTGGGAAAAATGTCTCCTGCCCTGTAAAAGTTGATTTTCTGACAAACCAATCCTCCGGTATCAGGCTTTTCCTTTTCCACCGATAAAGCTGCCCATAAGAAATTCCAGTTAAATCAAGGACTTCTTTTTTTGAAATTAATTCATCGCTCAATTCCAGGTCTCCTTTCCGATGGTATGATTGTAACATAACACTGTTACGTTAAGAATATTGTATTATTCATTTTTTTCCGAGGTTTTTCGACAAAATCCCGATTTTACACCATGAAATCAATCCAGGATGAACTCCCCTTTATAAAACAGTGTTCTATTTAAACAAAAAGACCTGGCTCTCTATAGAACCAGGCTTCTCTTCATTCGTATATTTTTAATAGGTTATACTGCTTTCCAAGATACTGATAATTTTGCCTGCGGTACATTTCCTTTGGAGTATCTTCTCCATCTGCAATAAGTATGATGGTTTTATCCTGAAACTGATCCATCACGCATTTCTGCAGGCGCCTGCCGATGCCCTTTTTCTGAAAATCCTCATGGACCATCAATCCATCAATTTCAGCTGTGTATTCCTTGATAATTACATCTACTGATCCGGCAGCTTTCCCTTTATAATATGCAATGAACTGCTTAATCCTTTCATCGTTAAAATTCCTTAAATGCTGACCTTTCTTTTTCTCGGCATAATTAATCCCGTAAACCGAATCCTGCTCATGCTGAAATTCCAGATAATCATTCCATGTTTCATCCGTAACATTTTCGACAGTAATTTCATCCTTTTCCTGAACATCAGGAAAATCAGCTGGATGAATCGCAAATAATTCTAAATAACCAACCGTAAAATCAACATCCTTCTCAAAGCTGGCCAGAAGTTCTCCGGTAAGCTCCTCGTCATCAGGAAAATAAAATCTTACATGCTTTTGGCCATATTTTTGATGAAAAGTTCTTAAATATTGATGTGCCTCCTCAAACTCTTGAACAGAAGGCATTCTTTTAAAAGCAATAAAGTTGCTGTCATACTGAAGGAGCATGTCAGGGTTATGGTTGTGAATAAAAAGTTCATTTTCCAGTACTGTGTGTCCCGGTTTATGGATATTATTAAAAGTGATTTTTTCCATCGGCTTCTCCTAATATAGCAAACACTTTAGTTTTGCAAAAATTTATATTCTTTATCTGTAATAAGCAGATCATGGCAGCGTATTAATTATTCTTTAATTCAAAGGGTACTGCTGTTATCATAAGCACACAGGAAATTCCGGCCATGTTGAGAAATAACCTTGGAAACCTTCTTTTCATACTCTTCCACTTATCAAATTGGAGGAAACTACGGTCATTTTCCGCTTTTGGCACCTGCAGATATATAAGAGACTCCATTTTGAAGATAGCAGTCTCTTTCATCGAATGGATAAAGGATACGGCCGCCGTCTGACCTTTTAAGATCATCTATTATAGCAATTAACCATTCATTAAAATTACCTCTAATAAATCAGAGATGTTTGAATTATTCTCCGCCGTCATATCATGTATTTTGGGAAATCCTTTTTCTAATCTTTATCAAATATTTCATCAAGTTTGTCTGCATAAAAAGTAATTGCTTTTTTATATTGCAAAACTTCCGGGTCATCAGAAGTTTCGGCCACACACTTTAGGAGCATCTCCATTGCCTCGCTGTGCTGGCCTAAATTATGGAGCGTCATGGAATAAAACACCTGGATTGCACGATTAGCCGGAAACTGGGAGATTCCTTTCTCGAACACCATCTTTGATTTTTCATATTCCCCAAGAGTCCGGTATGTGCTCCCAAGACCCAAAATGGCACCTGGCAGATCAGATTCAGGCAGCCCAAGTTCGATCGCTTTTTCATAATGAGAAACAGCTTTCGATTCCTCCCCTAGAACGTCAAAACTCCAGGCACAATGATAATGAATCACTGGGTTTAGGGGATACTCTTCAGCCAATTTCACAAGCAGAAGGCTGGAATCTTTGTATTTCCCGAGATTGCGAAGTACAATCGCTTTTTCTAAGTCCGTGCTCATATGTACCTCCGATCACCGCTTTCTTTCTATTATATCTAAAAATTGCAAATAATGGGTATGGTAAAGCTTTAACTTTTCTGCAAAAATTGAATTATGTCTCGCTGCACTATTCTTTCACTTCAACCGAAGCTATTTCATCAAACATGACCTTCTCAAGAAACCCATCTTCCAATTCCAGATAAATTTTTCTGCCGATGCCGTCCAGCCTGTTTACCCTCCCTGTATATTCGTGGAATAATCCCTCCCGCCAGACTTTTACTATTAGAAAGAAGGCATATTCCATTGCATAGTGAATTTTGTTTTCATAGTCCTCCAATTCATATTCATCTATAAGCGGCTTGTCCTGTGCCATTTGTTCAGTTTCCAATTTTCTTAGCATCGCCCGGTGTTCCGGCATGAAGTGGGCTGGCTGCCATTTTATTTTCCCTCTGTCTTTTAGCGGCATAGTAAATCCCTCCATTCTTATTATAGAACATTTGTTCTGTTTTTAAACCTGTAAAGCACAAAATCTCAAGCTGGTTCATTTGGATAATAAAAGTACGAGTGGTAAAATAATCTTTAACTCTCTGAAAAGATTGGTGAAACAATGAAGCAGTTTCCTATAAAACACCGGTGGCTCGGACGTTTGCTGGCATCCGATCCCGGGCTTATCCGATTTCAAAAAGCAGGACGGGCCACTTTAAGTTTAATGGCTTCAGTCTTTACGACTTTGTTCATCATGCAATTGGCTGGTGCTGATGCCGCTCTCACTCCGGCGATAGTGTCCGGAATGGCAGGCATGCTTGGCATCATGATTGTCATGGATGACTCCAAAAAAGGTAAAATGCTCACAACTGGCCTGCTTGGACTTTCAGCCATGGCAGGGGTATCGAGCGGTTCCCTATTGGCGGGAAGCACGGTCTTTATCGATATTGCAATGGTTCTGTTAATCTTCTTAAGCTTTTATTTGACCCGCTTTGGAGTGCGGTATTTTTCTCTATGCATGATTGCATTCATGACACTTTATTTCGCGTCTATTTTAAAACTATCAGGCAGTCAGCTTCCATCCTTCTACTTCGGCATTTGGATTGGGATCGCGTATGCTTTCCTGTTCAATTTCATCCTTTTTCAGGACACCGCGAAAAACCTGAAAAGAAGCATTCGCTCCTTTCATTTCCAAAGTAATTTTACGTTCAATCTCTTAATTGAGGGGATGCAAGCCAAGGAAATGACTCCTCAGCAGCGGGAGGAATTGGGGAGAAACGTGCTGAAGCTCAGGGATTATGCTGTCATGGTTTCGGAGTATATAAATGATGAAGATGTTCAAAAATTATGGCCTGGGCTGACCTCTACTCAGCTGAGGTTATATATATTTGATGCAGGTATGCTGATTGAAACACTGACAGACTCAATTAGAAGCTTAAAAAAAGCAAATGCCCTTGAAATTGATGAGCTGAGAAAACTCCTGGTTTGGGTAACCCGTTCTCTTCGCGATGCTGAAGTTCTTGCCCAACAATATGAAGAACAAAATCTGCGTGAAGCAGAGCTTGCTGTTCAGGCCCTCCGCCTGCTTATTATTGATTTGTTCAGCCGGGAAGACAAACCTGCAGGATGGCTGTTTCTGATCAGGCGGATCGAGTCCATTGCGAACCATGTCATCGAGGGCGGCATAACCATACAGCAGGCACTTCATAAAATGAAAGACAATGAGATTAAATTATCTGAAGAGGCAGCTGAAGGCGACACTGAAGATGAACCATCTGAAGAAGATAAGGGCATCAAACCTTCCACCAAAAAAGCTTTTCAGGCATTGACTGCTGCAATCATTTCCATCATTGCCGGCCAGATTCTTTCGCCTGACCAGCCTTATTGGGTTCTTTTAACAGCTTTTATTGTTTTGCTCGGTACCGAATCGATCGGGCGCATTTATACGAAAGGTTTTCAGCGGTCGGTTGGAACAATTATTGGAGCAGTAATTGGATTTACACTTGCAAGAGTGGTCAGCGGCCATTCCGTCCTGGAAATAACGCTGATTTTTGCAGCGGTTTTTTTCGCCTTTTATTTGTTTGAGGTCTCCTATACGTTAATGAGCATGTTTATAACGATGCTGGTTGCTTTTATGTATGACCTTTTACTTGGAGGAATTACATTTTCCCTTATCAGTGCAAGGGTAATCGATACAATTGCCGGTGCCGGCATTGCATTCGGAGTTTCCTTATTTATTTTCCCAAAGAAAACGAAGGAAAAAGTGGCGGATACCTTAAATGACTACTTACAAGAACTGAAACCGTATGTCACTGAGTATGTGAGAAGCTTCCGGGAAGATGTGAACGTTAAGGAGCTTTCAGGCAAAGGCTTCTTATTGGATCAAAAACTTAAAACCATAAACGTTGAAGCACAATCTCTGATAAAAAAACCCGGATCCCCGCGCCATGCTGACGTTAACAGATGGATTACACTATTTTCAGCCATCAACTATTATGCAAGACACCTTGTGGCTTCCTCCTACCGAAAAGGATTCGACTATCCCGATGAGCTGGTCGATGTTTTCATAAGGATTGAAGAAAAGCTTGAATTAAATATTGAGACATTAATGGATTTGATTAAAGATAGCGGAGACGGCATGCTTGTGTATAGTCTTGAAAATGAAAGGGAACAAATTGAACGATTGGCACCAGCAAGGCAGCAATCCCAGCGTGATTTGATTCATCACCTTTATTTCGTCTGGAGAATCAATAAAGCGATTATGGAATTGGCAGAAGATCTTGGTGCAGGGAAGGAGCAATAATCCTCCTTCTCTTTTATATGAATAGGGAGATGCTATTTCAGGATCAATACTAGATTAATTTGCACATTCACATTCTCAATGTACATCAAAAAAAGAGTATGAAAAAAGGAATCGGATTGCTCCGATTCCTTTTATTTCTTTACTTCTTCTTTCAATTTTATCAATAATTCATCCGAACTCTCCGCTGCAATCAGCTTCCCGTCCACCAGGGCATAAGGTGATTGCCTGCATTCTTTGCATCTGCTCTGGCATTCGTATTCTTTATAGTTAATATTCTTCTGGCTCAGAAATTGATTAAATGCAGCCAAACTCTCTTCTTTTAAAAATTCATCCAGATTCCGCTGACAAAATTCAATCGAAGCCGTTTTTTGCTTTGAGAATAGTTTGTTGATGAGTTTCACCTGATCAAACTTCCTTCTGATTATTCTTTAAAAACTCTAATGGCAATATATATTGCTTTCCCTAATCCATTTGGTAGCAGCCCATTTTTCTCCCTTTCTTACAGGCACACTGCTATGGACTGACAATCGGTCCAGCTGACCCTGAGCATTGCCATAATGGAAGTAAATGGCCGCTCCCTTTTTGGGAACAAATGAAAGTCCAGCTTTAGAAAAGACCGTTTCACCGCCATCCTCCACATCATTCAAATAGATGAGGAACGTTCCAACCCTCTGTCCGCCTTTGCTGGCATCCGCCATGTGGGGGAAAGAAATCAAAGTGAGGCTTATATTCTTCACCCAATCCATAGTTTAAGATCTGAAGGCCTTCACCATTTTCTGCAGGATAACCGGTCAATTCAGCAATCCTCGTTTCGATTCTTTCGACCAGTTCATTTTCTTTAAGCCGGAAAGCCATGCTCTTGCTTGTCCTTCCTGAACCCGCCCGTTCTTCTCCAGAACCCCTATCCACCACCAGGGATGGCTGCAGCCGGCTCCTTGAAAGACTGATAAGCTCATCACATTCTTCTGAGCTGAGCACCTGATCCAAATGGAGCACAAATGGCTTTTCATTTCTGGAAAGCACTTTTACGTCCTTATCACTCGTATGAAGGATATTCCCCTTCCTGCCTATTTTGGGGACTTCATAAGTATATCGAATCTGCTGCCCTTCTGTCGTCTTAATTGCTTCATTTCCAACAATTTTAAATAAAGTCTCATATGCAAACCGGTTATCGAAACCCTTCTTAATCAAAGCGTTCGCAAGCGCAATCGGACTCACATCACTTTTTAGCGCACCCACAATCCAATCCTTTAGTTCATCTGATATCTGCATAATCTTCGTCATCATCTTCCCCCTGTATGACTCAATGAAAACATCCGTTAGCCAGATATAGAAATATATGTATTTTATTATACTATTATTAATGAATGAACTGAATCGATTTACCTGGTAACTCAGATAGTTCAAATTTGCATATAAACTGATTCTCTTTAGAGTGCCGTTTTAAATTCTTATAGATTCATGGCAACAGTTTTCTCGGCGCTGCTCCCATTTTCGGCTTCATCACTGCCTCATGGCGACCGTTTTCTTACCGCTGCTCTCTTTTTCGGCTTCATGACTGCCTCATGGCGATCGTTTTCTTCTCGCTCCACGACTTTTCGGCTTCATGAAGCTTTCATGGCGACTGTTTTCTTCTCGCTTCACGACTTTTCGGCTTCATGAAGCTTTCATGGCGACTGTTTTCTTCTCGCTTCACGACTTTTCGGGTTCATGGAGCCTTCATGGCGACTGTTTCTCAGCGCTGTTCTCATTTTGGGCTTCATGACCTTCACAAAAAAACAGGATAGAAGCATCCCACTCTATCCTGCACCGCTAATTACCCTCCATATTTCTTCTCATTTTCATTAAAACATCGTCAACAATTCTCAGCTCTTCCTTCGTAATACCCGATGTGACGATTGAGTGAAACTCCTCTGTGATGGGATATACATGTTCACTGAGATTTTTGCCGTTTTTGGTTAGATAAACATTCAGAGATCTGCTGTCCTCTTTATTCATGCTTTTTTTGATAAAGCCTTTCTTTTCAAGACTGCTCAGCATTCTGGCAATGTTAGATTTATCTTTATCCAGCCGCCTGGCGATTTCATTTTGGCTTAATCCGTCTTCTTCCCAGAGAAGCATTAGAATCAGGTTCTGCTCCGGGGCAATATTTAAGTGGGCTAATTTAGTCTTAATATAGCTTGTTAAGGTCAGGTCTATTTGATGGATCTTAATGCTTATATAGTCATTAAATCTGGTTTTCATTTAAAATCCCCTATCCTATTTATGGTGGAAAATTTTATTGAAACTAAATTATTCTGTCCTATACACCAGATAACTTTCCTTCACTTATCCAATCATGATTTTCTCTTCTGCAAATTTATATTTGGCCTTTCCTTTTCTTCGGGCAAGTGCAAAAGCGATTGTGATTGGCCCTACTCTTCCTGCAAACATCATAAATGCAATTACCCCTTTTCCTGTTGCACTTAATTCAGGTGTGAGCCCCATCGACATGCCTACCGTGCCAAAAGCGGATATCACCTCGAATAAAAGGACGTTCAATGGAGCATTTTCTGTTATGGATAAAATAAATAAGATAAAGAAGATGAATCCTATTGAATAGACGGTTATTGTAAAAGCTCTGACAATAAGATCCTTTGGAATTCGCCTTCCCATCAGGCTCACTTCATCTTCTTCCTTTATCAGCGCTCTGACTGCAAGAAAAATCAAGACAAAGGTAGTGACTTTAATGCCGCCGGCGGTACCTCCTGATCCCCCTCCAATGAACATGAGCAGCATTGTTACCAGCTGCGAACCTAAAGTTAATTCGCCAGTATTCAAAGAATTAAATCCAGCCGTTCTCGGGACCACACCATGAAAAAAAGCCCCCAATAGTTTATCTTTTAAAGGCAAATTGGCAAGTGTCCCAGGATTATCATATTCAAGCGCAAAGATAAATACTGTTCCGAGAATGTTAAGGATCAGCGTCATCAGGAGGACCAATTTTGTATGCAAAGAGAGCTTTTTCAAACTCTTGTTTCTTTTTACATCAAGTACAACGATATAGCCGATACCTCCGATTATTAACAGGAAGCTGAGTGTCATGATGACAGTAAAATCACCGGCATATTCAGTAACGCTCCTGAATTGGCCCATTATATCGAATCCGGCATTATTAAAGGCAGAAACCGAATGGAAAATGCCATAATACAATGAGCGGGGAAGCCAAAATCGGACGACCAGCGAATAGCCAATATCAATGCACCGATCATTTCAGCGATTAATGTAAAGCCGACAACGAATTTAACCAGCCTGACCATCCCTTCAATCGAAAGCTGATTTAAAGATTCCTGGATCATCAGCCTTCCTTTCAAACCAATGTTCTTTCCAAGCATGATAGCTATGAGAACCCCAAATGTCATAAATCCAAGGCCGCCAATCTGTATGAGGACCATCAGTACAATCTGGCCAAAAACAGTAAATGTGGTTTGGGTATCCACTACCACGAGACCCGTTACACATACAGCAGAAGTCGCCTCAAAAAGTGCATCGATAAACGATAAATGATGTCTGTCTTTCGTAGCAAAAGGCAGCATCAGCAGCAGTGTGCCTACACCAATTAAGATTAAGAAACCGACCGAAAGCATTTGTGCCGGATTCATTTTTATCCAGTTATAGGAACGTCCCATTCTCCTCATTCTTTTATGCTCCTTATACATATAGGGCTAACCCCTTGTATTGGTATTTTTTTATCGGCAAGGCTTATACTCCATGCCTCTCAAATCTGCCAATCCCTTTATTGTGTCCCATTACAATCAGGACGTCGCCCTTTAAAATAACCTCTTCAGCTGACGGAGTAACGATTATTTCCTTCCCGCGCTGAATCCCCACAATATTACAGCCATACTTAGCCCTAATATTCAATTCAGAAAGGGATTTTCCGGCAATTTTATCTGTAGCCACAATCTCAACCATACTGTAATCTTCAGACAGCTCAATATAATCAATCATTTTTTCCGAAACAATATGGTGGGCAATCCGCTTAGCCATATCCCGCTCCGGGTGGATAACACGATCAACGCCAATTTTTTCGAGCACCCTGGCATGATACTCATTATGTGCCTTTGCCCACACCTTTGGAATCCCCATTTCTTTTAATAACAAGGATGTCAATATACTGGACTCAATGTTTTCACCAAATGAAACAAATGCATGATCGATATTTTTTATCCCTGATTGCTTTATGGCAGCTTCATCAATGCCATTGATTTGAACTGCATATGTCACAAACTGTGCGTATTGATTTACTTTCTCCTGGTCTACATCAATTGCGAGCACTTCCACTCCCAATTCATGAAATTCCTTTACGAGACTTCCGCCAAAGCGGCCTAAACCAAATACTGCATACTGTTTTTTCATTGAAGAAATTCCCTTCTTTTTGAAAATGAACACAAAAAAACCACTCTTAAAAAAAGAATGGCCAATGGTTTCCATCAACCCTTCCCTCGATTCGGCTTACGGAGTTAGCTGTCGGATTAGGGATTGAGAGTATCCCTTCTTAGCCTTAATATGCTAAGATTCACCCCAAGATAAACCAGGTTTATCAAAATTGGTTCCCCCGCTCATAATGATTCAGCAAAAAGGTTACTATGAAATTAATAAATATAAATTACTCCCATGGAAATCTCTTGTCAATCTTTTTTTCAAAGTAAGTAAAATAAAAAGCACTTCCCAGTAACGGAAAGTGCTTTCCTGAAGATTATTCCCAAATTGCTGATGCCCACTCGGGATGATCTATAAATGGATTGCGGTTATGCTGGTAATCAGAATAGATGATTTCGTTTCTTCTCCGCTCGTTATCGTCTACCGGATCTTCCTTATGCCACTTAAGCAGGACAGACATTTTGCCATGATAAGGAGCAGAGCCATTATTGACCTGATTGTTTAGCTCCAGATCCACTTCTCCGCTGTCTCCTTCATAACGGACAGCCATATAAAAAAGCATCCTCGCAACATCGCCTTTTACTGTATCCCTGGGTTCCCAGGAATCTGAATCATAGTAGTTTCCCAGTGCCTCTGAATGCTGGGTGCCCCCATCGTCAAAGTCAAGATTCCCTCTCGAGCTATTTACTGAAGCATCTGTTGGCCGCAAATGATGCAAGTCTGTTCCCGGACCCATAGCTGTTCCAAAGTCCCCGTGAGATTTAGCCCAAACATGCTCCCTGTTCCAATCATTGACGCCAGAACCATTGGTGAATTTCCCCTGAGAGCGGCCAGTATACAAAAGAATGACGTTATTGGGATTGGCAGGATCTTCATCTGTCTCGCGCAGTGCTTCCCATACATTCGAATAGGAAATTTCCGTGTGATCATCAATGATAGTGTGGAGGGCTGTTTTTAAAGCCTCCCCTGTTTTTCCGTTTGCAGCATCATAATATCCTCCTGGTTCAGGGCCGGGAATGACTGTTCCATCACCAGCTTGTTCGAAGGCCGTCCCATCTTTTAGCCCGGGATGAGAGAAATAGGCGGTAAGTGTTCCGGTTACCTTAATTCTTTCTCCAATCAAAGATGGATTGGATTTTAAGCCGAAAGCAGAGCGAAACGTGGAAGGAATTTGAACATAAAGCATCTTAGCTGTGCTGGTCTCTGATGGACTATCCGCCAGGGCCAAAGCATAGTCATTTGGAAACTGGTTTGAAATAACCGTATTTGCCGCAGTCGGCTGTCCAACCACATAGCCTTGAACAGTTTTGGATGAGTTGTTTTGAGTATTGATTCCCTGTGATACGGAATAAGGTGATGTCCAGGAGCCATCCCCTGCAGCTGCCCTAGTTATAGAATTTTGAATGGGCTGCATCACGATCAGAATGACAGTAACCAGAATAAAAGTTAACAGCAGGCCTTTTTTCTTACGATTCAGCATTCATTCGCCTCCATATTTTTTGAATGGACTTAAATAATCAGAAAAGTCACAATCCCATACAAGTATAAATGAACACCTTCGGCCATATCATGAGGTTTTGGTCCCAAAAGTTTACTTTTCACACAGAATTTACAAACTTAACTATGATGCAATTTATTTAAAGTGCTTACTTTTTAAAATGCCCAGATACTCAATCCAAGGACCAACATCAGTTCTGTATCTATTTGCCAATACTCGAGAAATCTGTGAAATATGCGTAAGGTCATGCACAGCCCAAGTGGAAATCAATTCCCTGACTCTGACTGGTCCAAATGCTGGATGAAGCCCTGTCTTTTCGAAATGAATTTCCAGATCAGTTATACCCCTAAGCATGGCCAAATTTTTCATTCTAAGGGTCTTAAAGACTTCAAGCTTTTCTTCAAGTGATAGACTCTCTGACACATTTAAATGAGCAAAGCGGTCAAATGGGGGAAGGGCTTGCTTTCCCCTTCCTGCAGAATAAATTTTAGCCGTGGAATCCAATTTTTCTCCTCGCCATCAATCAAATGATCAACCACTTCGGCAGCATTCCACGTGCCTTCCCCTTCATTGCCATTAAGCCATTCCGAAGATAGACCGCTTAGTAATGCATCCAGCGTATGGGGTGTACGTTCAAGAATCTCAATAGCTTCTCTTAAATTAAAATTCATATAACCGCTCCTTTATAAACAGACCCGATCAGATACAAAAAATAAGCACCTGTACTTAGCTCATCTAAAAGTCCTTTTCAATTTCTTTCATTACAGTAAATGGCCCATATGATTTATTTGATGGCACCACAAGGGTTATCCCGCTTTCAGGGTAATAGGCAGAATGAAAGCTGACTCCCGGGTCATAGCCCATGAGGTGATATTTGAAGATGGCTTCGTTTTTCTTTTTGATCCATAATCCGTAGCCGTAATACTCATTCTCATCTGCTTTGGCATGCGGGGACATCAGCTTTTCAGTATACTCCCCGCTCATGAGCTTATCATTACACAATGCTTCCCAAAATAAGATCATATCCTGAGCAGTAACATAGGCTCCTCCGTCAGAACCGCCTCTGATGGGCAATGAATAAATATTGGTTCTCCATGTCCCATCTTCTTCATTATCTATATAACCAATTGCTGTATTTTCAGGAAGATTGTCAAATCGGAAAAAGCCTGAATCCTTCATTCCACATGGTTCAAAAATTTGGGAATGAATATAATCCTGGAAACTCAGTCCTGTCTTCTTCTCTATAATTAAACCCAAAAGTATATATCCGGCATTATTATAATGAAATTTCTCCCCGGGCTTAAACATCATCTTTTTATTCTGGAACATAGGAAGAAAATCTCTCAGATGATTTAATAGATACATTGGCCTTTCTTTCCACAGCTCCTCAAAATCATCCATAATTGACTCATCAAAATAGTCGGGCACTCCGGATGTATGGGTTAACAGGTGATGAATGGTAATTGTCTCATCAAATAAGGGAAAAACATCCTTCAATACATCATTAAGTCTTGTTTCGAATGATATGAATCCATTCTCGGCCAATTGACAAATGCCAACCGCCGTAAAAATCTTACACCCGGAGGCGATGCCAAACCTGGTACCTGGATTATTTTGGGTTTTGTTTGCTCGATCAGCATCCCCCTCTGCTAATTGAAGGATCAATTCCTCCTTTTCTTTAACAAGTACGACACCGGAAAAACCAACATTTTTAATTACAGACCTTAACCTTTTATCATAATCCCTAAATAACATGAGTATTCCCCTTTAAGTAATATTCCATTGACCTAAAGCAATGCGGGACAGTAATAGCAGACTCTATAAAAACATATAACGGATTTAAAGAGGATGATTCCTCCAAATGAAAGAGTCGCTTAATCTTTTAGTATTTTATAAATATTTTTCAAAAGCAGTAATAGTCAGTGATTCATTTATTTCCATTTTCTTCAGCTCTTTAAAACCATTCTTTAAATAAAAAGTGACAGCAGGGGTATTCTTAGAGCCTGTTGTGACAATCATTTTTTCATTCATCGGCCTCAGTTCAATGAAGTTCAGCAGCTTTTGTGCAATTCCCTTTCTAAAATGTTCAGGATGCACAATCAGTCTATGAATATCTAAAACATTATTTTCCTCTTTAAAAGAAATCACACCGCATAATTTTTCACCTATAAAATACCCCAGGAAGGTTTCTCCGGTTATTCGCAAGTCATCAGCCGTATCCTTCAAAGGCGGTAAATCAGGACATCCAATGATTTCAGCCTCAATTTTATACGCAGGAAGCTGGACACTTAGAACTTGCACAGCAGCTTTTCGATCTTTAATATCAATTTCCCTAATCATTATGGTCCCTCTTTTTATATTAGTTTTAAGATAAACTTCTCTATCAAGGATAAATTCCCTCTTTTTTGGACGAATGAAGACCTTCCAATTTAAAATTTAACTAGGGGTGAATAGGATGAATTTAAAATATGAAGTGATAACAGAAGAGAAAATCAGACTTTGCCGGGATTTATGCAATAAGCTGATGGCTTTTCAGAAATCTAAGGCACATATAACACCTGAGCGTTTTGACAGCATGAATTTTGAAACTAGAATGATTCCATCCGTAAAATCAGCTTTACATAATTATTTAGAGATCGTTAAGGACGATGAAGAAATCGCGGGCTATGTCTATTCCAATGTTTCTCCTAAGGAAGCCAGCTCCAATGATTTCGCCACTTTTTTTGATCTGACTTCAGTCGGGAAAAGCCATGTTGGCTGCTTATCTCAATTCTTTATAAAAAATGCTACAGACCATATGGAATTGGATCAGTTCTTTCTAACATGTCGATGGAATGGTTAAGCCAATTCAAAGATGTGGAAGATTATTTTATCTATGTATCAAATAGGAATACAGAGGCTCTTGAATTTTATACTCGCAAAGGGTTTACTGTTAGTCATGAGATTCTCGACGGCTTTATTACAGTTTCCCGCGCAAATAAGAAAGGCCATTCCCCTGGAACAGACAACAGGAAAAAACTTTCCCAGTAATCAATAAGCTGCCGGACCAATTGGATAAATGCAGAAGCGACAATAATTCAGCGGATATCTTACCTGAATTTTTTCAGGCATATTTTCATCAGCAATATCCCCAAAGCCAATATACTCATAATCCAAAAAAATAATGGTGGACATTGTCATAAATCTTGTTATAATTCTAAAAGAAATTACTTTGAAAAGGGTGCTTTATGGGAAATACATGCAGATATGTTGTAAGTGCCACTGGGAAAAACGGCGAGACTTATTATACGCAATGCAAGGACAAAGAAGAGTTAAAAGAGTGGCTGGCCGAACATGAAGACAAGCTGAATAAGAAGGAATTGAAAGTGAAAGACAAAAAAAGACATCCTCTTTTAAGCTGGCTTAACTTCTAATCTTATTGCTAAAAAACCAAATTGACCTTTCCTATTAAATTACTATTTGAATTATAGTAACCTTAGTAAACCTAGATAAGAAAATCGTATGATTTACAACTTTTATGATTATTGTTAATATATTAAAAAAACATTAATAATTTTCGCTTAATCTTAATTGAGCGGGGGAACCAACTGTACTTTTTTAACAAAAGTACCTGGGGTGAATCCTTTTACAGGTAGGGTACTCTCAAGACCCGAACCCGACAGCTAACCTCGTAAGCGTGTTGAGAGGGAACACTGCATAAATGCACAGTGGTTATTACCTCTGTGTTTTTTTGTTGCCTTTTTTAGTTAGGTTTATGTTTTTTGGGGGTATTATAGGAAAGGCAAAATATTTTTTGTGCGCGATTTACATTTTTTTACATCATTTATTTCATTGGAGGAACGTGTATGAAATTATCTACTAAAATTATTCTTGCTTTGATCGCGGGGGAATCACAGGGCTGTTGATTAATTTATTTGCACCTGGCATTTTCCCCGAGCTTGACAAGTTTTTGTTTACTCCGCTGGGAAAAATCTTTTTAAATCTCATCAATATGCTGGTTGTTCCGATCGTCTTCTTTTCCATCACCCTTGGAACAGCAGGCCTCGGTGATCCTAAGAAGTTGGGAAGAATTGGGATTAAGACAATCTCCTACTTCCTGGTTACCACCAGCATTGCAATCGTCATAGGTCTTGCTTTGGCAGCTGTTTTCCAGCCAGGAAACGTTGGTGAATTTGACGTAACAAACGTGGAGTACGAATCGAAGGAAGCTCCTCCTGTCTCAGAGACACTATTAAATATTATTCCAACCAATCCGGTAAAAGCCTTCACGGAAGGCAATATGCTTCAGATTATCACTTTTTCTATTTTTGTCGGATTTGCATTAACCATGCTCGGCAATAAAACAAAAGGTATATTAAACCTTATTGAACAAGGCAATGACATGATGATGTACCTTGTTAACCTGGTTATGAGGTTCGCTCCTTATGGAACGTTTGGACTTATCGTTTCTGCTGTAGGAAGTCAGGGTCTAAGTGCCATTAAAGCTATGGGACTTTATATGATCGTAGTTCTTCTTGCGTTATTTATACATGCGATTTTAACCTATGGAGGTTCTATTGCTTTACTTGCAAAGAAAAACCCGCTATGGTTCTTTAAAGGCTTTGCGCCGGCCATGGGGGTTGCTTTCAGTACATCAAGCAGTAATGCGACTCTGCCGATTTCCATGAATACGGCCCAAAAAATCTGAAAGTTCCTGAATCAATCAGCAGCTTTGTTCAGCCTCTCGGTGCAACCATCAACATGGATGGAACAGCCATCATGCAGGGAGTTGCAACTATTTTCATTGCCCAGGTATATAATGTTGATTTAACATTGACACAGCTAATCACGGTTGTCCTTACTGCCGTTCTTGCCAGCGTTGGTACAGCTGGTGTGCCTGGTGTCGGTTTGATTATGCTAGCGATGGTTCTTAACTCTGTCAATCTTCCTGTTGAAGGTATCGCATTAATCATTGGGATTGACCGTCTGCTTGATATGACGCGAACAGCAGTTAATATTACAGGTGATGCTGCCTGTGCAGTAATTGTAGCGGAAACGGAAGCAAAGAAAGAGGCCGTTAAAGCCTGAATGCAAAATAGCACCGGTTATCCGGTGTTATTTTTTTGTGGAAATCTCTTCCTCCCTGCTTGTTTCATTATTCAAATTCATTGATTTTCTATTATTTTTTAGTATAATTAGATTCATAACCATCACGTAACAGTTTGGAGGAATCCTCATGGGGCTGAGAAGTTAAGAATAGGAGAATTGGCTGAAAAAGCAAAGGTTACTAAGAGAACGATTGATTACTATACTTCACTCGGACTGCTAAAAGCAGAACGTTCCCCTTCAAATTATCGCTATTATGATTATTCCGCCATCGAACGTATTGCTTTTATCGAAAAATGTAAAGCGGATGGTTTGTCGCTGGAGGAAATAAAGAAAAAGTTATCGGCCGATTTTCTGAAGAGGTAGATGTTCTTGAACTAAGGCTCAAAATTCAGGATCTGGAGGAAGATGTGACAAAAGCACTTTCACAGCTTAAAAAATCTGATCCCGAAAAATACGAATATGTCAAAAAGAATATTTCACATGAAAGCTTATCATTAATTCAAACATTGCTTTTATTGCTCAACTGATATCCTGTCCCAAAACGTTTTTTGGGTTTTTGGAGCATTATGGATATCTATTTGGGCACAATTTAAGTAGTGAACTTTATAAGGATTATAACCATTTTAGGAGGTGTATGTCTTACTTTAGTAAGACTGCTCGTTGACAACCATAAATTTATTACTGATTGCACTATTAATAGCATTAACCGCATTCTTCGTAGCAACTGAGTTTGCGATTGTAAAAGTACGTGTTTCCCGAATTGATCAACTGATTGCTGAGGGCAATAAAAGGGCTATTTCAGCTAAGAGAGTCGTCACTCACCTTGATGAGTATTTATCAGCCTGTCAATTGGGAATAACCATTACCGCATTAGGGCTGGGCTGGCTTGGTGAGCCTACTGTCGAAAAGTTATTGCACCCGGTATTTGAAAGATTTGAGATTGCCGAATCGCTTACCCATATTTTATCCTTCGGCATAGCCTTTGCTTTAGTCACCTTCCTGCATGTGGTTGTAGGTGAGCTTGCACCAAAAACCGTTGCCATTCAAAAAGCTGAGGCTGTTACAATGGCGTTCGCAGCGCCGATTATTTGGTTCTACCGTTTGATGTTCCCTTTCATTTGGTTCTTAAACGGATCTGCTCGGGTACTGGTTGGCATATTTGGTTTAAAACCGGCTTCTGAGCATGAGATCGCCCATTCCGAAGAAGAACTGCGAATTCTTTTATCCGAGAGTTATAAAAGCGGTGAGATCAATAAAAATGAGTTAAAGTACGTGAACAATATCTTTGAATTTGATGAAAGAATTGCAAAAGAAATCATGGTTCCGCGTACTGAAATGATTACGATTGCTTCTGATGACACAATAGAAGATATTATGCAAACAATCCAGAGAGAGAATTACACACGATATCCAGTGGAAGATGGGGATAAGGACAATATCCGAGGGTTTATTAATGTAAAAGAATTTCTGACGGCCAGTCTTACAAACAGGATCACCCCGGAGAATCTTGAGCTTGACTCGTTTATTAACCCGGTTATCCATGTAATTGAAAGCATTCCGATTCATGACCTGCTAGTCAAAATGCAAAAAGAACGCATCCATATTGCCATTTTAATGGATGAATATGGCGGAACTTCCGGATTGGTGACTGTCGAAGACATTCTTGAAGAAATTGTCGGAGAAATCCGTGATGAATTTGATGAAGATGAGGTTCCTGAAATTAGAAAGCTTAACGATAACCACTATATTCTGGATTCCAAGCTTCTTATAGACGATGTCAATAATCTGCTTGGCACAGATTTTGAGCATGAAGACGTTGATACAATCGGCGGCTGGTTCCTGACACAGCATATGGAAGCAGAGATAGGAACAGAGATTGAAGCAGATGGATTTACATTTAAAGTCCACGAAAAAGATGGGCACCAGCTGCATTATCTGGAAGTTTTTAAAAGCAAGCCCCAATTAAGCTAGGAAAAACGGCGGCTCCGGTTACGGCAGCTGCCGTTTCTTTTTTGCCTGTCTATATAAATACTTGATTGTTTTCCTATTACCCGTTAGACTGACTTATGTACGTTTTATATCTTTTAATTTCGTGAATTGTCCAGCGCAAGCAGCCTGCCCCCTCGAGGTGTCGGGGTGGGCAAGGCGCTTGCGCTTTTCTTATTAATCAACAGGATGTGTGGCTATGTCAGAAATTATTATCAGCTTTATTGATTTCTTAAAACAGTTTTCTTACTTTGGTATTTTGCTTTCATTATGCTTTGAATTTATCCCGGCAGAAGTGGTTCTTCCTTTGGCGGGCTTTTGGGTCTTCCAGGGAGACTTTAATTATTATTTAGTCGTATTAGCAGGTACAGTGGGAGGAACGATTGGACCGCTGACTTTATATGCATTGGGCAGATATGGCGGCCGTCCAATGGTTTTAAAATACGGAAAATATTTCTTGGTTTCTCAAAAACAGATTGATGCTTCGGACAAGTTTTTTGAAAAATATGGCGCAGGGGTAGCTTTCTTCGCCCGATTTATGCCAGTTGTCCGTACTGCGATTTCCATTCCATGCGGGATGGCCAAAATGAATGTGTGGAAGTTCTCTATCTATACATTCCTCGCAATGCTGCCGATTACCGCATTCTATGTTTATTTAGGATATAAACTGGGCCCTCACTACAAAGAAGCAGAGGAAATTTTTAATAGCTATGCCCTGCCTCTAGCCCTGATCATCATTGCAGCAGTCATTATAGTGTTCACTTACAAATATGTAAACAAGCGCAAAAAAAGCCAAAGTATATAAATTTAAATGGAAACGGCACTGGATGGACAGTGCCGTTTCTATTTATGTTTTATACAAAAAACTTTGAAGCCCAGGCTATGTAATATGCACCGGGTATAAACATGATTTGTGCAAGGACTGTTCCAATCAATCTGGAGGTAACCATCATAATCGAAATTCCTTTTAAATTCGAATACTTGGCCTTCCCGTGCACCACATTATCTGACATAACAGAAATTTTCGGGTCCACAAAAATGGATAGAAGAATCGTTGCCACACCGTTTATGAGTCCGGATGCCATTACAGCAGTATTTGAGCTAGCCGTTGTAAGCAGGGAAGCATATAAGGCTGCCAGTACTCCAATTGTATATATGGCTGTTACAAACATATTGAATAAAAATAGCCGTTTTGGAATTTCACTAAGTTTAAGCCCATTTAAATAGGAGATTCTCGGAATTTTAAAATGTTTAACCATTCTCTTTGCCGATTTCCAATTAAACCCGATTTTCAGTAATGAAGGAACCGACCCTTCCTCATCGGCAAGACGGATAATCGCTCTTGAGAAAATGGCTATGAATGTTGGGAGCAATAGAATTCCAATTATGGTTCCTATTGTGGATGCCCCTATTAACACCCTGAATTGGCTTTCCACATAAACGAGAAAGTTTTGTTCAGGCGCTGTATCAATAATACTGCCAAGCAAAGGCTGCTGCCCCATGTTTGCCATTCGTGAAACAATGACAATGGTACTGAACAAAGAAAGCCCTGATGCTATCAGCTTGACCCTGGCACCCGATAATCGGACTGCATAAGCCAGTGTTTCAATACTATGTATAAGGATAATAAATAAAGAAGTAAACACGATTTTCCCCGTCATAAGATCCAAAAAGAACACTTCTTTCGATTTTTCCTTATTATACCATTAGGCTAATTATGTTTGAAGCGTGATGAAAAAGAATCCCCTTTTGCCTTTCTTCAGCTCTTCCCAGCCTATCACCAGCATTAACATGCCTAAAAGAAAAGAACTAAATGGAATCCAATCAAAGCTTTGGGTGATTAACATATAAAGGGAAATTAAAATGTTGCCTGCCGCCAGCGATATTCTTAGTTTACTCAATGATTTCCCTCCTCAATTGCAAATAATGCACTGCCTATCCTATTTTCCGGCATCGTGCTTGTCGAGCATTTCCTTAAGAAATTCATCGGATTTCCCTCTCGGAATACTGAGACTTTCCCACTCTTCGTTTTTTAATAGCTTGCCGATATAAACAATCTGTCCAACATGGTAAGAATAATGGGCCATCTGCCTTTCTATTGCATCCATAACTAGATGGCTCTCGCCTCGAATAGTGATATTTTTAAGCAGATCCTCCTCTTTTAAACTATCTAAAGCGGAAAACAGTACTTTCCACCCTTTTTCCCAAATCAATAATAGTTCATCCTTTGTGGCTGTGGCTGTTGAAAACTCCTCATCCCTGTTTCGATAAGGCTTTTCTCCATCTGATGTCAAAAAATTGGTCCACCGTGAAACCATATTGCCGCTCATATGCCTGATAATTACCGCTGTACTATTGGACTCTTCATTGCAAGCCCAATTCAATTCCTCATTGGAAAGCCGCTGAATGGTTATATCCGCTAATTCCTTCACTGCCTGGAATCTTTTCTTTACGATCATTAGATAATTTGCACCTATACTCATAATATGGCCTCCTTTTTAACTTCAGTAAGATTGGGACTCATTAGGACCTATACCTGTGAAATCGTTTTTTGAAGAGACGCAGGATTAACTACCATTTCCTTCTACCCTTGTCTTTTTCGTCATTATTCTTCTTGATTAACTACATTTTCCTTCGACACTCGGATTTTCGCCGTTATTCTTCTTATTACCTCCCATTTTCCTTCGGCCCTCGTCGTTTTGGGCATTATTCATCTCGACTAACTACCATTTTCCTTCTACCCCTGTCTTTTTCGTCGTTATTATTCTTAATTAACCCCCATTTTCCTCCGACCTTCGTCTTTTTCGTCGTTATTCCTCTCGATTAACTACCATTTTCCTCCGACCTTCGTCTTTTTCGTCGTTATTCTTCTCGATTAACTACCATTTTCCTTCAACACTCGTCTTTTTCGTCGTTATTCTTCTCGATTAACTCCCATTTTCCTTCGACCTTCGTCTTTTTCGTCGTTATTCTTCTCGATTAACTACCATTTTCCTTCGACACTCGTCTTTTTCGTCGTTATTCTTCTCGATTAACTCCCATTTTCCTTCGACCTTCGTCTTTTTCGTCGTTATTAGTTCTTGAATCATGTATTCCGCCATTCCCATGGAATCGTTACCAGGCGGCTGAATATTGAAAACCTCCTTTATCATGACAGAAAGCAAGAGGGACGCCACTAAAACATCACTCTTATCCCTTTTTCTGTATAAGCCCAAACCCAAGCCCGACCGGATCCACCAGATAGGCAAGATAGAAATCATCAAATTCCATTTTGTCCCTTACCACCATTGCCCCATTTTCCTTTGCAAGAGAAATGGATTCGTCAATCGATTCCACTTCTATCTGAATACGGGTTCCATGCGGATAATCGTTTGGCCCTTTACTGATGCCCCCATTTACAGCTTGATTTTGGTCATTTCCTGTCTTGACTGGCCAATATCCCCAATTCGGTTCTTCAATCTCCCATCCGAAAACATTGGAATAAAACTCAGCTGCTTTTTCCGGATCCTGGCTGTTTAATTCAAATCCGATTACTTTCGCCATTGGTCTCGCCTGCTTTCTTTGTCTTAATTAACCATTCCTAGTACCTTTTCCGCCAAAACATCATCATTTTCTTCCAGCCCAACCTTGTGACAAAGACATGCATGAACTCTTCTGAATTCCGGGAACATGCTTGTCATTACCTTCATAATTTCAGAGGGTTCCGGACTGCTGAACCATTCCTCCAGTAGTTTTAGCTGCCAGGTTTCCAGTTTGCTCCTTGTTCCCTGCAATCTGGCCCAGTCTCCAAAGGTATTTGGCTGCAGCCCTGCTTCCATATGCCATGCTGTTACTATGGATAACCGGAGATTGTCCAGGCAGTGCAGAGCATAATATATCTCCCCCGGCTCACTCTTCTGTATATCTCATGTACATAGGCAAAAAATTTATTTCTCCAGCTTTCTACTTCCTCAAGAGCGGGCTGGTAAGTTAAACCTTTTGACTTTTCCGATAATGCAAGCATTACTCCAGCCATATCATGAACAATCTTTATATTCTGAAGCCATACAGATGGCTGGAGCTGTTGGGAACGATAATAAAATGCATCTACTTTAATAAAATTAATATAGTGTGCAACTGTATGTGATGCGCGGGGATTATCTTCGAAGAATAATACATTTCCCCATTTTTTCGCCCTTTCCTTTTTATTAAGCCTATATTCCTCAAATACCTTATCATTCACGATAATCCGCAGATCAATGTCTGAAAATAAATCCGTACTGTTTTCTCCTATGGAACCGCCATAAAAAACAGATAATACATTTTGATCAAGTATCAAATCCTTTTCAATAGAATGCATGATTCTTTCTCTATGTCGCGGAAGTTCAGAATCTCTTCCTTTGTATTTAGCATATAATCCCATTCATACAAATCCGCCTCCAATATACTAAATTCTTTTAGACTTATCCGGCAGCAATTCCATTACCCCAAATTTCCTAAAAACATCGCCTTTACCTGGCAGAATCACTTGTATATCTTCCCCATAATCGCTCACCAGTTCCCTGCACATTCCCATGGGGAGACCACACGGGAATCAGACCCTTCACTGTTTGATAGTACGGCAATAATAGTCTCAAATTCCTGATCGCTTTCTGATATGGCTTTTCCAAGTACAATTGCTTCAGCACAGACAGCAGCTCTTCCAACATAAGCTTCAAGATTCACCGCAGTATAGACCTTGCCGGAATTGGTTCTGACTGGTGCGGCAACATGATGTTTTCCTTCCTGGTATAATTTCTTCATTAATTTATTTGCTGATTCTATCATTTCCATGTCATGTGTGTTCAGTATGCTCACCCTAAATTCCTGCTTTTTGCTTTTAAATTTTTCAGTCTTTTAAAGTCTTTGCTCAAGCATGATTGTTTAAAGCGCTTTGACTGCTTGAGGCTGTTAATGTCAGAGCGATTATCATAAGATAACTGAATATGAAAATAGTTAACATACTCGAGGATGGCAAAGATATAGATAAAGGCGGCAATAGTCAGTCCCTGAGGTGTTGATGGTTGCCACATATAATAATCTGCTATGAAGGCAGCAGGAATAATTATTATGATAGCAATGTTCCATTTTTTTATGGCCCTTAACTGTTTAATCAGCCTTATCGGTGCAGCAGCTGTATTTTCTTTTTTTAACCGCTTCCATTTTACAAACCAATAAATGGAGCCTTGAAGGAGTAAAAACTCCAGCAGCAGAAACGATGACCAGAAAGAAAAAGTGAATATAAATGGAGATCAGGATAAGCATAATTCACCATATAACTAACAAAAACAAACATTATGAGACTCGTTGTTTCACCAGTAAAAAGATAGGAAAATCTCTTCAATATTCGATTCCTCACCAAAATTCCTCACTTCCGGGTAAAGAGTACCACTTATTAGTAATACGAATTTTCTAAAAAAAGGTTTCAAAAAAACTCCAGCCAAGGCGGCTGAAGATTTTTATTATACTGCTTTTTTAGGATATGGCCCGTATTTATTTGATCCAGGTTCACTATCCATTAGAGTAAAGATGAGGATTATAATCCCCCCGATTAAAGGAATCAAAGAAATTAGAATCCACCAGCCGCTTTTCCCGGTGTCGTGCAGCCTTCTGACAGTTACAGAAAGACTCGGAATTAACATAATCAGAGAGAAAAGAGTTGTAAGGACTCCAATGTCCTCTGTAATCTCCCATCCAAAAATCATCTCAATAATAGTTAAAATGATTGAGATGAGAAATGTAAACAAAATAAACATCCAATATTCTCTTCGTCTGGATCTTCCGCTGAAATTAAATGATTCTTTAACCACATTAATAAATGCATTCATGCTGTTTTCACCTCCGCTGTACACATCCATCTATTATATCAATAATAAAAACCCTTTTTCAGCAGGGGAAAATATGGATTTTATCGAAAATTGAATGTTCTCCCCAAAAATGAAATAAAAAACTCCTGCCTCTAATTAACGGAGCAGGAGTCTTTTGTTCCTCACCTTAGCAGATATAAGGACTTGCACTGAATGATTTTTGCGGCATATTTCTATAGTGGTGATAAACATGAAAATACTGACAACACTTCGAGGTTTGATAAAGCACGAGGCAAAAAAATTGTTCGATAACAGAATGGCCAGGCATAAAGATAGGCTCCCAAACAGATAATGAGCTTCCGGCACAAGCAGGAAGCTTTAATTTCACCTAATAATATGCAAATCAAACACATAAAAATAGGGGGCATGATACCACTTTTACAGGAGAAATAATTCTTGACTGTAACCCAGTCGAAAAGAAGTGAAAAAATGACCCAGGCTGCTGTATAGAAGAAAAAAGAGGCTTGCTTTCTGGCATGAAATTTAAAAAAATAATCCCAAATGATGCTTTCAAGAGTCAGTTCAATGATACGGACTCCCAGCTACGCTTCCCCGCTTTTTAGCTTATATAGGCGAAAATATAAACTTAGCATTGCATCCGTTCTTAAGTTAATTAAAGCAATGACAACCCAGCTGACGTAAATTTCTATTTTCGATAAGAGCTTTTATCAGATTATTTGGCAAGGAAAGATAAGGAAACCAATACATACAATGAACCGCCTTTTATTGTTTCAATACTTTTGATGGAAAGAACTTTTCTGCTCTAATAAAATCATAAATTTATAAAATAAAACGAGAGACAGCAGAAGAAATGGATCTACCATAATCGAATACCATATTTTCCATGTACCATAATTAAAGTAACCCCAGGGTTCAGGAAGCAGAGCCGCCATTTCATAAAGGATAATTGCCGCAACAAAGAAAAACATATAAACCATTTTTTTAATAATCCCTTTTGAAAAAGGGTATCCGTTCAAAAAAATGATGTTTACCGGCGGAATTAAAAATAACCTCGGCAGCAAGCCTGCCCATTCAACACCTGGAGAAAAGTACCAATAATGATGATGTTTAAATTCAACAACTAAATCAAATAACATCTGAAAAGCTATTGTAAAAGTCCAGATTTGCAATACTTGGCTGGGAGTCATTTTTTTATTTATTTTGAAGGCAATCATATTAAAGGCGATTATTGAAGCTATAAGTAAGATCATAGTTATTCCTTATATCTCTTTCTCGAAAGTTTATATTATTATTATTTACTAATTCGGACGTCTGCTATGCAAAGGAGGCGAAGACAATTGACCTGATATGAAGAAGTACAATTCCATCGGATTCGAGTCTGCTACGACACCCATGCCGGAAGGATAAATGTAAAAGAGAGCAAGCGGCCAATCTTATTGGCCAATTGCTCGTTATTATGCCCCCATTTTCACCATCATTTTCAGCTGCTTTCGAGCCCTGAAGATTCTGGTTTTTACAGTTGAAGGATTTAAATTAAGCATAGCCGCTATTTCCCTTTCCTTTAATCCCCGGTCTATTTTCAGCAAAAGAATATCTCTATAGCTGCCTGTCAGCTTCTTTACAGCCCCGGTGATTTCCTCAGCAGCAAAGCCGGATTCAACTTCCTGCTCGACATTCTGTTTTGTAGCAACACCGAGACATTCGAGCATGTCCTGCTCCATCGGCACAGCAGCCTTCCGCCTTTCTCTCCGAATAGCGTCCAGGGCAGTCCTTCGGGCAATGACAGACAGCCATGCCCCCGCTTTTTCTTCATCGATAATCGTTTCCGCTTTCTTCATGGCTTTAATAAAAGTTTCTTGAACGATATCCTCCGCAAGATAAGCGTCTCTTGTCATTGAGAAACATATATGATAAAGGCGTTTATAATGACACGTATACAGCTCGGTAATATCCATAATCCATCCTCTTCCCTTACTCCTCTATATTCAGTGAAATGCTCACCTTGAACAAGTCACCATCTGTATCTATTTCAAGATTTCCATCATGAAGATCAATAATCGATTTGGCTATGGCAAGCCCCAGGCCTGAACCATCTGTATGCCTTGATTTATCTCCTCGTTTGAAACGCTCGAACAGTTCTTCGCTTTGATCGTCCAATTCATATTTAGAAACATTTTTAAACGTTATAACTGCCTGGCCTTTCACTTTCGCTATCGCAATATAGACCCTTGAGTTTTCCAATGAGTATTTCAGTATATTGCCAATTAAATTATCAAAGACTCGCCAGAGCTTTTGGCCATCTACAAATGCGATTGCCGGATGATCAGGTTTGGTTACTCTGAAATGCAGATTGGATTCATTAATAGCGTTATTATGCTCCGCGAGAGCCTGCTGCAGCAGCTGGATAAGATCCACTCTTTCCTTCCGGAGCTCAATATTGCCGCTAGCCATTTTCGAGACTTCGAATAAATCATCAATCAAAACCTTTAGACGTTTAGACTTCCGGTCAATGATTTCAAGGTAGGCAGAGCGATCGTCCTCAGAAACCTCACCTGACTTCAGCAGCTCCGTGTACGTAATAATGGAAGTTAATGGTGTTCTTAGATCGTGACTGACATTTGTTATCAGCTCCGTTTTCAGCCTTTCGCTTTTTGCCTGCTCGCTAAGGGAAGTTTTGACGCCCTGCTTCAATACATTAATATTTCCTGCGAGTGAAGCCAGAACACCTTTTCCTTTAACCGGCAAGTCCTGGCCCATGTGACCCGTTGCCAATTCATTTGCGGTCTCAACAATTCGGTTGAAATAGCCTAAGCGCCTGATTAGTGCCATAACCAGCGGAATACCTGCAAACGCTAAGAGCATTACATAAAACAGGGCAAATAGCGGATGGAAGAACATGACAATTGAACCCATTCCCATTCCAAAGATGATTATTAGAACAACAAACAGCTGCGTTCCTGTACTCCGGTTTAAAAAGGCTTCCTGCAGGCTGGTTTTCAAACCGCCAGCCGTTCTATAAACCAGACTCTTTTTCAAAACTGCCTTTGCGTTTTCCAAGTCCTTAAATTCACCCGCGATATATTTGAGCTGAACAATTGTCAGACCGCATAGAACAGATGCTCCAAGTAGCACAATAATCAATTCAATAACACGCGGCAGGATATTGTAGGAGTCTATTAAAAAATCATTTATCAGAAAAAGAGCTAAACTGCTCCCTATTACTGTCAATCCCAAGAAGATTATTCTTAAATCAATAGGGAGCTTATTATATAAAGGCTCCCACCTTTTGATTTCAGCAGACAGGGCCTTTGACCTTCTGCCAGCAATCAATGCAGCGATAACAGCCAAAACCGCTGAGCCGCCATAGATTAATAATACAATCTGCTTTTGTTTGAAAAGATTATTTTGGTCAATGAACATATTTGAATCAGGAAGATTTTTAGCCAGGCCAATTTGTCCTTTGAAGTAGCCTGATTGCGATTCTACCAGCGACTGTTCAAACCCCTCATACCCCCCATAATAATATGAAGGAAGTAATTTTTGTCCATGGTGTAATCGGTATGATAAACCATCTCTTTTTTCATTACTTCATCCGGAGACTCATTTTTGGACAAAGTTAAATTGGTGTATACTTCACCAGTGGAAGTGTCCTCAAAATAATAAGTAAATGAATCCTCATAAAAGTCATACTGATCCCGCAATTGTTCTTTTTCCTTGAAAAACTCTTCTATTTTTTCTTCTTTTTCTTTTATCACTTTGGGGCGTACGTGTTCATCGCTCTCAAAGTTCTTCGTAATATCCTCGATTCTTTTGTTCATCTGATCGGTTAAAGCCTTGGCAAATTCATTATTTTCAGTGTCCTTTGCCTCTTGGATTCTATATTCATATTGGCTTCTAATATTATCTATTTGTTCAGGCAGAGTCCCATAACGATAGCGATGTTCATGGATGTCCTCTTCCGACACCTCGATGGCTTCCTTAGCTTTTTCGAGGGTAAGGTTATTCAGTTCGAACATTTCCAGGTATCCGGCATATTGATCCAAATCACTTCTAAACTGATTTGTGTGAAAATAGTCCGGGTTTGCATATTCCCTTCCGTTTATTAGAACAGACAAAACGCCGCTCGCTCCGTAAGCAAATAAAACCGTTATCATCGCAATGATGAATTTATTTTTCCATCTTGTATCCAATTCCCCATACCACCTTTAAATATCTCGGATTTTTCGGGTCGATTTCAATCTTTTCACGGATTTTCCGAATATGGACTGCCACCGTATTTTCTGCGTTATAGTACGGCTCGTTCCATACCCGTTCATAAATTTCATTAATGGAAAAAACGCGTCCGGCATTCGTCATTAAAAGTTCCACAATTTTATACTCGATCGGAGTCATTTTCACTGGCTCTCCATTAACACTCACTTCTTTTGCTTCCTTATCCAGCATGAGACCGTTCAGATCAATCACTTTTTTGACTCCTTCAAACGTTCCGAATGTCACATATCTTCTCAGCTGTGATTTCACACGGGCAACCAATTCCATAGGATTGAAAGGCTTGGTCACATAATCATCAGCTCCAACCTGCAGCCCCAGGATTTTATCTGTATCCTCTGTTTTGGCACTCAGAATAATAATCGGGATGTTTTTCTTTTCGCGAATTTTATATGTAGCTGAAATGCCATCCAGCTTTGGCATCATGACATCCAAAATAATCAGATGCACCTGATTCTCATTCAATATCTCCAGAGCTTCGATTCCATCTTTCGCTTTTAATACAGTAATGCCTTCATTTTTAAGATAAATTTCTATAGCATCTCTTATCTCTTTTTCATCATCTACAACGAGTACATAATAGTTATCCATAATCCCCCTGCTTTCAAGGTGCTCTTTTCATATTTTTATACTAAACGCAAAATCTTAACATTAATGTAATAGAAATCTTAAGAATTTCTTAAGATTGAATCTGCATTTCTTAAGTTTTACATCCCTTCTATTTTATAATGGATGGAAATGGAAATATAGACTTGTAATGGTAAGTCATAAAAAAGCACCATCCGCCAGCTGTCCCAGCTGGTGAATGGTGCAAAAAGTGATTTAGAAATGTCATTTATTCTGTAAGAAGACTGCTCTCAATACGAACGGACGGGCGAAACAAGCTGAATATAAGATTCGCCGCTGACAGGCTTGATTATAACCGGCTTCATTGAACCGCTGAAGCTTAAAAGTACATGCTCTTCCTGAATAGCTTTTAGGGCATCCATTAAAAAGTTCCCATCAAGTGATATGGATAGTTCCCGCTCGCCGGTGATTTCTAACAGAGGCTGTGTTTCTTCAATTTTTCCAATGGCAGAGGAAACTGAAGATATTTTCAATGCCCCTTCTTTTATCTCCAGGAGGACATTGTTATTCTTCCATTCGAGGGCAAACAGGCAGGCACGGTCAATTCCCTTTAATAGTTTTTTTGCGTCCAGTTTTATAACTGTTTTCGCTTCATTCGGGATGAGTCCAGTTACATCAGGATACTTGCCTTCAATAAGCCGTGAACAGAGCATGATCGATTTTGTTTTGAAAACTAAATAGCTCTCTGATGAGAAGATTTGTACTTCACTTTCTTCCTGATGAGCCAATAGCTTTAAAAGTTCCTTTAGGCTCGAGCCTGGAACAATGAAAGACCCTTTGGAAGCAGAAGCGATCCTTGTCTGCAGAAACGCTAAACGATGTGAGTCAGTTGCCGCACACGAAAAGTGATTTTCTTTAACAATCATATGCACTCCTGTGAGCACCGGCCTTGTATCATTCTTCGAAGCTGCAAACACGGTCTGCTTTATTATTGCTGATAATTTTACAGAAGAAATTTGGATCTCGTGCGAATTATCAAATTCAGGAAGTTTTGGATACTGTTCGGCTGGAAAACCATTTATGTATGTGATAATTTCATCTGATATGATTGTCACGTTATGCTTTTCATTCACTTTGATATGTATGTCACCCGGCAGCTTTTTAATTAGCTCTGTCAGGTATCTGGATGTTACTACAACACTGCCAGTCTTTACTATTTCCAGTTCAGCCCCTTTATCAGCAGCAGGAATGACTTTTTCAATCACAATATCAGAGTTGCTTCCAGTGAGTCTTAAATGGTTCTCACAAGCAGTCAGCTTTATCCCGGTTAAAATCGGAAAAGGTGTCTTGGCAGAAATTGCACTGCTTACTTCTCCAACGGCTTTATTAAAATATTCATTCTTAATTTTAAACTCCATTCATACCCCACCTAATTTTATCGATAGGATATTCTTTCGACAAAATTCCTGAAAATTCCTTTTACCTTATCAGCATAACTTTGTTTGAACAGCTCCAAGGGAATAAGTTTATCAGCTTTTACGGCATGGAGGATTTGCCTTATCACTTTGGCATCGCGAAGTGCCTCGTCTTTTAAGCGATTAAGGTTTGACAGGTTCACCAAGCTATCGGCAATTTCCTCTTCCTGAAGGTTTAAAAAGCCCCCTCTTATTTGAGCAATAAAAGGGAATAAGATGACTGATGGTTTGTACTGCTGGTAAAGTTATAGATACCAGTTGTATGGGTCAGGTTTACGTCCAAGCCCGTTTCTTCTTTTACTTCTCTTCAGGCAGCCGCAAGGATATCTTCCCCTTTTTCAACACGGCCGGACGGGAAATTCCATTTATTCTTTACAATGGGTTTATTCTCTTTTATCATCAGCACTTTGCCTTCCTGTAGAATTGATGTGCTGGCAGCAAGCACGATTTCGTTCTGTGTCATTCGGTATCTCTTCTTTCCTTTTAATTCACCCAGTGCTGAGGTCTCTGTAAACCCTTTGGCAGCTTCGTATACATGTCCCCTTTTGCTGAATTAACCTGAGCCTGTGTAAGAAAAATACTTCCCATTAGATTAGCTCCGCTTAAATTCGCGTCCCTCAAGTCTGCACCAATAAGATCCGTATATCTCAAGTCAGCTTTGCGCAGGTCAGCAGCAATAAACAGGGAACCTCTTAAATTTGCTCCGCACAACACCTCACCGCTTAATCTGGCTCCGATAAAATCTCTCCGGCCGCTATATTTTTTCGCGGATTTTTGATTCAATCCTGAATTCTTCCTGACAAGCTCACTGGCTTTCAGAAGCAGCTTATTAACTTCACCCCTATGTGACTGGACATCAGTACCCATAATCACACCCGGTTCCATATTAGTTAAATCCTCTGTTTTGTCCAAAATTTCTCTGACTTCACCATGAATAGGCCTAGCGGCTTCCAAATATAGAATTTCTGTTAAGTAGAAAAGCATTTCATGAAGCTGATGCATAATGGGAAACACATCAAACATCTCTTTCTTAAGTCCGGGATGTGTGCGCCAGTCTCTATTCATAAAAGTGTTTTGGGATACTTTTTGGCCTGCTCCAAAGCATTCAAATGAAGTGCATCCTCTGAAGCCTTTTCCCCTTAGGTCTGCATGTATCTGACAGCGAAAATCAGCTTGCAGATTGGGACATGGTTTACCTGCTTCCTTATCAAAAGCAAAGTCAGCAGATTTTGCATATGGGAGGGCCACACAGCAAAGCCCAAAACAATTTTCACAATCGGGTATTAAATAACTCATCTGTTTAGGCAAAACGCGCACTTCCTATCGTTCATAGTACAGGAAAGATTTCAGCAATATTTTTTCAGTTGTTACTGTTCTTGACTTTCCTGCCGGTAATGTTTATTCTTTCTGCAAATGGAAATTATTCTTAATATCTCATTATAAAGGAGTGACTTCATGTCCAGGAATAAATATAAAGAAAAGGCAATGAGTGCCGTAGGCAAGCTAAAAGCCAGCCTTAAAGGAAGGCTTTATGAAATGGCAGAGATTCCTTCAGTTTCTGTTAAGCAGCTGTCAGAATTCATCCAGCAGCATCCCGATACGCAAATAACAAAGAAAGAACTCCTTGGAAACACCTACACTTTCTATCGTCTAAATGCGAATGATGACTTTCTGTATATGGAAACAATTAATGAAAGGATTCTTCAATTGGATGGATCCTCACACGGAAAAAGATTTGTCTCTTATCGATCTTATCGGGATTCCCATAACTTGAATACTCCAATGAGGATAACGTAACGGCCTTCAGTCAAGTGAGCTTCACATCAAGGGAAGCTCACTTATTTTTAATTGCTGCTGATTGGCTTATAAGATATTTTGACAGTTTAATAGTCTCCTCAATTCGATCACGCTTACTTGTATAATGTCTATTTTCCTCACCTCTGCGAATATTGATGGCATCCACTATGATTGGGTGCCATTTTTCCGGCAAATGCTTTAAGGAGTACTCCCCAGCCCCTTGCTTAGAGATAATATCCTTCTCTCTCAATGTGTAAAACTGACGCAAAATGCCGAGCACCGTCCATTCAACTTCTTTATCAATCGCAGAGTCGGCTGTTTGTGTAAGTTCATCAATCGATTCCTCGTATGACTGGATTCGATTTGCCCAATATGTATTCATGTTCTCATAAGTGTACGAACCAAATCATTGGCATTTATCTCTATAACCGGAACATCCCCATAAATGACAATACCATTCTTCTTTAAAAGCCACCAGGTGACTGGATTCAGAAAATGCCCATAATTCATTATCCCGTTATTATAGTAGAAACATTCACAAAGCGTTCCCAGGTCATTTTGAGTTAAATAAACCCCATCCATCTTAGGAAACTGATATTTGTCTGCTAGTATCCTATGGATTTCCTTAGCTTTTTTTAATTCTGATTCAGTTAAACCGCTTTGTGTAACCGCAATAAAATCAATATCGCTTGATCCTTCCACAAAAGCATCCAGTGCAAGCGACCCGTGCAAATAAAGGCCTTCAAGCTGATTGGGCATATATTCATTTACTAGATCTATGTACTCATTTAATAAATCATTAACCACTATTGGAAGTTCTCGCATTTACACTTCTCCCCTAACTTCTAATAGAAAAAGCCTTCTCATATCATTTTCAAACTCAGCATTCATCTTTTCTATATCGGTTTGTCCCACATTATGGTACCAGTATCGATATTATTAAGTTTACTAAAAAAATGAATTTTTTCAAAAAAAGTAACGTATTAAATAAAAGGTTAGAAATTTGCATGATGCTGATATCCAACTTGTCATGAAAGCGAGGAAAACGAATGACTGTGTTAGAAGTAAGAAATCTGCAAAAGTCCTTTGGCCAAATAAAGGCTGTCCAGGATATAAGTTTCTCGGTTAATGCCGGGGAAGTCTTCACTATTATCGGTCCAAACGGAGCTGGCAAAACAACTACACTGGAAATGATTGAGGGCCTTGTTTCACCCGATAACGGTGAAATCCATTTTGGCGACCTCGATTGGAATAAGCATGCAGTTTCAATAAAGAAGAAAATTGGCGTCCAGCCACAGTCAAGTGCCATGTTTGATTTATTGACACCAGAAGAAAACCTGAACCTTTTTGCATCCTTTTACGACCATGCACGGCCAGCCAAAGAAATCCTGGAAATAGTCAATCTTACGGAGCACCGCAAAAATCATGTAAAAAAGCTTTCAGGCGGTCAGAGGCAAAGACTTGCCATTGGACTGGCGCTGATTAGTGACCCTGAAATCATTTTTCTGGATGAACCGACTACCGGCCTTGATCCCCAGGCCAGAAGAAATATTTGGGATATCATTCTTCATCTTAAAGAACTAGGGAAAACAACCATCCTTACCACTCATTACATGGAAGAAGCAGAAAAATTAAGTGATCGTGTATGCATCGTGGATCAGGGGAATGTGATCACACTTGACTCCCCTTCCGCACTCATAGAGAAGCTTACAGATGAACGGGAAATAAGGTTGAGTTTTCTTGATGGCGTAAGTGCTGCAGAAAATGCTGATATGTTTTCGAAGGATCTGGAATCTGTATCCAAAACGGAACGGGAAGGAGCAACTCTAAAAATATGGGCAGCAAAGCCTGAAGAAACCCTTTTGGACTTATTTAAGTTTACAAAAGAAAATTCATTCGGGGTGGAACAGGTCTCTATACGGGAAATGAGCCTGGAAGATGTGTTTATTGCGTTTACCGGCAAAGAATGGAGGGATTAAGATTAATAGATACCATCAATTTAAAATGATGTTTTTGGCACAGCTGAAATTAACTCTTCGAGAAAAACAGGCATGGTTCTGGGGCATCTTTTTCCCGGTTATTCTAATGGTTATCTTCATGGTCATCTTCAGCGGAAATTCAGATGAAGAGTTTAAAACCGAAGTGGCTGTTGTGGATCCAAGCCCGAATCCAGCTTCAGAGATGATGCTTTCTCAAATCAGCGGACTTCCCGTTTTGGAAGTCAAATCAGGAAAGCCTGTCACGAGGGATAAAGCGGAGGAATGGGTAAAAGATCAGGAAGTGGATGCCGCCATCATCCTGCCGGAGTCGGCAGAGGCTTCCTCTGTTTTCCTTGTAATAAACAAAGAAAATGAACAGGGTGCCGCAGCCCAGGCAGTTTCAAGCATTCTGGATAAGTTTGTCCAGCAGGCCAATTTAATGGCTGCAGGTGCTTCTCCGAAATATGATTTGCAATATGAATCGATAACCTCCGGCACCAATGAATTGGATTATACAGATTTCCTTTTAACTGGGATGATAGCTTTATCCATTGCCCAGGGCGGGATGTTTGGCATGGTGGACCTGGTGGACATGCGCAGAAAGGGATTAATCAAAAGGCTGCGTATGACACCGGCAAATATGGGCATCTTCGGATTAAGTGATATGGTTATGAGGCTGTTGTTCAGTATTGTGCAGATCATCCTGCTTTCATTAATAGGTGTCCTCGTATTTGGCGCCAATCTTTATATTAATCCTATTACCTTGATTATCGTATTCCTGATCGGTGCTTTATCCTTTAATGCACTTGGCTACTTCTTCTCATCTTTCAGCAAAACGACAGAAGCTTATATGGGAGTAGCCAATATCTGCAGTTTTCTCATGATGTTTTTAAGCGGAGTGTTCTTCCCTATTGAAACGATGCCTGAATGGATCCAGCCAATATCCAGCATCCTGCCGCTAACCTATTTTGCTGAAGGCTTAAGGGAAAGCATGGTGTATGAAACCGGCATTGCTACAGCAGCACTTTGGGCAGGAATTGGCGTGATGGTGATATGGGGAGCCGTTACTTTTCTTTTGGGGTCCTTGCTTTATAAGAGAAAAGCGATTGCTGCTGACAGATAATGAAAGAAGTGCCAGCTGCCAAAATCGGCCATCTGGCCTTCTTCATTATTTTTTTGGAAGTATAAAAAATTCATTAAAATTGAAAAAGGATGAAATCATTTTGATTTCATCCCAGAAAAGCTTTCTTATAAATTTTCAAAAAACACTCTGATTACATCGGCTCCCCCAATGAAGGTTCCCAGCGAACTGCCCAGATTGGACAGGACAACAATCAATAAAATCCGGCTCACTTTGTTTCTCCAGAATCCTTTAACACTGAAGACATCTTCAGATAAGGTTTCAAAATCCCTTACATTCGGACGCCTTATATAAGCCTGAGTCAGTCCGGCAAACCAGCCTGCTGCAAGAAGGGGATTCAATGATGTAATTGGCGCTGCAACAAAGGCAGTTAAAATGGTGAGCGGATGTCCCATTGCAATGGCAGCCCCCAGCGCCGACAAGGAGCCATTCCAAATAATCCAGCTGATAGTCTGCGCAAGACCCGCAGAAGGATTTGCGAAGAATGTATAGGCGATTATGGCTAAAATGAACACCGGAATACTCCAGCCAATTATCTTTGGAACATTGGATTTTGGAGGGCGCTCAGTCAATTTGGCCATGTCCTGTTCTTTTTTGATTTCCTCTTTGATCCCCGGTACATGGGCTGCCCCAAGCACCGCTACTATTTTTTCTCCTGGTGCATCTTTAATTTTTTGTGCCAGGTACTGATCCCGTTCGTCAATGAGCGGTTTCTTTAATCGCGGAAAACTATCTGTAAATTCATTTAGAATCGCATTTATCGTATCCTGATTTTTCATTTTCTCAAGTTCTTCTTCAGTTATCGTATCCTTGCTGAAAATACTTGCTACTACTTGACTAAGAAGCAGGGATTTTCCTTTTAATCCGAGGTTACCCCAAATCCTTGCAAAGGTAATCTGGATATTCCGGTCGGCCAGAACAAGCTTTGCCCCGGCAGCCTTTGCTGATTCAATTCCCTGAATCATTTCCTGGCCGGCTTTAATGCCGAATTGGTCAGCCATGCGGTTTTGAAAGGATGAAATCGCCAGATTCATTAAAAGCAGTGATGCCTTCTTCTCCTTAATTACCTGGATGATATCCATTTCCTTCCACTTGCTGCCTTCTGTAATCGATTGATATCTCTGTTCATCCAATTCCACACAAACAGAGTCAGGCTGTTCAGCCTCTATGACTTCCTTCACTTGTTCCGCGCTGTGCTTTGAAACATGTGCTGTTCCTATCAGTATGTATTCCTTGCCGTCTAAATGAATCCTCGTTATGTTTTCCTCTGACATAAATACCTTCCTTAGATACAAATTCTATTTTGTATGCTTATAGCTCAATGTATTGTTCATTATACCATGAACTGTTTTAAGTATGCCCAGGATAATGAACTCTGAGGGGAATTTAGCCCTAAATAACAAAATAATCTATTAACCCCTAAACAGAACAAATGTTTTGATATAATATAAGAATGCATGAAAAAAATGCAAATATATTATAAAGGTGGAAATTATATTGAATGGTACCGCCCATGCAGCTATTGGAGCAGCAGCAGGATACGTGGTTGCGAACACTGTTCATGCCAGCCCATCCACAACTCTATTATTAGTAGGACTCGGCAGCGTTTCTGGATTAATTCCGGACCTCGACATTGATGGAAAACTTCGTGACCGGCTTACACTTTCACATGAAGTCGTTCGGACAGTTGCACAAATCATAGGAATTTTAATGATCATCTATAGCTTCTATGAAGGCTCGCCGAAAGAGAAATGGCTGGGAATCGCTATAGGGATCAGTATGACTGCCATTTCTGCGAAAATCAGGCAAAAGCATATGCTGACCATTACCGGAATTGGCGTCCTGGCGGGAGGCATCTCTTTGCAGGAACTTTGGCTGATATTATTTGGGGTTTATATATTAATAGCTTCCTTCGTTTCCCACCGCAGTTATACTCATTCCATCCTGGGTGTTATTTTTTTTGGATTCATCTCTGCGAAATTTGAAGCATCACTTGGCATAGAGGGTGTATTCTATACATGCCTTGCGGGTTATATAAGTCATTTGATAGCCGATTTTAAATTGCTTCCATTTAATAAAAGGGGCATAAAGCTCTTTCTCCCGATTTCGTCGAAAGAGATCTAAGACAGACAACCGCTCAGAATTTGAGCGGTTAGTTTTTGACTGGAATGTATACTTCTACATCCTCATCCTCATTTTCAACCGGATAATAAACTTCCAAAATATAATGATCAGCGGAATCCTGCGTATTGCCCTGCTCCTTAATCCAATTGTTAAGACGCGCATACAGGCCGCCCATGTCAGCTCCCTTTCCTCTGATTGATGCATAAGTATGCTGTACCTCTATATATTCCATCCCATCTGGCAGCGTATCAGGTTTCTCATGAACTAAGTAACCGACAAAAAATATTCCCTCTAAGTGGTCTTCCCCTCTTTTAGGTTCATAAATGGTCACTTCCAGTCCGCTGCTATGCTGTACAAGATGGCCATGCTTCAAGAAGCTCTGAGCTGCTTCAGGCACCAAGCCGGCATAATCCTTAAAAAGACCCTTGTTCTTTATGACTACTGCTTTAAACTCCTGCGAAACAACTTTACACATAGGAATCCCTCCAAACTTTTAATACTAAGAGTTTCTCTAACTATTGGAAAATCCCTCCTTTAATCTGATAGATTAAGAAGACTTTTTCTCATAGATTGTCGTTGTTGCCTATGAATTCTGCCCGTTGATTTCAGCACGGGGCACTTGCTTTCTGCGGGGCGTGCGGTGATCCCGCAGGACATTGAATAAACTTCCTCGAATCAACACCGCACGAAGGAAATGCGTCAGCATTTTCGAGATCAAGTGCCCACAGCGAAGATCAACTCAGCAAATTAAACTAAGTAATTAAAAAAACCTAAATATACGACAGCCAAAAAAAGACGCGCCTCAAGAGTCGCGTCTTCCAAACTAACCTTTAAATGACAAACCATTGTCCGCCATTGCCTTGCGAAGTTTTTCCATGGCATTCGGTCCCATTCCGTGAAGTTCCAGCAATTCTGCTTCAGTGGCAGCGGCTAGCTGTTCCAGTGAAAAATAGCCTGCCCCTTCAAGTGCACGTACTGCTGGCTTTGCCAGCTTTTCAGGGAATCTGCTCCCCTTTAGATTATTTTCTGGCATGGGGTCTCTCCTTTTAGATCATTAATATTTCGCGTATATCTTCTTCCGTCAGTCTTCCGGCTGCACTTTCATTCGAATCGATGATTTCTTCAATTAAGTTTTTCTTTTTATCCTGAAGTTCATTCATCTTCTCTTCGATGGTGCCTCTCGACAATAATTTTATTACCTGGACGGTATTTTTCTGTCCTATGCGATGAGCCCGATCGGCTGCCTGTTCCTCAACGGCGGGGTTCCACCACAAATCATATAAGATGACTGTATCTGCACCAGTCAAATTTAGACCCGTACCGCCTGCCTTCAATGAAATCAGGAAAAAATCGCGCTCTCCCTCATTAAATCGGCGGCAGATTTCCACCCTTTCCGCGGAAGGTGTCTGTCCATCAAGGTAGAAAAACGGCAGATCCAGAAGGGCAAGTTCTCGGCCAATAAGATCAAGCATTTTAGTGAACTGCGAAAAAATAAGTACTCTTCTTCCAGACAATCTGGATTCTTCGATAATTCTCTTGAGCTGTTCAAATTTTGCTGAACTCCCTTTATATCCATCCACAAATAAAGCAGGGTGGCAGCAAATTTGACGGAGCCGTGTCAAATCAGCTAGGATTCTTATGCGGTTTTTTCTGAGTGTATCTTTATTTAAATGCTTTAAGGTATCTTCTCTCAGTTTTGCCAGGTAAGCTGCATAAAGCTTCTTCTGATCCGGCAGCAATTCAGCAGAATCAATAAGCTCCATCTTTTCAGGCAGCTCTGAAAGAACATCTTCTTTCAGCCTCCTGAGCATGAAGGGACGAACCCTTCTGGCAATCGTCTTCCGTGTTAAATTTCCGTAATCCTTTAAGCCGCCAAATAATTCAGGGAAGACAACATGAAAAATAGACCACAGTTCTTCCGCTGAATTTTCAACGGGTGTGCCTGTTAAAGCAAAGCGATACTTGGCTTTAATTTTCTTTACTGCCCTCGCTGTTTGGGTTACCGGATTTTTAAATGCCTGTGCTTCGTCGAAAAAAACAGTGTAAAAATCCTGCATTTCATACCATTTAATATCTTTAAGCACCAAGGGGTAGGAAGTAATCACCACATCAATGCCAGATAAATCCGTTTGAAGCTCAGCCCGTTCATTTTGAGTTCCATCGATGACAATAGCCTGGATGTCCGGTGTGAACTTCGTCAGTTCGCTTAACCAGTTATATGTTAAGGATGAAGGGCACACAATAAGTGCAGGAGCGGTATATTCCCGAATCTCCTTAAGGTCAGACTGAATAAAAGCAATGCTTTGCAGCGTCTTCCCCAGTCCCATATCATCAGCCAAAATGCCGCCAAATCCATAATGCGCCATTGTCTTTAACCATTTAAAGCCGTTTTTCTGGTATTCCCTCAAAATAGGATTCAGGATTTCCGGCACAGGAGTCTGGAGGCATGATGGATTCTGAAGCTCTTCTAAAAACTCCCTGAAGGATTCCTCATGACGGAACATCTCCTGATCACTAGCTGCCTCCAGCATTCTAAGACCAGATACAATCGGCATGTTCAAACCGCTCTCCAGATCCTCAGCCTGTTCAGGCACAGCTTTCAGAAAACGCTGGATTTCCTCAAATTCTTTTGTTTCCAAAGAAAGGAGCGCGCCATTTTTCAGGCGATAGAATTTCCGTTTCTCCTCAAGTGCAAATAATACATCCCGTATCTCCTGATCAGCTATACCGGTCAATTCAAACTTGAATTCCAGCCAATTCGTCCGCTCTTTTTTCATTTTTATCCGTATCTGCGGTTTGGCATTCTCCCTGAAAATACGGTTTCTGACAGACGTAGTGGCATATATTTGCACCAGTTTTTGCAGTTTAGGGACAACATGATAAAGGAATTCATATTCCAGCTCTTCATTTTGCAGAAAGTAGCCGCCATCCGTCTTTGCAAAGGAGCTTTCCTCCATAAGCTGAAGGATCTCATCCTCTAATTCCACATCTCTGATAATCCGCGTACCGCCTTTCGGCTCTCTGCTTTCAAGCGGATTGATCACGATATTTTCATAGTGAAATTCAATTCCTGCCAGAAGCCGGTTCCGCAGGCGATCTAAGTATAGCTTGGCAACCAAAGGTGTTTTCATAAATTTTTGTGACATGTCTTCAGAAATATGGACATCCCCCAGCTTTCTCAGTCCAGGGACCACTTTTTCCAGAAACAGTTCCATTTGTTCAGCAGCAATCGGAATCTGGCTTCTCCCGGCTGACTCCAGCATTTGTGTTAAATCATATAAACGCTGGCAATCTTCTTTATTGAGCGTGATTAATTTGCCGCCAGATAGAACAGCATAATACGAATCCAGGATCAGCATTCGATCCAGGCCAAAAACATTTAAATAACATTTCTCTTCTTTTTCGCTAAGCTCAAACCTTAAAGGCAGCCGTTCCTTTGAAAAAGCCATCCTTTCAAATGTTTTTCCCATTATCTCAAGCCTTACTATCTCAGCGAGCGCCAAAACAGGCTTCAAACGTTCCCACGATGATGGAGGGATTAAGAGCATATGCTTGGTCGCAGTATAATCGAAATCATCCATTAAAGCATTTATATAAATGGATTCATCGTGTATCAGCTGTATCAGCTGGTGAAGGACTGCATCAGATTCTGGCGGGAAACAATGCAAAGCGGGGTCATAGGTAAATGATAATGATAATAGGCTTGGTTCACCCTCTTTAACGGAGTGAAGAAATTGCCGGATATCAAGGACAGCTGTTGGGCCGATGGTACATTTTATTGCTAACAAATAATGCCCCTTCCCCAAATGAACAGGCACACATGTGAATTCCGGATGTAGCACCTGCCTGTTTTCAAAATGAAGCTGGTGACCGCTTGACCTTCTTGGCTGTTCACTGAAAAGTGTCATGAGACCATCCGTTAAGGCGTGTTCGGGAGAAACCCCAAGGGTGCCTGCTGAATCCTTTATCATGGGCGATCTGTGCTGCTGCATATCATAAATTTCCAGCAGCACAGCCGCTGCATGCTGGCATTCTTTATCAAACGAAGCTAGCTTTGGACAGCTGCACAATGTCTTAAAACTGTTTCCGGATGTTTTCTCGACCGAAACGAAAAAATCCTCACCAGCAGATACTGTTGCTTCACAAATATCATCATTGTATTTCTTTATCGTTACCTTCTTATTACGGAAAAAAGCGTCCCCTCTTTTGAAGGAGACAGTACCGCACATTTCTTTTATCAATTTGTGACTCAATTTAATATCCACAAATGTTCTCCTTCCGGGAATATGTATACTTAAATTGTATCACAGTCATCTGCCATAAATCATTTCATCTAACACAAAAAGGGAGAGCACATCCCCCTTATAGATCATCCTTTATACTGTTATTTAAGTTCCCCTTCAAACCTCGTAATCAGCTTATAGAATTTGACCATCAATAAAAGCAGCATGGGATCAAGTAAAGCTGCATGCCATAATCTCCACCAGCCATAATTAAAATATCCCCAGGGCTCGGGCAATAAAGCGATGACTTCATACAGCAAAATGGCAACTACCCAAAAGATAATATAAGAAAATCGTTTAATGAGATCCCCTCTGAAAGGATACCAATTCAGAAACATCATGTTAACCGGGGGTACAAGAACAATATGTGCCATCAATCCTGCCCAGTTTGGCTCCTTGTCAAAGTACCAGTATCCCCAATATTTAAACTCAATCATGACATCAAATATCAGCTGAGCTGAAATTGTGAATGTCCATATATGTAAAATTTGATTTTTAGTCAGACGCTTTTTTGTTGTAAATGCAATGAAATTAAAAAGAATGGCAGCTATTATCAGTCCAATCATGAGCAGAATCCTTTTTATTTGTTAATGTCTCTTAGATGGCTTTTATTATTCATGATTTGGTAACATTATTCATATACCAATTCATATTAGAAGGAGATCTTGATGGAGTGTTCATTACTTTCAAAGTATCTTCCGGCCATTGAAAAGCTGCCAAAAGGCGAGCCGCTGACAAAGGATCAATTAATGACTGAAGAGTTCTTAATAAGTCAGGGTGGGGATTTGGACATATATTATGCTCCGCACAACGAATATATCAATAAAGACGCAAAAATTGTGATCGTCGGGATTACTCCTGGATGGAGCCAAATGAGGATTGCCTTTGAATCATTCATGAAAGGACTGGCTGCTGAAAAAGAGCTTAATGCAATCCTGAAGGAGACCAAAAAGGCAGCCAGCTTTTCAGGAGGGATGAGGAGAAATTTAATAAGCATGCTAGATCAATGCGGTTTATATGAAGCACTGCACATTGATGGCTCTGATACACTTTTCGAGCGAAATAGACCGCTCCTTCACACCACATCTGTTCTAAAATATCCGGTTTTCTTCCGTGGCAATAATTATACCGGACACCAGCCTGATCTTTTAAAAACAGCGATGCTTGCCGAGTACGCAACAGAAGTATTCCCAGAAGAGCTGGCTCAAATCAATAGCCATGCACTCATTATCCCGCTGGGAATAACCGCCGAAAGGATCATCCGTCATCTATACACAGCCAAACAACTTACAGGACATATCATAGTATCAGGCTTTCCGCATCCTTCTGGCGCAAATGGGCACCGGGCTAAGCAGTTCGAACAGAACAAATATGCTATGACAGATTTAATTAGAAGATGGGGAGAACAGCTATAATCAAAGGTATAATTCCTCCTTTAAAACATAAAAAAAACTGCTTTAACCTATATTAGAGGTTAAGCAGTCCCTTCCTTAAGGCTGTTTCTCAAGTGCCAATTTAATGCCAAAGCCCATTAAAACCACACCAGAAACGCCTTGGATGGCATTATTAACAGAAGGTTTTTTCAGCCAGGCCCTGAAGAAGTCAATCAAATATACGTAGAAAAAGAACCAGATAATTGTGATAAGACTATATATTAAGCCCATCGCAAGAAACTGCGCAAAGTGATTCCCTTCCGTACTTAAAAATTGAGGAAAAAATGTTAAAAAGAATACAGCTACTTTTGGGTTGGACACACAAGTGAAAAATCCTTGAAGAAAATGGGACTTGTTCTTCTTATGCTTTCTCACCATGTCCGCTGATTCTTGTTTATTTGATAGAGACTTTAACGAAACGATGCCCAAATAAATAAGATATATCGCACCAGCATACTTAATAAAAGAAAAAATGTAAGCAGACTTTACAATTAATGCCGATAAGCCAAATACAACGGCCATTGTATGGACCATCAGCCCGGCGACAGATCCGAACATCGTTTTAATGCCGCTTTTTTCCCGCTCGAAATCGTGTTTTGAATTAGGATGCCAGTATCAGGTCCCGGCAAAATGACAAGCAGAAACGACATAAACAGAAATAACAGTAAATTCTCCATATCCCACCCACCTAAAAATTTTAAGAATATTATATCAGTTTTCATGAAATTTCCAATAAAAAAAGAGCAGATTCCATAAAGGAAAATCTGCTCCAAACATCTATGCTCTTACTTCTTCTAATCTTTCTTCCACTTCTGACTCGGAAAGGCCGTGTTCAGCAACATAACGGTTCCGAGGATGCGTGCGGCATTCATCAGAACAGCTGCGCATATATTTATGCTCATTTTCTTCAGAGCATAGGATTTTTTATTGCATGCAGGATTTGCACAGTTGACATAGCGTTCACATGGCTCGCCTGTGAAGTAGTCCTTGCCTACGATTACATGCTCCTTTTGGTTAACCGGAATGCCAATGCGATCGTCGAATACATATAGCTGGCCGTCCCAAAGCTCTCCCTGTACTTCAGGATCTTTTCCATAAGTGACAATTCCTCCGTGAAGCTGGGCTACATCTTCAAATCCTTCTTTTACAAGCCATCCGGAGAACTTTTCACAGCGGATGCCGCCTGTGCAATACGTAATGATCTTTTTATCACCAAGCAATTCTTTATTTTCACGGACCCATTCCGGCAGATCGCGGAAATTTTTGATATCCGGCCTGATCGCACCTCTAAAGTGGCCAAGATCAAATTCATAATCATTTCGTGCATCTAACACAATTGTGTCTTCATCCTGAAGTCTTTCGAAGAACTCTTTTGGCTCCAGGTATTTGCCTGTAACCTCGTTCGGGTTCACATCGTCTTCAAGGCGAAGAGTTACAAGCTCGGGACGGGCACGAACCTTCATCTTAGGAAATGCATGTCCATCTGCTTCATCTATTTTGAAAACCATTTCCGCAAAGCGCGGATCCTGCTTCATTGCTTCCATATACCTGTCGGTCTGTTCCACTGGTCCGGAAACAGTCCCGTTTATGCCTTCATTCGCAACAAGAATACGCCCCTTTAGGCCCAGCTCATTGCAAAAGCTTTATGCTCCTCTGCGAACTCCTCAGGGTCCTCAATCGGAACATACATGTAGTAAAGTAAAACTCTGTATGGTTTTTGACTCATTTGTATTTCCACCTATCACTTAATATTTGCAAGATATATCTGTTAATAGGTTAAAACAATATATACTTACCTAGATAAGTATAACAGATGCTGTCAAGTTTCAAAATTTTAGAGGTGCGAAATAGTAAGGAAGCTTAATTTAATTCCCATGTGAACCAGTGTCCATGCCCCTCGGTTTGGCCGACCAATTTCTTATATTCTTTGGAATCCAGATAATAATCCAGATGCAAATTCCGGTCCTGGATATTGTTATAAATATGAAAGATATCCCTGCTTTGTCCGCTTGCTTTTATTTTTCCAAGCAGATTCTCCTTTACATCAGCGGGCATTTGATTCGCCACATGGGTGTGGAAAACACAGATTGTGTGTTCATCAGGTATACCTTCAATCAGACTGGGCAAAAGCTCAACACCATCTCCTTCAAACAGGCTGATTGGATTTTCTTTCACACATTGGGCAGCTTTTTCGAATAAAGTTCTTCTCTCCTGGTGTTCTGGCCAGATAAGTGATTTCAGCCATAGAAAGTCTTCCCCATTATTCAGGTCATTTATATGCAGATCAACTCCAGTTCTTGAAGCTACCGGCGGCATTTCTGGCGGTAAAATCGGGACATGGCCTCCTTTAATTTCAGAGGATAATTGAACATTCGAGGCTGGATTTCCAAAAGTTTCTTCTGTACCATATGTGTAGCAGTATTTATCCCAAAGAAGCTGCAGGCCCGCGCTTGTTCCTATTTCAATCAAGGCCAGGGGCTTTTCGGTTTGCTGAAAGATCCAGGCAAACACAGGGTATAAGTAAGCACAGCGCCTAACTTCATTCGTCTGGACTAATTTTGCTTTTACTATTTCTTTAATTTCCTGTGAATTTAGCCTGCAGAAATCTTTAAAGCTTTGGAAAGATTCAAGAGGGTTTCTTGGATTCTCCACTAAGCTTGAATAATATTCCTTAAGTTCATGCTCTTTCCCGCTTAAAAGCAGATAATGAATGGCTCCAAGAAATAAATTCGGCACAGGCTGGCCTTCTCTCGCTTCAGATGCCAAAACCAGCAATTCTTCATCCTCTGCAATCTTGTAAGACAAGAACTCATAAAGCCCACTGGATCCATGACATTCATATTGTCCAAATGTTTTGAATCTGGTTGCCAGATTAGGTTTTACCATTCTACTTCCCCTCCGTTAAAAGATGTAAGTATCCGCATTCCAATGCTTTGAACCTGTTTTTCTCTTCCCGATCCACCCGGCTTCTTGAAGTTCCCTCGCAATTAAATGGTTGAAAAAACCGTGACCTACGAGAACAGCAAAGTGATGTTCTTTTGCAATAGAGGTTAATGTTGATGATGCATGCTTTGCCCGTAATTTTGCATCCCTGTATGATTCACAGCCCTGTGAATAGCCGCATAACCATAGTAGCCTTAATACCACAGCCCAGGTATTTGGCTTCAATCTCATACCCGGAAATTTATCGGCAGGTATGGGCAATTCAGTTTCCCTGAATAATGGATCTGTCTGTATCTTTGCAGAAGGATTTATGCTTTTGGCCGACTCGATTGACCTTTTTAAATCACTTGTAAGTAAAAAAGATGCTGAACTCCCTTTTTCAATTGCGTCAGAAGAACAAGTCTCACCCTCAAGAATCCCTAAGCGGTTGTATATTTCAACCCATTTTTTAAATTCACGGCTATTCATGCGGTGATTATCCATTTGCGATGACCTGCCATGTCTGATAAGTGTTATTTCCATTTAAAAACCCCAAAATTTATATATTTTTTCCTTTATGGATAATTTAATTAACATGGAGGTGAATACCATGCAGGAACAAGATTATCCAAACGTAAAACTCGGCGGCAAAAAGGTACACGAAAAAGGAAATGGCGGAGACCAGGTCCGTGGACATGAACAGGAAAACAGAAATGGCACATTTAATACAAACTCTAAATCAGATAGATAATGGAATGACGGGACACCCTCACAGTGGATGGAGGGTGTCTTTGCAGTTACGGCTTTTTTTGAATTTGATGCCCAATCCTTTTTTCTGATGATGTAATGGAAATATCGCTCTCCGTCGATTTCCATTTCTCCAGCATGCTGAAATCCGCACTTTTGCAGAACGCGAATGGAACTGGAATTGCTTGTTAATGCAACGGCATTCAGTTTTTCAAGAACTGTTTTTTCAAAAAGAAATCCCATTAGCCCTTTTGCAGCAAGCGTGGAATATCCTTTATTTCGGTAGTGTTTTGAGATGGCATAGCCAATTTCCCTGTTCGGCTCAGGCAATTCATCTTTTATTCCTGTATTGCAAAAGCCAATAAACTTTCCAGTTTCCTTTAGTATGATTCCCAAATTCAAATATCCTGCATCTTTCAGGGCAGGCATCGAGGACCTGAATTTTTTATTCGCAGGAATTTCATAATCCTCCATCCAGTTCATACGCTGTTCAAGCGTAGCCTGTGCACCCGGAATAAACTTATATACTTCCGGCTGTAAAGTAATTTCATAAAGCTCTGGCACATCTTCCATCCTGTATTCCCTAAGGATGACCTCACCGCAATCGATCATTATTTCTTCGTTCATTTTTTCTTCTCCATTGCGTACACATCCAGTGTGTGTTCTTCGATCAAATCTATGTTTCTTTTATGTTTAACATATTCCAAGATGTGAGCTTTCATATTAGGATACAATACTATATTGGACAGTTCAGAAAGCGGCACCCATCTAACTCCTGTCTGGTTAGGATCCGGGGCTGAAGGCATTTTAGGCAATGAGCCTTCCCTTAACTGACATTCAAACAGTAAGCCCAATGAATGTATCTGCCCATACCTGAATGCATTTAAGTTAGGGGCATATTCATAAACGAATGCCAATGGGCCGACCGTCACATCTACAGATGCCTCTTCTTTCGCTTCCCTTTTCACTGCATCAATAACAGATTCTTTGGGTTCAACCCCTCCTGCAGGCAAATTGTAATGAAGGCCTCTGTCATCCTGAAACTCAATCAGCAGAATCGAATTGTTTTCTATAATGACTGCACCTGCTCTGACTCTAATATGATAGGTCATTCGGTCTCATCCGCCTTTTCTTCTATAGCTTTCTGCATTTAATAATAAAAGCAGCGGGTATAGCTTTCGTTTTTTCATAGGAATACCACCGGTTGGAATGCCGCTGAACATCTTCTTCAGTAAGGCTGGCATCTTCAATTACCCTTTCAATCGCAAACCCGTTTTCTATTAATAAATTGATATATGTACTTAGTTTATATTGCTGCATAATGGCAGGCTGGTTCCAGGCTATATGCTGATAGGAGCCTTCCTCATGATAGGATTTATCCATAATTAATGCTCCATTTTCAGCCTTAATCCGGTTATACATCGGATGTTCCCAGCTGAATATAAACACCCCGCCTGATTTTAGGTAATGATGAATGTTTTTAAGCGTACAGTCTAAATTCGTGGTCCAGCCAATCGCATAAATGGAAAAAACGAAATCGAAGTAATCAGCAGGGATTCCCGGATTTTGTTCCATCGGGGATTCAAACAACTTTACTCGTGAAGATGAATTTACCAGAAGTTCCTTTGCGGATTCGATTTGCCTGGAAGACAGATCCAATCCCCATAATTCACCCGCTCCGCGCTGGTCCAAATATTTTAGGGAATGCCCGCTTCCGCACCCAATCTCCAGCATCTTTAAGCTGCGCACATCTCCGAACAATTGAAGATCATCTTCAGTTGGTGCCAGCGGTCCATATTCAGGCAGCGGATTGCGCCCATAAAACCTTTCAGCCGCTTCATCCCAGCTTTGCTTATTTATTTTTAGTGTTTCATTAATCATAAATATCTCCTTTTACAGAAAAATAGTAAACTTCTTCCTCTCCCCAAATCTCTCCAGTCGGGGAAAATCCGAAGTTTTTATACAGATTCCTTGCGTGATGATTATCTTTATGAACAGTCAAGCGGATTTCCTCGCATTGCGGAAATTTAGTTTTTATCCAGCCGATCATCTCGGCTAATGCTGGCCGTCCATATCCCCTGCCCTGATAATTTTTGTCAATAAAAAAACCGTTAATCCAATACATGTTAGCCGTGTCCGGTTCATAGGCATGCATGATAAAACCGACCATTTGTTCATTGTCATATATAGAAAATGGGATATACTCTATTGCATCCCCATCTGGTTTAATATATACCTTTGCAAGTGAAACAGCCGCTGAAGGAACGAAGTCACGCTGCGATTCTTTTACCTTCATCTTAATGGCTTCTTCCCAGTTGTCTCTTGTGACGGGTTTTAATCTTATGTTCATTTCTTCAGCACCTTCTTATAATTTCCTGTTTTAATCACCTGACTTAATAATGATGCTTACATAAGCGGCCTCTCCATTTTCAACGTGGTTTTTGATTTTTGACACATCGATCTCTTTCTCAATCCGGACAACCTTAGCTTCGTTTGGGAGCAATTTAACGTTACTAGGTTTACCGCTGTTCATCAGTGAAAGCATCTTTACATCCTCTTCAAATAAATATGTGTCATAAAAGCCGATAGTAAAAGACACTTCATCATTGCTGTAATTTTCAAATGGCAGCTCACAAGTTCCCTGCAAAGTATCTTCACCAATCATTACAAACTTACATTGACTTTCATCTTTTATATAGGAAACGGCATTGATGCCATTTGCCAGCGTTTTTTGACAAGCCTCTGCCAGAGAAGGAGGAAGAAGGGAAACGATGATGATAACGGCAAAAAATGATCGCAAATGATATTTTTCGAGTGAACGATGAAGCAAGACCATACCCAGCAGAAGTAAAAGGAGAATAAAAATCCCTGTATAATGAAATCCATCCGCTGAATTAATTGGAATATTTAAAATCATAACCCCTGCATTAACTAGTCGATTTTCATGTGGAAAAGGAAAGTTTAATGCCATGGAAATAACGATTAACACAATTGAAGTCAGAAAGAGCTTTTTATTTTTAATCAAGGCAGATCCTCCTTTACTTCTTTTCTGAGGATTCAAAGGATGCCCCAAAGGCGACTCCCACGGCAATACCCAATGCCCAATTTTCAAATAGCATTCCAAAAACTAGTCCCAGCGACAGACCGTATGCCATTCCGCTTGTTGAAAGGGCCCAATTTTTTTGTTCATAACTTTTAACCGCCTTTAAATGTTTTACCTTATATACGAACAAAAGGAACTATAGTTTCATATTTTTGGAAAAACCAGACGGTCAGCTTATCACCTCTGAGTTGCCAGCTGTCTTTTTATCACCCGGATTTGTCCGCGATGGCTAATTTCATCCTCCATGACGTGATACCAGAACCAATAATTATTAAAGGCTAATCCGTTGCTCCACTTTCCTTCTTGGTATAGCCAGCTATCCTGTTTAGATGTTAAAAGTTTTAGCGTTTTCTCTCTAATTGCTGACAGTTCCTCCAAGTAAAATTCAAGAGGATGATTATTAATTTCATTCCTTGCTTTCTCACCTAATTCATAAGCGGCGGCCCATTTTGAAAGTTCTTTTTCGTTAAGATCTCTATTTTCAAAAGTAATGATTTGGTGAACATATTCAACAAAAGCAATATGCTTCAGAAGTGCTCCTATTGAATTACTGTTTTCATCGGGAAGAAAATCCAGCTCTTTCTGTGTCAACCCAGCAACATCTTTGAGAGTCACAGACCTGGCATGTTCAAGCATTGATACAAGATTTCCTATTTTTTCATCGTAGCCCTTCATATGCTTAATTCGATAATCTATCACTTTTAAATTCTCCATTCTTCTTTTTTCAGGGAAAAGACTGCCGGGAAGGCAGTCTTTTAACATTATGATATCGTGTCAAGCAGCTCTATATCTAAATCCTCCATACTCTCCCAGCTATGATGGATTTCTATGTGCCACTTATTTTTCAGCCGCTTGTATCCCTTTTCTTCAATCCAGCTGTGCAATTCCCTATAGGTATTTCCAATCTCATCATTAGGTCCTTTGTGCCGGACAGAAGCATATTTTTGCGGTGGAATTTCTAATGAGAACATACCATCAGGTACACTTATAAATTCCTTCACCTCAATGCCAATCCAATATCCGTCTTCTTCAGTAGAGTCTTCCTCCACTTTGAAGGCACCAACAAGCCGATTTGGATTTACAGCTCCCTTAATTTCTGTAAGGCGGCCCAATAATAGATTTATAGCCTGCGGAATTTCGGCTAGATACTGATCCGGCGGGCATAAGACGCGGATCCCTATAAGTTTCAATTCTCCAAGTTCTGTCTCAGCCGCTCGCAAAGTCAAATCAGACATCTTTTCCCTCCTTATCAAGCAACAGGCAATGCAAGTTCTCTAAACCTATCAACTGCTTTTTGGATATCTGCTTCAAATCCCGCTTCGTTCATTGTTTCACCGATCAGCACAATGGCTTTTTCAAGCATATCTTCAGACGTAATCCCCATATGGCCAATTCGGAACGCTTTTCCTGCCAGATGAGCCAGTGCTCCCGCAACAATCACACCTTTTTTCGCAAGAGATGCACGGAATTCAGCATCATCCATTCCTTCAGGGTAAAGGATACAGCTGAGAGTTGCTGCTGCTGCATTTTCATCGGCAATTGCCCTCATTCCATATTCAGCAAGAGCAGCCCTGACCGCTTTACCATATGCTTCATGGCGCTTGTAGCGATTGTCCATTCCTTCAGCCAAGACCAGTTTCATGCCCTCATCATAGGCATAAATCAGATTAACAGGCGGTGTAGCAAAGTATTTTTTGGGGTCATGCATAATGGGAATCCAATTATAGATATCGCAATAGTAGGCAGGAACCCGTTCCATTTGTTCCCTTGCAGCCAGTGCAGTCCCATTGAATGCCACAACAGCGAGACCTGGCGGGACACCAATCGCCTTCTGTGAACCTGTCAAAACGACATCAATTTTCCCTTCGCCATACGATTTGCTCATATCCTCCTCCATTGCCGCTGTCGCACAGACCCCATCCAAAATAACAAGAGCCCCGTGCTTTTTAATGATAGGCACTAATGTATCCAAATCTGCCGCAACACCAGTTGAAGTATCAGCATGGGTAATCGTCACAGCTTTATAGGAATGGGACGCAAGTTTTTCCTCAACAGCTGCGGGATCCACCTGCTTTCCCCATTCGGACTGAATGATTTCTGCCTGGATTCCGAACGCCTTGGCTAACTGCTGAAAACGATCACCAAAGAAGCCCTGACTTATAATCAAAAGCCTTTCTCCAGCTGCAACCGTGTTGACCAGAGCCATTTCCATTGCTATCGTTCCTGAGCCAGAGATTACAAACACTTCCCCATCCGTCTTCAGCATCTCCCTGGTCTTCTCAATCGCACTTTTATAAATTGCTGCAAACCTGGGATCCGTATGCCCCCGTGTCTCTTGTGCCATTGCCTCATAAATCGAATCCGCAACAGGTGTCGGCCCTGGAATCAAAAGCATTTCCTCGTTTGGCATGAATATTCCTCCTTGATAGGTTTATAGATATCTAAATGTTTCGACATTTACTATCAAATACCTCTTTTAATTACCTTTTGATTGGTGTTTCCTTCGGAGAAAATCAGTGTATATCTTCTATTTTTATGAGCGCCGGTTTGCGGGAGGTTGAGGGATTGGAGGAGTCGGGTTGCGGTATAGGAAGAAGGAATATGCAGAAAGTTTCTGAGCTCCTTGTTCGTGATGGTATCCCCCAGCAGAAGGCTATAGTCATGCAATGCTTTGATATGCGCTTCTTTGCTGGTTATCTTGCATTTAGGACATCTCCAGGTGCGAATCACTCTTTCAAGAGGCAGATAGGTGCAAGAAGGGCAGAATACGCCCGTAAGAATTTCAGATTGATTAATCTGGAATCTTGATAGTATTGAACTTTCCTGTTCTGTATTTTGCTTTTTAAATAAACGAATGACCTTTTTAAGGAGTTTATCACTGATTTCTCTATTAATGGATTTTTCTATTTGCTCAATTTTTATAGGAAGAGTATTTCGGTGTATAACTTTATGGCTGAGGTCAATATGAGGAGGAATGACTTTAATTCCTGTATGCGGATTACTTATGACTACAAATGAATAGACCGGTAAATTTTCAATACTGACATTGGCATTAATCCAACTTCTAAGCTGCGATGCCTGTCTATTCACCTGAATTAAAGGGCAGGGAAAAACTTGCTCTTTTCCATTCTTTATACGAATCAATTGATTATATACCGTATCAAAATGCAGGATACCTGTTATATTTTTCACTTCAATTACTAGAGCAAACTTTTTTGTAAGTATAAGAGTATCGATTTGGAAAAATCGATCATTATCTGGCAGGCGGAGATCATGAAGGATAAAATATACCTTATTATCTAGAAAATCAAGAGGAAAATCCAATGAAACTTCTCCTTTATAGCCTGCAAGTCTTTTATTCAGTTCTTCGTTAATGATAGGAATTTTTGGGTGATGAGCTGGAAGCCTGCGGAGGAGAGCTTCTGTTTTACGGATTAAAAGAGGAACTTTTCGTTCTTTGAGGATCATTTTTTCACTCCATTCTTGTTTTATACTAAAAAATTCTGCAATACTCCTTCAAATCCTCTAAGAAAAAATCCGAAGGGAATGTTTATGTGCGGATAGCCAAAATTTATGTGCGGATAGACAATTTTGTGTGCTTATAGACAGAAAATATGTGCGGATAGAAATATTTACGTGCATTCGGCCCCGCACACAAACAAAAAAAGACAGGGCCCCCGCCCCATCTTTCTTCAGCTCAATCATGAAAATTAGTCCCGTCCGTTGTCGCTTCAATAATCCCTGCCCGGACCACGAAATCGCCAAAATGCTCGCCGTCCTGACGTTCACGGGCGTAGCGCGGCAGAATGGCACGCAGCTCGTTCAGGATTTCTTCTTCGCCAATGTTTTCGCGGTACATTTTGCTGAGGCGGCTTCCGTCAAATGCTGCCCCGAGATACATATTGTACTTGCCGACCGCCTTGCCGATAAATCCGATTTCGCCGAGTGCGTGACGGGCGCAGCCGTTCGGGCAGCCCGTCATGCGGATAGTGATTTCTTCGTTCCGCAAGCCTGCTTCGTCAACAATCTCATCAATTTTATCGACCAATACAGGAAGATAGCGTTCTGCCTCGGCCATCGCCAGACCGCATGTCGGAAGGGCCACGCAGGCCATGGATCCGCGGCGCAATGCACTATAGCGGCTTCCGTCTGTTAAGCCATACTCCTTAATCAGCGCCTCGATCTTTGCCTTATCTTTAGTTGATACACTTCCGATAATGAGGTTCTGATTGGCGGTCAGCCTGAAATCGCCTTTATGAACTTTGGCAATCTCACGCAATGCTGTCTTCAATTTATATCCGTCGAAGTCTGCCACACGGCCGCCTTCTATGAACATCGTAAAATGCCATTTTCCGCGGACACCCTTTACCCATCCGTAGCGGTCTCCGTTGGAATCAAACTTGAATCCCCGAGCTTCATCCAGCTTCCAGCCCAGACGGTTCTCCAGCTCTACAATAACTGTTTCCAGACCAAGGCGGTCTACCGTATATTTAAAACGGGCATTTTTCCGGACTGAGCGGTTGCCGTAATCACGCTGAATCGTTATGACCTTCTCAGCCACTTCGTAAATCTTATCAGGTGTCACAAAGCCGATCACTTTCGAAAGCTGCGGATAGGTCGCCTTATCTCCATGGGAGAAGCCCATTCCGCCGCCGATTGCCACGTTAAAGCCTGACAGCTTGCCGTTTTCCACAATGGCAATGAAGCCGAGATCCTGGGAAAAGACATCTATGTCATTGGAAGGCGGTACAGCAATCCCGATTTTAAATTTACGGGGCAAATAAAGCGGGCCATACATCGGCTCAACCTCTTCATCCACTTCAGGAGAGCCCGCTACTTTTTCTTCATCCAGCCAAATTTCATGATAGGCACGTGTGCGGGGCAGGAGGTCGTCACTTAGCATCTTTGCCAGCTCATACACTTCTGAATGAATTTCCGATTGATCGGGATTTGAGATACACATTACATTACGGTTCACATCGCCGCATGCCGCTATCGTATCAAGCATCGTCGAATGGATTGCCTGAATTGTCTTTTTCATATTCCATTTTAAGATTCCATGCATCTGGAAGGTCTGGCGTGTTGTCAGTTTTAATGTGCCGTTCCCATATTTCTCAGCTAAATCATCCACCACAAGCCATTGTTCAGGTGTTGCGACCCCTCCAGGAAGGCGCAGCCGGAGCATAAACTGGTAGGCAGGCTCAAGCTTTTGTTTCTGGCGTTCATTCCGCAGATCCCGGTCATCCTGCAGATAGCTCCCGTGGTGCTTCATTAATCTATTATCATCATCGGGAATTCCGGCGCTGATCCTGTCCTGCATAACTTCCGCCAGCGTTCCGCGCAAATAGTTGCTTCGATCCTTAATTCCCTCAACATCACTCGGAGGGCCATCCGGTGCTTTTAAGTTTGGGTTTACCATGCTGTAAAACTCCTTTCCTTCCAAATCAATATACGTCGCGCTGGTAGCGTTTATTTTTCTGCATATCGGCAAGATATTCAGAAGCCTGGTCGCGGCTTATACCGCCTTCTTTTTCAATAATATCTATAAGTGCATTATGGACATCATGCGCCATGTTTTTCTCATCGCCGCAGATATAGATGGCTGCTCCTTCCTGAAGCCACTGGAATAATTCCTTGCTATTTTCCTGCATTCTATGCTGAACATAAACCTTCTCATCACCATCACGGGAAAAAGCGACATCCAGCTTCGTCAAGACTCCATCCTTGAGCCACTTTTGCCATTCAGTCTGATAAAGAAAATCAGTCACAAAATGCTGGTCGCCAAAGAATAGCCATGATTTCCCATCAGCGCCGCTTTCTTCACGCTCCTGCATAAATGATCGGAACGGTGCAATTCCGGTTCCAGGACCAACCATAATGATTGGTGTGTCCGGATTCTCAGGCAGTTTAAAGTTTTCGTTGTGCTGAATAAATACTGGCAGTGTATCGCCAGGCTGGAGACGCTCTGCACATAATATGGAGCAGACACCTTTGCGTTCACGGCCATGGGCATCATAGCGGACAGCACCGATTGTTAAATGGACTTCATCGGGATTCGCCTTGAAGCTGCTGGAAATGGAATAAAGACGCGCAGGCATCTTACGCAGTATAGAAACAAACTCCTGTGCCGAACCGTTCCATGGTTTAAAGTCACGGACTAAATCAATTAAGTCCCGCCCAACCATATAAGATTTCAGTTGATTGCTGTCTGACACTAGCTGTTGCAGTTCTTCATTTCCAGAAAACTTTGCAGCCTTTTCAACAAGCGGTTTAGTCAGGACAGTAATCTCAAAGTGAGCCGTAAGCGCTTCTTTTAACGTTACTGTTTCCTCCTTCACTCTGACTGTTTCCTCTGGATCCCAGCTCATCTCAGCTAAAAGCAGGTCAACCAATTCAGGATCGTTTTCAGGGTATACCCCAAGGCTGTCACCAGGCTGATAAGTCAGACCGGAACCTTCTAAAGAAATCTCGAGATGGCGGGTTTCTTTATTGGAGCCGCGTCCATTAAGATTCAGATTTTCCAGAACTTCTGCCCGGAAAGGATTGGACCGGGAATAGACTGACTCAGCAGGTGCTGAGGCTGAAACTGAAGCTGCTGCTGCAGGAGAAGGATTGCTGCTTTCCCCTTCGCTCAATCCGGCTAAAACTGCTTCCGTCCACTCTGCTGCAGGCTCCTCGAAATCAAGATCACAGTCCACTCTTGGCGTTATTCTTGTTCCGCCAAGTTCCTCCAGACGTTTATCAAAATCTTTTCCCGTTTGGCAGAAGAATTCATATGAGCTGTCGCCAAGTGCCAAAACTGAGTATCGGAAGTCTTCCAGTTTGGGCGCCCTTTTTCCGTGAACAAATTCATGGAATGTCAAAGCGTTGTCAGGCGGATCTCCCTCACCATGGGTACTTACGACAATTAACAGGTTTTTGACCTTTTTAAGATTATTGGGCTTAAAGTCACTCATTGCTGAAACCGTTACTTGAAAACCTCTCTCCTCAAGCGTTTTTCCAGCTTTCTTTGCCAGATTCTGCGCATTCCCGGTTTGTGATCCAAATAAGATGGTCACTTCTTTTGGAATGGCCCTTACCGCTGCAGGTGCGGGACGTTCTTCCACTGCTGGGGCAGCCTGTAATGATGAAGACTGTATTGCGGCAAGATACCCGCTCAGCCAGAGAGATTGTGTCTCTGTCAGAGTCGGAAGAAGACGATTAAGGAGCTCTGTCTGCTCCTGATTAAACGGACTGTTCATTACCTGAAGTTGCAACATGATCCACCTCGCAAACCAGCGCAAAAGGCTGGTTTTATAGTATTTCTTTAAATTTCCTCTTTTCCTATAAAAAAAGTCGGTTTTATACACAAAAAATATATATCTATTACTTTACCGAATGATATTCCATTAGTAAAATAAATATTAATTATCGCAGCTATTAATATTATTAATTATAGAAAGGGTGATATTTTGTACTATGATGCGTTAAAAACATTCGTCACATTGGCTGAAGTTAAAAATTTTACGAAGACGGCCGAGCTCCTTCTAATGTCACAGCCCAGTGTCAGCCTGCATATTAAAAATCTGGAAAAGGAATTTCAGACCAAACTATTTCAACGCTCTCCAAAATACTTGAAAATTACGCCCAGCGGTGAAATATTATATGACCGGGCCAAGCAGATGATTACCATTTACGAGCAAACCAGGCAGGAAATTTTAGAGCAGCAAAACACCATTAAAGGAGACTTGAAAATTGCGGCCAGTTTCACTATAGGGGAGTACATCCTGCCTCCCCTCCTGCTTGATTTGCAGAATCAGTATCCTGAGCTTAATCTCCAGGTGACGATTGCCAACACAGAGGAAGTTGTTCAGTCAACACGGTCCCATCATGTGGATATAGGGTTAATAGAAGGCCAGACAAATGAAAGAGAGCTTATCGTGACTCCCTTTTTAGAGGATGAATTATTTATTGTGACTTCCAACCAGCATCCATTGGTACAAAAAGAGGAAACAACCATTGCTGACCTTCAAAATCAGCAATGGATCATGAGGGAAAACGGGTCAGGGACACGTGAGTATTTTAACCATGTAGTCAGATCAAATGGCCTTAAGGTGAAATCACTTTTAACGATCAGCAGCAACCAGGGGATAAAAGAAACACTCATCAACGGGCTGGGAATAAGCATTCTTTCCGGAAGCGTCGTCGAAAGGGACGTTAAACAAAATAACCTGTCTATAATCAAAGTGAAAAATCAGGAATTCAAACGCACTCTTTCCTATGTTCTATCCCCCATCATGCAGGAAAAAAAGAATGTCAGCATTTTTATCGAAGCACTCGGCGAAAAATGGAAGCACCCTAAGGGAAAATAGTCATTTTTAGAACAAGCTTTTTTTCACACTAGTCCCACTTTATTCATATACTATAGTACCGAAGTGTATAAAATCTGCCCATTTTATTCAAAATAAGGAAAAAATGGCTGAGGTGAAAAAGATGGGATTATTGAATGCCTTTAATGAATGGCGCGAAAGCAGATATCAAAATCATGTCAATCGCATGAAGGAAGAAAACAAGTGTCCTGACTGTTACGGCAGGGGTTTTTCACTCTATCCGGGGAATGAATTCGCTTATCATGCCAACCAATTTGACTGCCAGGGCTGCAATGGAACCGGACTGTATTCAGAATGGGATAGTTTATCATAATATAATGGCCATGATCCGTATGTTTCTTATGGATCATGGCCTTATTTTGGATTTTAAGCTAATGCCTTGTTTGACTTGAATTCTTCTTTAATCTGTTTTAAAAGCTCCTGATTGGTTAACACTTCATACCCCGTAAGTGCCATTGCCTTGGCCCCGAGGATCATGGCTTCTTTAGCCTGCTCACTCATAGCAGCTTCCCGGAATTCATGGGTGTGGCAAGCATATGCCTCATTGCATATTTTAATATAAGGATGGATGGAAGGGGCTGCCTGGCTGACATTCCCCATGTCAAGAGAACCTGACCCATTCTTCTGTTCCAGAATTTCCTCCTCATTCACACCAAGAGAAAGCAGTTCTTTATTGAATGCTTCTGATAAAGGGCTGTTCGTAACCATATCATCATAAGAAAACTCATAAAATGACCACTTCATTTCGGCACCAGTCTGCAAAGCTGCCCCTTCTGCACATTTCTTGACCTTTTCTACAAGTTCATTCACATACTCACGTTTGGATGCACGAACATAAAATTGGGCAACCGCATAGTCCGGAACCACGTTTGCGGCTTTGCCACCTTCCGTAATAATGCCATGGATTCTGGCATCAGGTTTGATATGCTGACGCAGAGCGTTTATGCTGTTGAACGTTTGCAGGACAGCGTCCAACGCATTAATTCCTAAATGAGGGCTGGCAGCTGCATGTGCTGATTTGCCAAAAAACTCAAACTGTATAGCATCCATTGCCAGTGATGTCCCGCTTTTCACAAAATTGTCAAGGGGATGAACCATGATCGCTGCATCCAAAACATCAAAAATACCAGCTTCAGCCATGGTCACCTTACCGCCCTTCGTCTCCTCTGCAGGCGTGCCAAAGACAATAACCTTTCCTCCAGTTTCACGAATCACTTTACTTAGTCCTATTCCTGCAGCAATCCCCATTGTCCCGATTAGATTATGACCGCATGCATGCCCCACTTCAGGCAATGCGTCGTATTCAGACATGTATCCAATCACAGGACCTTCTTTTCCGCTGTCATAAGTTCCGGTAAAAGCAGTCGGTAAACCGCATATGCCGATTTCTACAGAAAAGCCATGCTTTTCAAGCTCCTCTGTCAATACTTTGCATGCCTTGTACTCTTCATGGCCCAATTCGGGATTCTCGCCGATATAAGTGCTTATTCTATTAAAGTCATCCTGAAGTTCATCAATATGTTTAATAATCAGATTCTTTCCCATGAATTATCTGCTCTCCTAATCCGCAAATCTATATATTTATTCATTAATAATTATAATCATACAACACATTTTTGATTTCGGCACGTAAATATCACTTCTATTTCGTTATTTTTTCCAGTGGCCGTTCAATGATCAGCGCCTCTTCCCAGTCCTTGCACACATCCACCCAGGCTTTTGCATCTGAATATGTATTAATTTCAGCAGGTGTCAGTTCAATGGCGGAATTGCTGCTTCCGCATGCAGGGAAAAGGGTCTCGAATCTTTTCATAGATTCATCCAGATATACATCCAGATTATTTTTCAGTCCAAATGGACACACTCCGCCTACGGCATGGCCCGTCTGTTCGAGGACTTCCTCAGCTGAAAGCATCCGGGCTTTGAGACCGAACGTTTTCCGGAACTTCTTGTTATCCACTTTGGCGTCGCCTGCTGCCACCACAAGAATTGCTTCATCCCCATCACCCCTGAAGGAAAGAGTCTTGGCAATTTGTGCAGGGCTGACACCGATTGTTTCAGCAGCCTGTTCCACTGTTGCGCTTAAAGAATCAAACTCCATTACATCCTGTTCCCGATCCCATTTTTTGAAATGGGCTTTCACACTTTTAATTGACATTCAAACTCACCCTTCCTCTAAGTCCGTAAAATCTTATATATATTCAGTATTTATACTTTATAGTTGTCTATTTTAACATACTATCAGATGATGTCACCGGGATAATTTCTTTTTGTCAGAAGATTCGCATTTGCTCTTATTGGTTTCTTGCACTAATATAAATTTAATATTGAAACCACGATTTAAAGAAGGATTATGTATGAAACAGACTATTCCATATAATTTTATTGGAGGAAGAATCGCCAAAACCGGACTGGCTGTTTTTATAACAGCTTTTATTTGCCATATGCTGGATTGGCCAGCCATGTTTGCTGTGATTACGGCCATCGTAACGATTGAACCTACTGTTGCGGACTCCATTCGGAAAGCATATGTCAGATTTCCTGCGGCAGCCATTGGTGCGGGCTTTGCTGTATTATTTACGTTCATTTTCGGGGACAGCCCATACAGTTATGCTGCCGTTTCGCTTACGACAATCATAGTCTGCCATAAGCTGAAGCTTCATGATGGGATGCTGGTGGCTACATTAACAGGTGTCGCTATGATTTCAACGGTACAGGACCATTATCTGTCCTCTTTTTTCATTCGATTGGGGACTACCACTACCGGAATTGTCGTTTCCACAGCAGTTAACTTTTTTGTCATGCCGCCCAATTACTCAACATCCATCATAAAAAACATACATGCCCTTTACAGACGATCCGGTGACATTTTACATAAAAGAGGACTTGAAATTTTCAATTCACAGGGATCTGATGGCACTGTCCGTTCTGATTTTCAAAGACTTATTAAAGATATCGATAAAACGGAAACTTTATGCCATTATCAAAAAGCTGAATATAGGTATCACCGATTTAGCCGTGAAGACATGCGCGACTTTCATTATGAATATAAAAAATTGACTATTTTAAGGCAGATTACCTATCACGTGGGGAACTTGATCTTTCTGCCAACTGGCCTTCCGGAGCTGGAGGAAGACAGGAAAAAGGCTGCCGCTGCTGTTCTTGAGGATATAAAAAACAGCCTATATGACCCGGTCTTTCTTATTACAGAAAGCCATCATAAAAAAATCAGCGAGGTAACACAGTGGTTTATTGACCAAAAACAGCTGAACCCTGCGGGGGGCTTAAAACCGCGCACACACCACCATGTCCAGCCCGAAACTGCCATTCTATATGAGGTTCTCTCCATCCATGACTTAATTGAGGAATTGAATCAAATTCAGACTATGGAAATTAAGCACAGGAAGCTTTTAAAAGCCCCCTTGAAGCAGGTGCCCAAAAAGACGGGGAACAGACATGAATGATAAAGAAAGACCGGGAATTCAATCCCCGGTCTTTCTTTCGTCAGGAAGGTATACCCGCTTCATCGAGTAAATATCCTGCTATTATTCTTGTTAATACATCACGGTCCATTTGCAGCATGTGAACTCCTGCATCTGCAAGCATCCTTTCCGTATTGTCTGATGGAAAATCAATGGTCCGCTGGAAATAACTGTGGAAAATGCTCATTGAATTATGAAAAGCCTTTTCCTCACTAGTCATTTCTGCAGATGATCCTGGGATACACATCTCCAATTGCGGAAAATTCAGTACCTCTCTTACTATTTCATATACATCTGATTGCAGAGGCGGATTAGGATTTGTAATGTTGAAGATCCCGCCATTTTCTGCATGAATCAGGGCGGCATCCAGTGTATCTATAACATAATTCACCGGCACAAAATTCTGGGCAACTTCAGGATCCAAATAGATTCTGCACGTTTGGCCGTCTTGTCTTCGCATGGCCCGTTTTTTCAAGATCTTGATGCCTTTTAGAAATCCATATAAGCCGAAGTTTGTATCAGCTTCACCTGTTCTGGAATCACCGATGATAATACCGGGACGGAGAATAACAATATCCAGTTTATCCCGGAATGTATATACGAGGTGTTCTGCCTCGCACTTGGAAGCTTCATAGGGATTTACAAAACGCCTGTCCACAGAGTAAAGAGCCTCCGCCCCCTGAGTATCTGTCCCAACCGTATAGGCGGTACTGATATATAAAACTTTTGGACAATTTATTTCCAAAGCAAGATTCAGAACATTTTCTGTTCCTCCCACATTCACTTTATAAGTCTTATCCCGATCCTTTTCATCAAATGATAGAAGTGCTGCACTATGGTATAAGGCATCCAACTTTCCTTTTAATGAATTCATAAGTTCTCTATTTAATCCAAGATGTTCTTCGGTAACATCGCCTTCCAATATATGAATCTGTCTGGAAAAATCGCTTCCTTCGCCTTGCATGAAGGCATCCAGCCGCTTTCTGCTCCTGACTAATAAATAAAGTTCATGCCCCTGTTCCAAAAGCTTTAATGAAAGCTTTTTCCCTAAAAAACCGTTTGCACCTGTAATTAGTATATTCAAAGAAGAATCTCAACCTTTCTATCTAACATCCCTGTAAAAACTTTAGCGGGAAATTCAATTAAAAGCAATGGAAATACATTCACCCTAAATCGGTTGTGCATATTCATAAACAACAGAAGCGCCTGGTTTTCCCCAGGCGCCTTTTTTAAGATAAGTATTTTGGTTTTCTCTCGTTCTTTTCATCCCTGTCACAGACTCCCTGAAAAGGACAGGCTGGACACTCATTCATATTGTATAAATCCGAAAACTGCTTTGTGTCTTCAAGAAGCGTCTTCATCATCTGCAGATAGTTTAATCCCGCTTCAAGGCTATCTTTATTTGGATTGAATACATGCCTCTCACCATCCATTAATGTCACGACCTCAATTCTGGCCGGACTTATTCCAAATACCTTTTCTGAAAAAACCACTGTTAAGTGACAATAAAGCTCAAGCATTTGCTCATCAGCATCTACCAGGAATTTCTTCACTATAAAAGAATCCTGCTGCCATTCCGCGACATCAAAAGTTAAAGAAAGATCTGCATTCAGTTCTTTAAGATTCATTCTGAACTTTTCATACAAAAACAGCGGCTGTGCTATTTCAGATTCACTGCTTAAGTTTCTCATTAAACCATCAGTTATAGCTGCTGCAGCCATATAATATTGGAGCTGGGAATCAAACATACGCAGCTCCAGCCTTCCCCAATATTGATCGATCAGCATCAAAACGTTTGCAGGGGTCCGATGGCTTTGCGGCAGCTGAAAATAGGATGAAACAACTTTATTGATAATATGCTGAATGGCCTGACGCCAGCCAAGAGGATGTTTTTTCTTTTCAATATGTGCGTAATAAAATTTATAAGGACACCGGATAAAATCCGTTAAATTCTGGTCAGTCATTGTGCGGACGGATACTTGAGGGTTTTTGATCAACTCCTCGCCTCCTTAAAATCAAAACTATGTATGATTGAAAACGATTATCACCTATCTTCATTTTAATTGATAATGATTATCAAAATCAACAAGTTTTTTAAATTAAAAAAACACCTCCAGCTTGAAGGCGTCTCCTTATGTGTACGACTCATCCTGCTTTTCATAGGGAGAGATCATCTCTTTATCCAGGCACCCTCGTGCATAATTCTCATCATCATAAAAAAATAAACTAATGACTGTATTCATTCAGCTTATCCACTGCTTAGATGCCATTCATAATAGGCATATCGAATATTCATAATCATAACGTCAGGCCTATAATTCTTATCAATTATGAGAGCATCACGGCCATCTTCCCCTTCAGCAGCTGCTTCAAGGTCCTCTTCCATTTCCAGTATCCGTTTGACCCCTTCTCTGAAGAGCTTATGATCATCTGCAATCGCAATTTTTATCGCCATTTCTCTGTTCACCTGCCCGGATGTATTCTGAATCTACCAACCTATTTTATAAAATTTTTTACAAAGAATAATTTCAAATATGAGGCTTGGTGTTTCACTATAAAAATTTGATGGATGCCCCCAGACACCCATCAAATAATCTGAATTTTATGTTATGATCGAAATACTATGATGAAGGAGTATGTGGACATGAACTCTTACAGCAAAATATTAAATGGTGTTTTCCCATCCGTTTGCTCCCTGGATTGCCCCGATCAATGCGGCCTTCTCATTCATAAAAAAGAAGGAAGAATCGTAAAAGTTGAAGGAGATCCCAATCACCCCGTAACACAGGGGAATATATGCAATAAGGTCCGCAGCATGCCTTCAAGGATCTATGATAAGGATCGCCTAAAATATCCAATGAAGCGTACTGGCACCAAAGGTGATGGTCATTTTGAACGGATTGGGTGGAAAGAGGCGATAGACACAATTACCTCCAGATGGAAGGAGCTAATTGTCAATAATGGCCCTGAAAGCATCCTGCCATATAGTTTCTACGGAAATATGGGCAGATTAAACGCAGAAGGAATGGACCGCCGTTTCTTCCATAAAGTCGGAGCATCACGCCTTGAGAGGACGATTTGCCAATCTGCCGGTACAGCTGGATATACGTACACAATGGGCGGTAGCTTTGGAATAGATCCAGAAGATACCATCCATTCAAAGCTCATTATTCTATGGGGCATTAATGCAGTCAGCACGAACATGCATCAAATGATTCTCGCACAAAAAGCAAGAAAGAGCGGTGCGAAAATCGTTGTGATTGATGTCCATAAAAACCAGACTGGAAAAATGGCCGACTGGTTTATACCGATTACTCCCGGCACTGATGCTGCTCTGGCCCTTGGCATGATGCATGTCTTGTTTGCCGAAAATCTGGCCGACGAGAACTTTCTGAAAAAGTATACGGTTGGCCACCAGGAACTTCGTGAACATGTGAAGGAGTATGATCCTGAAACAGTAGCCGGCATAACAGGTGTGCCCAAAGATGATATTTTGAAATTAGCCCGTATGTATGGAAAGACTTCCCCTGCTTTTATCCGAATCGGCAACGGGCCACAGCATCACGACAATGGCGGAATGTGCATCCGCACCATTTCATGTCTTCCTGCAATTACAGGACACTGGCTCTTAAAGGGCGGCGGTGCCATCAAGGGAAACTCCGGCTATCTTGCTTTTAATACTGGAGCCCTTCAAAGGCCTGACCTCCTGCACAAAAAGGATACACGCATCATTAATATGAATCAGATCGGTTCGGCACTCCTTGAACTGGAAAAACCGATTAAATCTATGTATGTCTATGGAACCAACCCTGCTGTTGTTGCACCAGAGGGGAATAAAGTCCGTCAAGGGCTGCAGAGGGAGGATTTGTTCCTTGTTGTCCATGATCTGTTCTTAACCGAAACGGCCAAGTATGCCGATATTGTTCTGCCGGCAGCTTCTTCTTTTGAGAATACGGACATCTATTCATCCTATTGGCACCACTACATGCAAATTCAGGAGCCAGTCATAGAACCATACGGCGAGTCAAAATCCAATGTCGAAGTGTTTCGGCTTCTTGCAGAAGGAATGGGCTTTCATGATGCCGTATTTAAAGAAACAGAAGAAGAAATGATTGATGCCGCACTAGATTTTCCAGCTAACCCCCTAATCAAAGAAATCAATGCTGAATCTCTGAAGAAAAACAAGTTTATCAAAGCGAGGGTAAAACCGCTTTTTCCTGGCAGGCTGCCTACGCCTAGCGGAAAAATAGAATTATACTCGCAGAGAATGAAAGATGATGGGTATCCTCCTCTGCCGGCATACATACCGCTGAAGGAAGAAAATAAATTCCCTTTTCTGTTTGTGCCTGCACCGAACCATAACTTTTTGAATTCAACTTTTTCAAATAATACAAAACATGCAGCGATGGAGAAGGAACCGCGTCTTCACATAAATACAAGGGATGCTGCAAATGCTGAAATTAAAGATGGTGACTTGGTTCGTATTTGGAATGAACGAGGAGAATGCGAACTCAAAGCGGCTGTCGGAGAACTTGTCCTTCCTGGTACAGTTGTTTCACAGGGGTTATGGGCTGACGCCCCAGGAACAAAACATCTGGTCAATTCGCTGACTCCGGACCGGCTTTCCGATATGGGCGGCGGTGCCGTGTTCTTTTCAGGCCGGGTAAATGTTTCGAAATTCAGGAAAGAATAACCCCTGCAAAAAATGCAGGGGTTTTTGTTTCTATGAAGCATTGTTAGTCTTAACATCAAAATCTTCTATGAATGAATCAATATCCGGTTTATTTTTCAGTACAATGACTTTTTTACCTTCTGCTGCAAATCTGTCAAGCCGTTCAGCCATTTTCTTTTTGCGGGTTCTGTATGTTGTCAGTATGAATTTAATAAATTTCCAGTCCATTTTCTCCTTGCACCCGGCTGCCATATCCGGACGTGTTTTACCAAGATTGGTCAGCCACCTCTTTAATACCCTGTATAGGCAGAGATACAGGGGAAGTTCCAGATATATGACTGTATCACAAGCAGCTGCCCTGATTTCAAAAGTATTGCTGTAATTGCCTTCAATAATCCACTGCTGTTTTTTCACAAGTTCACGCTGGGCATCCGAAAATTCCGAAAGTCTGCTTTCCACCCAGCCGGGCTTCCAGAACACAGCATCCAGATGATGTACCTCAATGCCTGTTTTTTCTCCCAACTTTCTGGCAAAGGTTGATTTTCCTGCGCCCGCTGAAATCCCAATCACCATAATTCTTCTCAAATAATCAGGCCCCTTTCAAAATGCTGATTGATGACTTAATACGGAAAAAGAATAAGAACCACTTTAAAGGAAAAAATATCAACCATAGTCAATAATCGTATAATGGAGGCAATCCAATGCAAAAGAATAAGACACGTCTCACAGCCGCTGAAATTGCATCTTTGTGGACTTCCTATATGAATGACAGCATGGCTAAGTGCATTTTAGGGTTTATGCTTAAAGATCTCGATGACAAAGAAATTAAGGGAGTGGTCCAATACGCATATAATTTGACCACCACCCATTTAAAAAAACTTGTCAAGTTTTTTCAGCAGAATGAGATGCCGGTGCCTAATGGTTTTTCTGATAACGACGTCATTATGTCTGCCCCATGGCTCTTTTCCGATATGTTCTGTTTAACGTATATTAACCATATGGCTCGGACAGGTCTTATTTCTTATGGCGGCTTTCTTTCCATGAGTTCAAGGGAAGACATGTGTGAATACTTTACAAATGGGCTTCATGAAACTTCCGTTTTATATAATAAATCAACCCGGATTGCCCTCAGCAAAGGCCTGCTTGCAAGGCACCCTTATATTGAAACTCCGGATGTGACTGAATATATAGATAGCAAAAATTATTTAAGCGGGCTGAATCCTTTGGCGAATAAAAGGCCGTTAAATGCAATAGAAATATCTCATTTGTATATGAATGTCATGACCAATGCCATGGGGGTAAACTTAAGCCTCAGTTTTGCTCAGACCTCATCGACAAAAGAGGTCTCAGATTTTATGCTTAGAGGTGCAGAAATAGCCAACAAACATATTAAAATCTTCTCAGATATTCTGCTGCAAAATGATATTCCAACACCCCGTCTGCCTGATGTCAGTGTCAGCAATTCGGTTACACAGACTTTTTCAGATAAGCTGATCATGTTCCATATGAGTTTAATAAGTGCAGCAGGAACCGGAAATTATGCTACGGCAGCAGCTGCCAGCCAGCGCAGCGACCTGGCCATGAATTATGAACGCTTGTCCATTGAGATTGCCAAATATGCCAAAACGGGAGCAGACATTATGATTAAACATCATTGGATGGAAAAGCCGCCCGGCACAAAAGACCGAAAAAATTGGCCCAGAATAAAAACGGATCATAATGGAAAAAGGAGCAGTCATGCTCTATTTCGTTTTGGTTCATAAAATGGAGGAGCTCCTTTTCATTGCTGAGTTTAAAGCCTCAGCAAGTGTTTCATGCCATCCCTTGCAAAACTCAGTTATTTGCAGAGGATCGACCAGCTTCCTTTCTGATGACTCATACCGGGCTTCAAAGTCATACATTCTTTCTATTTCCATATGATAAAAAACCTGATAGCCTATTTTGGGATATACGCTGCTTTCAGTCCACTGCAGATTCTCGCTATGGTCTACGATAATATATCCCAATTGTGCGCACTGCCCTTCGGCATAGCCTTCTTCCATGGCTTCTCTCTTAAAACATTGCTTCGGGCTTTCACCCTTTTCTATGTGGCCGCCGGGAATATCCCACCCCCGGTTCTGCAAATTCACTAATAAAACCTTTCCCTCTAAAAAGCAAAACCCATGAGCGCTCGTAATAAATTCTCTCTCCGGAAGATAGGCTGCCTCCTTCCAGGTTAATTTTATCCTTGCTCCGCCCCAATCCACGTTAGCAGCAGTCATATATTTACCTCGCTTTTTTTAATCCAATTAATTACATTCAACGCTTCCCGTATTATTTCCTTTTTTGCAGCTAAGTGGTTCCTGCTTAAAGATTTTTCTATATAAGTGCTATAATATGAAAGTATTTAAAAAAGAAGGGCTTGATCATATTGGCAATGACAAAGAAAAAACGGATAATAAAAGAGATAAGGCAGCTCATCATGATTACGCTAGGTGCGGTGATTGCAGCGGCAGGACTTGAGTTTTTCCTTGTTCCCAATAATATTCTCGATGGCGGGGTTATCGGTCTTTCCATTATCGCTGCTGAACTGACCGGGTTAACCATGAGTATATTCCTGATTGTTTTAAATCTGCCATTTCTCTATATTGGCTTCCGTAAAATAGGAATGAAATTTACGATACATACGTTATACGGTGTTATTGTTTTATCTGCCAGTACCGCTTATCTGCATCATTTTGAGCCGGTAACCAATGATTTATTTTTAGCGACGGTCATTGGAGCTGTCATTCTCGGTACAGGGGTCGGCCTTGTGATCAGGACTGGCGGAGCTTTGGACGGTTCAGAAATTATCGCCATCCTAGTCAGCAAGAAGCGCCCAGTGTCTGTCGGCCAATTCATCATGATTGTCAACGTATTTATATTTATTCTTGCGGCCTTCCTCGTTTTCAGCTGGGAAACTGCCATGTACTCCATTATCACCTATTATATTGCATATAAAATGATTGATATCGTTGTGGAAGGTATGGAAGAGCTGAAGTCGGTTACGATCATTTCCGATATGCCTGAAGAAATCTCTGCAGAGCTTATGAAGCAATTAGGGCGGGGGATGACCTATATTCAGGGCCAGGGTGTTTTTACCGGGGAGCCGAAAAAAATCATTTATACCATTGTAACACGGATTGAATTATCTACGCTCCGTTCGATTGTGGAAGATATCGATCCGAATGCATTAGTGGCTATAGAAAATATTGCCGATGTCAGCGGCAGCAACTTTGACAAAGGCACAGCTCATTAATTGTGAAATGAAGAAAGCAGCCTCCTGCACAATAGGAGACTGCTTTCTTTGTTATAAAAACAGCAGCAAGCTGAGCGCCATGACGGCCATTCCTGCCACAAGTCCATAAATGGAAGTATGGGCTTCATCATACTTCTTGGCAGCCGGCAATAATTCATCTAGAGAAATGAACACCATTATTCCGGCAACTGCAGCAAAAATGACTCCAAACATTACATCGTTTAAATATGGCATTAAAATCAAGTATGCGACAAATGCGCCAATTGGCTCTGAGAGCCCTGATAAAAATGAGAGCTTAAAAGCCTTCTTCTTGCTCCCAGTGGCATAATAGACAGGAACTGAGACAGCAATCCCCTCTGGGATATTATGGATCGCGATAGCCGCCGCAATGGCGATTCCAAGCGATGGGTCCTGAAGTGCAGATGTAAAAGTTGCAATTCCTTCCGGGAAGTTATGAATCGCAATCGCCAAAGCGGCAAAGGTCCCCATTTTTAAGAGGGCCGGATCTTCGACAACCTTGCCTGCATCATTCATCTCTTCAACTGTTCTTACTTCATGCGGGTTATCCTTTTTAGGAATAAACCGATCTATTAGTGCAATAAGGACTATCCCCCCAAAAAAACCTCCAACTGTTGCCCAATTGCCGTTTACTTGACCTAATGCTCCTACAAGTGCATCTTTTGCTTTTACAAATATTTCAATCATGGAGACATAAATCATTACACCTGCCGAAAATCCAAGTGCCAATGATAAAAACTTCGTATTCGTTCTAGAAGTAAAAAAAGCCATTAAACTGCCAATACCTGTCGCTAAGCCGGCAAACAATGTGAGACCTAATGCAAATAATACTTCCTGCGACATTTCACTCTCTCCTTTTTCACTGTTGCCAAAAAGTTTCACTGGGGCAACTTTTGCGTTAAAAAAATATATATCCTAGATTACTAAAAGTATATGCGCCTAACTTAAAAAGTTTACTTTGGTAAACATTTTATCTCCAACGCAAACCAAAAGCAATAAAAATGACTCCGCAATTCTTTTTCTTCAATATTATAAGAATGATTGAGGAAAATGTGCATTAAAAAAATCAAAAAAACCTCCGCTACTTGCCACAGCGAAGATCAATCCCAGACACGCTTTAACTTGAAAAGTTCCTGAAAGTATCCCCATACAGATATGGGCGACATAATCATTTGATAAAAAAGGATAAATGCAAAAAAACCTAATATATTTTTTCTTACTTTCAAATTAAGATTTTTAAAAACATAATGCTTTTGATACATATATAAGATACCGTAACTTAGAATTGTAAGCGGCAGGACAAATAAGGTCATTGGACCAACTATCCAGAAATAACCGAAGAATGCCAGTATTAATCCAGGGATCCAGAAGAAAGTATACACCATGTCCAGATATGGCATAACAAGGTTAACGCCCGTTAAGTATTTTGTGTAAATTTGGGGCTGATTCCATGGTTTAATTTCATTCAGGCCTTCAATCATTCCCCTTGCCCACCTGGACCTTTGCTTTGCAAAGTGTGATAGATTGGAAGGAACATCCGTAAATGCTGCAGCCAGCGGCTCAAAATACACTTTCCATTCTTTCTGAAGAAGTCTCCATGTCAAGACAATATCTTCGCCAATGGCATCGGGCCAGCCATTTACCTGGCGGACGGAATTTGTTTTGTACAAACTGAAGGCCCCTTGAGCAACCAGTGTTCCCTGATATAACCCCTGCAGCCTCTTTATTGAAGCAATCCCCAGATAATAATCCCACTCCTGTATTTTAGTCAATAGGTTTTCACGGCTATTGCGCACAAGCATGGAGCCTGCTACGGCACACACTTCTTCAGGACTGCTTTCCATGCGTGCCACTAAAAAGCGGACCGCTGAAGGATGAAGCAGGGTATCGGCATCAAGCGAGATAACATACTCTGTTGTCACATGCTGCAGCCCTTTGTTTAACGCATGGAATTTTCCCGGCTTAGATTCCTTTAAAACCTTGATTTCAAGGTTAAGCTCTTTTGAGCCCTTACTAATTCACAATAGGTATTGTCTGAAGAACGATTGTCTATGACAATAGCTTTAATTTTGCCTTTATAATCCTGGCTTGCCACATAGCTTAACGTCTGAAAGATTGTATTCTCTTCATTGAAGGCAGCTACCAGCAATGTCACTTCCTTATCAGGATCCGGATTTTTAAATGAAGGCTGCCTGTCCAAAAGCAGGCTCATCACCAGAAAGGCATTCATATAGCCAGGTAAATAGGCAATACCGCCAATAATAAGAATACTGATCGGGAGTGTGACAATTTCCGATAAGTCCTTCAGCCATGGCAGCGATAGATATATAGAAAAAGTCAGCCATACTGCTGAAGAGAGGTGGCTGAGTACAAACTTTTTATTAATGGAGACATATAATTTTTTCTTCCGTGTCTTGCTGCCGGCTCGATGGGTGTTAGACTTGGCTTCATAGGCTCACCTTCAAAATGATATACTTAATTAAAAAATATATCATTCTGAGAGTCAAGTAACCTGGTAAATAACACCAGATCTCCGGGCGGATGAATAAGTGTTTCTGCCTCATGGATCCGAGAGTATTTACATACTGGACTTCCTATTACTCCGGGTAAGTCTCTCTTAAAAAATCAATTGATTGAACAATTAATTCCTTTAGCACTTCTACATCGATATCTGCAATCTTATTTATGTAAACACAAGCTTTTCCGGTGGTATGTTTCCCAAACCTTTCAAGCAATTCATCTCTTTTTCTATCCCCGGGTGCAAAATAAAGGCTAATTTTTGCCTTTCTTGGCGAAAAGCCAACAAGTGGTGCATCCCCTTCATGACCAGTTGCATATTTATAATGATACGAACCAAAGCCAATGATGCTTGGTCCCCACATTTTTGCCTGATAGCCTGTCGTTTCTGTAAAGATATCCAGCAGCCTATATGCATCCTCCCTCTTTTTAGGACTCTCAACTTTTTCTATGAATTCAAATACACTGTTATCGTTCTCTTTGGTTTTAACTTCATACATTATAGGCCAACTCCTTATTTGGATTTGATTAGTACTTCTCTAAAATACAGGTAATGTTTCTGAAAACCAATACTCCCGGCAAAAAAAGAGCAACCATATGATTGCTCCTCACCCTCTTCTTATTTTAGAAAGGTACCTTCCATATACTCCTTATATGCGGTTCGTATTTCTTCTTCCGTGTTCATAACAAACGGTCCACGGGCAACAACCTGTTCTTTGACTGGCTCGCCTGCATATAGTAAAAAGCGCAAAGGCTCTTCGGCTTTGATGAAAATTTCGCTTCCAGCGTCCCCGCCATCTCCCAATTCAAGAACCTGGCCTTTTGCTGCATATGCTTCATTTTCTCCAAAAACCCCGCTGCCTTCTATAATATAGATGAAGCCCTTGTAGCTTCCAGGCAGATCTTGCGAGGCTTCCGCTCCTTTTTTCATGTTAGCTTCAACCATCGTTACAGGCACATGATTTAAGGCAGGAGATACAACCCCCTTTGAGGATCCGGAGAAGACTTTAAAAATAACGCCATCTTCCTCTCTGACAGGAACTTCACTGCCTTTAAGATTTTGATATCTAGGCGCTGTCATTTTCTTCCCGCTGGGCAGATTGATCCACAGCTGCAGCGAATGGGCAGTTATTCCTTCTGATGGCACTTCGTTATGAACGACACCGCTGCCTGCTGTCATCCATTGAACATCTCCTGGCCCTAACACGCCTCCTTCACCGGAATGACTATCGAAATGTTCAATAGCCCCTTCAATAACATAAGTTACGGTTTCTATACCGCGATGGGGATGGATGTCAAACGCACCTTTTTGAAATTTATCCTCCATCATCAGAAGGAATGGGTCAAACTTCTCCCAATTCCCTGGTTCTATCACAGGGCCTGCTGCATGAATGGGGCTATGCTCCTGCAGATATACTTTCCTGATTGAAGCAATTTCCCGCTTAGTAATCTCCTCATTTTCCATACGCCATTTCTCCCCTTTACATGTAAAGGGAGCAATTGAATAACAATTGCTCCATCTATTATGTTTACTGATTACCTTTTTTTATCCACCCGGCAACTGTGACGGTTCTTTTCGCCTGATGCTTAACAGCTTCCTTCACATCTTCAATCATTTTTCCATCCTGGTCAACTGTTACGCTAGTTCCATACGGATTGCCTCCTGCTCCGAAGAGAACCGGATCTGTATATCCAGGAGCAGCGACAATCGCTCCCCAATGATACATTGTTGTATAAAGGGAAAGAATTGTTGCTTCCTGCCCCCCATGAGGATTTTGGGCTGATGTCATTGCACTTACTGCCTTATTCGCAAGCTTTCCTTTCGCCCAAAGACCGCCAGTTGTATCAAGGAACTGCTTCATTTGGGAAGGCATATTGCCGAAACGGGTCGGCACGCTGAATATAATGGCATCTGCCCATTCAAGATCGTCCGGCTTGATTTCAGGCACATCCTTTGTTGCCTCGACAGTTGCTTTCCATACAGGATTGCCTTCAATTGCAGATTGCGGTGCCAATTCTGGAACCTTAAAAACCCTGACTTCCGCACCAGCTTCTTTGCCGCCTTCCTCCGCCCATTTAGACAATTGATAGTTTGTTCCGCCCATGCTGTAAAAAATTACGGCCAATTTCACATTTTCCATATTAATCGTCTCCTTTTTAGTTGAATTTCCAAATAACCTTGATAGGATACCCATATCAGCACCGCCTATTCTTTCATAGTCTTCCCTATTAATTCATTGCATTAACTAATTTTATATTTGTTTATACCAGCGGGCTGCAGCTTGAACCTCACCCATGGTTAATTGGTGTCCAAAACTTTCCCAGTGAAGCTCGACTTTCGCTCCTGCACTTTCCAATAAAGACTGTAAATCAGTAGATTCTTCTGCGGGACAAATCGGGTCATTGGTTCCTGCAGCGATAAATACTGATGTTCCGCTAAGATCAGGCAATTCAGCACCACGCCTTGGAACCATCGGATGGTGCAGAATCGCTGCTCTTAAGGAGTTTTCATGATGGAATAATAAGCTTCCTGCAATATTAGCTCCATTGGAATAGCCAATTGCCACTATGTTTTCACGCTTAAATTTGTATTTCTGTGCAGCTTCATCTAAAAATCCGTTTAATTCTTTAGTGCGAAAAATCAAATCCTCTTCATCAAAGACACCTTCTGCCAGTCTGCGGAAAAATCTCGGCATACCATTTTCCAGCACATTTCCGCGCACACTTAGAACAGAGGCCTCCGGATCAATATGCCCTGCAAGCGGAAGCAGGTCAGTTTCTGTACCTCCTGTTCCGTGAAGCAGCAATAATACAGGTTTAGAAGGATCTTTTCCTTGTTGAAAAATATGTTTCATAGTATCTTCCCCTCTTCGTTTTAATCCAGTTCCCTAACTTCAATTGGGATTAATTTCCGCTCGATGCGATTTCTCATATCCTCATATTGTTCAGGAAGCATCAGCTTCTCTCCCATTTTCCCAGGTGATTCGTCATGCGCAAATCCAGGAGGGTCGGTTGCAATCTCAAACAGAATTTCCCCTTGCTCCCGAAAATAAATGGCATTAAAATAATTCCGATCCCTGACTGGCGTCACACTATATCCATTTGACCTCACATACTCCTGCCACTCCAATTGATCCTCATCATCTTCTGCCCGCCAGGCGATATGATGGACTGTACCGACACCCATCTGGCCGCGCTTGCCGGAAACCTTTTTCAGGTCTATGACATTGCCGATTTGGGCAGTGGATTGGAACCGGATCATTTCTTCCTCTTCCCCAATACGTTCAAGGCCCATTACCCTTTCAAGCAGGTTTGCCGTTTGTTCAGGCTGGGATGAATAAAGAGTCGCCCCAGCAAATCCCTTTATTGCAGCATCTGGAGTGATGCCTCCAAAAGACCATGTATTTATTTCTCCCTCATCTCTTTCTACCAACTCTAATACAAGGCCATGTGGAT